>JAFIEP010000106.1 GCA_020832495.1 Acidimicrobiia bacterium | reverse complement strand
CACGGGCCCTGCTCGTGCAGCGACCTCCCGCCCTCGTCGCTGACTGATCACCGAGGCGATCCGCTGCCGCGCGGTCGACGGCGTGTGCCCGACGAGCCGATCCGACGGTGTGTCGTGACGAGTGGTCAGCTCACCGAGGTGGCGTCCACGAACCGGCGGAGGAACGCTGCCTTGGCCTGGCGCGAGGTGGGCTCGGTCGGACGGAACGTGCCGTCGGGGTAGCCCTCGGCGATACCGGCCTCGGCGAGCCAGGCGATGGCGTCGAAGAACTGGTGACCGGCGGGCACATCGGAGAACGCCGGGTCGTCACTCGCCGGCTCGGGGCTCCCGGCCAGCCGCCACAGGAAGGCGGCCACCGCCTGGCGGGAGATGTTGGTCTCCGGGCGGTAGGTGCCGTCCTCGTAACCCTCGGCGATGCCTTCCTGGGAGATCCATGCGATGGCGTCGAAGAACTCGTTGTCGGCCAGCACGTCGGGGAAGGTGGGGAAGCCAGGCTCGGCTGCCGGGGAGCCGTTCAGCCGCCAGATGAAGGCGGCCTTGGCCTGGCGGGACACGTCCACGCCGGGTCGGTAGGTGCCGTCGGGCCAGCCGTTGGCCAGGTCGTTGTCGGCCATCCACTCGATGTCGAAGCAGAACGGGTTGGACAGGTCGACGTCCACGAAGGGATTGCAGGCCAGGCTCCAGGTGACCGTCACCGTCCCCTCGATGGCGCCGACGCCGGCCCGGATGGCGTCCTGGCCTGCGACCTCGCCCGTGTAGCAGAACTCGGCTTCGCCGGCCTCGTCGCTGTTGGCGAAGGCCGAGGCGGGATGCACGCCGTCCACGGTGAAGTCCACGCGGACGCCGACCACCGGAGCGTCGTTCTGGTCGGTGACCGTGGCCACCGCACAGGTCTCCGTGCCGACCTCCAACGTGGTGGCCGGCGGTCGGAGGGCCAGGTCGACCGAGGTGACCCGGGCGATGGGCGCCAAGGACAGTCCGCCGGCGTAGCCGTAGGAGTCAGCGTTGTCGAAGCCGTACATGAACGCCCCGAACGGCGATGCCGATGCCAGGGTGTGGGCGCCCAGCTGCACCGGGACCTGCGCTCCGGAGAAGCCCGATGCGCCGATGGGCGTGTAGTCCTCGGCCGGGATGGGGGCGCCGTCGAGCAGGACCTCGCCCACCGCTGCATTCGGCGCCACCACGTTGATGAAGTTGAACGTGAAGCCGCTGGCCGGCGTGGTCACCGTGTAGCTGTTCAGGAACTGCTCGAAGGGTGGGATGAGCATCATGAACGGATCGGAGGTGACGTTGTCGAACGAGGTCCCGTTGGAGTATTGGGCCACCAGCGTCGGGTTGGACGTGGTGATGGTGGACGGGCCGTCGATGAGCTGTTGGTGGAACTCACCGGCGTCGAGGGTGGCCACCACGGCCCCGTTGATGCTGACGGTGGTGCCGTCGCTGGCCGACAGGATGCGGAACGTGTCGCCGCCGATCCGGGTGGCCAGGGGCATGGTCACGAAGCTCCGACCCCAGGTGTCGATCGGGGGGAGTTGCTGGACGATGTGGTCACACGCCGTCGTCGCCCCGGTGGGGATGTTGGCGCAGCCGTGGCCGCCGAAGACGGCCACCGGCTTGTCGGAGGTGACCGTCGACCCGGTGAGGTCGGCGGTCGACGACTGCACGTTGGCCAGCTGGTAGACCTGCCCCTCGTCCAGGGTGATGTCGTACGCTTCGCCGGCCACTCGCGCACCGGTGGTCACGCTCGGGACGACGGTCACGGTGGTGTCGTCGGCGGTGGCCGCGACGGCGAACTGCGTCCGGTTGACCACGCCGTTGTTGTTCCAGGCCAGGATCGTGTGCTGGGTGCCCAGGATGTCGGTGGGGTAGGCCAGGAAGGCGTCGGTGGAGGCCTGGACCCGGTTGAGGCCATAGACCGTGACCTCGTCCGCGGCGGTGACTCGCACCCCGCGGTCCTGCACGCCGTCTGCCGTGGTGGCGTTGGCGCCGGCGGGTAGCACGACGCTGGTCACCTCTCCGGGCGTGACGGTGAAGTCCTGCGAGAAGGAGAGGCCCGGCACGCTGACCGTGCCGGTGGTGGCGGTTGCACCCGAGATGAACAGGGTGAGGGTCGGGCTGCCGCAGCAGTTGTTCTCCTGGAAGGCCAGCCAGTAGTCGGTGCCGGCGCTGTCGGGCGCCGCCGCTGCTGGGGGCATGGCGGCGACGGAGGCCACGAGCAGGCCCACGCCGACGAGGATGCCCACCACGCTGCGCCGATGTCGCCCTCGTGTGCCGGGCGGGCTCGGGTGGATGGCCGGGGGCCGGTGTGACATGGCGGTGCTCCTCTACGGGGGGTGACGACCGCGCACCGGCGGGCGAACACTAACGGGGTGGTGGGACCAAAAGTGGCCGGCAAAGAATCCTGACGGCACCCTGACGTGGGTGATGCCGATTGATCGGTGCGCACGCCAGTGTCCGCCCCACCCGACGGGGGCGCATGAGTAGCGGGATACTCAATTCGCCGTGCTCAGGGCGTGAAGGCCATGGCGTCGAGCACCGCAGAGGCCAGGTCCTCGTCGCCCGAGATCGCCACCTCACCGCTGGCCAGTGCTGCATCTCTGTCCCACCGACCACCACCGAGCGCCGCAAAGGCGGAGAGGCTCATCTCGAGCACCACGGTGGGGTCAGCGGGTTCGTCGGCGGCCTCGCTGGCGCGGTCGGCCACCTCAATGGTGAAGCGATCACCGACTGGGCCTTGGATGTCGAACACGACCGTGGACCCTTGCGGCGCGGCGGCCTTCTTGCCCACCACGAAGCCCATGGCCGAGCGGATGCGACCGAAGGCCAGCTCAGCCGCCGGACCCTCGAGGTGTCCGGGGCGACCGGTTGCTCGGCGGATGTCCTGTTCGTGCATCCAGCAGTCGAACACCCGGACCTCCATGAACTGCGCGTACGGCACCTGCCCCACGGGCGACCAGCCGACGACCGCCCACTCTTCGGGGGTCATGGCGCGCAGCGCCTCGAGGCGACGGCGGGTGGCGGTCCCGAACTCGTCGACCACCTCGCCGGCGGGGCGGGCGCGGCGGGCTTCGACCGGCTTCTCGATCATGGCGGCGAAGTCGGTGGTCACGTGGTCGAGGTGATCGACCGACACGTCGGGCACCGGCTCGCCCAACAGCGCCGACTCGACCCCCACCATGTGGCTGATGCAGTCCTTCACCGACCAGCCTGCGAGCTCCGACGGCGTGAGCCAGTCGTCGTCGTCGAGCTGCCGGGCCAGGTCGGCCACCGACGTCCAGACCACCTCGAGGCAGGCCAGGACGGGTGGCTCGTCGTCGGCATCGGTCGTGGCTTCGGCCCGGTCGTTCACGTGGTCCCCCGATCTCGTGGCGGTAGCGTAGCGATGATGAGCAACGGTGCGGTCACGGGCGGAGCAGACCTGGCACAACGGATCGAGGTCCACATCGACCCGATGTGCCCCTACGCCTACCAGACCTCGCTGTGGCTGCGCGAGGTGCGAGCGCACACCGGGCTCGAGATCCACTGGCGCTTCTTCAGCCTCGAACTCGTCAACCTCGAGGAAGGGAAGACGCCGCCGTGGGCGCGGGAGTGGTCCTACGGCTGGTCGCAGATGCGGGTGGCGACCCTGCTGCGCCGGCAGGGTCAGGAGCACGTCGACCGCTGGTACGAGGCCGTGGGCCGGGCGTTCTTCGTGGACGAGCGTCCCACGTTCGACCCCGACGAGCACAGGGTGCTGCTCGGCGAGCTGGGCTACGAGCCGGCGCTGGTGGACGAGGCGCTGGCCGATCCGACGACCCACGACGAGGTGCGTGCCGACCACGACGAGGTGGTGGGTCGCCACGGCGGCCACGGGGTGCCCACCATCGTCTTCCCCGACGGCATGGCGTTGTTCGGCCCGGTCGTGGTGCCCGCCCCCACCGGTGACGACGCCCTCGCCCTCTGGGAGCTGGTGAACCTGTGGCGACGGTTCCCGCACCTCTACGAGATCCGCAAGCCAAAGACGCAGGAGGACCTGGCCCACATCGGTGCAGCCTTCGCCCCCTACCTGCGGGCTCGCAAGTGGCGATCGGTGGCCAAACCGGCGCTCTGAGCGCTGCCACCGCCGCGCAACCGGCGCCCGCTCAGCTCTCGACGGTGAACGTCTCGAGGTCGCGGGCCAGGGCGTGGCGGAGGTTCTCGGCCACGTCGCCTCGGGCCAACTGACGGGTCATGCGGAACGCGCCGGGACGCAGGGTGGTGGCCAGGTGACGGGCGTGCTCCACGGCGGTGGCCTCGGCGGCACCCGGTTCGGCGACCTGGTCGAGGTAGCCGGCGGCCACGGCCCCGTCGGGATCGTAGATGTGGGCGTGCTGGATGGCCGGCACGAAGTGGTTCTTCGACAGGCGATCGCGGGCGATCTCCACGGCGAAGGCCGGCACCGGCATGCCGATGGCGACCTCGTTCATCCCCAGCTTGAACGACCCGGCCGTGCCGATGCGGGTGTCGGCCACCATGAGCAGGATGGCACCCATGGCCAGGGCGTGGCCGGTGCAGGCCATGAGCACCGGCACCTGGGCGGTGTAGATGCGGATCCCCAGCTCGGCGCCGGCTTTGAGCAACGGCATGGCCTGGTCAGGGCCGGCGGTCATGATCGACAGGTCGAAGCCGGCCGAGAACCGGCCGTCGCGACCGACGACCACCAGTGCGCCGGCATCGGTCTCGGCCCGACCGATGGCCTCGGTGAGCGCATCGACCACCTCGTGGTTGATGGCGTTGGCCTTGCCGTCGTCGAGGTGGACGACGGCCACCTCACCGTCGAGGTCGTAGCTGACTGCATCGCTGAGTTCCGTCACGGCCCCGACGGTAGCGGGTCGCGGACCAGCCCTGCGGCGGCAGCGGCGGGGTCGCTCGACGTCTCGGTCGTCGTGGGTGTCAGCGCTTGAGGCGGAAGGTGTCCTGCAGGGTGGCGTGGCTGAACCCGGGCACCTCCTGGCCGGTGGCGAACAGGTAGATGGCGGTGCGCAGGATGCCGTTCAGCGCTGCGAAGACGATGCTGACCACCACCGCCCACACCACGATGAGTGGGATACCCACGAACGGCAGGGCCACGGCCACGGCGCCACCGATGAGGAGGCCCGGGAGCATGACCAGCATGGCGATGATGCCCAGGCCCGCCTGGCTGATGAGGTTCTCACCCCAGGTACGGCGGAACAGCGTGGCCGACTCCCGCAACGAGGCGAACGGGCCGGTGCCCTGGTCGATGATGACGGGGATGGCCAACCACGTCACGATCTGCCAGGCCATACCCACGAGGCGGACGGCCAGTTCTCCGAGGAACCCGAGACGTTCCTCGAGCGCTTGGAGGATGAGCCCGACGGTCCCGGCCAGCATGGCCCAGGCGAAGATCGGTCCGATGCGCTTGCTGGCGCCGCCGAGTGCTGAGCCGACCGAGGGGTTGCCGCCGCGGAAGCGTTCGAGGGCGCCCGAGACGAGTGCTGCGGTGAAGAAGAACACCACGAAGGTGAGCGCCAGGTAGCCCACGGCACCGATGACGTAGGTGAGCGGCGTGGGCGAGATCTCCGAGGTCGCAGCCGTCGTGGTGCGGTCCATCGACACGTAGACCCCGCCGCCGAACAGCGCGGCCACCGGGATCGTGGCCACGAAGGACAGCACTGGCAGGACTGCCAGTTCCTTGTCCGCCTTGAGCACGTTCCACGATGCCCCAGCCAGTGCCTTGGAGTTGGCGAAGCGTCCCATGGCCGAACGGTAGCCGCCCGGGTGCGTCCGGGAAGGGAGGGTGGCGGCGAGGAACTGTCGGGGGCGTGGTCGGGCGGCTCGCGCTGGAGCCGTCACCCCTCGACGAGTGTCCGCACAACCTCGGCGGACACTTCGCCGTCGTGGATGACCTGACCGTCCCGCAACCCCACGCAGCGGGTGGCCACGGCCAGCAGGTCCTGCTGGTGGGTGGACACCACCACCGCCGCGCCCTGTTCGGCCACCTCGGCGATGACCTCGAGCAACGCCTCCTGGGCGGGGCGGTCGAGTCCGGCGAACGGCTCGTCGATACACAACAGTGTGAAAGGACGGACCAGGGCGGTGCACAGGGCGGTCTTCTGGCGCATGCCGCGGCTGAAGCGGCTGGGCAGGTCGTCGGCCCGGTCGATGAGGGCGAACATGTCGAGCAGGTCCTCGGCGTAGTCCTCCCAGTCGGCCACGCCGTGCATGCCGGCCACGTACTCGAGGTGCTCGCGGACGCTGAGGTCGGGGTACAGCGCCGGCGTGTCGGGGATCGACGAGCAGGCGGCCCGAGCATGTTCGGAACCAGCCGGGCTGCCCGCCACCAGGATCTCCCCTTCGGTGGGCTCCACCAGGCCGCCGACCAGACCCAACAGCGTCGACTTCCCGGCGCCGTTGGGCCCCACCAACATGACCACCTCGCCGCCGTGGACGGCCAGGTCCACCTCGGTGAGTCCCAGTCCGTCGCCGAAATCCTTGGTGGCGGCGCGCACGTCGAGCACGGTGTCGCCGGCGCCGGAGGGGGCGTCGGAGGTCGACCCGGACGGCGACTCGGAGGAGTCGGACGGTGTCATGACCGCTGCGGTGCCCGGGAGCGAAGGAACAACAGCGCGAAGCCGCAGGCGAACAACGAATAGGCCAGCAGGTTCGAGACCCGCAGGGTGTCGAGTGCAGCGGCGTCGTGACCAGCAGTCACGACGGGTGCCACGGCCGTGGCCACCAGAGCAAAGGGGAGGACCATCCGGGCCATCATGGCCGCTCCCATCAGGTCGGGCCCCAACAGGGCCATGCGGGCATGGTCGGGGGCACCGAGCGCTGCGCTCAACGCGCCGCTGGTGATCGAGGCCGCCACCACCGGGAGCACCAGCATCGGCGCCAGTGCGGTGACCACATCGGTCGGCACCAGCAGCGCGGCGGTGCCGGTGGCCACCGCATAGGTGGCCAGCATGGGCAGTGCGGCCACGGGCAGGTGCCACAACAAGACGTTGCCGGGCAGCCCGCCCAGCGATGCCCAGCGCACCGGGTGGTCGACCTCCTGGGCCAAGGCATCGGTGGCGTCGAGAGCGGCGAAGTGCAGGGCCACCACGGCCACCACCAACACGGCCACCGCCCCGTGCCAGGCCGCGGCCATGGCCAGCCCGGCCACGACGCCGGCGGCCACCAGTTGGCCCCAGCGGCCGAGGGGGGCGCGGGCCAGGCCACGCAGTCCTCGGCGCACCGGCGGGGGGAGCCAGCCCCACGCCGGCACCCCGAACGCCGGGCGGGTGCGGGGAGCCTCCTGGGTGAGGGCCCGCCGCACCAACACCACCGTGCGCACGTCCTGGAGGGTCACGGCGAAGCGGAGCTGGTCGACCAGTCCGGCGCGTCGTCGGGCCGCCTCCACCGAGAGGCCGCCCAGTCCCCGCAACGCCCACACGGCGAGCGCGACCACGGCGCCGACAGCTGCTACCACCGAGGCGATCGCCTCGGGCGAACCCACCGGATCGACGGTGCCGGGCAGGGAGGTGAGCAGCGCAGCGCCGAGCACCACCGGCGGCGACATCACCAGGAGATCGGGCACGGCCACTGCCACCACCGCCGTGGCGGTGAGCGCCCCGCCGACCAGGTTCGCCCGTCGGATCGACCAGCGGTGGCCCGATGCTCCGAGGCCACACAGCGCGGCCACTGTTCCGACTGCTGCGCCGGCGACCGCGGCGGTGCCGGTCGCCTCGGCCAGATCGATGGGCAACTGACGGGCGGACAGCCCGACGATCACTCCACCGCAGGCGCCGGCGAACGCCCAGAAGCGGATGAGGCGGAGCGCCGGAGAGCGCAGCACCAGAGGTCGGGGGAGGGGCGAGCCCAGTTCGTGGGCCACCATGGCCGGCTCGAGCGCCAGCGGGCCGCCGCGTCCGCCGCTGCGCAGCGCCGCCCACAGGCCCAGCGACACCACCACGCCGATGGCCCCCGGGCCGTGTTCGGCCACCAGGGCCAGTTGGCGGTCATCCAGCGGGTCACTCGGGAGGAGCGCGCTCAGCGCCACGATGGCGCCCAGCCCGCCCAGGCCGGCGATGTAGACCCGGTAGAGGGCATCGATCCAGTCGACGTGGCGGCGCGCCGCCGCCCGACGCCCGGCCCGCAACGCCGCCAACGCGTCCAGCCCCACCGAGTGGGCGGGGTCCGGACCCCGTTGCGCAGCCAGCAGCACGGCGCCACGCTACCGGTCCGGCTGGCGTGGGCACCTTTCGGGTCGGGCCTGTCGGATCGGGCGTGGTGGCGTGCCCGACGTAGGCCTGCGGTGGCGACGAAGCCACCTCCTAGGCTGAGCATCGTGCTGTTGGTGGATCTCGACGACGTGGCGGCCAGCCGGCCGGGCAAACCGCTGTTCAGCGGACTGTCGGTGGTGATCCGTACCGGCGACCGTCTCGGCGTGGTGGGGGCCAACGGCAGCGGTAAGTCGACCCTCCTGCGGGTGCTCACCGGGGCGGCGGAGCCCGACGCCGGCCAGGTGCGCTTCGGGAAGGACCTGCGGGTGGCCATGCTCGACCAGACCGCCGTGCTCGACGGCGCCACCGTGCGCGATGCCGTGGCCGGTGCCGCATCGGAGCGGGTCTGGGAAGCCGACGCCGTACTCGACCGCCTGGGCATGGGAGCGCTGGCCGATGCCCCGCTCGACGCGCTCTCCGGCGGGCAGGCCAAGCGGGCGGCACTGGCCCGGGCGTTGGTGGCAGATGCCGACCTCCTGGTGCTCGACGAGCCCACCAACCACCTCGACATTGATGCCATCGCCTGGTTGGAGGAGCGTCTGGCGGCCCACCGGGGGGCGCTGGTGTTGGTCACCCACGACCGGCACCTGCTCGACGCGCTCACCAATCGCACACTCGAGTTGGATCGGGGCGCAGTGCACCTCCACGAGGGCGGCTACGACGCCTACCTCGATGCCCGCGCCCGACGCGACGAGTTGGACGCCGCCGAGGAGTCGAGCCGCCGCATCCTGGCCCGCAAGGAGCTGGCGTGGTTGCGCCGGGGCGCGCCGGCCCGTTCCCGCAAACCCAAGGCACACATCGCCCGGGCCGAAGCGGTGCTGGCCGGACCGGCCGCCACCCAGCGGCCCGACGCCCCCGACCTGGCTGCCGCCCAGAGCGCCGGGCTGGCCATGCCCCGACTCGGTGACCGGGTGCTCGACCTCGAGGGCGTGGGGTTCGCCTGGAGCCCCGAGCAGGTGCTGCTGGCCGACGTGGACCTGTCGATCGGCCCGGGGGAGCGACTGGGCGTGGTCGGGCCCAACGGGGTGGGCAAGTCGACGCTGCTCGACATCTGCGCCGGACGGGTGCAGCCCGACGAGGGCTCGGTGACGGTGGGGCCCACCGTGCGGCTGGGCTACGTCGACCAACGGGCGGCCAGCCTCGACGGCGACGCCCGGGTGCGCGAGGTGGTCGCCGGTCCGCTCCGCCAACCCGACTGGCGCGACGCCGCCCTGCTCGAGCGCTTCGGCTATGCCGAGGACACCCAGTGGGCGCCGGTGCGGCTGCTGTCGGGCGGGGAACGACGACGACTGCAGCTGGTGTCGGTGCTCGCCGCCGGACCCAACGTGCTGCTGCTCGACGAGCCCACCAACGACTTGGACATCGACACCCTCCGGGCGCTCGAGGACCTGCTCGACGACTGGCCGGGCACGCTGTTGGTGGTGAGCCACGACCGGGCGTTCCTGGAGCGCACGGTGGAGGACGTGGTGGTGTTCGGCGCCGGCGGCAGCGTGGCCCGCCGACCCGGGGGCTACGCCGCCTGGGAAGCCGAGCGGCGGGCCGGGCGGCGACGTGGTCGCACGGCATCGGTGGCCGCTCCCGGCTCCGCTGAGGGTGGGTCGGCCGGATCGACGTCCGTGTCCACCGGGCCATCGAGAGGCCGGTCCGACGGGTCGGCGAGTGGTGCGGTGGGAGATCGAGGGTCGGGGAGCAGGACGAAGCCAGCGGATGGTTCGTCGCCGCAGCGGTCGACGTCGACCATCAACCACGAGCTGCGGGCGGCCACCAAACGTTTGGAGGCGGCCGAGCGCCGGAAGGCGAAGTTGGAAGCGGTGCTGGCCGACGCCGGCGGCGACCACGGGCAGCTCGCTGCTGCCGGAGCCGACCTCGAGACCGCCCTGGCGGAGGTGGCGGACGCCGAGGAACGATGGTTGGTGCTGGCCGAGGAACTCGAGCAGCGTCGTTCTGCCTCGAGATCGGGTTGACGGCGTGCGTGTCGACGCCGGGTCCCGCCGTTACGCTTAGGGCCATGTCCACCGACGCCGTCGCGCCCGCTCCACCCACTGACGACGCGGTCACCACCGATGCCTCCGCTGCGGACGAGGCGGTGATGATCGTCACCGACGACGCCTTGGTCAAGGTGCTCGAGGTGCGTGCCGGTGAGGACGACGCCGAGCAACTTGCACTGCGCATCGAGATCACCGGCGCCAACGGCGCCGAGTTCACCTACGACCTGGCCTTCGAGACCGTCGACGAGGCGGCCCCGGACGACCATCGTCAGATCATCGGCCCAGCTGATGGCGACCACTTGGTGTTGCACCTGCCGGCCGACTCGGTCGAGCGCTTGCGTGGTGCCACCCTCGACCTGCCGTCCCACGCTGGCCAGGGCGGGCTGGTGATCCGCAACCCGAACCGCCCCGACCCGCTGGCCGACGTGGGCGATCTCGAACTCGAAGGCGACACCCCCGACAAGGTGCGCCAACTGCTCGAACAGGTCATCAATCCGTCGCTCGCCTCACACGGCGGTTTCGCCACCCTCGTCGGGGTGGAGGGGTCCACGGCGTACGTGACCATGGGCGGCGGTTGCCAGGGCTGTGCCATGAGCCAGGCCACCATGGTGCAGGGCATCGCCACCGCCGTGTGTGACGCCATCCCCGAGATCACCGACGTGGTCGACGCCACCGACCACACCCAGGGCGAGAACCCCTTCTACACCTGAGTCGGGGGCGTCCGACCCCGGTCACCGGTGTTCGATCCGCACCTCGTGGGTCGCCACGCAGCGCGCCGGCAGCTCAGAGCTGGGGGTGTTCGAGGCGCTGGGCAGCCACGAGGCCGTGGGCGGAGGCCACGATGCCCGAGGCGTCGAGGCCCAGCTCGGCGAGGATCTCGTCGGGCTTGCCGTGGGGGATGTAGGCCCGGGGCACACCGAGGACCCGCACCCTGGGTGGCCGAGCGGCGCCGAGCGAGAGTTCGCTCACCTCGTCGGCCACTGCCGCACCGATGCCGCCCTCGCGCAGGCCATCCTCGATGGTGAGCACGAACGGGTGGCGAGCCACGTCGGCCAGCATCTGGGGGTCGAGCGGGCACACCACCCGGGGGTCCCACACGGTGGTGGAGATGCCGTCGGCCTCGAGTTGTTCGGCGGCGTCGAGTGCGGCTTCGAGCATCTTGCCGACGGCCACGATGCACAGGTCGTCGCCGCTGCGTGCCTTGCGGCCGGCGAGGCCGCTGCCCACCTCCTCGTCGGCCACGTGACGCGCCGTGGTCTTGGGCCAACGGATGGCCGTGGGGCCATCGGTGATCTCGAGCGCTTCGTGCAGCATGACCCCGAGCTCCTGGTAGGACGACGGGGCGAACATGGTCATACCGGGCACCTTGGAGAGCAGCACCATGTCGAGCACACCGTGGTGGCTGGGACCGTCGTCGCCGGTGATGCCCGCCCGATCGACGCAGAACACCACCGGCTGGCTGTGGAGGCCGACGTCAAGGTTGATCTGGTCGAATGCCCGGGTGAGGAAGGTCGAGTAGATGGCCACCACCGGCCGCAGGCCGCCCATGGCCATGCCGGCCGCTGAGGTGGCGGCGTGCTGCTCGGCGATACCCACGTCGAGGCACCGCCCCGGGAACCGCTCCTTGAACGGCAGCAGGCCGGTGGAGTCGGGCATGGCGGCGGTCATGGCCACCACCTCGGGGCGCTGGTCGGCCTCGGCGATGAGCGCCCCGGTGAACGCTGCGGTGTAGCTGCCGGGCTTGGAGCTGCCCATGTCGTGGAGGCGTTTCACCGGATCGTTCTCGGCCGGGCCGTAGCCGCGGCCCTTGTGGGTGAGCACGTGGATCACCTGCGGGCCACGCAGTTCGGCGGCGTTGCGCAGCGCCTGTTCGAGCGCACGGGTGTCGTGGCCGTCGAACGGGCCGGTGTAGCGCACGCCGAGCGTCTCGAAGAACGCCGGTGGTTCCCACATCTCGCGGATGGCGGCCTTGGTGGCGTCGAGGCCGCGCTCGAGCTGCGGTCCCAGCACCGGGAAGTCCTGCAGCAGCCGCTCGAGGCGAGCCTGGCGGCGCATATAGGTGGGGTTCGACCGGATACGCACGAGCGTCTCGCCCAGCTTCGACACGGTGGGGGCGTAGGAGCGGCCGTTGTCGTTGAGGATGATGATGCAGTCGCTGCCGGAGTGGCCGATGTTGTTGAGTCCCTCGAAGGCCATGCCACCGGTCATGGAGCCGTCGCCGATGACGGCGATCACCCGCCGACGTTCACCGAGAGGCGACGCCTGAGCGGTGGCCAGCCCGTGGGCGTAAGACAGCACGGTCGAGGCGTGGGAGTTCTCCACCCAGTCGTGTTCGGACTCGTCCCGGCTCGGGTAGCCCGACAGGCCGTCGGTGCTGCGCAGTGTGTCGAAGTCGTCGGTGCGCCCGGTCACCATCTTGTGGACGTAGCTCTGGTGGCCGGTGTCCCACAGGAGGATGTCGCGCGGCGAGTCGAACACGCGGTGCAGGGCCAACGTGAGCTCCACCACCCCGAGGTTCGAGCCGAGGTGGCCGCCCTTGTCGTTGACGGCGTCCACGATGCGCGAGCGAATCTCGGCGCTGAGCTGGTCGAGCTCTTCGTAGGACAGGCGCCGGAGGTCGGCTGGGCAGGTGATGGTGTCGAGAATCATGGTCCCTGGTGCGGTCGACTGCGTTCCACGCTATCAGCGGTGACGGCGGAGACCGCGTCCCCCGGTGGCGAACGACGGCGCCCCCACGAGGCTCACCCCCAGGTTCACCAGGTAGAGCAGCAGGCCGAGGGCGATGGCCCGCTCCGGTGGGACGCCGAGTGGGGTGAGGAACAGGACGAAGGCGCCTTCTCGCACGCCCAGCCCGGCGATGCCGATGGGCAAGACCTGGGCGATGAGCACGGCGGGGTAGAAGGCCAGCATCACCGTGACGGTGGCCTCGTCGATCTCGAGGGCACGGGCGGCAGCCGTGGCGGCCAGTACCAGTACCACCTGGTAGGCCAGGCCCACCACCACCACGTTGGTGGCCGCGGCGGGATGTCGTCGGAGCCGATTGACGCCCAGGTGGATGGCCCCTGCAAAGCGGCGCCAGTCCTCCGAGGCGGCGAATCGGCCGAGGAGGCGGGGGTGATCGGCCGCCACCAGGATGGCGATCAGCGCCCCCAGGGTGACCGCAGCCACCGCCACGGCCGCCACTGTGGCCCGGCCCAACTCTCGCAGTGACGGGTCCACCAGTAGACCGACGGCGGTGATGACCGGCAGCACCAGCCAGCCGGTGAGCCGCTCGATGATGACCGAGGCGAAGCTGGCGGCGCTGTCGCCGTTGTCCTTCGACAGACGGGCCACCCGGACGACGTCACCACCGATGGTGGTCGGGAGCGCATTCGAGACGAAGTGTCCGGCCAGGTAGTACGACAGCAGTCGGCCGAAGCGGGTTGCTCGCAGGTCCATGGCGGCCAGCACCGCCCACCAGCGTCCGCAGCCCAGCACCAGGCTGAGCCCCATGAGCGCGGCGGTGGCCACCAGCCAGGCGGTGTTGGTCAACCCCCAGGCCGGCAGGAAGCCCGAGGGGTCGACGTCGGAGGCGCCGAGCACCAAGGCGCCCAACAGCAGCAGGCTGATGCCCACTCGCAGCGGGAACGCCCGGCGGGTGAGGAAGGCCCGCACCCGGGTCATGGTGGTCAGCGGCGCGTCGATCTCCGGGGCGTCGTCGCCATCGCCGGAGGGATCGCCGGCGGTCTGGTGCTGCTCGTGGTCAGCGGTGGTGTCAGGGGTGTCCACGCGGCGTCGAGCGTACCGGGGACTCCTCGGGGGAGTCCGGGCGCCCCTGGCTCAGCTGCACTTCTCGAGGAAGCGCTCCACGTTGACGATCACCCGCGTGACCCGGCCGACGGCCACTAGGCCGCGTTCGTCGCGCACCGACACGGTGATGGCTACCCGTCGGCCGTGCACCTTCTCGACCGTGGCTTCGGCCACCACGTCGTGGCCGACGGCGGTGGGGGCCAGGTGGTCGAGCTGCACCTGCATGCCCACCGTGGTCTCCTCCGGCCCGAGCGCACCGTCGAGGGCCTTCACCGACGCCTCCTCCACCAGTCCGACCACCCGGGGGGTGGCCAGCACCGGCACGGTTCCCGATCGGAGTGCAATTGCGGTGTCGGCCTCTCCCACTGTGAGGTCGACCGCTGCTGAGAGTCCTGCGGTCACGGGCACGACGGCCACACTAGGACCAGTGATGGGCGCACACCAGCCCGCCCCTCGGTAGCGTGAGGGACGTGACCACCACCAGCGACGATGTCCTCATCGACCCCGATCTCATGGCTCAGACCCTGCGCGGCGCGCTCGCCACGGGCGGTGATTTCGCAGAGGTGTTCGCCGAGGATCGCCGATCGGCCTCGGCGCATCTCGACGACGGACGTGTGGAGGAACTGACCTCCGGGCGCAGTCGGGGAGCCGGCATCCGAGTGGTGGTGGGTGACACCACCGGTTTCGCCCACACCGCCGATCTCACCCCCGCCGGACTGCGGGCGGCAGCGGAAGCAGCAGCGGCCGCCGCACGCGGCGGTGGCGGCGGGGTGAAGGAGGTGGCGCTCACCCGTCGGGACGTGGCTCGCTCGTACCAGCCAGAGGTGCTGCCCGAGACGGTCGACAAGGGCACCAAGGTGGGCCTGCTGCGCCGAGCCGACGAGTCGGCCCGCGCCGCTGGGTCGGCCATCACCCAGGTGTCGGCCAGCTACTCCGAGGGCCGGCGCCGGTTCGTGGTGGCCAACAGCGACGGCCTGCTGGCCGGCGACGACGGCGTGCGCACCCTGTTCTCGGTGTCGACGGTCGCCTCTGGTGACACCGGTCTGCAGACGGGCCGCGAGTCGATCGGTCACACCGTGGGCTTCGAGCTGTTCGACCAGCACGACGTAGCCGAGTTGGCCGAGCGGGCTGCGCGGCGGGCGCTCACCAAGCTGGCTGCCCGCCCGGCGCCGTCGGGCCAGCTACCGGTGGTCATCGGCAAGGGCGGCGGTGGGGTGCTCTTCCACGAGGCGTGCGGGCACGGACTGGAAGCCGACCTGGTGGCCAAGGGCGCCTCGGTGTTCGCCGGTCGGGTGGGCGAGCAGGTGGCCAGCCCGTTGGTCACCCTGGTGGACGACGGCACCATCGCTCGCGAATGGGGGTATGTGGCCATCGACGACGAAGGACACCCGGCGCAGCGCAACGTACTCATCCGCGACGGCGTGCTCACCGACTACATGTGGGACCAGCTGCGGGCCCGCAAGGAAGGTCGACCCTCCTCGGGCAACGGCCGGCGCCAGAGCTACCAGCACCTCCCCATGGTCCGCATGACCAACACCGTGCTCCTCGCCGGTGACGACGACCCCGACGACATCATTGCGTCCACCGATCACGGCGTGTACGTGGCCCACCTCGGCGGCGGTCAGGTCAACACCGCCACCGGCGACTTCGTCTTCGGCATGACCGAGGCCTACCTCATCGAGGACGGCCAGATCACCGAGCCGTTGCGGGAGGGCAACCTCATCGGCAACGGCCCGCAGGTGCTCACCGACATCGACGCCGTGGCCGGCGACTTCGCCATGGGCCCGCCCGGGACCTGCGGCAAGGACGGCCAGGGCGTGCCGGTGGGCGACGGCGTGCCGACGCTGCGGGTGAAGGCGCTCACCATCGGCGGGACGGCCGCCTGATGGCGACCGTTGAGCGCCCGAGCAGCGCCGCCGTCGACGAGGAGGTACTCCTCGGCCATGCCGACCGGCTGGTGGCCATGGCACAGGGCGGCGAGCAGGTGGAGGTGGTGGTCGCCTCCGAGATGGAGACCGAGATCCGCGTGCACAAGGGCGACGTCGAGTCGCTCACCGCAGCGTCGTCCGCCGGTGCCGGCGTCCGGGTGGTGCACCACGGACGGCAGGGGTTCGCCTGGGCGGGCACGTTGGACCCCGACGCACTCGAGGAAGCCCTCGAGGCCGCTCGTGACAACGCCCGCTTCGCCAGCGAGGACCCGCACGCCGGCTTGGCTGACCCCGACGGCGTGACGCCGGCGGACCTGGTGTTGCACGACCCCGGCGTGCTGGAGCGGCCGACGGCCGACAAGGTCGAGCTGGCCCTCGAGGTGGAGCGGGCAACCTTGGCAGCCGACGAACGAATCGTGGCTCTCGAGAGCGCCGAGTACGCCGATGTCAGCGAGGTGGCGGCCATTGCCTCCACCACCGGCATCCGTGCGGTCGGGCGCCAGAGCGGGGCCTACGTGTCGGTGTACGCCATGGCCGGTGAAGGTGACGACGTGCAGACCGGGTTCGGCTACTCGGTGGCTCGTGGCCCGGCCGGGGTGTCACCGGCGGCCACCGCCGAGCAGGCGGCGTTGCGGGCCACCCGCATGCTCGGGGCCACCAAGCCGCCCAGCGGCCGGTTCACCGTGGTGCTCGACCCGTGGGTGACGGCGCAGTTGCTCGGCGTGCTCGGTGTCACGCTGAGCGGCGAGATGGTGGTGAAGGGACGGTCGTTCCTGGCCGACCGGCTGGGCGAGGAGGTGGCGGCTGCGGCGGTCACCGTGGTGGACGACCCCACCGACCCCGAGGCCTTCACCGCAGCCGTGCTCGACGGCGAGGGGTTGGCCACCCGGCGCAACGTGCTCATCGACGGTGGCACCCTGGCCTCGTTCGTCTACGACGCCCACACCGCCCGCCGTGCCGGGGTGCGTTCCACCGGCTCGGCCGTGCGCCGGGGGGTCACCTCCACGCCGTCGGCCGGCTGCGCGGCGCTGTCCATGCTCCCCGGCGATCGTTCGCCGGCAGACATCCTGGGCGACGTCGGCGACGGCGTCTACGTGTGCGACGTGGCCGGGTTGCACTCGGGGGTCAACCCGGTGAGCGGCGACCTGTCGTGTGGGGCCGAAGGCCTGCGCATCCGCCACGGCGAGCTGGCCGAACCACTGCGCGAGTTCACCATCGGCTCCACGCTGCAGCGTCTGCTGACCGGGGTGGTGGCCGTGGGGAACGACCGCACCCGCATGCCCATGAGCGCCGATGGGGTGACGCTGGCCGTGGCCGACGTCACCATCTCGGGGTCGTGAGCGCTCCGACCGCTGCCGCCGCAGCCAACGAGGACACCACGGCGGAACTGCTGCGCATGGCCGAACGGCTCGCCGCCCAGGCCGGGCCCGGCGAGCAGGTGGAGGCCTACGTGGCCCGGGGCTCGTCCACCTCGGTGCGGGCCTACGACGGCGAGGTGGAGTCGCTGTCGGTGGCCCAGTCCGCCGGTGTGGGGATCCGGGTGGTGGCCGACGACCGCCAGGGCTTCGCCTCGTGTGGATCACTCGATCCCGAGGTGGTGGCCGAGACGCTGGCCGACGCCCGCGACAACGCCCGCCACGCCGAACCCGACGAAGCACTGGGGTTGGCCCGACCCGACGGCGTGGTGCCCGTGCACCAGGAGCTGTGGTTCGACGAGGTGGTGCAGCTGCCCACCGACGAGAAGGTGCGGCTGGCCATCGAGCTGGAGCGGGCCACCACCGGGGCCGACGAGCGGGTGCGATCGGTGCGCACCGCCATGTACGGCGACGGCGCCGGTGAGGCGGCCATCGCCACCTCCACCGGCATCAGCGCCGCCGGGCGGGGCACGACGTGTCACCTCTCGGTGGCCGCGCTGGCCCGGGACGGGTCGGAGACCCGCATGGGTGGTGGGTCGGACGTGGCCCGCACTCCCGGTGAGTTGGACCTCGACCAGGTGGCGGCCGACGCCGTCGAGCGGGCCACCCGCCTGCTGGGAGCCACGCCGGTGCCCAGTCGACGGCTGACCGTCGTGCTCGAGCCGCGTTTGGCGGCCACCATCGTCTGCATCCTGGGCGGCACCCTCACCGGCGAGCGGCTGTTGAAAGGTCGCACGCCGTTCGCCGATCGGGTGGGCGAGGTCATCGGGTCGCCGCTGCTCACCGTGGTGGACGACCCCACCGATCCCCGGTCCATGGGCGCCGACCCCCATGACGGCGAGGGGCTGGCCACTCGACGCAACGAACTGGTGCGAGCCGGGGAGCTGGTTGGGTTCCTGCACAACACCTGGACCGCTCGCCGGCTGGGGGTGGCATCGACGGCGTCGGCGGTGCGGTCCTACGCCTCCACGCCGGGGGTGGGCTGCCAGGCGCTGGCGGTGACGCCGGGCGAGGGCACCCACGACGAACTGGTGGCCGCCGTCGACGACGGCATCCTGGTGCAGTCGCTCACCGGGCTCCACTCGGGGGTGAACGCCGTGAGTGGCGACATCTCCGTCGGTGCCGAGGGGCTGCTCATCCGGGGTGGCGCGCTGGCCGAGCCGGTGTGCGAGGTCACCCTGGCCACCACCTTGCAGCGGCTGCTCACCGACATCGAGGCCGTCGGCGCCGACCTGGAATGGCAGCCCAGCGGCACCGGGGCGGTCACGTTGGTCATCGGTGACGTGACGCTGTCAGGGCGGTAGTCGGGGCGGTAGTCGGGGCGGTAGTCGGGGCGGCCACGGCGGCGGTCACGGTTCGGGCAGGTCGCTTGGGTAGGTGATCTGGATCTCGGCGATGGCCTTGGGGAAGTCGGTTGCGTTGTTGGTGATGAAGCGGTCGGCCCGACCGCGTACCAGACGAAGTCGCCGCTCGGAGCCGGCGGCGGAAGGCGGATCTGGTGTGAACAGCGCGCGGACACGCCGGCCGAGTCGGTGGTCAGCCACGGCGGCGTCGATCAAGGCATCGGCGTCGAAGGCATCCATCGCTGCGTCGATGGTCAGCGCCCGGCGCGCTGGGAGGCGACGTCGGTGACCAGTTCTTCGGCACGCTCCTCGCTCAGGACGGGGACGGCAGTGAGGCGAGTCGACCGGGCCTCGTGAAGAAGGTGCCGCAGTCGTTCTGCGTCGGCCAGGGCGCGGTCTGCTCGACGGGGCCGCATGGCGTCGGGCCGGACGACGACCGCCACCGCTCGCCCGTGCCGGGTGATCGTCACCTCCTCGCCAGCGAGCACCCGGTCGAGAATCTCTGGCAGCGCCGCTCGGGCTTGGCTGGCGGTCATGGTGGCCATGTCAAAAGTGTACGGAGATGTACGTAGCTGTACGGATCGGCCTGGCGCGGCCTCATGACGCACCGCGCACCGCCACGGCGATGCCGTGCCCGCTGGCTGCCGCGGCGACACGAGCCACGTCGGCGTCGGGTACCGCCACCACGACGGCCCGCTCGGTGGCCTCGAGGACCACCACGTCGGTGGCCACCAGGTGCGGCCCTGCGCCGGTGCCACCCCAGCGCTCGTCGAACGGATCGCCGGCGTCGACCAGGTCGAGGCGCAGCCCGGCTTCGAGCGACAGTGCAGCGGCGGCATCGTCCCCCAACGGCACGGCCATGGCTCGTGTCCCTTCGGGCACCCGGCGGGCCAACCCGACGAGTTCCTCGCTGCCGAGGCGGAGGTCGGTGAGGATCTCCCCTTCGTTCAGCGGGTGGGCGAGGACCGAGCCGGCGAGGTCCTGGCGGCCGGCAGCGGCGATGGCGCCGGTGGGGAGCAGCGACGCCGGCACCTCCACGGCGCGCACGTCAGCGGGGGACAGGACGTGGCCACGAGGAAAGCTGTCCACCATCTCGAGCACGGCCACGGTGGCGCCGTGGGTGGCCCGAGCCTGCTCGGCGGCGCGCAGCGCGATGACGCTCACCAGGGCGAGCGCCACCATCCCGAGGCGCAGCGCCATCCGCTGCAGCCGCTGGCGACGCCACCATCCACCCGGCCGGGCACGACGATGAGAAGGGAAGCGTTCCATGACAGCCTGCGGGTCGTCGGTGGTTGGTCAGGTCCGGCCGCGGGTCGCAGCGAATGTGACAGCGGGGCGAGGACGAGGCTCCCGATGAGCTGGTCGGGCGCAGTGTACGGAGGGCCGTGCGGCCCGCCAAGGGGTGTCACCGAGCGTGGTGGACGGCTACTGCCGGAGCCTGGCGACGAGCGTCAGCAGCCCGCCGATGACGAACAGGCCGGCCGCCGCCGCCCACAGCTGATCGGTGAGGTCGCTGAACACGAACGTGGCAAGGGCGGTGGCCACGGCGGCGCAGAGGACGAGGTGGAATGCTCGCCTCAACGGAGCTACTCGCTCATGCTGCGCCCGAATCTGTTCGAGCTCGCTCGGGTCGGTCGCCAGCTCACGGTGCTGTTGCAGCCACGTTGTTGGCGATTCAACCGCCGCCGCACCGGCGGCCACGAGTTTGCGCGCCGCTACCTCAGGACCCTCGGCGCGAAGTAGCGCTCCGTCGACTCGGGCGCCGGTGGCCGAGCGGGACTCACGCCAGCTGAAAGGGAAGTCGCTGTTGTTGCCGATCGTGAAGATGAAGCGCAGGGCGGGGTTCGTTGCGGCGTCTTGAACAGGAGCAACGTCGTCGGCATCGAGGCAGGGCCGGTGGAGTAGAAGTAGGGGATGTGCACGGCCTCCCGGAACACGAGCCCGCTGGCCTGATCGTCGAACAGCGGTGACGTGAGATCGGCGACGCCCACCTCGGCCATCGGAACGGTCCAACGACGACGGCCGAAGAACGTGGGAAGCACCAGATCCAAGCGGCCGTCACCGAGCTCGATACTGGCTCTCGAGGTCGTGACACGAGGGTTCTTCAGCGCGATGGACTCGGCCATCGACGGAGTCTCGCGCAGCGCCCACGAGGAGGTCGTCGCCATCGTGCGGTCGCAGTAGCGCCCGGTAGCGAACACGCTGACGAGATGGGCTCACTCTGGTCCCTGGTCGCTCGCGGCACACCGGGGCTGCTGGCTCGGCCGATGGGGACGGCCGGCACACTAGGTGTCCCTGCCGCTCCCCGCTGACTCCATTTCCGCAGCATAGAGGGCTCCAAATCCGCAAGATATCACCCTCCATTTCCGCAGAGGCTCGCTGCACTCCTCGGTATGGAAGCGCGACTGACCGGCATCGTCCCTCGACGGCTCGGCTCGGTGGCGCTCGACCGCTTCAACGAGGAGCCGGTCTTGTTGTTGCAGGGCCCGAGATCCGTGGGGAAGTCCACCCTGCTCCGAGACCTGGCCCGGAAGGTCGATGCTCGGGTCCTGGACCTCGATGACGTCGCCACCCGAGATGCAGTTTCGGCGGACCCGGCAACGCTCGTCGGGGGGTCGGAACCGGTGTGCATCGATGAGTACCAGCATGTTCCACTCGTGCTCGATGCGATCAAGGCGGAACTGAACCAGGACACGCGTCCTGGTCGATTCGTCCTCACCGGGTCAGCTCGCCACGAGTCCCTACCGGCGGCCGCTCAGGCGCTCACTGGCCGGCTTCATCGACTCCCCGTCTACCCGTTGTCGCAGGGAGAGCTTGCCGGGACCGAAGAGAGGCTTCTCGGCCTTCTCTTGTCGAACCGGGTGCACGAGGTGATCGGGCGAGCGTCGGGTACCGAGCGTGGGGAGTACATCGAGCGGGTCGTCGCCGGAGGCTTTCCGATTCCGCTGACTCGCGAGTCAGCAGCTGGCCGGTCGCAATGGTTCGACGACTACGTCCGGCTGACGCTGGAGCGCGACGTCCGGGAGCTCGCTCGGGTCGAGCAGGCGGCGGTGCTGCCCAAATTGTTGGAGCGACTCGCCGGCCAGACCGGGCAGGTGCTCAACCTCTCTCGGGCCGCACAGGCACTGCACATCAGTGAACGAACGGCGGACAGCTACCTCCGGTTGCTTGAAGCGGTCTTCCTGGTGCACAGGTTGCCGGCGTGGGGCACCACGCTCAGCTCTCGGGCGGCGTCTCGCCCGAAGATCCATGTCGTCGACTCGGGTGTTGCAGCGCGACTGCTGCGCCTCACGCCCGAAAAGCTGGCGCGCCGTGACCCGACGGCGCTGACCGAACTCGGTCATCTCCTCGAGACCTTCGTGGTGGGAGAGCTCATGAAGCAGGCGTCGTGGCTCGACGGCGTCGCCGGTGTCGGGCATTGGAGAACCCGCGATGGCGACGAGGTCGACTTCGTGGTGGAAAGCGACGATGGCGATGTCGTCGCGTTCGAGGTGAAGGCTGCGCAACGCGTGGACTCCCGTGGGCTCGCTCCGTTGCGCAAACTACGCGACGCCGTCGGTCCCGCCTTCGTCGCAGGAGTCGCGCTCCACCTCGGCGAGTTGTCCTACACCGCCGACGATCGTCTCCACGTACTACCTGTCGACCACGTGTGGAGCGGTTGACGCCGTGCCTGTTCCTTCGATGGAGTCCTCAGCGCGTGGACCAACACACGGAGCACTCCGATCGAGAAGCGAGACAGGGTGAAACCCGTGCGGCTACCCGACCACGTATGGCGCCGGCTCCAATTCGCACTCGGCCATTCCAGCGGTGCTGGGCGTGTTGGGAAACGACTGGTAGCGTTGTCCCAATGGAAGCCACCGTGGACGACGTCGGTCGAATCGTGGTCCCCAAGGCCTTGCGGGATCGGCTACGGCTCACGCCGGGCACGAAGGTCGATGTCAGCGAATACGGTGACGGCTTGCACATCACCCCGGTGAGCCGGACCGCTCAACTGGAGGAGCGCGACGGGCGCCTCGTCGCCGTGGCCGACACGCCCGTCACCGATGACGACGTGTTGGCGCTGGTCGATGCCGGGCGACGATGACCGACGTGGTGCTGGACACCAGCGTCGCGGTGCCGCTGCTCCTGACGTCGCACGTCGCCCACCGACAAGTGAGTGCAGCGCTGGGTGATCGGTCAGTGGCTCTCGCCGGCCATTCCCTCCACGAGACCTACGCGGTCCTCACCCGACTCCCAGGCGATGCGCGTGTGGCCCCGGCCGACGCCGTCCGTCTGCTGCGTCAGCGGTTCGAGGCGGCGGCAGTCGTCGACGCCAGGTCGGTTCGTTCGGCGCCGTCCGTGCTTGCGGCAGCCGGCGTGTCGGGTGGCGCCACCTACGACGGACTGGTGGCCCTTGCGGCGCTGTCGGTTGGCCTTCCGCTCGCGACCCGGGATCGACGTGCGCAGAGCACCTACAGCCTCCTCGGTGTGTCGGTCGAGATGCTCGGCTGAGACCTGGAGATCGGTTCCCGGCGACAGATGGTTGCAGCCGCGCTCGGCCTTCCGACGGCCGTGCCACGGCGAGTGTCAGAAGGACTCGGCGGCAGTGTCGGCGGCGGTTGTCACACCGCATTCGGCTGGTGCAGCTCCACCTGGTTGCCCGACGGATCCGAGCAGAACGCCTGCATGCTCGTGCCGACCGGTGACGGGTCGCTGACCTGCACCCCACGCTCGCGCAGCTCGGCGACGGTGGCCGCCAGGTCGGCCACCGCAATGGCGAAGTGCTGGCCGAGCGCTGCTGGCGTGGTGGCTTCGATCAAGTGGATCTGCTGGTCGCCCACGTCGAGCCAGGCGCCGCCGAAGGGAAAGTCGGGCCGGTCGTCACGTCGCTCGAGACCCAACACCTCGGTGTAGAAGGCCATTGCCTCGTCGACGTCCGTGACGTTGATCGATACGTGGTGGACCCCCAGCGGCTGCATGCCCCCAGTGTTGCCGACCAGCGACCCTCTCAGTCCGAGGATGACGTCGATGCCTTCGACGAGCTGGAGCTGGCCTTGTCGGTCGACGCGGTGCTCGTCGACGAGTCGCTCTTCGAACCACTGTCGGACGAGCCACCCTCGGACGTGCTGGTCTTGGTGGTCGTCGTACTCGGCGAGCCCGAGCCCCCGCCGTTCGAGCGGCTGTCGTTCTTGTAGAAGCCGCTGCCCTTGAAGGCGATGCCGACGGCTGCGAACTTCTTGCGGAGCTGCCCACCGCAGGCCGGGCACTCCGTCAGCGGGTCGTCGTCGAACGACTGGTGCACCTCGAGGTGTTCACCGCAGTCCTTGCACCGGTATTCGTAGGTTGGCATGACCGACTCCTCGACCGGGTCGCCGCCGTGTTGACGCCGGATCTTTAGCACTCGAAGGGGACGAGTGCCAGTGTACCGAGCAGTGCGACGCGGGTGCGAGTGCCAGCGGCGGGCCCCACCAGCGACGGGGGAGAACGCGTCGCACACGACCGTTACGATGGCGCCGCGCAGCCAGTCGGGTCACCAAGGTGACACCGGCCGCTCCGTGCGGGCACGTCGGATCCTTCGGCGGACCGTGCGCTACCGATCGAGGAGACGACATGACCAGCCCCGCCGTCACCAAGGCCGTGATCCCCGCTGCGGGTCTCGGCACCCGCTTCCTGCCGGCCACCAAGGCGCAGCCCAAGGAGATGCTGCCCGTGGTGGACAAGCCGGCCATCCAGTACGTGGTCGAGGAGGCGGTGCGGGCCGGCATCGACGACATCCTCATCATCACCGGCCGCTCCAAGCGCAGCCTCGAGGACCACTTCGACCGCAACTTCGAGCTCGAGTACTACCTCGAGCAGCGGGGCAAGACCCGTGAACTCGACGAGATCCAGGCGCTGGCCGAGATGGCCGACATCCACTACGTGCGCCAGGGCGAACCGCTGGGTCTCGGCCACGCTGTGTCGGTGGCCCGCAAGCATGTGGGCGACAATCCCTTCGCCGTGCTGTTGGGTGACGACATCATGGACCGCCACTCGCGTGTGCTCGAGGACATGATCAGCACCTACGCGCAGTACGGACGTTCGGTAGTGGCGGTCAAGGAGTTCCCCCTCGAGGAGATCTCCTCCTACGGCTGCATCAAACCCGAGCAGGTGAACGACCGCCTCGTGCGGATCCTCGACATCGTCGAGAAGCCCCAACCGGCCGAGGCCCCGTCGTCGATGGCGGTCATGGGCCGCTACGTGTTCACCCCCGAGATCTTCGAGACCCTTGGTCGGGTCGAGCCCGGCGTCGGCGGCGAGATCCAACTCACCGATGCGATCGCCCTGTTGCTCGCCGACCAAGCCGTCTACGGCTACCTCTTCACCGACGGCCGCTACGACATCGGCAAGAAGCTCGACTATCTCCAGGCGTCGGTGGAGATCGCCCTCGACCGCGACGACATCGGCCCGGAGTTCCGCCGATTCCTCGTCGACGTCGTCCGCGCCCACGGACTGCTCGACGGCGACACAGCGTGAGCCTCGTCCCGCTGTCGGAGGCCACCGCCGCGGTGGTCGACCGCTGCCATCCCCTGCCGGCGGTGCGGTGGCCGGTGCGGGCCTCGTGCGGCTGCGTGACCGCCGTCGACGTGGTGGCCGCCGAAGAGGTCCCGCCGTTCGACAACAGCGCGGTCGACGGCTTCGCCGTGCGTGCCGCCGACACCTCTGGGGCGGCGCCAGACGCCCCGGTTCGCCTCACGGTGGTCGCCAGCGTGTTCGCCGGACAGGCCCCGTCGACGGCGGTGGCCGAGGGCCAGGCCGTGCGCATCATGACGGGTGCACCGATGCCCGCAGGCGCCGACGGCGTGGTCATGGTGGAGGACACGTCGGTCGAGACCGCCGACGGAGTCGAAACCGTCTCGGTCACGGCCGAAGCGGCCGAGGGTGCCCACGTGCGTCGCGCCGGCGAGGACGTCCGGCCCGGCACCGTAGTGGTGGCCGCCGGCACGCCGCTCGGGCCGGCGCATCTCGGGGTGCTGGCCAACACCGGTGCTGCGTCGGTCGAGGTGCACCCTCGGCCACGCGTCGGGGTGCTCTCGACCGGCGACGAGTTGGTCGACGCCCCGTGGCCCCTCGGGCCCGGGCAGATCCGCGACAGCAACCGGGTGATGCTGGCGGCGCTGGCCGAGCGTGACGGCTACGAGGTGGTCGACCTCGGGCGGGTGCCCGACGATGCCGCCGCCATCGAAGCTGCACTCCGGAGGGGTGCGGCCACCTGCGACGCCCTCGTGTCGAGCGGCGGTGTGTCCATGGGCGATGCCGACCTCGTCAAGGCCGTGCTCGACGACATCGCCGACATGGAGTGGATGCAGGTCGCCATCAAGCCGGCCAAGCCGTTCGCCTTCGGGGTGCTCACAGCTCGCGGCGGCCGGTCGGTGCCGGTCTTCGGGCTGCCGGGCAACCCGGTGTCCTCGGCGGTGTCCTACGAGTTGTTGGCCCGCCCCGGCCTGCGTCGCCTGGCCGGGCACCGCAACGGCGACCTGGTCCGCCCCACCACCGCGGCGGTGGCCGGCGCCGATCTGCGGCGTCGCCCCGACGGCAAGACCCACTACGTGCGGGTGCGCACCTCACGGGGCCCCGAAGGTGACCTGGTGGTGCGGCCCTTGACCGGCCAGGGTTCGCACCAGCTCACGGCGCTGGCCGACGCCGACGCACTCGCCGTGGTACCCGACGGCTCTGGGGTGGCCTGCGGCGACCGGGTGGAGGCGCTCGTCCTGTGAGCCGTCGCCACGCGCTGGCCTTCCTGGCGGCGGCCGGGCTGCTGGTCGCCGCTGCCTGTGGCGACAGTGGCGACAGCGGCGAGTCCGAGTCGGTGGCGTCGGACCGAGCCGAGCGCGAGGTGGCCGGGAGCACGTCCGACTCGCGCTCCGATCGCCGGACCGAGCGCCAGGAACGGTTCGATACCGCAGAGGGGCCAACGGTGCGCGACCACTGGCACGTGCCCTACGGCATCTTCGTGTGCGACCGGTTCCTCCCTCCGCTGGCCGATCAGGGGCCCGACACCACCGGGGTCCACACGCATGAGGACGGCCTCGTGCACGTGCACCCGTTCTCGAGGGCGTCCACCGGGCAGGCCGCCAACTGGGGCCTGTTCGGCGAGGCGGTCGGCATCGAGTTCACCGAGACCGGCTTCGTTCTCGACGGCCGGGCCTACGACGACACGTTCGACTGCGATGGCGAACCTGTCGAGGTCGTCATCTACGAGTGGACGGCCGAGGACCTCGACGGTTCCCCGTACGTGCACCTCACCGACCTGGCCGACGTGTGGTTCTACCGCGACGGCCTGATCCACACCCTGTCCGTGGCGCCGGTCGGGGCCGACGTTCCGCCACCACCGCAGGCCGAGCTCTGGGTGGCGACACAGTGGCGTGGACCCGCCCCCGAGATCGAGGTGTAACCGGTAGCTGACGCCTGCCGGCTCAGGTCTGATCCGTGATCTGGCAGGGTAGGACCACGACTGGCTGCAACCGGGAGGACACCATGGCTGACTTCGACGACATCACCATCGACGACGAGACCCTCGAACGCCTCGTTGGCACGACGGTGGTGCTCACCGGAACCGACGACGACGACGAGCCGGCGTTCGCCTACGAACGGCGGGCCGCTGCGTTGTTGGCGGCACGGTTGGGGGCCAAGGTGGTGTTGTTCGATCGCAGCGGCGAGACGTGGGGCGACTCCGACTACGAGCAGCTCCTCGACGTCGATCAGGTGGAGGCCGCCGGCCGCGGCCACTTGTGCGCTCAGATGCGTGAGCTGCGTGACCTCGGCGCGCCCGAGGTGCAGGCGTGGGGCTACGCCTTGCCGGCCCTCGAGTCGTTGGGACGGGCCATCGAGGTCACCGAGGCAGACGTGGTCGTGGTCCCCGAGAAGCTCGAGAACCCCTCGCTCGGTGAGCGGTGGCTGCTGAACCGTGACCTGCCGGCGCGGGTGCAGGAGCAAGCCGGTGTGCGACCCGTGCTCGTGGCCCAGTCCGACGGGCGACTCGACCTGTACGAGGGTCCGTCGAGCGACACCGGCCACGGCACCGACGCTGGTGGCGCCCCCGAGGAAGGGCTGCCGTAGGCACCCGGCTCGAGCGCTCCCTGCTCGAGCGCGTCCATCGCAGCAGTCCTAGGCTGAGGTGGTGACCCCGCTCCTTGACGGCTTCGGTCGTCGACACACCGACCTGCGACTGTCGGTCACCGACCGGTGCAACTTCCGGTGCACCTACTGCATGCCCGCCGAGGGCATGCAGTTCCGGCCGCGCTCGGAACTGCTGACCTACGAGGAGATCGAACGCCTCACCCGCCTGCTCGTCGAGCGTTACGGCATCACCTCGATCCGACTCACCGGCGGTGAACCCACCGTGCGGGCCCACCTTCCGGTGCTGGTCGCCAAGCTGGCCCGTCTCGGCGTGGACCTGGCGCTCACCACCAACGGCGCCACCTTGGGTCTGGTGGCGGGCGACCTGGCTGACGCCGGACTGCAGCGGATCAACATCTCGCTCGACTCGCTGCGCCGCGACCGCTTCGCCGAGATCACTCGCCGAGACGGGCTGGCCGACGTGCTGGCTGGCATCGACGCCGCCGTCGCTGCTGGCTTGTCCCCCGTGAAGATCAACTGTGTGGTGGCGGCCGGGGTGAACGACGACGAGGTGGTGGACTTCGCAGCATTCGGCCGTGAGCGGGGGGTCACCGTTCGGTTCATCGAATTCATGCCGCTCGACGCCGACGGGGGCTGGCGGCCCGCAGATGTGGTGTCCGCCGAGCAGATCGTCGAACGCATCGACGCCGTGTTCCCGCTCGAGGAGGCAGGCGGTCGCGGCTCGGCACCGGCGGAGCGGTGGCGGTACCGAGATGGTGCCGGCGAGGTGGGGATCATCCCCACCGTCACCAAGGCGTTCTGCTCGACGTGTGACCGCATCCGCCTCACCGCCGACGGACAGTTCCGCACGTGTCTGTTCGCTCACGACGAGTACGACCTGCGGGGCGCGCTGCGAGGCGGCGCCGACGACGATGCGTTGGCACAGATCATCGAAGGAGCCGTGACCGCCAAGTGGGCCGGCCACGGGATCGGTACCGAGCAGTTCATCCGGCCGCCCCGCTCGATGAGCCAGATCGGCGGCTGAGTCCCCGACACTCAGCGAACCTGCTCAGCGAACGCATCGACAGGACGCGCCTACACTCTGCGCGCATGTCCGAACACTCGCTCACCCACATCGATCCGCTGGGCCGAGCCCGCATGGTCGACGTGACGCCCAAGGAGCCCAACCACCGACGGGCCATCGCACGCGGTCGGGTGATGATGACCTCGGAGACGGCCTCGCTGGTGGCTCGCGGGGCGATGTCGAAGGGCGATGTGCTGGCGGTGGCTCGGGTGGCGGGCATCCAGGCGGCCAAGCGGACACCGGACCTCATCCCGCTGTGCCATCCGCTGCTCGTCGGGTCGGTGCTCATCAACTTCCGCATCGAGGACTCCCACATCGAGGTGGAGGCGCAGGTCGACACCTTCGACCGCACCGGTGTCGAGATGGAAGCCATGACGGCGTGCACCGTGGCCTGCCTGACCATCTACGACATGTGCAAGTCGGCCGACCGCTCCATGGTCATCGGTGACATCACCTTGTGGGAGAAGACCGGCGGCCGCTCGGGCACCTACCGTCGCGACCCCACCGCGGACCTCGATCTCTGACCGACGAGCTGTGGCGTGCGTCACTCGAAACCCGCTTGCAGGTGGCATTCGACCGCTCGCCGTAGTAGAACCGTAACAACCGTCGTTCGACCGTCACATGGATCGGACGCTGCGGGCGGAGTAGGTCCGTCCATGGCGTCCCTCCGAGCATCCACCACCAACCGGTGAGGGGTGACTACGGTCACAAATACGTAAAGGTAGGGCCTGGAGCGTGACTGTCGTGATTCTGGTGGTGCTCGCACTGGTGTGGACCGGGTACGGGATCATGGTCTGGTGGGGCCGCGCCGAGCGTCGCAACGAGAACTCCATCTCCTCGTTCAGCCGCCACCTGTCCGTCCTCGAGCGCACCTCGCCGGCCCGCGCCGGGTTCGAGACCGTCGACGCCCGTCCAGCGGCCACCATCGGCGCCGCCGAACAGGGCGCGTTGGTCCCGTCGGCCCGGGGCACGCTGCCCGGCACACCCACCACCGTCACCGACGCGCAGATCCGTCGTCGCAACGTGCTCGCCGGCCTCGCCGCCGCCTCACTCGCCGGTGTACTCGTCGGTGGCCTGCTCGGTGGCATCTTCGTCTGGTTGGCCGTGGCGAGCGTGGTGGCCTTCGGCACCTATGTGGTCCTGCTGGCCCGGCGCCAGCAACTCGCAGCCGAGCAGCAGGTGAAGGTCCACTACCTGCCCCAGCAGCACGGCGAGGACGCCGTCGTCTACAAGGGTTCGTACCAGCCCGCCTACCTGCGCTCCGCCAACTGAGCGGATCCACGGTGTCGGACCCGCTGCCCGGCAACCTCAGCGGGGTAGATGACCTGGTCGCCGAGTGCTGCGCCGACCTCGAAGGCGTGAACTCGGCGCGCGAGGTGACCCTCGTGGCGTGCCGGAGCGCCATCCGAGCCGCCGGGTCGTCCATCAGGGCCGTGCACCGACAGGACGCCGTCGAGGCGCTTCGCCTGGCCGACGAGTGCGAGGTCGCCGTGCGCCACGCGCTCGACGCCGCCGGGCCCTACCCACAGCTGCGTGCCGGTGGCTTCCTCCACGACGCCCAGAAGGAGTTCGCCGAGGCCCGCCTGACGGCCGCGCTGGTCAGCGGGGGCCAGCTGCCGTCGGCAGCGGCGCTCGGCGTGGACACCGCTGCGTGGCTGCGGGGCCTGGCCGAGGCAGCCAGTGAGCTCCGACGTCATCTGCTCGACCGCCTGCGCGAGGGGCAGTTGGACCGGGCCGAGCACCTGCTCGAAGCGATGGACGAGGTCTATGGCGCGCTCGTGGTGGTCGACTACCCCGACGCGGTGACCAACGGGTTGCGTCGCACGCTCGACAGCTTGCGTGCGGTCCTCGAGCGGACCCGTGGCGATGTGACCACCACGGTGCTGCAGCACCGCCTGCAGCGAGCCATCGAGGCGGCCAGCCCGACGACCGGCACGACGTAGCCCGATCAGCCTCCCAGCCCGCTGGCGGCTACCTGAGGGCGTTCGGCAGTGGAACAGACGGTTGTGGTGCTCCGCAGGGCTGGCGCTAACATCAGGCGTCCCATGGGGGTGTAGCTCAGCTGGCTAGAGCGCTTCGGTCGCATCGAAGAGGCCGTGGGTTCGAATCCCATCACCTCCACCAATTCGGACAGCAGACCAGGCGGCGTGCCGGAGAGTTGAGTGCGCCCGGCCGATCGACACCTCGGCCGGTGCGCTCGACGGAACGTGAACCGCAACGGATCGGGCGGTGGGTTCACTCCATTGCCAGCAGATCGCGGGTGTAGTCGGTCATGAAGCCGGCGACGGTCGCACGGTCAACGATGGTGTCGAGCGCGTGGACGGTGAGTCCGATGCCTGGGCTTCTCGGCGTGGCGAACAGGCGGCGGAGGTAGTCGAGTGCCACCTCGGTGGTGGTTCGGGATCGCTCGTCGTCGAGCAGGGCGTCGAGAGCCGGTCGCAACGACTGGACCGAGTACGCGTCGAACAGCCGGTAGACGTCACCAGCGTCCTTTGTGAGCAGTCGCTCTGGACGCTCGAGCCGTTCGCCGAGCTTGTGGGCCTTGGCTACCACGAGAGCGGCCGGCCCGGCGACGTTCGCCACCACGTGTCGGGGATCGGCGTCCTCGAGCGCTGCGATCGCCACGGGGTCGTGGTCGACCAGGGCCCCCTCGACACCGTCGCTCTTGCGAGCTGCGGTCTTGCCGTGCCCTCCGGGAAGCCGAGCTCCTCGCCGGCCGGTCTGCGCTGCGATCTGCGATGGCACGATCAGGTCGACCGGCACAGTGATGTCGTCGTCCGAGCCATCGCGTCGCACGCGACGTTCCCAGATGCCGGGTTCTCCTGTGTGGTCGAACCCTGCTTGGACCATGGCATCGCCGAGGAGTGGCACGTCGGCGAGCAGGTTGGGGTCGATCACCAGGTCGGCGTCAGTGGTGAACGCCTGGTAGGTGGGGAGCCGCTCGGCAGTGCGGAGGTAGACGGCTTGGGCGCCGACGAGAACGACGGCGCCGATGTGGGGTTGCAGTGCACCGAGCGCGTCGAGGAGCACACGGCGTGCTTCGATGAACTCGATCCGTGGCGCATCGCCGGTCACGGAAGATCCGCTGAGCGGGTCAATGATGGAGCCTGCCATTGGGGCGCCCGCGCTCGGAGCCAGTCGAGCAACGCTTCGCCTTCCGTTGGCATCCGGCCCGGACCGGTCAGGCAGTCGACTGCAAGTTGCGCTGGCGACGCGTAGGTGATGCCGTTTCGGCTCCAGGTGCGATCGAACACCACATCATCGTAGGGACGAGCTATGACAACGTTCCCGCCGGTGCGGACCGAACGGAGCCTGGTGAGCGCCGCCACCCGTTCGGGATCATCGGCCAGAACGATGGCGATCCCTGGTGCAGCGACCGACACGAGCTCGCTGGCCGCGAACGACCCCGTGACCGCCCACCGCCCTGCAGGCGTGGCGCTGAGGTCGCGGAGGAACTGCTCGGGTCCTGCCGACCCGATCCAGTTGGTGGGCTCGTTGCTGTCGAGCAGCGAGTAGCTCGAGGTGACCTGGCGCAGCAGGGCCTCCCACTCGACCTGTTCGACCGGGCCACGTGGGACGCGGCTGACCAGCAGTTCCTCGCTGAGGGTGGCGAGCAGTCGTGAGACGTAGCCGGGGTCGGTGTCGACCGTTGTGGCGAGGTCGCTGACGCCGTAGGGCGGTTGGACCTCGACGAGGGTCCGCATGAGCGCCCAGGCCTTCGGGCCCCGCAGACCCGGGCCCTTGGCAGGTTCGGGGGTGGGATTGCGCTGGGATCCCTCGGTGCGGATCATCAAGCCTGGCCGGTCAACGGCGAGACGAGCGTTGCCCGTTTCGTCCATGTACCCGACTCCCCGCTCGTCGAGGAGATCCCGGCTACGGGGACTCAGCCAGTTCGCCACGATCAGGGTTGGGTTGTCGGGAGCGTCGAGTGCGACCACATCGCGAGGCGACAGACCATCACGGACCAGGACGGTGATCTCTGCGGCGACACCGTCGGGTGACGTCACCCGCATGGCTCCACCGGTTGCCGATCGGCGCGCTACCTCAACACACCAACCCGGCGGGATCAGCTTGTCGAGAGCGACCGTCACCGCCTCGAAGCGACGCCGAGTTGTCTGAGGTGCTGATGTGCGTGTCATGGACAAGTTGCCGATCTGGGCAAGTGAGGTGCTCGACACGGTACAGGAAGTTGTCTGGATCAGCAACTTGTCCGGTGCAAGCAAATGGGCTGTTTGGGCATAAGCGTCGATGGGGGACAGTCATCGGTGCCGCGAACCCAGGGGACTCCTAAACCGCCGAGAGCACTGCACCGTGGTACCGAGTGCGCCAGAGGTCGACGCCCGATCCCGTCTTCGCAGGTGTGTTGTTGGTGGGGCCTCGGGGACTCGACACGTTTCGTGCCTCTGCTGATGGGCTCGCGGTGGCCGAGGCAGCGCGCGGGCCCAGTTCAGGCCCGAGCGGCCCGCCAGGCTTCGCGCAGCCCGCTCTGGCGGCTCTTCAGCGCCGAGCCCCGGTAGATGCGCCCGGCCAACAGCACGGCCAGCACGCTGGCGGCCAGCGCCAAGGCGATGGAGGCCACCACCTCGAGCGGGGCGACGTCGGAGAAGGTCATGCGCAACGGCATCACCAGCGGCGAGGTGGCCGGGAACAGTGAGGTGACGACGGCGATGAGCCCGTCGGGATCGTTGAGGGCCACGAACCCGGCGACGTAGGCCCCCATGACCAGCAGCGTCGCCGGGGTCATGGTGCTCTGCAGTTCCTCGGCGCTGGCCGCCAAGGCGCCGCAGATGGCGAAGATCCCGGCGTAGAAGATGTAGGCGATGGCGTACCAGCCGAACACGAGGAGCACCACCCCTTCCCACCCAGGTGGCAATTCCAGGCTGCCGGCCAGCGAGGCGCCGCTGAGACCGACCACCGTGATCACGATCATCTGCGCCGTCGTCAGCAGCCACACCCCGATGAGCTTGCCGGCGAGCAACTGGTGGGGTCGGAGCTTGCCCAACAGCACCTCGACCACCCGGGACGACTTCTCCTCGACGATGCCGCCGGCGACCGCATAGCCGAAGCCGAAGATCTGCACGAAGATGATGAACACGCCGGCCGAGGTCAGGATCTGGCGGGCCATCTCGTCGTCGTCAGCGGGGTCGAGCGACTCGACGACGAGGATCTGTGGAACGACCAGTTCATCGGCCAGCCCCGTCGAGATGTCGCCTGCGGCCAAGCCTTGTTCCACCGTGGCGGTGCGCGCTGCCTGATCCAGGATGGCCAGGAGCTGGGGATTGATGTTGTCCTCGACCAGCACCCGGTCACCGGCCACCGCGGCGGGCACCGAACCGTCGGCGATGGCATCGCCGGCTTCCGCTTCGTCGGCGAACTCGGTGATCTCCACGGTGGTGTCATCGATGCCCGCAGCCCAGGCATCGAGGGCCGGTGCCAGCTCGACCGATTCGCCGACGAGGCCCACCTCCCAGGTGGTGACGTCGTCGCCGGCCAGGATGCCCGGGAGCACCGCCGCCGCCACGACGATGGCCAGCGTGGTGCCGAAGCCCACCCAGAACGAGCGCTTCTGCACGGTGGCGACCATCTCGCGTCCGGCCACCAGCGGGATCGGGCGGAGCGTGGCGCCGTCGCCGGCTGGGTCGGCGGTCGGTCGAGTCGATCGGGCGGTGGCGGGCGTGCCGGTCACCGAGGTCACCGGGGCACCGCCTCTCGGTAGAGCTCGGCCAACGTCGGCACGACGGGAGCGAAGCGCTCCACCCGCCCCGCGGCGCGGGCGGCGTCGAGCACCGCTTGGTCGTCAGCTGCAGCGTCGAGTTCCACGACGACAGCACCGTTGCGACGCGCCACCTCGGTGACACCGGCGAGGGCGGCCAACCACCCGGTCGACGACACCACCGGACCAGCGATCTCGAGGCGCCGTCCCGCCCGGGCGCGACGGAGCTCGTCGATGGGACCCGAGGCCACCACGGCACCGGCATCGATGATGACCACCGCCTCGCACACCCGCTCGACGAGGTCGAGCTGGTGGCTGGAGAACAGTACGACGGCACCTCGCTTCGTCTGTTCGGTGAACGACTCGAGCATCACGTCCACCCCGATGGGGTCGAGGCCGCTGAACGGCTCGTCGAGGATGAGCACCTGCGGGTCGTGCAGCACGGCGGCGGCGAGCTGCACCCGCTGCTGGTTGCCGAGCGACAGCGCGTCGAGCGGATCCTTGGCCCGTTCCGCCAGGCCGAGTCGGTCCAACCACCGGTCGGCGGCCTCCGTGGCGGCCCGTCGTGACATGCCCGAGGCCCGACCGAGGAACCGAAGCTGATCGCCAATGCGCATCTTGGGGTAGAGGCCACGCTCCTCGGGCATGTAGCCGAACGAGGTGGCCAGCGTGGCCTGATCGGGCACGGTGCCGTTCCAGCGCACCTCACCGGCGTCGGGGGTGACCAGGCCCAGCGCAGCGCGCATGGCCGTGGTCTTGCCGGCGCCGTTTCGCCCCACGAAGCCGACGATCTGCCCGGGCGCCACCTCGAACGAGAGCCCGTCGAGGGCGGTGGTCGCGCCGTACTGCTTGCGCAGGCCGTCGAAGGTCAGCACACCACCGACGCTACCGAGGCACGTGCGTCGCTCCATCGACCTTTTGGATGAAGAAGGTCATCCGCCAGGAGGATCTCGTGCAGCCCTCAGCGGTGGGAGGTCGTCGTACCGGGCGCTGGCGCCGCTGTGGCCGACGCACCTCGAGCGCTACGGCGCGTCGTCGACCGTCACCCAGTCCGTCGGTGCTGATGTGCCGACGCAGGTGTCCATGACGTCGGTGACCTTGGCTTGGAGCTCGGCGGGGATGAAGGCGGCGACCGGCTCCTGGCCGCTCTGGAACTCCGGCTCGGCCACGGCCTCGCTCAACAGTTGGAGATCCTCGGTCGAGAAGTCGTCGATCGCATCGCGGATGCAGCCCTGTTCCGGTGTGTTCTGGGCGATGACCACGGCCATCAGGTCGTCGATGAACGCCGACCGCTCGGGAGACTCGTCGTCTGCGCCGCAACCCGTGAGCGCGAGGAGCACGGCGGTGGTGGCCACGGCCACGGTGGTGGTGAAGAAGCGTGCCATGGGCTGCTTTCGGTGTGAGCGTGTCAGAGACACGGCACCACCACAGTGGTGGGTGGAGGCGGAGCGTACCCCGTGCGCAACGCCGGGGGGCGACCGACCGAGCAGCGGTGCGCCACCCCGTTCGGCGGCTCAGCGGTGGTCGACGGCGAGGCGACGCTCGACGGCAGCCACCACGGCGGACGGGATCCAGCCGTACATCGGGATACCCAACATGATGAGGCCCGCGGTGGACGACTGACTGGCGGCGGTGTCCGCCGCGAACCACAGGGTGGTGGCTGCGAACGCTACCGAGGCGACGATGGTGCCCGCCCAGGTGCGCACGGCCAGCAGGAGCACCGCTGCGGGGGTGGGCGATGTCCAGCGGGGTGATCCATGGACCCATCGTGGGGTCCGCACCTCCTACGGCACATCGGGTGCAGCCCCCATTTCACGGTGGGGGTCGCTCAGGTGCTCGGCGGACGCAGCAGCGGTGGGCCGGAACAGCGCGGCTCAGCTGGTCCCGGGGCCGGGGGTCGGCTCGTCGGGGGTGCCCAGCACGGCGAACGACCCGGTGGCGGTGGCCACCAGCGGTTCGTTCTCGTCGGCGGTCGGTCCGCTTCGCACCTCGGCGTCCAGTTGGACGATGCGGCGACCGGCGCGCACCACCCGGGTGCGGGCCACGAGGACCGCCCCGGTGGCCGGGCGGAGGAAGCGGAGGTGGACCTCGACCGACGCGCAGAAGCAGCCCGAGGGCAGGACGCTCATGGTCGCCCCTCCCATCGAGGTGTCGACCAGCGCGAACAGCACGGCCCCGTGAGGCACGCCGTTCGGGTTCAGGTGCACGCCGTCGGGGCGCAGGCTGGCGGTGGCCTGTCCCTCGCCGGTGACCGCCACCTCGAACCCGAGGAGGTCGGCGAAGGGGTGGTCGACCGGTGCGTGCTCCATTGCCCCGGGACGTTAGCCCTCAGGTGGCCACCCGTTTCGTCTCGTAGGCCCACATGGCCAACTCGACGCGGTTGCGCGCCGACAGCTTCATCAACAGGTTGGCCAGGTGGGTCTTGACCGTGCTCAGGCTGACGTGCAGTTCGTCGGCGATCTCGGCATTGGTGCGCCCTCGGGCCACAGCCACCAGCACCTCTTCCTCGCGGTCGGTGAGTGGTACGACGGGTTGGGTGGGGCTGATGGCGCCGACGTCGGCGAATGCACTCAGGAGGCGAGCGGTGACGCTGGGGGCGATGAGGGCGTCGCCACCGGCCGCGGCGTGCACCGCCTGCGCCAGCAGGTCGGGCCCGGCGTCCTTCAGCAGGAAGCCGCGGGCGCCCGCCTTGAGGGCGCCGTGCACGTACTCGTCGAGGTCGAAGGTGGTGATGACCACCACGGCGAGGGGGTCGGCCACTCCGGGTCCGGCCAGCTGGCGGGTGGCTTCGATGCCGTCGAGCTCGGGCATGCGGATGTCGAACAGGCACACGTCGGGGCGGACACGGCGGGCCACCTCCACGGCCTGTCGTCCGTCGGCGGCCTCGCCGACGACCTCGATGTCGGTCTGGGCGTCGAGAATCATGCGCAGCCCGGCACGCACCAGTTCCTGGTCGTCGGCCACCACCACGGTGACGCTCACCGGCGGTGCCCGCCCCGCGGGAACACGGCGGTCACGTTCCATCCACCGTCGGGCCGGCGGCCCGCCGAGAACGTGCCACCGAGCAGTCGGGTGCGTTCGCTCATCCCGGCCAGACCGTAGCCGGGCAGGGGGTTGGGATCGCCGCCGTCCCCGTCGTCGTCCACCGTGAGGGTCACCCGCTCGTCGCCGCCGTGGATGCCGACCCGCACGACGGTGGCCTGGCGGGCGTGGCGTCGGGCATTGGTGACGGCTTCCTGCGCCACGCGGTAGATCGCCGCGTCGAGCGACGGCGCCAAGGCATCGAGCGCGCCGTGTCGCTCCACGACGACCGGCGTGGTGCCGTGGTCAGTGACGAGGTCGTCGATGTCGGCCACGCCACGTTGGGGCGCCACCTCGGCGTCGCCGTTGTCGCGGAGCGCGCCGACGATGGCGCGCAGTTCCTCGAGGGTGCGTGACGCCTGCTCCTCCACCACAGCCAGCACTTCGGCCACCGCGGCGGTGTCGGTGTCCATCAGGGCGCGGCCTGCCTGGGCCTGCACGGCGATGGCGGACACGTGGTGGGCCACGGTGTCGTGCAGCTCGCGGGCCAGTTCTGCCCGCTCCTGCAGGCGGATCTGGGCGAGTTGCTGGCGGTGCGCGGTGGTGCGGTACCGGACGCCGACGCCGATCGCTCCCGCCAGCAGCACGACGGCCGCGCCACCGACCACGTCGCCCATCGGACCGCCAGCGACGGCGGTGAGCGTCAACGGCACGGCGAACACGGCGGCGCCGCCGACGGCCTCGCGCCCCGACCCCCAGCGGCCGATCGAGTAGGGGAGCACCAGGAAGAAGATGGCCGTGCCCAGCCCGTCCCAGGTGACGTCCTCGATGACTGCGACGGCCTGCACGGCGCTGGCGACGCCGATGGCGATGGTTGTGGTCACGAGCGGCTGCACCCGCCGCCAGGGGAGGACCGCCGCCCCGACGAGCGCCACGGCGAGCGACGGGATCGGCCACACGAGGCCTTCTCGCAGCAACGTCTCGAGGGCGGCGGCGAGCACGACGACGGCCACGAGCGCGACGTCACGACGCGTGGGTCCCTCGGCATCGGGGGCTCGCTGCTCGGCCCACAGGCCACGGAGGGGTTCGCTCGGCACCCCGTCAGGGTACGGAACGGCGACCGGTGGCGAATCAGCCGAAAGGACGACCGCGTCACCCACCAATCGACCGAGCGGGAAGTGTCCGAAGCGCCGATGTGGTGGTACCTCACCGGGCGGACGATGGCCCCATGCGCACCTCGCCGACCGAACGACCCTCTGTGACCCCATCGTCTGGGACCTCTGCCGCTCCGCCAGCCACCGATGGTGTCGACGTGGCGGCCGTGAGCTCTGGTGTCCCCACCTCTGCTGCCGGCGACCGCTCCGACGGGGCGCCGGCCGCACCCCCTGGCGTGGCGCCGCCTCGGCTGCTGGGTCGGGTGGGCGGCTGGTGCTTCGACCACGGCTGGTCGGTCATCGGCGTGTGGGTGGCGGTCGTGGTGGTGGCGTTCGCCGGTGCCGGCGTTGCCGGCTCGGGGTTCGAGAGCAGCACCGGAGTGCCCGGCACCGAGAGCGCCCGGGGTGCCGAGGCGCTCGCCGAGCACTTCGGGGAGCTCGGTGCCGGAGGCCAGTCGGGGATGATCGTGTTCCGGGCCGACCAAGGGGTCGAGGATCCCGAGGTCGTGGCCGCCATGGAAGAGCTGTTCGCCGTCGTCGACGGCGGCTTCCCCGACAGCGACGGCGTGCCGAGCGAGCCGGGGGCGACGGTGGTGTCGCCCTACTCGCCCACGGGCGGAACCCAGGTGGCCACCGCTGGACCGTTGGCCGGGCAACTGGCCTACGCCCAGGTCAATCTGGCGGGCGACGTGGACGACACGCGTTCTGCGCGCATCGGCGCCTTGATCGCAGACCACGCGCCGGCGATCGAGGGGCTCGAGGTCCTCGTCGGCGGTCAGTACCTGGCCGGCATCGACCCACCCAAGGCGGAGCTGGTCGGCCTGGCGTTCGCCGTGGTGGTGCTCGTCGTGGCCTTCGGGTCTGTGCTGGCCATGGGCCTCCCCATTGCGGTGGCCATCGGCGGGGTCGGGCTGGGGCTGGCCTCGATCGCCCTGTTGAGCAACGTGGTGGCCATGCCCGAGGACACCGCTGTGCTGGCCATGATGGTCGGCCTCGGCGTCGGCATCGACTACGCGCTGTTCATCGTCAGCCGGTACCGGGGCGCCGTCCACGACGGTGTCGCTCCTCGCAGCGCAGTGACCCTGGCGTTCGACACGGCGGGTCGAGCGGTGGTGTTCGCCGGCGCCACGGTGGTCATCTCCATGCTCGGGCTCTTGCTGGCCGGCCTCGGGTGGCTCGGCGGGATGGGCGTCGGGGTGTCGGCCACCGTGTTGGCCACCATGGCGGCGTCGCTCACCCTGCTCCCCGCACTGCTCGGGCGGAACCACCAGCGGCTGGAGCTCACCCGCTGGCGTGGCCTGTTCGCCGCCGGGTTCGTGGCGGTGGCCTTGCTGGGCGCGGGGCTCGGGTGGACGTCGCTTGCGTTCGGGTCGGCCGCGTTCGCCCTCCTCGCCCTGGTGGCGGGCCGCTGGGTGACGGTGCTGTGTCGGCCTGTGCCCCGACGGGTGCCGCCGCCCATCGACCGGACCGTCTCGTATCGGTGGAGTCGCACGGTGCAACGGCGCCCGTGGGTGTGGCTCGGCGCAGCGACCGTCCTGCTGGCGCTGGTGGCCTCGCCCGCACTGGGCCTGCAGTTGGGTTGGGCTGATGACGGCAACTTCCCCGAGGACAGCCCGACCCGGCAGGCCTACGACCTCATGGCCGATGGCTTCGGCCCGGGGTTCAACGGGCCGCTGGTGCTCACCGCGGTGACCGGCGCCTCGGGCTCGCCGAGGTCGGCCGGGATCGATGGGTCGCATGCCGACGTCGACGGACTCCACGCCGCGTTGGCGGCGACACCCGGCGTGGCCGCCGTGACCCCGCCGATGGCTGACGCTCCCGGCGAGCCGCGTGCGTACACGATGACGGTCGTTCCCGACACCGCTCCGCAGGACGAGGCCACCACCGCGCTCGTGCGTACCCTGCGTTCCGAGGTGATCCCCGTCGCCAACGGGAGCCTGGATGTGTTCGTGAGCGGCGGGGCGGCCGCGGCCGTCGACGTCACCGACCACCTCTCGAGTCGCCTCCCGGTGGTGTTCGCTGCGGTCCTCGGCGTCTCGTTCGTGGTGCTGATGATGGTGTTCCGCTCGGTGTTGGTGCCGCTGAAGGCGGTGGCCATGAACCTGGCCTCCATCGCCGCTGCCTACGGCGTGGTGGTGGCCGTGTTCGGGTGGGGTTGGGGCGCGGGTGTGCTGGGCATCGACGCCGGGCCGATCAACCCGTTCGTCCCCCTGATGCTCTTCGCCGTCTTGTTCGGCCTGTCGATGGACTACGAGGTGTTCCTGCTGTCACGGATCCGTGAGGAGTACGAACGGACCGGCGACGCCGTCACGTCGGTGGCCGACGGGCTCGCTTCCACAGCGAAGGTGATCACCGCCGCGGCGGCCATCATGGTGGTGGTGTTCGGGTCCTTCCTGCTCGAGGAGATCCGCGAGGTCAAGCTGTTCGGCCTCGGGCTCGGGGTGGCCGTGCTCATCGACGCCTCGGTGGTGCGCATGGTGGTGGCCCCGGCGTCGATGGAGTTGCTCGGCGAACGCAACTGGTGGATGCCCCGGTGGCTCGACCGGGTGGTGCCGCGGCTCACCATCGAGCCCGGTGCAGCCGGCGGCCGGTAGTGAGTGGCGCCCCGGAGAATGTTGCGTGCGTCTCGCGGGTCAGGACCTCGCGAACGTACGCAGGAAATCCGGGGTTGGCGGCGCGGCACCTGACCTGCTGGGGACGGCGCGGTGCCAGGTTCGACCCTCAAGGGACAGGTGGATCGACGCCGAGCAGCCCGATGACCTCGTCGGTGGTGCGGACGTCGCCGAAGGACCGGTAGACCGTGTGGAGGGTGGCGTTCAGATCCTCGTCGCGGACGGCGGCGTTGGCGTCGGCCACCATGACGACCCGGTAGCCCAGCACGCTGGCCTCGCGCACCGTCGACTCGCAGCACACGTTGGCCACGGTGCCCGTGACCACCACGGTGTCGACGCCGAGGTCCTCCAGCCGATGTGGGAGCTCACAACGTCCCGGGAAGAACGCACCGGGAGAGGACTTCTCCAGCACCAGGTCGTCGGGGCCGACGTCGAACTCGTGCCAGAGCCGCGCTCGCGGCGTGCCCGAGCCGCCCGACGTGCGGTACCGCTCGGCCACTGCTGGCCCCAGGAACTCGACACGCGCCGGTGGAACCAGGTCAGCGCCGGGGACCACCCAGGCCACGACGCCACCGGCGGCACGCAGCGCCTCGGCCAGCCGCTCGATGTTCGCCACGATGCCTCGGGCGTAGGGGTTCTCCTCGACGAAGAACGGGATCATGTCGACCACCACCAGCGCGGTCCGGCGATGGTCGAGGACCTCGAAGGCGTGACGCCGGCCTCGTCGTTCCTGGTGACGTTCGTACTCGCGCTGGTCGATGTGCCAGTCGTGCACGAGAGCGCTCGCCGGGTCGTGCACCTGTCCGATCCGCCGAGTCCGACTCAGCCCTGCGCTGCGTCGGTCTGGTCGGCGGTACCCCGAGGCCCCGGGTCGACCTTGCGCTTGCGTGCACCGAAGGCGTTTTCGTCGACGAACTCGCGGAACTGCGGGATGGTCTCGTTGATCGGCTTGGCGGCCATGGGTGCGAGCAACAGCTTGACGGCGCCGACGGTCGTCGCCTGGCGGATGGGGTTCCAGCGGATCCCGAAGAGTTCACGGTGCTCGGGGAGGTAGAGCGCCACCGATCCCCACTGCATGAGCTGCTTCACTCCGGCTCCGAGACTGGTCGGGATGGTGCTGGGGATCGTGATCTCCTTGAACCAGCGGGTGTCGTAGCCGTAGGCGAGCTTGGGCAGGACGTCCTGCATGTACTGATCGACCTCGACGCGCGTCCTCACCTGTTGCTCGGGATCGAGGCCGACCATGCGCGCCATCGTGTGTTGCTCGACCACGAACCTGTCCTGCTCCTCGACGCTCAGCGACGGCCCGTACACGTCGGTGCCTCGCAGCAGCGCCCACGTCAGGGAGTTGAAGACCCACTCGAGCAGCTCGGGTTTGTCGGCGCGGTATTCCTCCCCGCTGCGCGGGTCGATTGCCACACAGCTGCGATGGATGCGACGCAGCACCTCGCCGGCGCGGTCGGCGGAGGCCCGGTCCCCGAAAAACACCGTGGTGGCGAACTCGCCGGTGCGCTGCGCTCGGAGGTCGGGGTAGTCGCGGAACGACGACGCCTGATCGATCATGTGCATGACCTGCGGGTACAGCATCTGGATGGTGCCGGCGCAGCCGGCTGACAGGCCCAACGCCGGGTGGGCCGCCACCCGCCAGGTGACGCTCTCGGGCCCGAAGTAGCCGTCATCGTTGGTGTGCCCACCGGTGTCCACGCTCGCCGGACGGGGGGTCGCCATGGTCGCTCCGATCACGCTCGTGGATATCTGACGCCGACCTTACCGGCTGGTCGAAGGTGGCTCGGCGGCCTCGGGTCGGCTGCCTTTCCGATGTCGGGTCGGAGCCGCTAGAACGACACGATGAGGTTGCTCTCGAGTCGTCTGTTGATCCTCCTCGTGGTGCTGACACTGGGGGCTGCCGCCTGCGGGAGTGGTGGCGGTCAGGAGAGCGTCGGAGGCGACCTCGCCGAGCCCACCACCGATGGGGAGTCGGCCTCGTCCAGCGCCGGCCACAAGATCACCGTGGCGGGGGACTCCATCTCGGTCGGCCTCGGAGCGGCACTTCGCCAGACCGTGCCCGACGGCGTCGAGGTGGTGGTCATCGGTGAGGAGGGCACCGGGCTGGCCCGGCCCGAGATCTTCGACTGGCCCGAACGCCTGGAACGGCTGGCCCGGGACTTCCCCCCGGAAGTACTCGTGCTGTCGTTGGCCTCGAACGACGCTCAGGACCTGCTCGACGTCGACGGCAGCACCGTCGCCGCCTTCGCCGACGCTGACGCCTGGGACGCCGAGTACTCCCGGCGGCTGGCGGCGGCCGTCGACCCTTTCGAGGACACCGGCACCCTGGTGGTGTGGGTGGGCCACGTCCGCACGGCCGAGGAGCAGGTCGGGTCGGTCAACCGCCGGGTCCACCGCCTGGCCGAGGCGGTGGCGGCAGAGCGCGACTGGATGGAGGTGGCCGACCTGGCCGAGTTGCTGGGCACCGGCGAGGACGAGGCCAGTCGCTGCCTCGAACCCGACGGGCTGCACCTGAGCCTGTCGTGTCTCGACGAGGCCGCTGCCGGCCTCACCCCGCAGGTGGCTCCGCGCTGAGATCTCCTGCCACGCAGCGCGCAGCACCCGACGGATATAGGTCGTTCGGATCAAGTCTGCCGCCCATTCGGCCGATTGACTGAGGGTGCACTGTTGGAGCGACGACTCGCCGTGATCGACCACCCAACCGGTTCGTGACATGAGCGATGGACCCGAGGAGGAGGCGGGGAGCGGGGGCTACCTGGCACCCCTGCCCAAACGCGTCCTCGACGACGACGGCGGGGGCTCGATCGACACCCCGCTCGACGTGTTCGTCCGGGAGTTGCTCGAGCGGGCCAACGTCCTGTTGTCGACCCTCGACGCCGATGTCGACTCCCTGCGGCGCGACCAGGAGAAGGCCATTGCCCGCATCGAACGGGAGTGGGAACAACGCAAGGCCGACGCCGCAGTGGCCACCGAGCTGCTCGAGGCGATGCTGGCCCGGGCCCAGGAGTTGGCGCAGCGCAAGGGTCGCAGCGACGTGCTGGCCCGGGCGCTCAAGACCCCGGTGGATCCCCGCTCGTTGCGTCGCCTCTCGGTGGTGGTCGACGACATCGAGGAAGAGCTGAAGCTGGCCAAGGGCATCACCGGCGCCATCCGCCTCGAGACCATCGGCAAGCTCCTGCGGGAAGCGTCGATGGGTGTGCAGGTCATGCAGAGAAGGGCGGACACGTCCCGCCAGGAGCTGTTGGCTGAGACCGAACGGGACCTCGACGCCGAGGTGGTGGAGGCGTCGGCCAGCTTCGAGATCGGGTCGTCCATCCTGACGCGCGATCTCGACCTGCTGGCCGACCACGTACCGGTGAGCGCCGCGCCGTTCGACGACCCCCGCTGGGAGGAGTGGACGCCGCCGTCGGAACTCTCGCCGTGGGTGCGGCTCGGTGGCTACTGGCGCGAGGGCATGGAGGCTCACATTCCCTGTCTGTTGGCGAATCCGCCCCAGCAAGGCCTCTCCATCGAGCCGGGCGGCTTCCGCAACGACGTGGTCGGTGGGGTCCGCTCGCTGCTGCTGCGTCTCTTCGCCGGCGCCCCGCCGGGTGCGCTGCGCTGCACCATCATCGATCCAGTCGGACTGGGCGACGTCGCCGGACCGCTGCTCGACCTGCTCGAGTTCGAACCCCACCTGCTCGAAGGCGGTGTGGCCACCTCCGAAGAGGACATCGGCGCGGCGTTGCGGCGGGTGAACAGCGACGTCGAGCGCGTCGTGCAGCACTACCTGCGCGGGCGCTACGACACCCTGGCCGAAGCCAACGCTGCCGCCGGAGAACTCCTCGAGCCCCACCGGGCGCTCGTGGTCATGGACTACCCGACCGGGTTCGACGAGCACACCCAGGCGCTGCTGCGCCGCCTGGTCGAGCAGGCTCACCGGGTGGGGCTGTTCCCGGTGATCGTGCGCGACCCGGCGTTCCGTCCGGTGTTCGGCGGGCCGAGGGTGGATCAGTTCGACGGGCTGGAGGTCATCTCGGCCGACGCCAAGGGCCTGTGGCGCGACGAAGGGGTGGCCGGACGGTGGCAGGTTCACTTCGACGAGCCTCCTGCGCCGGCTGGTAGCGACGGTCCGGCGGCCGGTCTGATCGAACGGGTGGTGGCCGCCGTCGGCCAGGCGGCGCAGTCCACCACCGGTGCCGGTGTCGAGCCCGACGTCGTGTGGCGCCTCCTCGCCGAAGCCAGAGCCCTGCGAGCTAGGGCTGATCTGCCGGTCACGACCGCCGACGTGGTGCACACAGACCCCACCACCTGGTGGCACGCCGATGCCGAGCCGTCGCTGAGTGTGCCGATCGGCCGGGCGGGGGTGGCCGACGTGGTCACGTTGCAACTCGGGGGTGGTGACCGAGCCGGCGCGCTCGTGGTCGGTGGCGACGGCAGCGGCGTGACCACGCTGCTCCACAGCGTCGTGGGCTCGATGGCACAGCTCTACCCACCCGACGGCGTCGACCTCTACCTGGTGGCGCTCGGGGCTCGAGCCACGTTCGCCCCGGCGGCCACCGCAGGGCTTCCCCACGCTCGGCTGGTGGCGGACACTGCGCCGGCCAGCATCGGTATCGACCTGCTGGAGCGCTTCGCCGCGCGTGTCGAGGCACACCACGCCGGTCGCCCCGCCACCAACGATGCGGCCGAACCCGATGCACCACGCATCGTGTTGGTGATCGACGGCATCGAGGATCTCTACGACACCGACGACGTGGACGCCCGACGGGTGACAGCGCTCGTCGAGCAACTGCTCCACGATGGTGGTGACGCCGGGGTCCACCTGATCTGTACCGTTCGCTGCGGCGACGTCGCTCGAGCCACGGCCACCCTCCAGCGGCTCCCGCTGGCTGCGTTCAGCAGCCGGCTGGTGCTCGACTCGCCGCCGGAGGTGCTGGCCCGCTTCGTGGGTGACGACCGGGCCGACGAGCATCGACCGAGCCGCCCGGGCGATGCGCTCCTCACCGCCGGACCACTCGCCGACCCCCGTCTGCGCCCGGTGCGGCTCACCCACCTCGACGACCGTGCCCGTTACCGGCTGCTGCGGATCTTGCGTGAGACCGCCACCGCCCGCGGGGTCACCAACCGCCCGCAGATCTTCGACGGCGCAGCACCAGCCCGGTTGGAACTCAGCCCCTTGCAACGGCTGTTGTTCAACACCGATCAGCGGGGGGCGCGGCTGCAGGCCCGTCTGTGGGTGGGCGAGCCGGCCTCGCTCGGTGACCCCGTCGAGGTGCTGCTGCGTCGCCAGGACGGGGCCAACGTGCTGGTGATGACCGACGACATGAACCTGGGGTGCGGAGTGTTGGTCGCCGCGCTGACCTCCGGGGTGCTGGTGCACGGCAACAACCTCGAGGTGCGAGCCCTCGACTTCACGCCGCTCGATTCCGGGTTCGCCGAGGCGGTGGGTGCGTTCTCCCAGCACTGGCCGGTCGAGGTGGAGCGCCGCCGCAATGCCGCCAAGACGCTCGACGGGGTGCACCGCGCCATTCAGGACCGCCTGGCCGATTCCGACTACCGACGGGCGCCGCTGCTGCTGCTCATCGGCGGCATCGACCGGGCCCGTGACATCGACGTCACCGCTACCGACAACGACGGACCCGACCTGCACCGGCTGGTGCGCTCGATCCTGGCGGACGGTCCCGAGGTGGGGGTGCACACCCTGGCCTGGGCTGGTTCATTGCCGGCGTTCGAACGCCGCCTCGGCAGTGGGCTGCTGCGAGAGTTCGCCGTGCGCATCCTCGGTTCGGTGCCCGAAGAGGTGTCGATGAGCATGGCCGACACCCCGGCGGCAGCCTCGCTCGATGCGCACCAGGGGTTGCTCTACGACGAGGACTGGGGGCGGGTCCTGCGCTTCCGGCCGTTCATCCTCCCGCCGGTGACCTGGCTCAGTGGCCTGGCGCAGGCCGCTGCGGGGATCAATCCGGCGACGTCGTGAGTCGCCCCGAGGCGCGCAGCCACTCCTCGGTGCGCGCCATGCCCTCGTCGAGGTCCACCGTCGGTTCATAGCCGAGCGCCCGCACCTTGTCGATGGAGTACTGCCCGCTTCGTTGCAGGTGGCGTACCGCTTCGCGGTCGAGGCCCAGTTCGACGGCCACATCGGGGTCGATGGAGGGCACATCGGTGATGCCCAACATCCCGAGGAGGTGGCCGAAGAACTCGACGGTGGTGGTGCGACGCCCGTCGGTGATGACGAACGGCTCGCCGGAGCGCCCGGCGTCGAGCACGACGTCGATGCCGTCGAGCAGGTTGTCGACGTACACGTGGTTCAACAGCGCCGGGGGCGACGTCTCGATGGTGGCCCACAGGCCCGCCTGCATGGCCTCGAACGGACGGATGATCCACGGCACACAGCCGGGGCCGTAGACGTCACCGGGGCGGATGACGAACACGTCGAACACCCCGGGTTCGTGTGATTCGAGCACGGCCGCTTCCGACTCGTGCTTGGTGATGCAGTAAGGGTTGTCGGCGCCATCGAACGGGCCGTCCTCGGTGACGCCGTCGGGGAAGTCGAAGCCGTAGACCATGACTGACGAGAAGTGGACGAGCCGTCGCACTCCAGCGTCGCGGGCGGCCCGGGCCACGGTGCGGGCTCCTTCCACGTTCACCCGTCGGAAGCGGTCGAGGTCACCGGACTCCTCCACGATGGCGGCGGTGTGCCACACCGTGTCGAGCCCGGCGCAGAACTCGACCATGGCCTCGGGGTCGCAGATGTCGCCGGTGTGCAGCTCGGCGTCGACGGCCTGCAGCTCCGGTTCGGCGCGGCGGTCGAGGTCGAGGCCCCGCACGTCGTGGCCGGCGGCGCGCAGGCGCCGGACGATGGTCAGCCCGATGAAGCCCCCGGCGCCGGTGATGCCGTGGCGTTGCGCTGACGTGTCCATGTCGTACCTCTCGGGCTCGGGCCGGTGTCCCCCTCGACCCCCGGGCAACTGCCCCCGTGGCAGTGCCAGAGGCTACATTCACGACGCCATGTTGCCCGATCCCGCCCTCACCGACGGTGCCGGGCTCGTCCCTCGCACGCTTGCCCGCCACGCCCTGGGGGTGCCAGCCGATGCTCGCGCGGTCATGGTGGTGGTCGACTCCTGGTCGCCGACGCCTCGTGGGCGTCGTCGTGCTTCGCATGCTGTCGCGGCCGGACAGGCGCAGGCGTCGGCACTGCTCGACGACGTGGTGTCGGCTCGACGGCGGGTGGTCACCATCGAGGGCATGGCCGCCATGGTCCGGTGGTGGGACCTGCTGGGCGACCGACAGGGCGAGGTGGCCGAGCAGATGGCCGCCGGGCGGGTGTGGCTCGACGTGCTCGGAGACGTGCCGGCCGACGTGTTCGCCGGGCCGCCGCCGCGATGGTTCGACCACGTGGAGCGCAGCCGGCGCTGGTTGGCGGACCGCGGCCTGGTGCCGCAGGTGCCGGCCGGGCGTCTGCCCCGTGGCACGGAACTGACCCCGGCGGTACCGTCGTTGCTCGAGGCAGTGGGCTGCGCCGGGGTGGTGGTGGTCGACACCGGAGGCCGTGTCGACCGGGCCATGCCCCAGGTGAGTGACCTGCGGTGGGCGGCGCCCGACGGGGCCACGGTTCTCCTCCACCGCCGGGGTCTGGCGCCTCGGCGCGCCGGCGTGCGGCGTCCGGTGGTGCCACCAGGTGCGGGCGGCGACCCCACGGGTGGCGGTGCGCCGACGGTCGGGGACGTCACCACGGCGGGCGAGCGGCGGTTCCGCACGTGGCTGCGCGCCGAAGTCGACCGGCTGTCGGCGGTCAGCGTCACCGCCAACCTGCTGTGCCCGGTGCCGACGGGGTCGCTCCCGGCTGGTTTCGATCTGACCGCTGCGCTGGGCCGCTTCAATGACGCCCACCACCGGAGCTGTGGCGTGTGGGTGGTCAACGGATCACTAGCCGACTATCTCACGCTGGTGGCGCTCGACCCGCCCGAGCGTGTTCCCGTGGTGGCGTGGGACCCGCCGCCACCGAGTGTGGGGTGCTTCTTCAGCGGGCGCGGCAGGACTGATAGCGGTCGGGCGGGCGGTGCCGGCCGGAGTGACGTCGAGCGGCTCGGTCGACCGAGCGAGCAGCAGCCAGTCGTGCGCCGGCTCACCGGTGAGGTCCAGGTATGTGTGGGCGACGCCGTCGTGCGGGTGGACGAGGTGACCGGCTACGTGTCGGTGGTCGACGCCGACGGCACGCCGCTCTTGGCTGCCCCCAGCGGTGAACTGACTGCCTACGTCGACAGCGGCGATACCGAGCGATTCGGTCACGAGCTGCGCGGCGGGGTGTTCCGCCCGACCGATCGGGCAGCGCGTCGACGGCTGGATGTCGAGGTGACACGCCGGGCCGATGCCGTGTGCGTGTCACTGCACGGGCTGCTCGACGGGCGTCTGGTGCGCCGTCGGATCGTCGCCGCGGCGGGTTTCGCCGGCGTGGTGTTCTACACCGAGGTCGAGCCGCGTGCTCGGCGGACCGTGGGGATGAGCCTGCGCACCCCGAGCGAACCGTCGGCGATCGACATGGCCGTCCCCGGCGGGTGGGTGCGTGACCGGGCGGTGGCCGCCCCCGATGGGGTGGCGGTGTGGCCGTTACGCACCGTTGCGCGGCTGCGCTTCCCGGCCGCTCGCCCGATGGTGGTCGGCACCGACGTCCACACGGCACTCGGCGTGTTCGGTAGCCACCTCGAGATGGTGGTCGGACGACGGACGGCCTCCTCGCCGTGGCCGTCGGGTCGTGCTGGGTGGCGCGGTGTCGGCGGCGCCGCCGCCGACGAGCGCGCGGCGCAGGGGTCGTGCGCGGTGACCACCGTCGTCGGATGGTGCGGCGCCGATGCCGGGCTGCTCGACGCCGAGCGGGTGGTCGCCCGAGGGTTGGCCGCAGCGGGCCCGGTCGTGGGCGATGAAGCGGTCGGGACCGATGGCTTCGCGGCGGTGGTGGGGGAGCCGCCGACGGATGGCCTGCGCAACGTCGTGGTCAATGATCCGGCGGTGGCGGTCGAGGACGTGGCGGTCGAGGACGTGTCGGGCGGCGCCGACACAGCGATCGTGGTGCGGCTCTCGTCGCCGGAGCCGCCGCGGCGTCCGGTGCGGGTGGTGGTGCCCGGGGCCCTCGTCGCAGCCGCCGAGCGGTGTGATCCGTTCGGCCGCACCACCTCGTTGCCGGCTGGTGGTCGGCCCGGCGAGGCCGTGGTGGTGACGGCCGACGGCGAGGCCATGGTGACGATCGATCGCAGCGTGGCCCACGTGCGCCTCACGCTGCGCTGAGCTGCTGGCGACGAGGACTCGCTCGATGGTGAGCGCATCGAGGTATCAGGTCGGTGATCGCCTCGGGTAGCGGGGGGACGAAGGTGGCGGTGTCGATGGTGGCGCCTGGCGGGCCGATCCAGTTCTGGGTGGTGCGGATCTCGCCAGGTTGGCGGTCACGTCCCCGCACCCCGGCGAGGCTGATGGCGTGCATCTCCCGGACCAGACGGGTGCTCATGGGAGTGTGTGAAGTCGTCGAGGGCCGACCCGGAAGCCAAGGCTCAGCGGCCGCGCTGGGACGCTCACCGAGCAAGCAGGTCACCGAGCTGACCGAGTTCGTGGTGTCGAACCTCACTGTCGCAGCACGGCGGTGCTGGCGGGCGAGGCGGAAGCAGCGGACCTCAGCCCACCGCACCGGTGACTTGAAGTCGGCAAAAGGGCATGATCAAATGCCGGCTTACGACTGCCGGGTGGCGCAGGCTCTGGGTGAGAGCGGTCCAAGCGGAGGTGACGGGCAGGATGAGGTTGTATCGGACCGGCTGGCGTGGGTCTCGGCGGGGAGCGTGTCTGTTGCTGGTGGTGGTCGCTGTCTTGGGGATCTCGTTGCCCGCCTCCCCGAGCGGCGCCGTCGATGACCCTGAGATCACGCTCTACCCCGGCACGGCAGGGTCGCGTCCGTCGGCCATCACACTGGGCCCCGACGGCACCATGTGGTTCACCAACTACCTGGCCAACTCCATCGGGCGGATCACGCCCACCGGGACCATCTCGACGTTCACCGGTGACGGGATCGACCGACCCGAAGGCATCGCCCGAGGTTCCGACGGGAACCTGTGGTTCACCAACGCCGGGAACGACTCGGTCGGTCGGATCACCCCGCAGGGCACTGTGTCGACGTTCACCGGCAGCGGCGTCGACCAGCCGTTCTCCATCGCCGCCGGCTCGGACGGCGCCCTGTGGTTCACCAACGCTGCGCTGCAGTCGGGCAACGGTTCGATCGGCCGCGTCACCGTCGGCGGCGCGGTGTCGACCTTCACCGACCCTGCCATCGTGAGCCCTCGCCACATCGCCCTCGGTCCCGATGGCGCAATGTGGTTCAGCGACCCCTGGGCTGGTTCGATCGGTCGCATCGCCACCGACGGAGAGGTGTCCACCTTCACCGACGAGGCGATCGACGCCCCCTTCGCCATCGCCGCGGGTTCCGATGGCGCCATGTGGTTCTCGAACGGTGAGGGGTCGATGGGGCGGATGACCCTCGAGGGCACGGTGTCGATCTTCAGCGGCCCCGGCATCGACGGGGTGTGGAGCCTCGCGCTGGGCGCCGACGGCAACCTGTGGTTCACGAACCGCTGGGGGGACTCGCTCGGTCGCATCACCCCCGCTGGCGTGGTGACGAACCGCACCGTTGCGGGCATCTCCGAGCCACAGGGCATCGGCGCCGACGCCGAGGGGAACCTGTGGTTCACCAACTTCGGTAACGATGCGATTGGCCGAGTCGGCGTGGCGACGCCGCCGAGCAACTGTGGTCCCGGCCGACCCGGGCCGTTCTCCGACGTGCCTGGCGCGCACGCGTTCTGCGTCCAGATCGCATGGTTGGCAACATCGGGGGTCACCACCGGATTTCCGGACGGCACGTTCCGTCCGGCCGCCGGCGTGTCGCGCCAGGCGATGGCGGCGTTCCTGTGGCGGTTCGGTGGTGAGCCGGAGGTGACGTTCGTCGAGCCGTTCTTCGCTGATGTGGATGGGTCGTCGCCGTTCTTCACCGCCGTGCAGTGGATGGCCGAGTCGGGCCTGTCCACCGGCGCATCGCAGGCCGTGGGCAAGCCCCTCTTCCGGCCTTTCGATCCGGTGTCGCGCCAGGCGATGGCGGCGTTCCTGTGGCGGTTCGGTGGTGAGCCGGAGGTGACGTTGGCCGAGCCGTTCTTCGCTGATGTGGATGGGTCGTCGCCGTTCTTCACTCCCGTGCAGTGGATGGCCGAGTCGGGCCTCTCGCTCGGGACCCCGCAGGGGACGGGCAAGCCGCTCTACAAGCCGGTCGACCCGGTGTCGCGCCAGGCGATGGCGGCGTTCCTCTACCGCTTCGACCAAGAGGTGGCGTCACCCTGATGGGGTGAACGGCGTCGTCGACGAGCCCCGTGACCGAGTTCGCGGCCAACTCCTCGCGCCCCATCGAGGTCGGCTCGCCACCACCATTCGTGCGCCCTTGCCGAGACATCCTGGCTGGTCGAGGACCGCCTCGGTTCCGCAGCCGAAGCGCGACAGCCCTACTCGGGACACTGGCTCACGAAATCGTGCCGTTGACCAGCAGCACCACGGTGACCGCAGCGATGGCCAGTCGGTACCAGCCGAACAGCGCCAGGCTGTGCTGCTGCAGGTAGGTGACCAGCCAGCGCACCGCAATCACCGCCGAGATGAAGGCGGCAACCAGGCCGACCAGCGGTGCCACCACGCCGAAGGTGTCGAACAACTCGGCGCCGCCGGTGAGCATCTCGTAGCCGGTGGCGGCGCTGAGGGTGAGGAGCCCCAACAGGAACGAGAACTCCACGGCCGCTTTCACCGACAGCCCCACCAGGATGGCGGCCAGGATGGTGACCAGGCTGCGGCTGGTGCCCGGCCACATGGCGATGCACTGGGCCACGCCGATGAGCAGTGCCTGACGCAGCGTGATCTGCTCGAGCACGGTGGTGCCGGCCATCTGGTGCAGCTTCGGTCCGGTGACGATCAGCACCACACCCCAGCCGGCCCAGGCCACCACCACTGGCCAGGGACCCAGCAGGTTGTCCTTGATGAGATCCTCGAACACCAACGCCACCACCACGGCCGGCACGAACGCAGCCAGCACCGCCACCAGCAGTTGGCGCCCTTCGGTGCTGGCCCCCACCGCCCCCTTGGCCATGTTCACCAGCTTGCCGAAGTACAACACGGCCACCGCCAGGATGGCCCCGGCCTGGATGGCGATGGCGTAGATGTCGGCGGCTTTCTCGGTCTCCTCGGTCACTCCCACGCCGATGAGGGGCTGCACCACCAGAAGGTGGCCGGTGGACGACACCGGCAGGTACTCGGTGATGCCCTCCACCACGCCGAGCAGCAGGGCCTTGGGGATGGTCAGTTCCTGTGCCGCTTCGGCGCTGGCCTCGTCGTCGAGGACGCCCTCGTCGGCCGGCGTCTCGTCGCCGTTCGCCTGGTTGTCCGTCGCCTCGTCGGTGGCCGGCGTGTCGGCGGGTGTGTCGTCAGCGGTCTGCCCGAACGCCGGGCCGGCGACGATCACTGCCACCAGGCAGACGAGGAGCACCACCCACCGCCGTTGTGCAGGTGCGACCCCGCCCGGGGTGGTGCCGTCCATGACGCAAGATCATGGCACCATTGGCCGGTGACACCCGACCACCGGCCCGGCCCGGTCCGCACCACCGACGTGGCCGCGGCCGCCACCGCACTCCGGTCGGGGCGACTGGTGGCCTTCCCCACCGAGACCGTGTACGGCCTCGGCGCCGCCATCGACCATCCCGACGCCGTGGCCCGCATCTTCGACGTGAAGGGCCGGCCGGCCGAACATCCCCTCATCGTCCACCTGGCCGACGCCGACGCCCTCGACCGCCACGCCGCCGCCGTGCCGGCGCCCGCCCGGCGACTGGCCGCCGCCTTGTGGCCCGGCCCGCTCACGCTGGTGCTTGCTCGCTCGCCGGCCGTGCCCGACGTGGTCACCGGCGGGCGCGACACCGTCGGGTTGCGGGTACCGGCCCATCCGGTGGCCGCTGCGCTACTCGCAGCGGTCGAGGTCGGCGTGGCGGCGCCCTCGGCCAACCGCTTCGGCCGGGTCAGCCCCACGTCGGCTGACCACGTGATGGGTGACCTCGACGGCGAGGACGTGCTGGTGCTCGACGGCGGCTCGTGCACCGTGGGGGTCGAGTCGACCATCGTCGACTGCAGCGGCGCGGTCCCCACTGTGCTGCGGGTGGGCGGCGTGTCGATGGAGGCATTGGCCGAGGTGCTCGGCGCGATGCCCGCCCGACCCGACGCCGCTGCCGCACCCCGCGCCCCCGGCATGCTCCCCGCCCACTACGCACCGACGGCCGCCGTGGTGCCCGTCGGCCACCACGTGCCGCTGGTCGACGTGCTGGTGGCCCTCGCCACCCCCACACCAGAAGGTGTGCCGACCATCGGCGTGCTGGCACCGACGGCATTGGACCCGGCGGAGGTCGACGCCCTCGACGCCCACGGTCTCGGCCAGCAGATCGTCGAGCTGGAACCAGGCGGCGCACCGGAGCGGTTCGCCCAGGTGCTCTACGACCGGTTGCGCCAGGCCGACCGCCTCGGGCTCGACGTGCTCGTGGTCCGGCTGCCCGGCGACGACGGCGTGGGCCTGGCGGTGGCCGACCGCCTCCGCCGCGCAGCGCGGGGCAGCGGCGGGGCGCGCCACCAGCAGCGCCTGGCCGCCGCCGGGATCTCGACGGCCGTCGAGGTGGGCCCCGGTCCGGACGCTCGCGAGGTCACAACCCGATGAGCGGGTTCGTCGACTGGTTCTTCCGCGATCGTCGCACCGGGCGGATCGTCATCGCCCAGTTCCCCAACCTGCCGTTGTGGATCGCCATCGGGTCGTTCGTGTTGGCCCGGTTGGTGACGATCGGCAGCGAGGTCGAGCAGGGCCTCGAGGTGGTGACCGCCGCCGCGTTGCTGTGGTGGGCGGCCGACGAACTGTTGCGCGGCGTGAACCCGTGGCGACGGCTCCTCGGTGCCGTGGTGGCAGTCGTGGTGGTGGTCGCCGTCGTCGGTCGGCTCGGCTGAAGGGGACCCTGGCCCGCGCTGTCACGCCTCTGCCTGCGTCCTGCCGGCCCTCGCTGAATCAGTCGGCGAACACGTCGATGGTGCGCAGGTGCCAGCCCGTCGCCCCGGACGGCGCCGTCGGGCTGCGCTCCGACGTCTGGGTGTCGCCGAGCCCGTCGGTGGCTCGCACCTCGACGTCGTGCTGGCCCGGTGTGGCCTCCCACGGCAAGTACCACTGCACCCACGTGTCGTCGGAGAGGGTCTCGCCCAGTTCGGCCTCCATCCACGGTCCCTCGTCGATACGCACCTCCACCCGGGAGATGCCGACCCCTGGTCCCCAGGCCACGCCGGCAAGTGGCACGGTGCCGGCGCGGACCGAGCGGGTGGTCGGCGTGTCGATGCGGGACTGGACGAGGATCGGGCCTTCCTTCGACCAGCCGCGCGGCACCCAGTAGGCGTCGTAGCCCTCCCAGGTGGTGAGCTCGATCTGGCTGAGCCACTTGGTGGCCGACACGTAGCCGAACAGCCCCGACACCACCAGGCGGGCCGGGAAACCGTGGCGTCGGGGGAGGGGCACACCGTTCATGGCAGTGGCCACCAGCGCGGTGCGCCCGTCGAAGGCCACCTCGGTGGGGAAGCCCACGGTGAAGGCGTCGACCGACCGGCCCACGATCTGCGTGGCTGCCGGGTCGACGCCGGCCTCGGCGAGGAGTTCGCCCAGCGGCACGCCCTGCCACACGGCGTTGCCCACCAGGTGGCCGCCCACCAGGTTCGACACGCACGCCAAGGTCACGGGCGCCACCGTGGTGGACCGCTCCACCAACTCGTCGTAGCCGATCTCGAACGGGCGGTCGACCATGCCGTCGATGGTCAGCGACCATCCGGCGGGATCCACGTCGGGGATGACCAGCGCCGTGTCGATGCGGAAGAAGTCGTCGTTGGGTGTGATGTAGCTGCTGAGATCGGCCACCTCCGGCTCGGCGACCGCCGGTGGTTCGTCCACGCCGGGTAGGACCACGGTCTCGCGGGCCTGCTCGGCAGTGGATTGGCGGCCCCAGGTGCGAGGGGCCACGGCCAACGCACCGGCGGTGGCCCCGGCCACCCCCACCCACCCGAAGAAGGCCCGACGGTTGGCACCCCCGGCTGCGGGGTCGAGAACCGCCGGCGCAGGGCCGGTACCGGCGATCGGGCCGGCACCGGTGGAGGCGTCTGCCGCAACCGCCGTTGCAGCCATGCTCGAGGTGGCGGAGGCCGACAGCAGGCGCAGCAGGAACCACAGCACGGCGGCCCCGGCCACGGCCCCGAGCCCGGCGGCAACCGCCGCCTGGGACCGATCGGCCAGCGGGTCCTCGCCGGCGGCGAGCACGCCGAGTGCGGCGAAGGCGGCGAAGATGACCGGTCCCACCCAGGCCCGCCGCCGGGCGCCGATGCCAGCCAGCGCACCCACGGCCAGCGACACCACCACGATGCCGGTCAACAGCGTCGGCTTGTTGGCGCTGCCCAACAGTTCGATGGCCGGGCGGGCCAGCCAGGCGCCGCTGCCGTCGACCACACCGTCGCCCACACTCACCACCAGCGACCGGCCGTCGGCCACCAGAGCGGCCACCGCCTCGGCGGTGCCGAGCGCCACCGCAGCCGAGGTGGCGCCGGCGATCGCGGCGAGGCTGCGGGGCGTCATATCCATCACAACCCGCAGCCGGGCCGAGTCCTTCCCCTCGATTCTGGCGATGTGTCCCGACCCTGAGAGAGCCCTCGACCCCCGCCCCGCGATACCGGTCATTCTCCGGTGTGTCCGGTGGCTCGGGTTCGCGGAACGCCAGTGGCAGCCGGTAGCGTGACGCGACGTCCCGCTTGACCCCCCGGCGGGCGAGAGCATCACCTCCAGGAGTGCGAATGTCGATCGACGCCACGGCGGCGCCTACGGAACGACCGACGAGCTACACGCGCGGACCCGACGAGCGGGTCAACAAGGTCACCTCTATTCCCTTCGCCATCGCCCACCTGCTGCCGCTGCTGGCCATCTTCACCGGCGTCAGTCGCACGGCCATCGTGCTGTTCATGGTGACGTTCTGGGGTCGGATCTTCTTCATCACCGCCGGGTACCACCGGTACTTCTCCCACCGGGCCTACAAGCTGGCCCGGGTGCCGCAGTTCCTCATGGCCTTCGGGGGCACCATGGCCGCCCAGAAGGGGCCGCTGTGGTGGGCCGGGCACCACCGTGAGCACCACCGCACCAGTGACACCGAGGCCGACATCCACTCGCCGCTGCGTGGCTTCTGGTGGAGCCACGCCGGGTGGATCCTGTGCGACAAGTACAAGGACACCCCCTACGACCGCATCAAGGACTTCGCCAAGTACCCCGAGCTGCGCTTCCTCAACCGGCACGACTGGATCGGACCGTGGGCACTGGGGATCACCTGTTTCCTCATCGGCGGCTGGAGCGGGCTGCTCATCGGCTTCTTCGCCTCGACGGTGGCCTGCTGGCACGCCACGTTCCTGGTCAACTCCCTGGCGCACGTAATGGGTCGCCGCCGCTTCGCCACCGAGGACACGTCGCGCAACTCGGCCATCATTGCGGTGCTCACCATGGGTGAGGGCTGGCACAACAACCACCACTACTACCAGGCGTCCGCCCGCCAGGGCTTCTACTGGTGGGAATGGGACCCGAGCTACTACATCCTGCGAGGTCTGGCCACGGTCGGCATCGTGAAGGACCTGAAAGTCCCATCTGAGCAGGTCAAGGCGTCCAACCGGATCAAGGAAGGTGCCTTCGACATCGGCATCTTCCGCTCCCACTGGGTGCGGGCCTCCGAGGCCGTGCGAGCGAGCAGCGGCTCGTTCGGCGACCGTCTGCACGACGGCGCCGCCCACGCTGCGGGAGCAGTGAAGGCCACGCGGGAGTCCCTCGGTGAACGCGTGCACGACGGTGCCGCCCACGCGGCGGAAGCCATCTCCGAGCGTCGCGAGGCGCTGGCTGACAAGCGCGACGAGTTGGGCGAGAGCTTTGCGCAGCGCAGGGATCAGTTGGAGGACGTGGTGGCCCACACGCTCGAGTCGGCCGAGGAGTTGGCTCGGGCCTCACGTCTTGCGCAGCGTCAGGCGCACCTCGGCACCGAGAACTGACTGCCCGCAGTTTCCCTGCCGATTGCGGTGGGCTCAGGTGACAGGATGTTCGTGACGTGGCGCGGCGCGAGATCAGACCGACCACGGCTCGTTCGCCGAAGTGCGAGACTGATCGAGTGACCAACGACGAGGCGGTGACCGGCACAGCGACCGGTACCCAGGCGAGTGACCGACAACCGGCGGGTAGCGGTGCCTCCGACGGAGCGCTGCGACTGCTGAACGAGCTGGCCGACGACGATGCACTGCGGGCCGATCCCCACTCGGTGTACCGGGCGCTGCGTGCACAGGGTGGTCCGGTGGTGGCGGCACCCGAGCGGAACGAGGTGATGCTGCTCGACTACGACGTCAGCCTCGCCGTCCTGCGGGATCCCCGCTGCTCTACCAACCCCTCGCACCGGATCCGCCCACCCGGCGAAGAGGATGCCGACGACTTCCGGGTGGCCATGACCAGCGGCAACTCGCGGGTGTTGCTGTTCCTCGACCCACCCGACCACACGCGCCTGCGGCGCCTGGTCAGCAAGGCGTTCACCCCGCGGGCCGTCGAGCGGTTACGTCCCCACATCGCCGAGATCGTCGACGGGATCCTCGACGACGCGGCGGATGCCGGCGAGTTCGACGTGGTCGAGGACCTCGGCTACCGGCTGGCGGTCACGGTGATCTGCGAGCTGATGGGCGTGCCCACCAGCGATCGTCACCTGTTCGGTCCGTGGTCGTCCGCTGCCAGCCGGCTGCTCGATGGGGCCACCATCACGGCTGAGGAGCTGCAGGCGTCGGTGGAAGGGGCGGTGGCGCTCTCCACCTACTTCGAGGACCTGTTCGTCGAGCGACGTCGTTCGCCGGGCGAGGACCTGGTGTCGGCCCTGCTGGCTGTGGAGGAGGAAGGGGACCGGCTCACCCCCGACGAGTTGCGCAGCATCGTGGTGCTGCTGTTCATCGCCGGCCACGAGACCACCATGAACCTCATCGGCAACGGCACCCTGGCGCTGCTCCGCCACCCCGACCAGTTGGCCTTGCTGGCCGCCGATCCCGAGCTGGCGCCGTCGGCGGTCGAGGAACTCCTGCGGTTCGACGGCCCGGTGCAGCTCACTGGCCGTATCCCCACGTGCGACGTGGAGATCGAGGGGTATCGGTTCGACCGGGGTACCCAGTTGACGGTCATGTTGATGGCCGCCAACCGCGATCCAGCTCGCTTCGACGACCCGGATCGCCTCGACATCACCCGTACCGACAACGCCCACCTGTCGTTCTCGGGCGGCATGCACTACTGCCTGGGGGCCTCGCTGGCTCGGGTCGAAGCCCAGGTTGCGGTGGGCAAGCTGACGGACCGTTTCGGCGATGTCCTCGAGTTGCGCACCGACGACGTCCGTTTCCGTGAACACGTGGTGTTGCGTGGCCTCACCGAGTTGCGGGTGGCCACCCGGTAGACGATGTCCGCACCAGACGCTGGTGCAGCAGGCGCGGGTGGAGCGACTCGAACGGGCCCTGGCGGGCTCGGGTGGACGAGGCGGCTGAGGCGGGCGGATGAGGGAGGATCGATGAGGCGCTGGGTGCTGTGGTGGGTGGCGGTGGCGATGCTGGTCGTGGCCGCCGGGTGCGCTGCTGACGACGATGGTGGTTCGACCGACGGTGCCGCTGCGGGCGACGACGGTGGCCGGGTCGAACAGCCCGAGCGCAGCCGACCCCCTGCACCGGATCGTCCGCCGACGTGGCCCGAGGGCTTCGACCCCGACGCCGACGACGTCGAGCAAGTGTCCTGTCCCGCTGCGGTGCCTGACGACGAGGGCATCCTGTGCGCCTTCGTGGTGGTGCCCGCCGACCACGCCGAACCGACCGGGGCGAAGATGGCCCTGATGGTGGCGGTCATCCCCCCGGTGAACGGCTCGACCGCCCCGCCCGTGCTCTACCTCGAGGGCGGTCCCGGGTTCGGCGCCGTCCCCGAGGCGGAGAGCTGGGTGGAACCGCCGCTCGACCGTCTGTCGGTCGACCGGGCGGTGGTGCTCGTCGACCAGCGGGGCACCGGCTACTCACGACCGCACCTCGACTGCCCCGAACTCGCCGAGTACGGCGACGAGGACCCCGACGTGGTAGCGGAGTGCCGGGCACTGCTCACCGCCGACGGCATCGACCCGGGGTGGTACTCGAGTGCGGCCAGCGCCGCGGATGTGGCCCTGCTCCGTCAGCTCCTCGGCGTCGACGAGTGGGACCTCATGGGCTCGAGCTACGGCAGCCGCTTGGCGCTCACCGTGCTGCGTGACGACCCCACGGGCGTGCGCGCCGTGGCCATCGACGGTATCTACCCGCCCGACGCCGATGGTGCGGGCGTGCGCGGGGTGCGCCAGTCGGTGCTGTTCGCCATGGACACCTTCGTGGAGTTGTGTGCCGACGACGAGGACTGCCTCGACCTTCTGGGCGATCCGGCTGCCGTGTTGGTGGACGCCGTGGCCGAGCTGGAGCGGCAGTGGGAGGAGGACCCCGAGGCCTACCTCGACGGCGCAGACCTGCTGTTCGCGCTTCCCAACCTGCTGGTGGACCCGGATCTCGCCTGGCTGCTCCTCGGCGTGGCCGAAGGGTACGAGGACGCAGTGGAGGACCTCGACGAGGCCATTGCCGTGTCGCTCGGGTACCGCCGACAGCGGATCGTGGCGGCCGGCGCCCTGGTTGGGGTCGACGACGACGCAGCTGCGACCGAGTCGACGGTGATGCGCCTGTCGCTCGACTGCATCGAAGAGGTGCCGTTCGCCGAGGCGGCCACACCTGAGGTGGCGGGTGCAGCCTGGCCCGGGTGGCTGCTCGACCTGGTCGACGCCCAGGCGTTGGCGTCGGCGTGCGACGTCTGGGACGTGCCCGCCGCTGATGGCATCGAGGCGGAGCCGGTGGCCAGCGACCTCCCGGTGCTGTTGATCTCGGGGCTGCTCGACGCCGTCACCCCGCCAGTGTGGGCGCGCCAGGCAGTGGCCTCCCTGCCCAACGGCCAGTTGGTGTCGGTGCCGCACCTCGGCCACGACGCCGTGGTCGACGAGTGCGTGGTGGAGATCGTCATCGAGTTCTTCGGCGAGCCGCTGACCCCGGTCGACACCGGGTGCCTGGCTGACATCGAGCCCTTCCGCTACGAGATCTGACCGGTCTCTGCCACCCCCCTCCGACCCCGCTCCGAACTGCCGGCGATTTGCGCTCCATGTGCCTCGCATCGCCGGCAGTTGGCGGGGTGGTCACGTTCTGTGGCGCGACCTCACGGAGCGCGCTCAGCGCAACGGGAACATCACGGGCACCAACAGCACGGTCACGGCCAGGGTGGTCAGCGTGAGGGGCAGCCCGACGCGGGTGAAGTCGGTGAACCGGTAGCCGCCCATGCCGAAGACCATGGTGTTGGTCTGGTAGCCGATGGGGGTCAGGAACGAACACGACGCCAACAGCAAGATGACAATGGCCAACGGCCGCACGTCCATGCCGGCCGACTCGGCGGTGGCCATGGCCACCGGGAACATCAGCGCCGCTGCTGCGTTGTTGGTCAACAACTCGGTGGCCAGCAGGGTGCCCAGGGCGATGCCGAGCACGATCCCCAGGTCGCCCCAGTTGCTGGTCACCGAGAGCAGACCATCCGCCACGGCGGCGGCCAGCCCGCTCTCGGCCACGGCCCGACCGAGGCCGATGCTGAAGGCGATCATCACGATGACGTTGAGGTTGATGGATCGCACCGCCTCGGTGGGGGTGACCACCCGGGCCAGCACCAGGAACAGCGCCACGCCCAGGGCAGCGCGGGTGAGGTCCAGCACGCCGGTGGCGGCCAGGACCACCAGCGCCAGCATCGACACCTCCACCAGGCGGGCGCCGCGCCGCCGTCGGGGCGGTGCGCCGTCGAAGGGGGCGATCACGCTGAACGCACCCCGGTCGGCCATGAGCTCGCGGAACTCCTCGGGTGCCACCACCAACAAGACGTCGCCGGTGCGCAACGGCAGGTCACCCAGCTTGCCGCCGAGACGCTCGGACGCCCGGTGGACGGCCATGACCGCCGCGCCGTAGGCCGAGCGGAAGCGGACGTCTTTCAACGTGGCCCCGTCCAGGGCGCTGCCCTCGGCCACCACCACCTCGTAGAACTTGTGGCCCATGCCGCCCGAGGCCCGCACGTGGTGTTCCTCGGCCATGACCAACCCGTCGATGCCCTGTAGGTCGACCACCTTGTCGACGGCGCCGGCGAACACCAGCCGGTCGTCCTCCTCGAGGCGACGGTCGGGGGCCACCGGGGCGATGACCGTGTCGCCGCGCAGGATCTCGACGAGGTAGACGCCTTGGAGGTTGCGGAGCTGGGCGTCGGCCACGGTGGTGCCGGCCAGGCGACTGCCGGATTCGACCACCATCTCGACGGTGAACTCCCGCACGTACTCGAGGTCGGCGTCGGCTGCGCGCCGCTTGGGGAGCAGCCAGGGCGCCACCACGATGAGGAGCACCACCCCGGCCAGGGCCAGCGGCAGCCCGACGGGGGTGATCTCGAAGATGTCGAGCGGTCGTTCGCCGGCGTCGCTGAGCAGGCCGCTGACGATGAGGTTGGTCGAGGTGCCCAACACGGTGATGACACCGCCCAAGATGGCGGCGTAGGACAGCGGGATGAGCAGCCGTGAAGGGGAGATGCCCACTCGTCGACCCCAGGCCACAACCCGGGGGGCGAACATGGCTACCAGCGGGGTGTTGGGGACGAAGCCAGAGGCCAGTGTCGCCGGGAAGGTGATGCGCGCCAGAGCATTCCGCTCGCCGGCGTTGGCGCCGTTGCCGAGCGCTTTCGACGTGAGGCCACTGAGCGCGCCGGTGATCTCGGTGGCACCGGCCATCACATAGAGGGCGGCCACGATGATGGGGGCGAAGTTGGAGAAGCCGCTGAAGGCGTCGCCGGCCTCCACCACCCCGAGCAGGTAAAGCAGGATGACGCCGCCGCCGAGGGCCACGGTGGCCTGGACACGCTCGGTGATGATGGCGGCCGACAGGACCACGATCACCGCCAGCGTCACCCAGCCGTCGATCTCCACGCCTCCCCTTCCTTCTCAATCCCTATGAGAAAGGTGGACAATAGGGCCGACGGGAACGGCCCGCAAGGAGCGCGTCGCTGAGGGCGGTTGCCGGGCGAGCCGTCCGTCGCCTGCTCAGATGCCCAGCTTGGCTGGCCGGTGCTGGCCGTTGACCGTGCGCACGGTGCCCGACCGGGAGCGCATGACCAGTGACTGAGTGGTGACCGTGCCGTTGCGCTCGTAGTGCACGCCGCGGAGCAGTTCGCCGTCGGTGATGCCGGTGGCGGCGAAGAAGCAGTTGTCGCCGGCCACGAGGACATCGGTGGTGAGCACGCGGTCGAGGTCGTAGCCGGCATCGACCGCGGCGGTGCGCTCCTCGTCGTTGCGGGGCCACAGACGCCCCTGCATCTCGCCGCCCATGCACTTGAGCGCTGCCGCGCTGATGACGCCCTCGGGCGTGCCGCCCACCCCGAAGAGGATGTCGGCCCCGGAGCCGGGGAGGGCCGTGGTGAGGGCGCCGGCGACGTCACCGTCGGGGATGAGACGGATGCGAGCACCGGCCTCACGCACCTCGGCGATGAGGTCCTCGTGGCGGGGACGCTCCAAGATGACGGCGGTCACCTCCCGCACCGGCTTGCCGAGGGCCTCGGACACCGCCGTGAGGTTCTCGGCCACCGAGGCGTCGATGTTGATGGCGCCGACCGCCTCGGGGCCGACGGCGATCTTCTCCATGTAGACACACGGGCCGGGGTCGAACATCGTCCCCTGCTCGGACAGGGCGATCACCGACAAGGCGTTGGGCTGGCCCTTCGAGGTGAGCGTGGTGCCCTCCACGGGGTCGACGGCGATGTCGACCGCCGGCGGGTTGCCGTCGCCGATGCGCTCGCCGTTGTACAGCATGGGGGCCTCGTCCTTCTCCCCCTCGCCGATGACGACGACGCCGTCCATCGAGACCGTGTCGAGCACCAAGCGCATGGCGTCCACGGCGGCTCCGTCGGCCGCCTCCTTGTCACCTCGACCCATCCAGGTGCCGGCCGCCATGGCGGCGGCTTCGGTGACCCGGACGAGTTCCATGGCCAGGTTGCGGTCGGGGGCGGTGGTGGCATCGCTCATGGGCTCGACACTATCTGACCCGCCCCGCCGGGATTCCTGGCAGTGCTCGCTGCCGGACGGACACCGAGGTCGACCGAGGGGTGCCGGGCAGCCGCAGTATCGCCCTGCGGGGAACATCGGCCGAGAAGCTGTCAGACCGGTGTCGTACAGTGTGGCTCCCAACCGTCCGGAGACGTGCATGCAGGAGTTCGTCGACACCGCGCTCAGCTTCCCCACCGTGGTGTTCACCGTGGGGTTGCTCCTCATGGTGGTGTTCTGGCTGTTCGCCGGGTTCGGTGCCATCGACACCGAGGGTGTGCCCAGCGGCGGCGGTGGCGGAGGCCCCATCTCGGCCATTCTCTCGGCGCTGGGGATCACGACGGTGCCGGCCACCCTGCTGCTGACCTTTTTCTTCCTGTTCGGCTGGTTGGTGTCGTTGGGTGGGGCCCGCTGGGTGGTGGAGACGGGTCCGTCCACCAGCGCCTGGCTCCTGCTGGCCGCCGCCTGCGCCCTGGCCATCCCGCCCACCGTGGTGATCTCCCGTCCCTTCGGGCGGGTGTTCATGCACAATCCGGCTCAGAAGCGCGACGTCTTCGTCGGCCGCGTGTGTCAGATCCGCACCGGTTCGATCAGCGAGCGCTTCGGCCAAGGTGAGGTACTCGACGACGAGGGTGCCTCGTTGCTGGTGGAGGTGCGTTGCGAACCCGGCAACGATCTCCGCTCGGGCGACTGGGCCATCATCCACACCTACGACCCCGACGCCGAGGTCTTCTGGGTCTCGCGCGCCGACGAGAGCATCATTCCGCACTGAGCAGCACCCGCTGCGTCACCAACAGGAGAAACCGGATCAATGGACGAGACCTTGCTCTACGGGTTGGCCGCCGCCGGCATCGCCCTGCTCATCATCTTGTTGTGCGTGGTGTTCGTGTTCGCCAAGTTGTTCCGCAAGGTGGAACAGGGGCGGGCGCTCATCGTTTCGACGCGCACCGCCGTCGAAGTCACCTTCGTCGGCCAGATCGTGGTCCCCATCATCCACAAGGCCGAGATGATGGACATCTCGGTGAAGACCATCGAGATCGACCGGCGCGGGCTGGAAGGCCTCATCTGCCGTGACAACATCCGTGCCGACATCAAGGTCACCTTCTTCGTCCGGGTCAACAAGACCAAGGAGGACGTGGTGAAGGTGGCGCAGTCCATCGGCTGCGCCCGGGCGTCGGACCAGATCACGCTCGAGGAACTGTTCAGCGCCAAGTTCTCCGAGGCCCTCAAGACCGTTGGAAAGCAGCTCGACTTCGAGGACCTCTACACCAAGCGCGAAGAGTTCCGTGACCAGATCATCGAGCTGATCGGTACCCACCTCAACGGCTACGTCCTCGAGGACGCGGCGATCGACTTCCTCGAGCAGACCCCGCTGACCAGCCTCGATCCCAAGAACATCCTCGACGCCCAGGGCATCCGCAAGATCACCGAGCTGACCACGGCGCAGAACGTCCTCACCAACCACTTCCAGCGTGAGGAGCAGAAAGAGATCAAGCGTAAGGACGTGGAGGCGCGCGAGGCCATCCTCGAGCTCGAACGCCAGGAAGCCGACGCCGAGTCCCGCCAGGCACGCGAGATCGCCACCGTGCGGGCCCGCGAGTGGGCCGAGACCCAACGGGTGGAGCAGGAGGAGCGGGCCAAGGCCGAGGCGGCCCGGCTGCGCACCGAGGAGCAGATCGGCGTCACCACCGAGAACCAGACCCGTGAGATCGAGGTGGCCGAGAAGAACCGCGAGCGGGTCATCGCCGTGGAAGAAGAGCGGGTCGAGCGCGACCGCCAGCTCGAGATCATCAGTCGCGAACGCGAAGCCGACCTGCAGCGCATCGCCGCTGAGCGCGACGTCGAGGAGCAGCGCAAGGAAGTGGCCAACGTCATCCGCGAGCGCATTGCGGTCGAGAAGACGGTGGCCGAGCAGGAGGAGGCCATCAAGCGTCTCCGCAAGGTGGAGGAGGCCTCGCGCGACAAGGAAGCCGCCATCCTCAACGCCGAGTCCGAAGCGCAGGAAGCGCTCGTGAAGGACATCAAGGCGGCGGAAGCGGCCGAGCAGGCGGCCACCCACCTCGCCCGCGAGCGCATCACGCTCGCCGAAGCCGACTTGTCCGCTGCAGACTTCGAGGCGCGGGCCAAGATGCGCCTGGCCGAGGGCACCCAGGCCGCCGCCGCTGCCGAAGGGCTGGCCGAGGTGCAGGTGCGCGAGCGCGACGCCGACGCCGTCGAGAAGCTGGGCATGGCCGAGGCCAAGGTGCGGGCCGAGACCGGCAAGGCCGAGGGCGACGCCCTGCGTGACCGGCTCAGCGGCGAGGCCGAGGGTCTCACCGAGAAGGCCGAGGCCATGGGCAAGCTCGACGACGCCACCCGCCAACACGAGGAGTTCCGCCTCCGGGTGGAGGCGATCAAGGAACTGCAGCTCACCGAGATCGAGGCGCGGCGCCAGATCGCCGAAGCCCAGGCGGGCATCATCGGCGACGGGCTGCGCAACGCGGACATCGACATTGTCGGTGGCGACACCATGTTCTTCGACCGCATCGCCGGGGCCATCGCCTACGGCAAGGCCACCGACGGGTTCGTGGAGAACTCCCTGTCGGCTCAGCACCTGCTCGGGTCGCTGATGGGCGACGGCAACGGTGACGGGCTGCCGTCGAGCGTGGCCGGTGTGCTCGAGCGGGTGCGGGCGCTGGCGGCCGACATTGTTGCCGACGAACGAGCGGGCCTCACCGTGGCCGCGCTGTTGCGCCAGCTGATCGCCTCGGCCGAGGGGCCGAAGGCGGCAGCGCTGCAGGCGTTGCTCGAGCGGGCGCGCGAGCTCGGCGCCGCCGATGTGCGGGTGGACGAGCTCGCCGACAACCAGCCTGCCTGAGCAGATGGCCGAGGCGTCCACCTCCACCGACCGACCCGACCGACCGGGCGGTCCCAGCGGTCCCACCGGTGCGTCGGCCAACGACGACGAGGGTGTCGTGGGGGGCCCCCAAACCCCCCCCGGCGGCGCCCCCCCCCGCCCCCACCACAAAAAACGCGGCCCGGCCCGGGCCCCCCCCCCCCCCCCGCCCCACCC
>JAFIEP010000097.1 GCA_020832495.1 Acidimicrobiia bacterium | reverse complement strand
GGGGGGGCGTACCCAACACTGATGAACGCTGTCCCCTTTATTCGGTGGGGCTCCCATCGCCCCACCCCCCTCGTCTCATCCAGGCACAACGATCGGAGGAGCCATGCAGGACCACCAGCCGGATACCAACCCGGACGACGGCCCGCTTGCTCGCCGGTACGACGACAGGGGTGCTGGACTCGTCGAGTACGCCCTGCTCGTCGCACTCATCGTGCTGACCTGTGTTGGTGCAATGACCTACTTCTCGGAGGCGACCGAAGAGAAGTTCACTGATTCGTGCGAAGCCATCGGCAACGCGATGACAGGGTCATCCAACTGCAGTTGAGCATGTCTGAACCGTCTCGGCGACGAGCGGACAGGGACGAAGGTCCAGGTGCAAACGGCGGAAAGTGCACATTCCGCTCGGAGCAGGACCGAAGGAACGGCAGAGTGGCAGGGCTTCGGCCCTGCCGCTCTCGCGTCCGCCCGGTAATCGGGACACAGAGAGCGGGTGGGGTAGACCCGGTCCTCCCCCACCAGGCCTCGTCAGCCGCTCCTAAGCAGCTCTGGCGCTGGTGTCACCGTCCCGGACAGTCGACGGCAGGGGGAGTGCTCCTGGTCAGGAGAAGGCCTCGCGGATGTTGATGATGGCGGGCCCGAGCACGATGACGAACAGCGCCGGGAAGATGCAGAAAACCATGGGGATCAACATCTTCACCGGGGCCTTCTGGGCCTGCTCCTGGGCCAACTGACGGCGCTTGATGCGCATCTCCTCCGACTGGGCCCGCAGCACACGACCCATGGAGACACCGAAGGCGTCAGCCTGGAGGATGGCCAGCACGAACGACCGCACCTCGGGGACGTTGCAGCGCTGCTCCATGGCACGCATCGCGTCAGCTCGGGAGGAGCCGGCACGCACCTCGCCGAGCATGCGGGCGAACTCGTCGGCGAGAGGGCCCGGCACGGCGTCGATCGTGCGATCCAGCGCCTGCTCGAAGCCGAGACCGGCCTCCACGCTGATGGTGAGCAGGTCGAGCACGTCGGGCAGCGTGGTCCGCAGTTCCTTCTGACGCTCGGCCACCCGGCGGTTCAACATGGCGTCGGGTCCCATGACCAGGACGAAGCCGGCCAGACCGATGACCAGCCAACGGAACAGGCCGCTGAGCCCGAGAGGGTTGGCGATGATCAGCCAGAGCAGCACGATCGGGGTCAGCACCGCCAGGATGACCCGCACTGCCAGGAAGCGGTCGACCGCATCGGCCGATGGCCGCCCGGCCCAGATGAACTTCTGGCGGACCTGATCCACGTAGCCCACTGGGGTGAAGCGCCGTCCGATGCCGGTGAGGCCTCGCAAGACGGGCATCAGCGCACGCTGGCTGATCGGCACCAGGAGTTCCTGGTCACGAACGTTCTCTACTTCGTACCCGTCGAGTTGCCGCAGTGACTCGCGCACGACCGACCGCTCGTTCACCTGGGTGACGATGACGTAGACGGCCAAGCCGAGGGCAGCGCCGACGAGGAGGATGCCGGCGATGAAGGTGACGTCGTCCATGTTTTCCCCGAGTCCTAGATCTCGATCTGGATGATCTTGCGCATCCAGAGGAAGCCGACAAGCATCATCACCCCGGCACCGATGAGCATGACGAGTCCCATGGTGGTGGTGATGAGAACGCTGGTGTAGTTGGGGTTCAGGGTGAACATGACCAGACCGAGTCCGAGGGGCAGGATGCCCAGGACCACGGCACTGACCCGGCCCTCTGCGGTGAGCGCCGCCACGTCACGACGCAACCGCTCGCGAGCCACCATGGTGTCAGCCACGGTGAGGAGCAACTCGCTCAAGTTGCCACCCACCTCACGCTGGATCCGGATGGCCATCACCGCCCAGGCGAAGTCGGGGCTCTCCATGCGCTCGGCAGCCTGGTCGAGGGCTTCGTCGAGGGGTCGTCCCAGGCGGGACTCGGTGACCACCCGGCGCAGCTCTGCCCCCATGGGATCCTCGATCTCCTGCGAGACGGCTTCGACGCCCTGCATGAGCGAGTAGCCCGCTCGCAGGGTGCCCGAGAGCAACTGCAGCGTGTCGGGGAGCTGGCTCACGAACTTCTTCGTGCGCATGGCCACCCGCACCTTCAGGATGGTGATCGGCACGGCGGCGCCGAGGAGGCCGAAGATCAGCGCTCCGAAGATGTTCCCGAACATGATCAGGCCTGCAACCGTGGAGAAGAAGATGATGCCCACGTAGAGCGCCATGGCCTCACCAACACGGAGCGGGATGTTGGCCCGCTCGAGCGAACTCTCGGCCTGGGCCAACTTGCCCTGCCGTTCGGCCACGGACTCGGCCAAGTCGGCCGCTCGTTCCATGAGCGCGCTGGAGCTTCGCTCCTCGTCGCCCTCCTCGCCCGGCCCGAGGTACCCCTCGGAGTAGGGCTGCAACACCGAGGACAGTCCGTCGTCCTTCACGAACAACGAGACGATGGCGAAGGCACCCAGGGCGGCGGCGACCAGCGTGACGATGATGCCCAGGACCAACCCGAGCGTCCCTTGCAACGCGGCGACCCCGGCGGACGGATCGAACGCTTCCGGGCTCACCCGGGACACCCCGACCACCGACGTGGCCGGTGCCACCAGTGCCTCCACCTGCTCGCCGCCCACCGTGAGCACGTACTCACCGGGTTCGGGTGTCGGGATCGCCGCAGATTCGCCCTCTTCTGCTGCTTCGCCGGCCAGCGCCTCGGCGTGCTCGATGCCGAGGGGGGAAGTGAACCGCAGCCGGTACTGATCGTCGGCCACCACACCTGCGAAGGTGTCCATGGGCGCATTGATCTCGAGCCCGTCATCGACCGTTCGCACCAGGCCCCCGCCGATGTCGGCGAACTCGACCCACGGCCCCACGTCCAGGTCGCCGCCGGTGTACGCCGCCACGAAGGGCACGGCCCCCGAGGTCCGCAGCTCACCACGGGCAGCGGAGGACTGACCGCTGAGCACGTCGTTGGTGCCGGTCACCACCACGAGGTTCCCTTGCACCTCGGGGCTGGACCGCAGCGATGCGGCACCGAGCCGCACGCCGGACCACATGGCCGCCTGGTCCACGCCCGAACGAAGGGTGAGACGCTCGATCGCACGCTCGATGCTCGTCCGGTTGGTGGTGACGTCCTGGAGCACCACTGCGGTGTCGCCCACACCGACGATGCCGAAGGCCGTCGACGGGTCGGCCTCCGCCACCCACTCGCGGATGGTGTTGACCGCCGTGGAGAGCACGTTCGCCTCGCCCATCGGCTCGGACTGGTCGACCACGAAGACCACGGCGGGTGGTGGGTCGGCCGGGCGCGGCTCCCACGCCACGTCGAGCGGCTCGCCCTGCTCGGTGAGCTGGAGGCGTTCGACGTCGGCGCTGTCGCCGGTCCAGATGATGTCCATGGTGACATCGGTGGGATCGACGCTGTCGACGGCTCGGATGGTGAGCAGCGACTCGGACGTCTGTGCGGCCAGCGGCGCTGACAACAGCAGCGCCACCAGTGCCAGGACCACAGCGGCGAGGCCGCCGCGTCGGAGGCGACGTGTGTTCACTTGCCCACCGCCTTGCGGGTGAAGCCTTCGGGCTGGAAGACCTCTTGGCCCAGACGGATGCCCAGGTCGGCCAGCTTCTCGGCGAACTTCGGTCTGATGCCGGTCGCCTTGAGGTGCCCCTTGAACCGACCGTGTTCGTCGACGCCCATGCCGTAGTCGAACAAGAAGATGTCCTGAAGGGTGATGACGTCGCCCTCCATGCCCTGCACCTCGGTGACGTACGTGATGCGGCGACTGCCGTCGCGCAGGCGGGAGAGCTGGACGATGAGATCGACTGCAGCGGCCATCTGCTCGCGGATGGCTCGCACCGGCAGGTCGTAGCCCGCCATCAGCACCAGCGTCTCGAGACGGGCCAGGGTGTCGCGTGGGCTGTTGGCGTGCACCGTGGTGAGCGAGCCGTCGTGGCCGGTGTTCATGGCCTGGAGCATGTCGAGCGCCTCACCGGAACGACACTCGCCGACCACGATGCGGTCGGGCCGCATACGGAGGCAGTTCTTCACCAGGTCGCGGATGGTGATCTCGCCGCGGCCCTCGATGTTGGGCGGGCGGGCCTCCATGTTGAGCACGTGGTCCTGGTGGAGCTGGAGTTCCTTGGCGTCCTCCACCGTCACGATCCGCTCGTCGGAGGGGATGAACGAGCTGAGCACGTTCAGGGTGGTGGTCTTCCCGGTACCGGTACCGCCCGACACGATGATGTTCAGCCGACCGACCACGCAGGCCTGCAGGAACCGCGCCGAATGGGCGTTGAGCGTGCCGAAGCGGATGAGATCGTCGATCTGCAGCTTCTCGGTGGCGAACTTGCGGATGGTGAGGAAGGGACCGTCGATGGCGATGGGGTGGATGACCGCATTCACACGGGAGCCGTCGGGCAGACGGGCGTCACACAGCGGGGTGGCCTCGTCGATGCGACGACCGACCTCGCCGACGATCTTGTCGATGATGCGCCGCAGGTGCGTCTCGTCCACGAAGGTCACGTTGGTCTTCTCGAGCTTGCCCGAGCGCTCGACGTAGATCGAGGACGGGCCGTTGCACATCACCTCGGTGACCTCCTCGTCCTTGAGGAGGCGGTCGATCGGGCCGTAGCCCAAGATGTCGTCGGAGACGTCCTGGATGAGCTGGGCCTTGTCGGCAGCGGACAGCGGCGCCCGTTCCTGGGCCAGCGCTGCGTGCAGGGTCTCGTTGACCCGCTTGCGCAGGTCTTCCTCGCTCAGCCGCTTGTCGTAGAGGATCGGACCGAGTTCGTCGATGAGTTGGTGGTGGATCCGCTGGCGGAGCTCGTCGAGGACGGGATCGCGGCGCTTGCCGCCTGCCGCGCCGGGTGCGCCAGCGCCGGGCGCTGCCTGAACGTCGTGGAGGCGCTTGTAGAGAGACACCGTCGCTCCTTCAGTGGTCGTGGGACAGCGGCACCGGATGCACCGGGGCTACTTCTTCTTCCGGCCTGCCGGGGCCGGTGAGAACTGATCTGCCAACTCTTCGATGGCCTTGGAGACACCCGACTTCGGGGCATCGATCACCACCGCCGCACCCTTGTTCACCGCTTGGGGGACCACTACGTCGCTCGGGATGCGCGAATCCGCCTTCACCCCGAGCGTTCGCTCCACCTCGGTGACGTCGAGCCGCACCTTGGAGTCGGCCCGGTTCAGGATCAGCCGCAGCTTCTCCGTCGGCGTGCCCAACAACTTCAGCGTCTGCAGCCCGATCTTCACGTTCTTGATGTTCGGGATGTCCATGCCGGCGACGAGCAGCACGTCGTCGGAGTCCTCGATGAGGGTGAGCACGACGTCGTTGAAGTAGGCCGGGGTGTCAACCACCACGAGTGAGCAGAACGACCGCAGCACGTCGATGATCCGACGGACGTCCTCTGCCCCGATCTGGTCGGCGAACGCCGGCTCGAGCGGTGCGGGGAGCACGAGCAGACCAGACGGTTCGTGCTCGATGAGGAGGTTCTGCATGAGGTTGGCGTCGAGGCGGTCGAGCGCGCTGACCGCTTGGACGATGGTGTGCTGTGGTGACAGCTTCAGCATCACCGCGATGTCGCCGAACTGCAGGTCGGCGTCGACGAGCACCACGGGCTTGTCGCCCCGCTTCTTCGCCCGCATGGCCATGGTGACCGCCAGGTTGGTGGCGATGACCGACTTGCCGGCACCACCCTTGGTCGAGAACACCGTGATCAGCTTGCCGGCACCGCCGTCCACCTCCGGGCCTGCGGCCTGACCGCCGGCCACTGCCGGCGGTGAGGACGGCTGCAGCGAGGCGGCGACCCGACGGACGGCGTCGACGAGCTGGCCGCTGTCGACCGGTAGCTGGAGGACGTCCTTGACGCCGGCTCGCAAGGCCTTCTGCAGCAGGTCGGTGGTCAGTTCGGTGGCCACCATGATGGCGCCCACCTCGCGACGGGCACTGATGAGCTGCTCGGCGATGGCCAGCTGGTCGGGGTCGTTGAACGACGGACCGAGCACCATGACGACCGGCTGCCCGGTGAGGCGGGCAGCCAACTCGTTGAGCGAGCCGAACGGCGTCACGCCCTGGCCGAGCTGCATGGCCAGACGGCTGCGGGCCGCCTGGTCGGCATCGACCACGACCACGGCGAACGCCGGTGCCCCTCCCCCTGCGGGAGCTCCGCCGCCGGGGCGGGGCATGGCCTCCCCCGGTTGGCCGATGAACGGACTCGTCACTGGGCGCCTTCCGGAGCGAAGCACTCGTCGGGATCGTCGCCGTACTCGGGATCGCAGTACGGCGTGAGGAATGCCGGGTTCTCACCAGGCAACAGATCGATCGGGTTCGGCAGCGGCTCGATGGCCTTCGGCTCGTAGTCGTCGGGGGTCAGCGCCAGGTAGAAGTTGCTGTCGAACGAGGCGATCCACTGGGCTGCCCGGGGCGGCACGACCAGGGTGATGAGCGAGGGGCTCACCTGGGTGGCGCCCTCGACGGTCTCGCCCGGTTCGGGCAACACGTCACCGCCGACGGCCACGATGAGGACGTCCTGGTAGAGGTAGCGGGCCGACTGCGTGATGACGCTGAGGCCACCCGAGGCGGGTGCTTCACCCTCCGCCGGCACCTCGATGCCCTCGAGCGCGGCGAGATCCTCGAAGATCATCATGTTGACCCGGTCGCCGCCGACGAGGAAGCCGCCCACGGCCCGGGCACCAGCCACGTCGATGGTGATGGCCGTCTGCATCGGGTTCTTCAGTCGCTGACGGAAGCCCACCGCAGCCTCGGCCCGGTCGACGAACATCCCCTGCACGATGACGGTGTTCTCGGCGATGTCGAACAAGGCCACCTTGAGCTCGATCTCGTCGAGCGTCTGAATGGCAGTCGACGGCCTCACGTTGGCCGGCACCTGGGTGGGCCCGACCAGGCCGTTGGCCACGGCATCGGATCCCTCGGTCCCCCGCGGGATCTGTTCACGGGCCTGGATGGCGGTGACCAGCTGGGCCCCGCGGTTGGCTCGGTCCTCGATGCCGCGCACGTAGTTGAACAGCAGGAACGCAGCCACTGCGCCCACCACGATCGCCACCAGCAGGATCACCGTTCGTCGTTGACTCACTACGACCTCATTCCTCGCTCACGGGCGAAGGTCGCCCCCAACAATTGACACCAACATGTCCGACCAGCGTGACACCCCCGGGGTGCTCCCCCTGACCGAAGCCTGAGGCGTCACCTGATCTTGTCGGCTGGTCGGGCCGGGTTGCTTAGCGACTCGGCCCAGATTCTGACTGCGCACGTTAGCCGCTAAGGAGCACCCGATGTGCCATGTCGACCCCGGGGGCCGCGAACGGCCCTGGGTCGAACGACCTAGGCCTAGAGGATCACTCGTGTGGCAGCAGCCAGCATCACCCTGCCGTCATCCCCGAGACATCGGGCACACGCCCCGGTATCGGTGGGAGCCGACGCTCAGGCGTCGTCGTCGAGGGGCGCCGCTTCGGGCTCGGCAGGAGGTGCCTCCGCAGCCGGCGTCGCTTCGGCACCCGGAGGCGGGGCCGCCTCGCCGTTCTCGTCGAAGTACTCGGCCCAGGCCTGCTCCGCCTCGGGGTCGACGGAGGGTCCGATGTAGTTCCCCTCGTCGTCGTAGGCGTGGTCGCCGAAGTGCTCCTGGTACTCGGCGGCCACCACACCGCCTTCGAAGGCCTGCTTGATGGACAAGCTGATCCGGCGACGCTGCAGGTCGAGATCGATGATCTTCACCCACAGTTCCTCGCCCGGGGTCACCACCTGCTCGGGCAGGTCGACGTGGTGTTCGGACATCTCCGAGATGTGCACGAGGCCCTCGATACCGTCGCCCACCTGGACGAACGAGCCGAACGGCACCAGCTTCGTGACCCGGCCGTAGACCAGCTCGCCGACCTGGTGGTTGGAGGCGAACTCCTGCCACGGATCCTGCTGGGTGGCCTTGAGCGAGAGGCTGATGCGCTCGCGGTCGAGATCGACCTCGAGGACCTGGACCTTGATCTCGTCCCCGACCTGCACCACCGAACCGGGGTGGTCGACGTGCTTCCACGACAGCTCCGACACGTGCACGAGCCCGTCCATGCCGCCGAGGTCCACGAAGGCACCGAAGTTGACGACCGAGGACACCACACCGGAACGCACCTCGCCGGGCTTGAGGTTGGTGAGGAAGTCCTCACGCTGCTCGCGCTGGGTCTCCTCCAACCAGGCACGACGGGACAGCACCACGTTGTTGCGGTTCTTGTCGAGCTCGATGATCTTGGCCTCGAGCTGCCGGCCCACGTAGGGCTGCAGGTCGCGCACACGACGGAGTTCCACCAGAGATGCGGGCAGGAACCCACGCAGCCCGATGTCGATGATGAGCCCGCCCTTGACCACCTCGATGACCGGGCCGCTGACCACGCCTTCTTCTTCCTTGGTGCGTTCGATGTCGCCCCAGGCACGCTCGTACTGGGCGCGCTTCTTGGACAGCACCAAGCGGCCGTCCTTGTCCTCTTTCTGGAGGACGAGGGCTTCCACCTCGTCGCCGAGGTCCACGATCTCCGACGGATCGGCATCGTTGCGGATGGAGAGCTCACGGGCGGGGATGACGCCCTCGGACTTGAAGCCGATGTCGAGGAGCACCTCGTCACGGTCGATCTTCACCACCGAGCCGTGGACCAGCTGGCCGTCCTCGACGTCGACCATCGAGCTGGAGTAGGCCTCGTCGAGCAGGTCGCCGGAGAGGTCGTTTCGGACGATCTCACGGGGGACGTAGGTGGACTCTTCGGCCCCGTCGGTCTGGATTCCCGAGGTTTCGGGGGCTTCGGTGGTCTGGGTAGTGGCCTGCTCGGACAACGTGGATCGACTCTCTTCGGCGGATAGAGGAACGCGGGCGGCATACAGCCGCGGGCGCGTGACACCGCTGGGGGGCGCCAGCGAGAAAGCCTAGCAGCGGGGGTCGGGGCGACCACCAGCCGTGGCCCGGGTGGCCACGACCAGCAGCTCCGGTTCGTCCACGGTGACGGGGCGCTGCGCCCAGTCACCCGGTCGCACCGAGAACATGGCGTCGCACTCGAGCCCGCAGGCGTCGAGCAGCAGCCGCAGCTCACGTGGCGTGAAGCACGACGTCCACAGTTCCGCCGGATGCCGGGCCCCCACCTCGTCGTGGATCTCGGTGTGCTCGTGGTTCACCCCACGCTCGGCATCGAAAGCGTCGGTCTCCTCGAGCCAGCGGAGCTGGAAGTAGGCAGAGAAGGCCGTCAGCACCAGCCGACCACCGGGGCGCAGCACACGAGCCATCTCGGCCAGGATGCGGCCATCGGGGTCGACCTCGGCCGCAGCCGGGCGCTGCACCCCACCCGTCCTCACTGCGGGCGGGGGACCGGCGGCCATCCCGAAGGCGCCCTGGCAGACCGAGAGCACCACGTCGACGGAGGCGTCGGCGACGGGGAGCAGCGCCGCGTCGGCCTGCACGAAACGGGCCCGGGGTTCCCGGGCGGCGCCGACCGACACGAAACGCTCCGACAGGTCGACGCCGATCACCTCGCACCCCAAGTCGGCCACCGACGAGACGTGCCGGCCCGGCCCGCACCCCACGTCGAGCACCCGCACACCGGGTGCCAGGTCGCACAACTCGGCGACGCGGGCCACCTCCCGCTCGGTACCGCGACCGAAGGAGTACCTGAGGTAGGCCTCGCCCATCCGGTCGGCCAACGGCTGGAACCACCGTCCGCCGTCCGATCCGGGCCCCGGACCGGAGGTCACGCCTTGGCGTCCGCCCACGAGGTGCCCGCAGCGAGGTGCACCTCGAGGGGCACGCGTAGGTCGAAGGCGCTGGCCATGGCCGTGCGCAGCGTCTCGCTCACCTCGTCGACGTGCTCGGCTGCGGCCTCGACGATCACCTCGTCGTGCACCTGCAGGATGAGCCGCCCGAGCTCGCCCGAGGTGGGCAGTGCCTCGTCGATGCGGACCAGCGCCACCTTGAAGATGTCGGCGGCGAGGCCCTGGATGCCGGCGTTCATCGCCTGGCGCTCCCCTGCCTGGCGCAACCGCGTGTTCGACGAGGACAGCTCGGGGATCTGGCGGCGCCGGCCGAACAACGTCGTGGTGTACCCGCGCTCACGGGCCTCGGCCACCGTGCGCTCCATGTAGTCGGCCACGGCGGGGAACGCCTCGAAGTAGGCGTCGAGGATGGTCTGGGCCTCGCCGGTGGGGATGCCGAGCCGTTGACCCAGCCCGTAGGCCTCCATGCCGTAGGCCAACCCGTACGAGACCATCTTCGCCTGCGACCGCTGCTCGGGATCGACCTCGTCGATGGACACACCGAAGATGCGGGCGGCGGTCTCGGCGTGGATGTCGGTCCCGGCCTCGAAGGCCGCCACCAGGCCCGGATCGTCGGCCAGGTGGGCGATGCAGCGCAGCTCGATCTGGTTGTAGTCGGCCACGACCAGCAACGACCCGGGCGCAGCACGGAACGCCTTGCGGAAGGCCCGCCCCTCCTCGGTGCGGACCGGGATGTTGTGCAGGTTCGGGTGCTCGGAGCTGAGCCGCCCGGTGCGGGCCACCGTCTGGTGGAAGGTGGCATGGATGCGACCGTCGTCGGCCACCTCGGCCAGCAGACCCTCGGCGTAGGTGGAGCGGAGCTTCTCCACCTCGCGGTAGCGCAGCAGGTGTTCCACCACCGGGTGCTCTCCCCGCAGCTTCTCGAGGGTGGCGGCGTCGGTGGAGTAGCCGGTCTTGGTCTTGCGCTGCGGCGTGAGGCCCAGGCGCTCGTAGAGCACCTCGCGCAACTGAGGAGTGGAGTTGACGTTGAACTCCCCGCCGGCGTCCTCCCAGATCTGGCGGGTCAGCAGTTCGGCCTCGGCCACCAGGTCGTCGCGCAGCGTGCGCAGGGCGTCGACGTCCACCCCCACGCCGACGTGTTCCATCTCGGCCAGGATGCGCACGAGAGGCACTTCCACCTCGTCGTTCAGCGCACGCAGCCCTCGGGCGTCGAGCGCCGAGCGCAACGGTTCGACCAGGTGGTGCACGGCCAGCGCCACTGCACCCACCGCCTCCTCGGGTGGCCGCTCCTCGGCCCCGAAGTCGAGTTGCCCGCTGGCGGCTGCACCGGCCTCGGGAAGGGTGGCCGTGCCGTAGCGGGCCAGGACCTCCTCGAGGGGATACCGGCCGTCGCCGGGGTCGAGCAGGTAGGCGGCGATGGCGGTGTCGAGCACCAGGGCGCGCACGCTGACCCCGACCGCGGCGAGGGTGCGCATGAGTGGCTTGGCGTCATGTGCGACCAGACCCCGGCCGCCGGGGCCGAGCAACGCACCGAGTGCCTGCACCACGGCGGGATCGGCGAGCAGGGTGCCCTCGAGCCACGCCACCTCGACCGCATCGGGGTCGGCGGCCAGGGCCAGACCCACCAGGGGACTCCGGCCGGGGTCGCCCTCCCATGCAGCGGCCATCGACAACGGCTCCGAGCCGCGGCCGGCGAGGTCGCCGAGCACCTCGACCGCCCTGGTGGCGCTCAGTTGTTCGACCGTCGCGGCCAACGTCGGATGATCCCCTCCGGCCGGCACCACCGCCACCCCCGCTGACGACAGCACGTCGTCGAGGCGTTCACGCAGGCTGGCCGAGCGGAACTCGAGGAAGGTGAACAGTTCGTCGAGCTCGGCGGCGTCGGGAGCGGGCGGGCCCACGTCCTCGAGCGTCACATCGAGCGGCGCGTCGTGCACGAGCGCCATGAGCTCGGCGTTGCGTCGGACCTGCTCCTCGTGCTCGGCCAGGTTGGCCGCCAGCTTGGGTGACTGGTCGGCCACGTGGGCGAAGATCCCGTCGAGGTCCCCGTAGGCGTTGACCAGCTTGGCGGCGGTCTTCTCCCCCACCCCGGGCACGCCCGGCAGGTTGTCGGAGGGATCGCCGCGCAGGGCCGCGTAGGTGACGTAGTCCGACGGCGCCACCCCGGTCCGCTCGGCCACGGCGGCCTCGTCGTAGCGCTTCAGCTCCGACACGCCACGACTGTGGGTGTAGAGCACGGCGACGTGGGGATCGGCCACCAGTTGGTAGGCGTCGCGATCGCCCGTGACGATGAGCACGTCGTCGCCGGCGGTGGCCGCCTTGGTGGCCACGGTGGCCAGGATGTCGTCGGCCTCGAAGCCGGGACTCTCCACCACGGCGATCCCGAAGGCCTCGACCATCTGGCGGACGAGGCCCATCTGTTGGCGCAGGATGTCAGGGGCGGCTTCGCGCTGGGCCTTGTAGCTGGGCAGCTGTTCGTGGCGAAAGGTGGGTTCGGGCCGGTCGAAGGCCACGAGCACCCGATCCGGCTGGTGGTCGCGCAGCAGGTTCACGAGCATCGAGGTGAACCCGTAGACGGCGTTCGTCACCTGTCCCGACGACGTGGCGATGTCGGTGGGGAGGGCGTGGAAGGCGCGGTAGGTGAGCGAATTGCCGTCGACGACGAGCCAGGTGGTCACGTGGCCAGCCTAGGTCCGGCCACGCGAGCGCCCGACCGTCCGCCCGACCGCCCCGGCAGACCCGTGGGGCGTGGACCAGTTGGAGTTCAGTCGGATGCCTCGGCACCGTCGGGGCTGAGCTCACCGGCCAGCACCCGCTCGGCGATGGCCTTCATGGTGACGCGCTCCCGCATGGCGGTGCGTTGCACGAAACTGAAGGCATCCCGTTCGGCCAGGCCGTGTCGGTCCATGAGCTGACCTTTCGCCCGATCGACCACCTTGCGGGACTCGAGCTGGTCCTCGAGCGACTGGGTCTGGTCGGCGAGAGCCTTCAGCTCGCTGAAGCGGCCGAGGGCCACCTCGAGGGCCGGGACCAGCTCGCTGCGCTGGAACGGCTTGACCAGGTAGGCCAGGGCGCCGGCATCGCGGGCCTGTTGGATGAGGTCCCGCTGGCTGAAGGCGGTGAGGATCAACACCGCCGCCCGTCGCTCCCCGGCGATCTCGCGGGCTGCGGAGAGGCCGTCGAGCCCGGGCATTTTGATGTCCAAGATGGCGATGTCTGGCTCGAGGTCCTTGACCAGCTGCACGGCCTCGTCGCCACGGCCCGTCTCGCCGACGACCTCGTAGCCCTCCTCCTCGAGGGTCTCCTTCAGGTCCATGCGAATGATGGCTTCGTCCTCGGCGATCACGACTCGGGTGCTCACGCGAAACCTCGGGTTGCTCGGTCGGGTAGCGACGCAGCGCACTCTAGACGTGGCGCCGCGTCGCCCACGCCTCAGCTCCCGAAGATCCGGTCCAGCAACTCGTCCTGGCTGGCCTCGAGCTCGGCGATGGCCGTCACCAGGTCGGCTCGGTGCCGGGCCATGGCATCGGCATGGCGTTGTGCCTCGCGCAGCTCGTGGCCGGCGAGGGGGGTCTCCGAGACCAGCGACCGCATGCGCGCGTCGTCGGCCTCGTCGGCGAGGACAGCCAACTGCTCGTCGGCCACGGTCAACTCCGCCCGCAGCTCCTTCAGACGCGACGCCACCTCACTCAGGCGGCGTTCGAGCAAGGAACGACCCATGCCCGGAGTGTACGGCGTGCGCGTCGGTCCAACCGTGGACGCACGTGAGCGACCGCCGTGCGGTGGACTAACGTGGCGCTGCTCGCGGCGGTGCTGGAACCGGCATACAGGGCAGGCTCAAACCCTGCTGCCCTTCGGGGCTTGTGGGTTCGAATCCCACCCGCCGCACGATCGGCCCGGCCGACATCTTCTCGGCCCGGCCGACCGACATCGGCCCGATCACCATCTGACCACGGGAGTTCCATGGCACGATCCGAGCGGCGCCGACCCTGGCGCCTCTTCTCCACCGTCGTCCTCGGCGGGACGGCCACCGCGCTCGCTCTCTACCGGCGAGCACGACTGAGAGCTGCGGCCGCTGCCTTCAGCGAGCGCTACGACCGCCCACCCACCGGCTGAACGCCACCTGTCGGCATGTCCTCACCGCCGGGACCACCGCGGCGGAGGTGAGAACCGCGCCTGCGGGGCGGTGCCCGGTGACCGAGGGTGAGCGGTCGACCACCATCGGTGGCGCGCCGCCAGGGGTTCAGCACCCGGTGAAACGTTCCGACGCCGGGTGGGGTCCGACCCCCATCGACCGATCCGAGGAGACCCCACCACAATGATCGCCTTCGTCTTCCCCGGTCAGGGATCGCAACGACCGGCCATGGGAGCACCGTGGCAGGACCATCCCTCGTGGGACCTGGTGCGCGAAGCCACCGAGGCCAGCGGCCGTGACGTGGCCCGCCTGCTGCTCGACGCCGACGCCGAGGAGTTGCGCGACACCCGCAACGCCCAGCTCGCCACCCTCGTGCTGTCGCTCGTCGTGCTCGACGCCGTCGAGCGGATCGGCATCGAGCCAGCCGCCATGGCCGGCCACAGCCTCGGGGAGTACACGGCGCTCGTCGCCGCCGGGACGATGTCGTTCGCCGACGGGGTCCGCCTGGTAGCCGAGCGGGGCGACGCCATGGCCGCAGCCGCCGAGGCGCAGCCGGGCACCATGGCGGCGGTGCTGGGCCTCGACGACGACGAGGTGGCCACGGCCTGTGCTCGCTCCGGCCACGACGTGTGGGTGGCCAACGAGAACGCGCCGGGACAGGTGGTCATCGCCGGCACCACCGACGGGGTGACCGCCGCCAGCGAGCTGGCCAGGGAACTCGGCGCCCGCAAGGTGCTGCCCGTCGCCGTGGCCGGCGCCTTCCACACCCCGCTCATGGCGCCGGCACGCGATCGGCTCCGCAAGGCGATCAGCGGCGTGGAGCTGCGCGACGCCGACGTCGACGTGGTGGCCAACGTGGACGGCCGTCCACACCGTGGCGCAGTCGAGTGGCCCGGGCTCATGGCCGGACAGCTCTGCAGCCCCGTGCGATGGCGTGCCTGCCTGCACGCGCTCGAGAGCCTCGGTGCCACCGAGGTGGTCGAACTCGGACCGGGCACAGTGCTCACCGGTACCGTCAAGCGCACCCTCACAGGTGTGCGCGCCAGCTCGGTGTCGACCCCCGCAGGGGTGGATGCGCTCGTCGAACAACTCACCGACGGCCGCTCGACCGGCGGGGCCACCGCCCCCGAGGGAGAGGCGCTCTCTGCCTCCGAACGACTGATCGTGTCGCCCGCCGCGGGGGTGTTCACGCCCGACGCAGCCCTGACAGCAGGCAGCGATGTCCGGCCCGGAGTGGTCATCGGGCGGGTGTCCGACACCGAGGTGCGGTCGCCGTTCGGCGGGATGGTGGCCGGTGTGCTCGCCTCGACGGGCCAACGCCTGACGCGCAGCCAGCCGATCGCCTGGTTGCGGGCCGGCTGATGCCAGGAGCCTCCATCATCGGTTGGGGAGCCGCGCTCGCACGCACCGAGGTCACCAACGCCGACTTCGAGCAGCGGCTCGCCACCACCGACACCTGGATCGTGGAACGCACCGGGATCCGCTCCCGTCGCATCGGCGGCACCACAGCGGAGCTCGGCACCCGAGCGGCGATCGCCGCCCTCGAGCGGGCAGCGGTGCCCGCATCGTCGGTGGACATGGTGCTGCTGGCCACCAGCACACCCGACGAGACGATGCCGGCCACGGCGGCCACCATCGCCGGCGAACTGGGTGCCGACGCGGCGGCCATGGACGTGAACGTGGCCTGCAGCGGCTTCGCCTACGCCCTGGTCACCGCCTTCGGGCTGCTGTCGGTCGGGGTGGGACGCACCCTGGTCATCGGGTCCGAGACCCTCAGCCGCATCGTCGACCCGACCGATCGGTCGACGGCGGTGATCTTCGCCGACGGCGCCGGCGCCGTCGTGCTCGACCCGACCGAGGGGCCCACGGCGTTGTTGGGTCACGACCTGGGCAACGATGCCAGCGGCCGTCACCTCATCACGGCGCCACTCGGCGGGCCCCTGCGAATGGAAGGACGCGAGGTGTTCCGCCGCGCGGTGCGCGCCACGGTGGCCTCCGCCCAACGCGCCATGGCCGATGCCGACATGACGGCCGACGAGGTGGCGCTGGTGGTCCCCCACCAGGCCAACCTGCGCATCATCGAAGCGGCCGCCGATCGGCTGGGCGTCGGCCTCGACCGCTGGGTGGTGACGGTGGGGCACACCGGCACCACCTCGGCCGCCTAGATCCCCATGGCGCTGGCAGAGGCGGGCGACGCCGGCCGGTAGACAACCGGCTACA
>JAFIEP010000094.1 GCA_020832495.1 Acidimicrobiia bacterium | reverse complement strand
GCGCGCGCTCGGCATCGCTACCACGATCCAGATGCTCTCGGCGCCTCGGCTGTTCTCCGGTGTGCCATCGACAGCCACCAACGCTGCGGCCGTGCAGCGCTGGTCGTGTGACGGCCTGTGGTCGCGTGATGCGGTCCGGGTGGTCGTCGGGTCCTGCTCGCGCAGCGGAGCCGCGGTCGACGACACCGCACAGGAAGCGGTCCGACGACCCGTGGGGTGCCCGGGAATCGGGCTGGTGGCGGCTACCCTCGGATCCTCGTGACCGCTGTGCAGAACCCGATGCCAGCCTCGCCGGCGACGGCCGGGGGTGAGGCCGCTGTGCTGCCACCCGTGGTGGTGGTGGTGGTTGCTCGCGACCCGGGTCCGTGGTTCGAGGAGACCCTCCGCTCCATCGACGCCCAGACCTACTCGAACCTGTCGGTGCTGGTGGTGGACGCGGCGAGTACCGAGCCGGTGGCCGCCCGCGTGGCCGCGGTGCTACCCGACGCCCGTGAGCGACGCCTCGAGGAGAACCCGGGCTTCGGCCCGGCGTGCAATCGGGCTCTCGAAGCGGTGCGCGGCGCCGCCTTCTACCTCCTCTGCCATGACGACGTCCGCCTGGCGCCCGACGCGATCCAGCTGATGGTGGAGGAAGCGTTCCGGGCCAATGCTGGCATCGTCGGGCCCAAGCTGGTGCGCTGGGACGAGCCGCAGCGGCTCCTCAGCGTGGGGATGGGCGCCGACCGGTGGGGCGAACCGGCACCGCTGGTGGAATCGGGCGAGCTGGATCAGGGCCAACACGACGCCGTGCGGGACGTGTTCTACGTGCCGGGCGCCGCCACGCTGGTGCGCGCCGACCTGTTCGCCGCGTTGGGTGGGTTCGACCCGGGCATCGACCTGCTCGGCGAAGACCTGGATCTGTGCTGGCGGGCTCACGTGGCCGGCGCCTCGGTGGTGGTGGCTGCCGGCGCCAGGGTGGCGCACCTCGAGGCCCTGGCCCTGCGCCGCGAACGTGACGATCGCCGCCGGTTGCAGCTGCGTCACCGCCAGCGCACCTGGCGGGTGTGCTCGACGCCGGCCACCCGACTGCGCCTGGCAGTGCCGGGGGCGGTGCTCGGCCTGGTGGAGATGCTGGTAGCGCTGGTCCTCGGCCGCCTCGGGCAGGTGCGCGACGTGGTCGGGGCCTGGGTGTGGAACGTTCGACGACGCGGTGAGATTCGCGCCCAGCGTCGTGCGCTGGACCGGATCCGGGCGACTGACGACGCCGACGTGCACGCCCTCATGGTCGCCGGGTCCGCACGGGTCCGCAGCTACCTCCGCGGCCGGATCGGGCGAGGCGACGACCGCCTGGTGGCCCACTCGGGATCGTCGGCCATGGCTCGTCGACTCCGGCGGGTCTCCAACCAGGTGACGCTGGCGGCGTGGACGGTGGTGCTCGCCGTGCTGGTCATCGGGACCCGCGGACTGCTCGGCGGGCCGATCCCCTCGGTGGGGGACCTGGTGACCTTCGGCGGGGACGTCGGCCCGTTCTTCAGCGAGTGGTTGGGTGGCTACACCACCTCCGGGATGGGAGCCGAACTGCCGGCACCGCCGGGGTTGGGACTGTTCGGCGCACTGTCCGCGCTCCTCGGCGGCGCGCCGGAGCTGGCCCGCAGTGTCCTCATCCTCGGCGCGCTCCCCGTGGGTGTCATCGGCGCCTGGCGGTTGGCCGCCCCCGTGGGATCACCCCGCGCCCGGGTGGCCGCGCTCGTGGTTTTCGTGGCCAACCCCTTGGCCTACAACGCGCTGGCCGAAGGTCGCTGGACCGCCCTTGTACTCATCGCCGCCTCCCCGTGGTTGCTGCTCTACCTGGCACGGGCCAGTGGCGTGGCCCCGTTCGGACCGGCCGGCGACGAGATGGGCGTGCGATCGAAGCGGATGCCGTTGTGGCGCGCCGGGTTGGCCCTGGGGCTGGTCACCGCAGTGGTGGCCCTGTGGCTCCCGGCAGCGCCGGCGGTCGTGGCCGCTATGGCCGTTGCCCTGGTGGTGGGCGGGATCGTCGTCGGGCAGTTCCTCGGTTGGTGGCGGTTGTTGGCCGCTGCCGTGGGAGCAGCAGCGGTGACCGTGGTGTTGCTGGCGCCCTGGAGCATCAACCTGCTCAGCGCGCCGAGCGCCGATGAACTGTTGGCCACCTCGGTCGGGAGCCCGATCGACATCGCCACCAGCGAGCTGCTGCGCTTCCAGACCGGCCCCGTTGGTGGGTCACCGCTCGCCTGGGCCCTGCCGGTGGCGGCGTCGCTCGGGGTGCTCATCGGCCGTTCCTGGCGGTTGGCGTGGGCCGCCCGGGCATGGACGATCGTGGTAGCCGCCTGGGCCGTCGTCGAGGTGGCGGCCCGAGGTTGGTTGCCCGACGGCGTGGTGGTGCCCGCCCCCGAGGTGCTCCTGGCTCCCGCCGCAGCTGCGCTGGCGCTGGCCGCGGCCATGGGGGTGGCCTCGTTCGAGGTGGACCTACCCGATTATCACTTCGGCTGGCGACAGCTCGTGTCGGTGGTGGCCGCCGCAGCGGTGGTGGTGTCCTTCGTGCCCCTGTTGGGTGCAGCCAGCGACGGCCGGTGGTACATGCCGACGCGCTCGGTGGCCGACCGGCTCGTGTTCGCAGCCGACGAGGCCGAGGAGGCCTCGTTCCGCGTGCTGTGGGTCGGTACCGCCGACCTGGTGCCCGTGGCCGGGCGACAGCTCGACGTGGCCGACGTGGAGCCGGCAGGCTCGGCGGTGTGGGGCACCTCGTGGTCCGGGCCACCCGGGCCCGCCGGGTTGTGGCTGGCCCCGCCGCAGACTCCCGACGACCTGGTCGGGAGCGCGCTCGACGACGCCGTGGCCGGCGGCACCTTCCGCCTGGGGGAGCGCCTGGCACCCATGGGTATCCGCTATGTGGTGCTCCCTGAGGCCGAAGCAGTGGCCACCGATCCCGCCGACGCCCCCCGGCAACGCGATCCGCTCGACGCCTCGGGCCTTCCGCAGGTGGCCGAAGCACTCGAGCGCCAACTCGACCTCGCTGCGGTCCCCCTGGGCGGTGGCGTGCGGGTGTTCGAGAACGACCGGTGGGCGCCGGCGGTGGCACTGATCCCGCCCGATGCCGCGGCGCAACTCGACGACGATGACCCCGCCATGGTGCTCGACGCCCTGTCCGCCGCCGAGCCGGTGATGGGCGGTGGCACGGCGCTGCGCTCGAGCGGCGAGATCCCCGGACCGGGCAGGTTGTACGTGGCCAGCGAACGCGCCGAGGGGTGGACCCTCGAGGTGGACGGGGTGGCGGCCGAGGCGACGTCGGTGGGATCGTGGGCCATGGGCTTCGAGGTCGATGACCCGGGACAGGCCGTGCTCGAACACCGTGGAGGTGCCATGGCCGCGGCGCTCAGCGGTGGTCCGGCGCTGTTATGGCTCCTCGCCGTGGTGGTGCTGGTCCGCACCCGTCAGCGTCGGCCGGTCGACCCACCGGTCATGACCTCGGCTGCGCCTCGTCGGCCGTCGGCTTCCGGCGGTGCGTCGACATGAAGGTGACCCGGGCGATCGTGTTGTTGGCCGTGCCGGCACTGGTGGCTGCGGCGCTGGTGTTCGACGAGCGCGCCGAGCCGCCCGAGGCCACCGGCGTGACGGCCATGGCCCAGCTCATGCCCACCGTCGGGGGAGAGGACGCTGGCTCGTCGATCTGGTTCTGCCCGGCGGGAACCGCCGCCGGTGACGAGGGGGGCGCTGAACAGACCCTGATCGTGGCCAACACCGCGGAGGAGGCGGTCGAGGCCACGGTGACCGCCTACCCCGACGAAGGACAACCGGTGACGACCACGGTGGCACTCGACGCCCGGTCGCGCACCACCGTCGAGGTGTCCGACCTCGTCACCTCACCGTTCGCCGCCGCCCTGGTGGAGGCGCCGGTCGCCGGCGTGGCGGTCGAGCACCAGCTGTCCGGACCGCTCGGCACCACCAGCGGACCGTGCGCCTCGGCGGTGTCATCGGAGTGGTACGTGCCGACCGGTACCTCCGTGCTGGGCGTGCAGAGCCTGCTGGCGGTGTTCAACCCGTTCCCGAGTCCGGCCGTGGTCGACATCACCGTCGAGACCGATCTCGACACGCGCAACCCCCCGGAGCTGCAGGGCTTCGTGGTGGAACCCCAGTCGGTGCGCGTGGTGGACGTGGCCGAGGTGGTCACGGTGCGCCAACAACTGTCGATGCAGGTGGTGGCCAGGTCGGGGTTGGTGGCCGTCGAGCAGCTCGAGGTGGTCACCGACGAGAGCGATCTGCCCGCCGGCATCACCACCGCACTGGGTGCGCCCCGTGCAGCGGAGACGTGGTACTTCCCCGTCGGGCAACCTCTCGAGGCGACCGGGGACGTGGCCGTCGACATGGTGGTCTACAACCCCTCGGAGGACCAGGCCGAGGTCGACGTGCAGGTCCTGGTGGACGATCCCACCCTCACCGGTTTCGTCGAACCGTTCGAGGTGAGCATCCGCGGCGGCCAGTTCACCACCATCTCGTTGCACCGCGAGGTCCGCATGCCTGCAGGTGTGGCCTGGGGGGCCTACGTGCAGAGTCGCAACGACGTGCCGGTCGTGCCTGCCATTGCGGTCACCGCCGGGGCGCCGTCGCCCCTCGAGACCGACACCGCAGCGGAGGACCCCGAGCCCACCGAGGAACCGGACGTACCCGCCGAGCCGGATGAACCCGAGGAGCCCGGCGAGGAGACCGACGGCGAGGCGGTCGACGAGGTGGCCGGGTTGTTCGCCAGCCCACCACCCGATGGTCGGGCCATCACCCTCGGTGCACCGCTGGTGGCCACCGAGTGGCTGGTGCCGTCGGCACCGGGTGGCTCGGACCTGTCCTCGACCAGCATCCAGAACCCCTCCGCCACCGCCGACGCCGTCGTCGAGATCCTGCGGGTGGCTGACGGTGCCGCTGAGGTGGTGGCCACCGTCGACGTGCCCGCCGGGACCCGCATCTCGCTGCTCGACGCCGGTGAGACGCCCGCTGACGACGCCGCCGAGGACGAGACACCCGAGGACGAGACACCGGAGGACGAGACACCGGAGGAGGGTGAGACAGACCCAACCGAGGAGGAGGCTGGCGAGCAGGACCCCGCCGAGGGCGACACCGACGAGGGAGAGGCTGCGGCCCCGGCCGAACCCGACACCGATACCGACGTCGAGACCGGTCCTGACGACGACACGGCGACCGAGGACCGTCGGCCGGTGCGGGTGGATCCCGTGGTTGGTGTCGACGACGGCGGCGCCGGGTTCCTGTTCCGCTCCGACACCGACGTGGTCGTGGGCACGGTTCGGGTGTTCGATGACCAGGCAGGGTTGGCGCTGGCCGCCGGGCTGCCGGTCCTCGGGACGACGGCGCTCCCGACGCCGGCGGTGAGCGACCCCGACGCCGCTCCGACGGTGATCCTCGACGGTCTCGATCTGCCGCTCGACGACGAGGCCCCGCCCGAGACGGAGGATCCGGGGGGAACCGGTGAGGAACCGGCACCCGACGCCGGTGCCGCCGACGACACCGCCGATGAGGGCGGCGACCCGGCGGCGGACGGTCAGGAGCCTGTCCCCGACGACGGCGGGGACTCCGGCACCGAGACAACGGCGCCCGCCACGGACGAGGGTGGGTGATGGACCGGCTGGTCATCGCCGCCGGCCTGGTGGCGATCATCGTGGTGGTGGCGCTGCTGTTGCGGCGGACCGCACCGGAGCCCCCCACACAGAAGGCCTGGTCGGTGCCTGCTCAGCTCGATCGGGAGGACTTCCCCGACCATTCCGAGGAGTGGTTGGTGGTGGTGTTCAGCTCCGCCACGTGTGCAACCTGCGCATCGGTACTCGACAAGGCAGCGGTGCTGGCCTCCGGCGCGGTGGGCGTGGCCGAGGCGGAGTACGTCGCCCAGCGGGCGCTCCACGACCGTTACCGCATCGATGCCGTCCCCACGGTGGTCGTGGCGGACGGCGAGGGCGTTGTTCGGGCCTCGTTCGTCGGCCCGGTCACCGCCACCGACCTGTGGGCCACCGTGGCGGAACTGCGTGAACCGGGGGTGCTCGACGGCGTGGATTGTGACCACGGGGTGGTGGAGCCCGGTGGTCAGGATGCCGGCCCGGCGGAGCGGTCCTGAATCGGCAGGTGCCGGCGTCAGAGGTCGATCGGCGTCGTGTGGCCCGGTACACGATCGGGTGCGAAGAGCCAGGTGATGGCCACGTCTCGGAACGGCGCCGTGTTGGTGCCGGGAGGCGAGGTGCGATGCAACGTGAGCTCGTCGAACAGCAGCGCGTCCCCGGGTTCGAGCACCGGCACCTCCATCGGGTGGCGCGTCAACAGGCCTTTGAGTTGGCGCCGCCCATCAGCGTTGAGGTTGTAAGTGCCCGGCTTGTGGCCGAGCACCCTCGGCACCCTGGTCGGCACGATGCCCAGGCTCGACCGGTCCAACCCACAGGGGGTCAACGCCGTCCACACGTTGAGCGCGTGGCAGCGGCCCCCGAAGAAGGCACCGTCCTGGTGCCAGCCGAGCCCGGGTGAAGAGGGCCTCGGCCGTGGGTTGCGCTTGAGGAGCGTGCGGCTCTTCACCGCCACGGGACGGTCACCGAGGTACTCCGTGACGAGCTCGGGCAACCCGGCATCGCCGTAGGCAGCGAAGAGGTCGTTCATCGCAGTCGTCACTGCGGTGCGGTCGACGGCTGGTCCGGCGTGGCCTCGCCGGGGGCCCACCACGATCGGTCGCGGCTCGTGACCGAGATGGTCCCGGAGACGGTCCACGTGGCGGTGTCGCAGCATGGAACGCACCACCACGGCGCCCCGGTGTTGGATGCCGGCCGCAAGGACATCAGTCGACAGCAAAGTAGCATCGAGTTCCGGTAGTCCGTCCCCCACGAAGGGATCCTCCGGCGCGACGTAGCCGCGCGACGCCGGCGCACTGGCGACTCGTGCCGCGCCGGCAGCGAGCCTTTCGGCGAGGTTGCGACGTCGCACCGTAACTCCTGACCTGTCGCAGATGACGCACGACCGACGAGCAATGCCCTGTCGGTTGCCATCGACCCTAACGGCGGCAGGCGGTGACGGCGGTGGCGTGGCTGAGCAGGTACTCATGATGCGCGGCCGACGCCTGACGTCGACCGGCAGATCGGCGGTGACGATCGCGTCGGCGGCTCAGTTCAGTGGCGGGGGCGGCGGTGACGCCCGGTGCGCCAGGGTCTCGGCCACCGGCCGCTCCGCGGGCCCGGCGGCGTACTCGACGAGGCGGTTGACCTCGGCGCCGTCCACTGTCTCGTGTTCGAGCAGTGCCCGAGCGAGGAGATCGAGGGCGTTGCGATGCTCGGTGAGCACCTCGCGGCAGCGGTCTTCCTGCTCGCGCAGGATCCGCTCAACTTCCTCGTCGATGACCCGAGCGGTGTCGTCGGAGTAGTCGCGAGTGTGCATGAGGTCCTCACCGAGGAACACCTGCCCCTGCGATCCCCAGGCCATCGGACCCACCCGTCGGCTCATGCCCCACTCGCGAACCATCTTGCGGGCCAGCTCCGTGGCACCCACCAGGTCGTTGTTGGCACCGGTCGAGACCACCCCGAAGACCAGTTCCTCGGCCACCCGTCCGCCCATGCGGACCACGAGCGAATCCTCGATGTAGTCCTGCCGGTAGATGTGACGGTCCTCGGAAGGAAGCTGTTGGGTCACACCCAGCGCCATGCCCGAGGGGATGATGGTGACCTTGTGCACTGGGTCGGCGGTGGGGAGCACGGCGGCACAGATGGCGTGTCCCGCCTCGTGGTAGGCGATGGCTTCCTTCTCGGTGTCCGACAGCGCCATGGTCTCGCGCTTCTGGCCCATGATGATGCGGTCGCGGGCCAGGTCGAAGTGGCGCATGTGGACTTCGGTGCACCCTTCGCGCACGGCGTACAGGGCGGCTTCGTTCACCAGGTTGGCGATGTCGGCACCGCTCATGCCCGGCGTGCCGCGAGCCACGAGATCGATGTCCACGTCGGGGGCCATCTGCTTGTGGCGAGCGTGCACCTCGAGGATCTCACGGCGGTCCTCGAGTTCGGGGAGTGGCACGACGACTTGGCGGTCGAAGCGGCCGGGTCGCAGCAGGGCGGGGTCCAAGATGTCGGGTCGGTTGGTGGCGGCCATCATCACGATGCCGGTGGTGACCTCGAAGCCGTCCATCTCGGCCAGCATCTGGTTCAGCGTCTGCTCGCGCTCGTCGTGGCCCCCGCCGAGCCCGGCGCCTCGCTTGCGGCCGATGGAGTCGATCTCGTCAACGAAGATGATGGCGCGGCCCATCTTGCGGGCGCTCTGGAACAGGTCTCGCACACGGCTGGCGCCGACACCCACGAACATCTCCATGAAGTCCGATCCGGTGACCGACAGGAACGGTACGCCGGCCTCGCCGGCCACCGCCCGGGCGATGAGGGTCTTGCCGGTTCCGGGAGGGCCGACGAGCAGGATGCCCTTCGGCACTCGGGCGCCGATCTCGGCGAAGCGCTCCGGGTACTTCAAGAAGTCGACGACCTCGGTGATCTCGGTCTTCACGCCCTCGTAGCCGGCGACGTCATCGAAGGTGGTGCCCGGTCGTTCCGTGGAGTAGGTCTTGGCCTTGCTCCGGCCGATGGACATGATGCCGCCCATCTGCGAGCTGGCTCGACGCTGCATCCAGATGAAGAAAGCGATCAACAACATGATCGGCAGGAAGAACGGCAGCATGGCCAACAAGGCGTTGGTGTCGGGCGTCTCGAACTCGACGCCCTGCTCCCTCATGAGCTCGACGTCGTCGTCCGGTGGCGTCACCGGCGCCGTGGTGCGGAACTCCGTGCCGTCCTCGAACGTGCCCGTGATGCGGAGGTTGCCGTTGTCGAAGACGGCGTCCTCCACCTCCCCGGCGTCGAGGCGGTCCATGAACGTGCCATAGGACACGGGCTCGCCCGGTTCCTGTGCGAAGAGGCCCGGGAGGACGATGATGAACAGGAACCCACCGAGCGCCGCCCAGATCACCCAGCGGGGGATACCACTCGACGAGGAGGAACCATCAGAGGAGCCCTCGTCGGTGCGCTTTGGGGAAGGCGTTGAATCGTTGCTCATGGAAGACCTGGAGTCGACGGCCCTGCTGCAGGGCGGGTCCGAACGAGGACCGTGGCCACCAGCCTAGAAGACGGCACGCCGAATACCTGTCGCGGCCTGTTCAGGTAGCCGGGGTCGCTGTGGCGGCCTCAGCCGGCAACGACCCGGAGATGCCCCTGGGTGCCACGTCGCTGGTCGCGCAGGCTCCAACCGATGGGCACGCTCAGCGAGGTGGCGTGGTGGCCGCAGAGGTCGTAGTCGTGGGGGTGGTGCTCGTCGGTGAGGTCATCGAGCCACACGACCCCAGCGCTGTAGTCGTAGGCCAGCGTGGCCGTGGCCGGCTCGGCACAGCCCGGTCGGGAGCAACGTCGCGACATGGCCCGACCCTAGCGGTCGTCGACCATCAGTCGGCGGACCCGGGTGGGTGGGGTGGGCCAGGGTGGTGGAGCCGGTCCGGGTGCGTGGCCGCCGACTCGCTAGCCTGACCGGCCGTGGCCTCTTCCTCCCAGCGTCGTCAACGCGCTCGCCTCGAGCGTCGACGCGCCGCATCGACACCTACCTCCCGCCGCCAGCAGGCTGCGAGCGACGGGGTCGACCCCGAGGGGGTGGATCCGGCCGACGGGTCGACTGCAATGGACGAGCACGAGCCCTCGGTCGACGGTCCAGCGGAGGCCACCACCGCTGCGGGCGACCGCGATCCCGACGGACCCCGCTGGGGTCTGGGTGACGTGCTCACGGGGTGGGGCGTCTCATTGGTGGCCAGCACGGTGGCGGTGCTGGCCTGGGTGAACCTGAGCTCGTTGCCCCAGGAGATCCCCGGGGTGGGCTTCGACATCGGGTACGCGTTGGCCCGGGGTGATCTCGGGTTGGCCGCCGAGATCTACCGCACGGCGTTCGATTTCGACTTCACCACCCGTGCCATGATCCTGCAGGTCCCGCTGTGGCTCGGCCTCATCGGGGTGCCGGTCGTGGCCGCCTGGCGGAAGGGCACCAGCCTGAGGGTCGACTTCGGGTTGAGCCAGCGGGCCCGCGACGTTCCCATCGGGCTGGCCATCGGTGTGGCCTGCCAGGTGGGGGTGGTGCTGTTCTACAACGCCATCTCGTGGTTGGTGGACCCCGAGGAGGTGGCCGAGCCCGCCCGCGAAGTGGTTGCCTCGGCGGCGGACCCTGTCGGGCTGGTGGTGTTGGTGGCGGTGGTCGGCTTCGGTGCGCCCTTCGCCGAGGAACTCTTCTACCGCGGTCTGACCATGCGTGCGCTGTGCAAGCGGGGCATGACGGCGGGCTGGTCGATCGTCCTGACGGCCATGTTCTTCGCCATTGCGCACCTGCAGAGCCTCCAGTTCCCTGCGCTGGTGGCAGTCGGTGTGGTGTTCGGTGTCCTGGCCCACCGCACGGGTCGACTCGGGCCGGCCATCTGGGCGCACGTGGGGTTCAACCTGACGACCGTGGCGGTGCTGTCGGGCCTGGTGCCCGTCGCCGGCTGATGGTTGACCGCGGGCAGCCCCGGCATGGTGGCGCGATGTGCGGCGCCAGCACCTCGGCGGAACGCCGGTGTGCGGCGCTCGGCAGCGGCTGCCCTCCGTCGGTGGTGTCGGGATGGCACCATGGCCCCGCCTACCCGCTCGATCGAAACTCATGACCGACGCCTCTACCGACGCCGCCGACGCCCCCGACGCCCCCGACGCCCCCGACGACCCCTCGGCTGATCCGTCGGTGCGCGACGCTGCCACCGCGCCGCCCGCCACCGCCACCGCCGAAGCAGGGGCATCGGCCTCGGCCGATCCCGACAGCGGACGGTTCGGCTGGATCCGGCGGGCCCCGAGCCGCGTGCGCCACATGCCGATCGAGGGCTGGATCTCGTTGGCGATTGTCGGGGCGTGCACTGCACTGGTTGCCCACCACGTGGGGTTCGTGGTCAACGTCAGCCGCGCCTGGCCGTTCCTCGACTTCAGCGACAACCTGATACTGCGCGACACCACGCCGGCCGGTGGGGACATGGGCGCCCACGTGTGGGGTCCGGCCTACCTGAGGGACGAGCTGCTGCCCCGAGGCCGCCTCACCGGGTGGTCACCCGACTGGTACGCCGGGCTACCCGCCTACCACTTCTACATGGTGCCGCCGGCGCTGGCCATCGCCCTGCTGAGCTACGTCATCCCCTACGGCGTGGCCTTCAAGCTGGTGGCCATCAGCGGCGTCGTCACCATGCCGGCCGCCGCCTGGGCCTTCGGGCGTCTCACCCGCCTGCCGTTCCCCACCCCGCCGCTCTTGGCACTCGGGACCACGTTGTTCCTGTTCGACCACTCGTTCAACATCTTCGGCGGCAACCTGGCCTCCACGTTGGCCGGGGAGTTCGCCTTCTCGATCAGCCTGTCGCTGGCCATCGTGTACCTGGGGGTGGTCGGGCGCGGCCTCGAGACGGGCCGCCACCGGGCCCTGGCCGCCGTGCTGCTGACGCTGTGCGGCCTCACCCACATCATCCCGGCCTTCTTCGCCCTCGCCGGCACGGCGGTGTGGTTCCTGGTCCGACCCGGTGTGGCCCGCTTGCGCTATCTGGCCACCACCATGCCGGTGGCCGGCCTGCTGTCGGCGTGGTGGGTGCTGCCCTTCGTCTGGCGTCGCGGCTACATGAACGACATGGGGTGGGAGAAGAAGGAGAACTACTGCACGCTGCTGTGGGACCGAGGCATCGATCCGGAATCGGAACTGGCTCGCAGCGAGCCCTGCTACGCCCCGCTCATCCCCGACTCGTTGTTCGACTTCCCGCCGCTGCAGTGGATGTTGGCCCTCGCTGCGGTCGGTGTGTTGTTGTCGCTCGTGAACCGCCGCCGAGCCGGCCTGGTCCTCGCTCTCACGGCGCTGGTCGCCGCCGTGGCGGTCATCTACACGCCCGAGGGTCGCCTGTGGAACGCACGGCTGACGCCCTTCTACTACTTGTGCATCTACCTGCTGGCCGCCATCGGCGTCAGCGAGTTCGGCCGCACCCTGGCGTCGTTGGTCGCCCCTGACGTGCGGCGTCCGGTGCGGGCCATCCGGTGGGTCACCGCCGGGCTGGCCACCGTGGCCACATTCGTGCTGTTGCTCATGCCGATGCAGATGATGCCTGGCGGCGGCGTCGACGAGACGGGCACGTACCGGTGGGCGTTCTTGAGCACCGACCAGCGGCTCTTCACAGGTGGCTGGGCCGAGTGGAACTTCGTTGGCTATGAGGACGACCGTCCGAACGCCCGCAAGGCTTGGCCGGAGTACCACGCCATCGTCACCACGATGGAGGCGTTGGGCGAGGACCGTGGGTGTGGCCGAGCCATGTGGGAACACGAGAGTCAGCACGATCGCTACGGCACCCCCATGGCACTGATGCTGTTGCCGTTCTGGACCGAGGGCTGCATCGGCTCGATGGAAGGCCTCTACTTCGAGACGTCGGTCACCACGCCGTATCACTTCCTCAACCAGGACAAGCTGTCTGCTGCGGGGTCCAATGCACAGCGGGATCTGCCCTACTCGCCGGGCGCCCCCGACGAGGCCACCTTCGACATCGGTGTCAATCACCTGCAGATGTTCGGCGTCCGCTACTACATGGCCATCTCCGAGCACATGCAGGCGCTCGCCGACGGGCATCCGGACCTGCTGTTGGTGGCCGAGTCGGGCCCGTGGAAGGTCTACGAGGTGGCCGACGCCCCGCTCGTCGAAGCGGTGGCCAATCGTCCTGCCGTCGTGGAAGGGGTCGACGTGGCCGGCGAGGTGTGGCTCGACATGGCGGTCGAGTGGTACGAGGATCCGCTGGCGTGGGACGTGCTGTTGGCCGCCGACGGCCCCTCGGACTGGGAACGGATCGAGGAGGGGGACCTGCCGGTCGTGTCACCCGAGCCCGCGGTCACGGTCAGCGACGTCCACACCGACGAGGACCGGGTGTCGTTCAGCGTCGACCGGACCGGTGTGCCGGTCCTGGTGAAGGTGTCGTACTTCCCGAACTGGACGGTGAACGGTGCCGAAGGGCCCTACCGGGTGACACCCAACCTGATGGTGGTGATCCCGACCGCCAACGACGTGGAGCTGGTCTACGGGTTCACCCCTGTCGACTACCTGTCGTGGTTCCTGACCTTCCTCGGGGCGGCGGCGCTGATCCTGCTGTGGCGAGCCGGCACGGTCGCCATGCCACCACCGGCACGGTTCTGGGCCGAGGCCGAAGGCGGCGCCGTGGCCACCGCCCCGGGCCCCCCGCCGGCTCGCCCGGCCGAGGGCGACATCCCCGGAGTCGACCCCGCACCGACCACCGCGATGCCGAGCACCTCGCCGGCGGCGACGTCGACGCCGACCGTTTCGCCGGAGGGCGGCGACGCCCCGTCTGCAGCAACGGACCCACCGGGTTGGGGCCCACCCCCGGGCGAACGATGAGGGGCGCGGACCGGACCGTGGTGGCCGCTGCCGGTGTCGCTGCGGTGGGCGCCATCGGATGGACGTGGGCTCGTCGGACACGGGCCCAGAGTGTGCGGCGAGCGCTCGATTCGCCGACGGCCCGTCCGGCCCCACCGGGCGAGTTCCGCCTCAGCGTCGTGGTGCCCGCCTACCGCGAGCCCGACATCGGAGCGTCGGTGGCGGTCATCCGCCAGGCGCTGGCCGACGTCCACGACGACGGCGGCGTCGAGGTCATCGTGGTGGACGACGGCTCTCACGACGGCACCGCCGAACGGGCGAGCGAGGCCGGTGCGGACCGGGTCGTCCGCCAGCCGGTGAACCGGGGGAAGGGCGCAGCGGTGCGGGCCGGCATGTTGGTGGCCCGGGGTCGGACGGTGGCCTTCACCGACGCCGACCTGGCCTACTCCCCTGACCATCTGCTCACATTGCTCGCCGAGGTCGAGTCCGGTTGGGACGTGGTGGTCGGGTCCCGTCGACACACCGACACCACCACGTTGGTGCGGGCTCGCCGGGTCCGCGAACTCGGAGGGAGGGCCATCAACCTGCTGACCAGGGTGGTGCTGCTCGGCCACCACCGAGACACCCAGTGCGGGTTGAAGGCCTTCCGCGGCGATGTGGCCCGCATCCTCTTCTCGCACTCCCACGTGGACGGCTTCGCCTTCGACGTGGAGTTGTTCCTGCTCGTCGAGCGCTACGGGTTCTCCCTGCACGAGGTGCCGGTGACGGTGGTCAACACCGGCGGCTCCACCGTGCGGGTGGTGCGTGATGCAGCCCGGCTGGTGCGTGACCTGTTTCGCATCCGAGCCTGGAGTGCCCTGGGCGTCTACGACCTCGAGGCGACCGAGTCGCTGGACGAGCCTGGCGGAGTCGCAGAGTAGGGTGAGGCCGCTATGGCGATCCCCATCGAGCGACTCGAGCCCATCTTCAAGGCCTACGACATCCGAGGCACCGTCCCCGACCAGATCGATGCCGAGGTCGTGACTGCCATCGGCGCCGGGTTCGCCCGCTTCGCCTCACTCGAGGGAGGCCCTGCCGAGCGGATCCTCATCGGTCACGACATGCGCCCGAGCGGTCCCGATCTGGCCCGGGCTTTCGCCGAGGGCGTCACGAGCCAAGGCATCGACGTCGTCCACCTGGGGCTGTGCTCCACCGATGAGGTTTTCTTCGCCGCCGGCCACTTCGACGCGCCGGCCGCGCAACTGACGGCGTCGCACAACCCCGCCGAGTACAACGGCATCAAGCTGTGCCTCGCCGGCGCCCGACCGGTGGGTGTCGAGTCGGGTCTCGAGCAGATCAAGGCCGACGCCGCCGGCGGGTTGCCCGCGGCAGCGACCATCGGCACCGTGTCCACCGAGGACGCCCTCGGGCCGTTCGTCACCCATGTCCACTCCTTCGTCGACCGCTCGGTGCTGCGTCCGCGGCGTCTGGTGGCCGACGCCGGCAACGGCATGGGCGGGCTGGTGGCCCCGGCGGTGTTCGAGGGGCTCCCCTTCGACCTCGAGATGCTGTACGGCGAGCTCGACGGCACCTTCCCGAACCACCCGGCCAACCCCATCGAGCCCGAGAACCTGGTGGACCTCCAGGCCAAGGTGCGCTCGAGCGGCGCGGATGTGGGACTGGCCTTCGACGGCGACGCCGATCGGGTGTTCCTCGTCGACGAACAGGGCGAGCTGCTGTCGGGGTCCACCACCACGGCCATTGTGGCGGTCGAGATGTTGAAGCGACACCCGGGCGCCACCGTGCTGTACAACCTGATCTGCTCGCGCTCGGTGCCCGAGGTCATCACCGAACACGGTGGTACCCCGGTCCGCACCAGGGTGGGTCACTCCTACATCAAGGCCGTCATGGCCGAGACCGGCGCCGCCTTCGGGGGCGAGCACTCCGGTCACTACTACTTTGCCGACAACTACCGGGCCGATTCGGGCATCATTGCGGCCCTGGTGGTGTTGCAGGCGCTGTGCGTGGCCGACGTGCCACTGTCGGAACTCCGTCGCCCGTTCGAACGCTACGCCGACTCAGGTGAGATCAACACGCGTGTCACCGACCCCCACGCCGTGATCGACGAGGTTGCCGGCCACTTCGCCGACCACTCCTCGGACCGGCTCGACGGTCTGACCGTGAGCGCCGACGACTGGTGGTTCAACCTGCGGCCGTCGAACACCGAGCCGCTGCTGCGTCTCAACGTCGAGGCGTCCACGACCGACGAGTGCGCGCAACGGGTCGGCGAGGTGCGGCAGTTGATCCGCAGCGCCGATGCCGAGCTCACTCCTTCCACCCCCGATGCCCAGGGAGGCACAGCGACATGATGCTCGACGAACGGCTGCTCGAGGTTCTCGTGTGCCCCGAGGACAAGGGACCGCTCTATGTCTTCGACGACGAGGCCATGCTCTACAACCCGCGACTGCAGCGGGCCTACGAGGTGCGTGACGGGATCCCGGTCATGTTGGTGGACGAAGCTCGCGCCGTCGACGACAGTGATCACGCCCGGTACCAGGCTCGCATCGATGCGGGCGAGGTGGTGTCGACCGGCGGCGGATCGTGAGCGACCACCCCGATTCGCTGGGCATGGCCGACCTGATCGCCGGCCTGCCCGAGCAGGCGACCGCGGCACTGGCCCAGACGGGTGAGTTGACCGGCCTGCCCGAGCACGACGAGATCGAGAACGTGCTGGTGATCGGCATGGGCGGCAGCGGGGTGGTGGGCGACGTGCTCACGGTGGCCGCTGGGCCGTTCATGGCGGTGCCCGTCGTGGTGCACAAGGGCTACAGCCTGCCCAACTTCGTGGATCGCCACACGCTGGTGGTGGCCGTGTCGTGTTCGGGGAACACCGAGGAGACCCTCGAGGCGGCCAGCGCAGCGGCCATGGCCGGCGGTCGGATGCTGGTGGTGACACAGGGCGGCGCGTTGGCCGACTTGGCCACCGAGTGGCAGGCACCGTGGATTCGTGTCGACCCCACCATCCCCATGCCCCGGGCCGCCGTGGCTGCCATGACCATTCCGCCGTTGGTCGTCTTCGAACAGCTCGGCTTGTTCCCTGGTGCCGTCGCCTGGGTGGAGGCAGCCATTGCCCAGCTCCGTGCCCGACGTGACGAGTTGGTGGCCTCCGACAACCCCGCAGCTGCGTTGGCCCGGCGGATCGGTCGACAGATCCCCCTCATCTACGGGGGCAGCGGACTCGGCGATGTCGCTGCCCGACGCTGGAAGACACAGTGCAACGAGAACGCCAAGATCCCGGCGTTCGCCAACACCTACCCCGAGCTGTGCCACAACGAGATCTGCGGGTGGGGCCAACACGGGGACGTCACCCGACAGGTGTTCCGCGTGGTCACCTTGCGCCATGACTTCGAACATCCCCAGATCGCCCGCCGCATCGCCTTCGTCGACGAGGTCCTGCGCGAGGTGACTTCCGGGCAGGACGAGGTGGTGGCCGCTGGCGACGGCACGCTGGCCCAGCTGCTCGATCTCATGTACATCGGCGATTTCGTGAGCCTGCACCTGGCGCTGAACGAAGGGGTGGACCCCGGACCCGTGGCGGTGTTGGACGAGCTGAAGGCGGCGCTGGCAGCCAGTGGGTGAGGGCCGTGTGTCGCCTCTGCGACCCCCGGCATAGACTCCTCGCCGCAGGGGGCGCCATCGCGCCCCGTCGAGAGGAGAGATGACCATGACGATCACCACCGCCTTCGGGGGCACCGACGCACTCGACTACCGGGTGGCGGATCTCCAGCTCGCGGCGTTCGGCCGCAAGGAGATCCAGTTGGCCGAGCACGAGATGCCCGGGCTGATGGCGGTGAGGGCCGAGTACGCCGACAGCCAACCGCTCGCCGGGGCGTGCGTGACCGGGTCGCTGCACATGACTGTGCAGACCGCCGTGCTGATCGAGACCCTCACCGCTCTCGGTGCCCGGGTCCGGTGGGCGTCGTGCAACATCTTCTCCACCCAGGACCACGCCGCTGCGGCGGTAGTGGTGGGCCCCGAGGGCACTCCCGACGCACCCTCCGGCGTGCCGGTGTTCGCCTGGAAGGGCGAGACGCTCGAGGAGTACTGGTGGTGCACCGTGCAGGCACTGCGTTGGCCCGACGGCTCAGGTGCCAATGGCGGTACCGGTCCGAACATGATCCTCGACGACGGCGGTGACGCCACGCTGCTGGTGCACAAGGGCGTCGAGTACGAACGCACTGGTCACGTGCCCGCCACCACCGAGGACGACTCCGAGGAGTGGGCGGTGGTGCTCGAGTTGCTCCGCACCAGCCTGACCGAAGATCCGAAGCGGTGGCACGGCGTGGCCGAGGCCATCATGGGCGTCACCGAGGAGACGACCACCGGCGTGCACCGGCTCTACCAGATGCAGGTCGACGGCTCGCTGTTGTTCCCAGCCATCAACGTCAACGACTCGGTCACCAAGTCCAAGTTCGACAACCTCTACGGCTGCCGTCACTCGCTCATCGACGGCATCAACCGGGCCACCGACGTGATGATCGGCGGCAAGACGGCCGTTGTGTGTGGCTACGGCGACGTCGGCAAGGGGTGCGCTGACTCGCTGCGGGGCCAGGGCGCTCGCGTCATCGTCACCGAGGTCGACCCGATCTGTGCGCTGCAGGCAGCCATGGAGGGTTACCAGGTCACCACGCTCGAGGACGTGCTCGACACCGCTGACATCTTCATCACCGCCACCGGCAACAAGGACATCATCACCGCTGAGCACATGGCCCGCATGAAGCACCAGGCCATCGTGGGCAACATCGGTCACTTCGACAACGAGATCGACATGGCCGGCCTCAAGCGCATGAGCGACGTGCAGCGCGTGACCATCAAGCCCCAGGTCGACGAGTTCGTCTTCCCCGACGGTCACTCGGTGATCGTCCTCGCCGAGGGGCGCCTGCTCAACCTCGGCTGCGCCACCGGGCACCCCAGCTTCGTCATGTCGAACAGCTTCACCAACCAGGCCATGGCCCAGATCGAGCTCTACGCCCACAACGAGGTCTACGAGAACCGGGTCTACACGCTGCCCAAGAAGCTCGACGAGAAGGTGGCGCGGCTGCACCTCGATGCGCTCGGTGTGAAGCTCACCAAGATGACCGAGGACCAAGCGGCCTACCTCGGGATTCCCGCAGAGGGTCCGTTCAAGCCGGATCACTACCGGTACTGACCATGGAGCATCTCGACGAGCGGGTGGCCGTCGTGACCGGGGCCGCCAGCGGGATCGGCCGCGCCATGGCGCTGCGTTTCGGCGCAGCGGGCATGCACGTCATGTTGGCCGACATCGAACCGGAGCCACTCGAGGAGGCGGCGGCCGAGGTCCGCCGCCACGGGCGCGACGTCAGCTCCATGGTCTGCGACGTCTCCGACCTCTCCTCTGTGGAGTCGCTGCGGGCGGCCACGCTCGACGCGTTCGGCGGTGTCCACGTGATCTGCAACAACGCCGGTGTCGGCGCCGGCGGCGCCATGGGCGAGATGCCCATCGCGGACTGGGAGTGGGTGCTCGGGGTCAACCTGTGGGGCGTCATCCACGGGATCAAGGTGTTCCTCCCGGACCTCGTGGCCCAGGGCGAGGGCCACGTGGTCAACACAGCCTCGGTGGCTGGGTTGTTCTCCGCTCCCTTCATGGGGCCCTACAACGCGTCGAAGTTCGCGGTGGTGTCGATCTCTGAGACCCTCCACCACGAGCTGGCGTTCATGAACTCCGAGGTCGGTGTGTCCGTCCTGTGTCCGGCCTGGGTGCGCACTCGGATCCACGAGTCGAGTCGGAACCGCCCGGCGGTGGCCGGCGACGGTGCAACCCAGGAAGCGACCCCGGCAGGGGGCGACGCCGAGAGCGACGATCGCATCGCCGGGCTGATGGCCGGCTTCATCGAGTCGGGCATCGACCCGGCCGAGGTGGCGGACGCCGTCCTGGCGGCCGTCGTGCACCGGCGCTTCTACATCCTCACCCATGACGGCAGCAGTGACGCCGTGGTGAGGCGGGCCGAGGCCATCGCCGCCGGCGAGCCACCGCCGTTCTTCATCCCCCAGTAGCGCATCGTGCGCTCGTGGTACGTCGACGATCGTTGTGTGGACTGCGGCGATGCCGTGGTGGCACCGGCCACCGTGTGTCGGCGGTGCGCCACCACCCTGCGCCGACCAGCGCGACTCCCGACCCCGCCCGCCCCGCTCACGACCTGGTCGGCGTTGGCCCGCCACGACGGTGCCGGCCGGGCGCTGGTCCTGGCCCTCAAGTCGGGCGATCGTCGGATGGTTCGCGCTGCCGGGCGCCTGATGTCGGAGGAACTGGAGCCGCTCACCGAGCGGGTCACCGTGACGTGGGCCCCGACCGGGCTCGAACGTCGCCGCCAGCGCGGCTACGACCAGTCTCAGGAACTGGCTCGGTGGCTGGGGCGTTGGGCCCGGTGTCCGGTCCGGCGCCTGCTCCTGCGCCCGCCCGACGTCGGCCCTCAGCACGGGCGTTCGGCCAGCCAACGCCGCGGCCACGTCCGCTTCCGGCCGGTCCGTCGGTGCAGTGGTCCGGTGGTCGTGGTCGACGACGTCATCACCACGGGGTCGACGGTGCTCGCCGCTGCCGAGGCACTCGTCGCTGCCGGTGCCACCAGCGTGCACGCCGTGGCACTGACCACGACCGATGGGTGGGATCGGCCGGGTGCCGGGGCAGCCGCTGATCGTTGACCGATCGCGACCGCTCCGTCCTCAAGGCGGGGCGATGTTCGGCCGATGCTCACCGCAACAAAGTGGTTGGCGACGACGGCGGTGTGGTCAGACCTCGACACGGGAGTGGCGGATGCAACCCACGAAGACCCAGGTGACGAAGACGCTCGAGGCGCTGCGGGCTACGGCGGGAGCGCCTCCCACGGGTGCGGCGGCCACCCCGTTGATCCCGGCCGTCGAACTCCCCGACGGTGTCATCGAGCAGATCCTCGGCTCGCCGTCGCTGCGTTCCGAGCGCTTGGACGAGGCCCGGCGTCGCCTCGAGGCGGGCGACCACCCGAGTGACGACGACCTGGCCGAACGCATGGTGGGTCGTCTGGTTTGTGACCGCCTCCGGTGATCCGACCGTGGGGTGCCCGCTCGGCCGATCGGCCTGATCGGCGCGCCCCGCTCGGCGACGGCGTCCCGGCAGCGGCGAGTTTCGTTCCCTACACTGAGTGAAGTCCTGTGGGTCGACCGCCCACACCGGGCGGTCCTGGCAAGGAGAGGTGACACTGTGAACATCACCGTCAGCAGCCGCCACACCCGGCTCTCGCCCGCTCTCGAAGCGGCAGCTCGAGAACGGATCGGTCGTCTGGAGCGCTTCGATCAGCGCCTCGACCGAGCGGAGGTGCACTTCTCGGCGCACCACAATCCGCGCATCAGCGAGTCGGAGGTCTGCGAGGTGGTGATGGCCGGACCGGGCTCGCCCCTGCAGTGCAAGGTCCAGGCCGCCGACCCGTTTGCTGCGGTCGAGATGGCTGCATCGAAGCTCGAGCGGCAACTGGCCAAGCGCAAGACCCAGCGCATGGTGCGCCTGCGCGGCTCCTGAGCCGCCAACCGTTTCGCGCCAGAGGCACACGAGTAGTACCAACACGTGAGAGGGCCACGCCGCACGGCGCCGCTGCTCTCTGAAGGTCGACCGCCGACGGGGGTGGGGTAGCGCACGGCGCACCCACCCCCGTC
>JAFIEP010000088.1 GCA_020832495.1 Acidimicrobiia bacterium | reverse complement strand
CCCCCCCCCAACCACCCGCGCGCCCCGGCCCCCCCCCGCGGCCGCCCCACCAGACCGCCGAGCCCACCGGCCCGCTGACCCGGTACGGTGGCACCCATGGCGTCGACCGATCCCACCGGCGGCTCCCACCTGCGATGGGACGAGGTACCCGCTGCTCGGAGCCCAGTGTTGCTGGTGGCCTTCGAAGGATGGAACGACGCCGGATCGGCGGCGTCGTTGGCCCTGCAGTTCCTGCGTGAGACCTGGGGAGCTCGAGCGTTCTGCTCGGTCGACCCCGAGGAGTTCTACGACTTCTCCTCCACGCGCCCGACTGTGTCGCTCGCCGAGGACGGAACCCGACGCCTCACGTGGCCCGAGAACACCTTCTCCCACGCCGTGGTCCGCGACGATCTCGAGGTCATCTGCCTCCTCGGAACGGAACCCGAGCTGCGCTGGCGCACCTTCTGCGAGCAGGTGACCCACCTCGCCGCCGCCGAGGACGTCCGCCTCGTGGTGACACTGGGCGCGCTGCTGGCCGATGTCCCCCACACCCGTCCGACCACCGTGTACGGCACCGCCTACAGCACCGAGGTGGTCGAACAGTTGTCGCTCACGCCCTCGCGCTACGAGGGACCGACTGGCATCGTCGGCGTGTTGCACGATGCCTTCGCTCGGGCCGGTGTCCCGTCGGCCTCGCTGTGGGCAGCGGTGCCGTCGTACGTCCCCAACGCTCCGTCCCCGAAGGCAGCCCTGGCTCTGGTGGCTCGGTTGGCGCGCCTGCTGGAGGTGGACGTGGACGGCGACGCCTTGGCGGCGGCGGCCACCGACTACGAGGAACAGATCGACCTCGTGGTGACCGGCGACCTCGACTCCCAGGAGTACATCGCCGGGCTCGAAGAGGCCTGGGACGGTCGTGACCTCGAGGAGGCCACTGGTCCGGCGCTGGTCGAAGAGGTGGAACGCTTCCTCCGCGACGGTCCCGACCGCTGAGGACGTCCCTCAACCGAGCAGCCGCTCCTGCAGCCGGGCAACCTCACCCATCGAGAGCCCGCCGGTCGCCAGGCACCGGGCCACGTCCATCCCAGCCGCGTGCTCGATGGCCTCGATCGAGGTGACCCCTTCGGCCTCCAGCACTGCCGAGACGGCCGCAGGGGTGGTCGCCCACGGTCGCTGGTCCGACCACTCAGGCCGGCCGGGGAGCGTGGCGGGGCCACGGGCTGGCCTGCTCGGCGAGGCGCGCCAGGCGGAGCACTTCGTGGTCGGCGTGGTGGCGACCGACGAACTGCAGCCCGACGGGCAATCCGTCGGCGTCGAGTCCCGCCGGCACCGAGCAGGCGGGGTTCCAGCACAGGTTGGCCAGCATGGTGAACGGCACGCTCATGGCCCCCGCTGCCGGCAGGCCGTAGCGCTCGACGAGGTCGACCCCACCGATCTCCATGGGCGGCCGCCCGTCGGCGTCGAAGGCCACGCAGGCCGTGGTGGGGGTGCACAGCACGTCGACCCGCTCGAAGATGCGGGCACAGTCCGCTTCGAGCTGCAGACGCCGGTTGAGCGACCCCACGAGCGCCGGGACGGGGAGCTCGGCGGTGGCCTCGAGGCCGCGCCGGACGAACGGCGTGAGGTCGTCGGCGCGGCCGGGCCAGTGGGCTGCCGGATCGATGGCCAGCCACAGGCTGAACGCCCCCGCCGCCAGCCAGGTGCGCACCGGGTCGGTGAGCGTGACGTCGACCTCGACCAACTCGGCGCCGGCGGCGGTGGCCGCCGCCTCGGCTGCGGCGCGCGACAGTTCGGCCACCTGGGGGTCGACGGCCGCGAATCCGAGATCGGCCGACCAGCCGACGCGGAGCCCGCTGACATCGTGCGCCTCGGCGGCATCGGCGTAGCGGATGGTCGGGGCCGGCAGAGAGGTGCGGTCCCGCGCGTCGGGGCCGGCGGTCACGTCGAGATGGCGAGCGGCATCGGCCACGGTGGTGACCTCCACCCCGTCGACCGCCGTCTGGGAGGGGTCGGCCGCCGGGTGGGGGATCCGCCCGAAGCTGGGCTTGAAGCCCACCAGCCCGCTGAACGAGGCAGGGATGCGGGTGCTGCCGCCGCCATCGCTGGCCGTGGCGAACGGGACCATGCCCGCAGCCACCGCGGCCGCCGAGCCACCCGAGGACCCACCGGGCGTGCGAGAGGTGTCCCACGGGTTCCGGGTGACCCCCCACGCCTTGGTGCGGGTGAAGTGCACCGTGCCGAACTCGGGTGCGGCGGTCTTGCCGATGGGGATGGCGCCCGCAGCGCGCAGGCGGGCCAGGTGCAGCGAATCAGCCGGTGCCGCCGGGCCGTCCTTGTAGAGGAGCGACCCGTGGGACGTGGGGAGCCCCTCGCAGTCCTCGAGGTCCTTCACGCCCAGCGGCACCCCGGCGAACGGCCCCAGCGGCTCCCCCGCCGCTCGTCGACGATCGACCTCCGCAGCAGCCACCGCGGCTCGGTCCAGGTCGAGCACCACGAAGGCGTTCAGCTCGTCGTTGCGCGCCTCGATCTCCGCCCGGCATCGCTCGAGCAGTTGGGTGGCCGTGTAGTCACCCCGTGCCATGGCATCAGCCGCCTCGGTGGCCGACGGCATGGTGGCTGGCACCTCGCCCATGGTTCCCCCTGTGATCCGCACCCGGTGGTGCCCTCGATGGTCAACGACTCGCGCGCCACCCGGAGCGCGTGAGTGCCCTCTCTGCCTAGCACCTCGGCGTGACCTGCTGCTGCGTCCGCCAGCGGGGTCGTGGTCGCGGCGGCAAACCCACAGGGAGCTACACGTCAGCGGGGCGCCACGGCGGCCGACGTGGGCGGTCGTAGTGGACCTCCACCTCCTTGCCGTCGATGGCGGCGAACGCCATCTCGCCCCACAGGTCGTACCCGGCGAGCGGCTCGGGCAGCGCATCCCGGGCGAACCAGCCCACGTCGGCGCACTCGAGCGGATGAGCGCAGAGTTCGCCGCCGATGGCCCGGCAGTGGAAGATCAGCGAGTAGAGCGGGATGCGGGTGAAGCCGAGGCGCAGGCCGTCGAGCACAGCGAGCAGTTGCACCACCTCGCACTCGATCCCCGTCTCCTCCTCCACCTCCTTCATGGCCACCTCCGACGCCGAGTAGCCGATGTCCGCCCAGCCGGTCGGGTAGAGCCACACCCCCGAGTCGCCCCGCTGCACCAGCAGGATCTCGCCTCGCTCGTTGCCCACCACCGCACCCACGGCGATCTTCGGGGTCTGGTACCCGGCCACCCCGTCACCGACGCTGCGCATCCACTCCTCGACGAGCACCTCGGGGTCGGACTGCGCCCCCGCAGCCACGGCGATGTCGGCCGCCACAGCCAGCACCTCCTCGAAGCGCTCCTGCTCGTAGCGACTCTCGGTGAACCCCAGACCGGTCCGGGCGATGCCGGCCAGTGTCTGGCTCCAGCGGAGCAGATCTGCCTCGGAGGCGTGCACGGGGCTCGGATCCTCAGCCACACCTGCACGCTACTCGCCCCCTGCGAACTGCCGGCGTTCGGCCCCACATGGCACGCGTATCGCCGGCAGTTCGGGCTCCGGCCACCGTGCGGGACCAGGCAGCCGCCGAGCGTGAGCCCCCTTCGAACTGCCGGCATCCTGCGACACATATGGCTCGCATCGCCGGCAGTTCGCAGGGTCGCTCAGGTCTCGATCGTGTGGCGCAGGGCTCGGGCCACCTCGGCCAACAGTGCATCGTCGGTCAGCTTCCGACCGTCGCTGTCCACCAGGTAGAAGCTGTCCACCACCTGCGGCCCGAGGGTCTGCACCTTGGCGGACCGGATGTCGAGGTCCAGCTCGGCAATCGCTCGGGTGATGCGCCACAGGACACCGACCGAGTCGTCGGCCACCACCTCGACCACGGTGGCATCCTCGGTCAGGTCGTTGTGGATACGCACGTCGGGTTGCGCCACCGCTGGGCTGTGTCGATCGCCGCGGCCGTATGTGCGGGCGCGCTCGGCCAGGCGAGCGGCCAGCGCCAGTCGTCCGTCCAACGCCCGCTCGAGGTCGGCCCGCACCGGCTCCCAGTTGACGATGGGTCCGGTGGGAGACTCGACACGCAGCACCTCGAGCGCCATCCCCGAGCCGTCGGAGTGGGCCTCGGCGGAGAGCACGTCCAGTCCGTGCAGGGCCAGCACACCGGCCACCCGGCTGAAGAGCCCAGGGCGGTCCGGCGCCACCACGGTGAGGGTCTCGCCGTCGGCCTCCACGGCCAGCTCGCCGGCGGCCAACAGGGCGCGGTGATGGTCGGTCAGTTCGCCGGTGGGCGTCACCTCGTCGGCTCGACCACCGTCGAGCACGTGGCGGACCCGCTCGGCGAGCTGGCGGACCAAACCCGCCTTCCATGAGTTCCACGCAGCCGGCCCCGTGGCCGTGGAGTCGGCCTCGGTCAGCGCGGCGAGCAGATCGAGTCGCTGACGGGTGCCGACCAACTCGGCCACGTGGTCGATGGTGGCGTCGTCGGTGAGGTCACGTCGGGTGGCCACGTCGGGCAGCAACAGGTGGTGGCGCACCATGTCGACCAGGATGGCCACGTCCTCGGGGTCGAAACCCATGCGACGCCCGATGCGATCCACGACCTCGATACCCACCTCGGTGTGGTCCCCGGGGTAGCCCTTGCCGATGTCGTGGAGCAGCGCACCCACCACCAGCAGGTCGGGTCGGTCCACCTGGTCGACCAGTTTCGAGGCGTTGGTGGCGGCCACGCACAGGTGCCGGTCCACGGTGTAGGTGTGGTAGGCGTTGCGTTGAGGCTTGGAGCGGACCGGTTCCCACTCGGGCAGCAACCGCACCCACAGCCCGCGCTGGTCGAGCGCCTCCACCACGTCGATGGCCCCCTCTCCGGCCAGCCAGATGTCAGCGAACAGCGCCCGGGCTTCTTCCGACCAGGGGAACGGCAGCGGAGGTGCGTCGGCCACCAGACGCTCGAGCGAGCCGCGGTCGATACGGGCACCGGTGCGGGCCGCCCCCACCGCCACCCGCAACACCAGCAACGGGTCGACCGCAGGGTCCGCTGCGGCGGTCAGGTGCACGCGCCCGTCACGGAGGACCACTCCCTCGGCCAACGACCGGTCGCGACGCAGCAGGTGGGTGACCGGCCCGGCGAGCGAGGCATCCACCCGTTCCCACACCTCGTCGCTGCGCCAGGCAATGGTCCGCGCCGCGGCGGACACCTCTGCCATCAGTTCGTCGGCGTCGCCCAGCCCCAGGGCGTCGGCCACGGCGTCCTGGTCCTGGAGCAACAGGACGTTGCCCGGCCGTCCGGTACGGCGGTGCTGTTCGACCCGCGCCGCCAACAGCACCTCGTAGCTGCCGGCCAGGGCGTCGAGGTCGCCCTCGAGCATCACCGAGCGGGCCTGTTCGGCCCAGGCGATGGCGTGGACGTCGCGTAACCCTCCTCGCCCGTCCTTGAGGTCGGGTTCGAGCAGGAACGCCGTGTCCCCGGCGCTGGCGTGTCGCTGACGCACCGACGTGCTCAGCTCGCCCAACCAGCGCCGCGCCCGCTTCTCCCACAGGGCAGTGGCCTTGGTCCGTAGTTCTTCGGTCAGCGCCAGGTCACCGGCCACGTGGCGCAGCGCCAACAGTGAGGTGGCGGTGTCGAGGTCGGTCGAGGCCAGCGACAGCGCCTCCTTGACCGTGCGCACCGCATGGCCGAGCTTCACTCCCTCGTCCCAGATCGGGTACCACAGCGCCTGAGCCAGTGCTGACACGTCCTCGCGTGGCGGCACCACCAGGAGCAGGTCGAGGTCACTCTCAGGCGACAGCTCCCGACGCCCGTAGCCGCCGACCGCCACCAACGCCACGCGCCCGTCGAGGTCGGGCTGGGTCTCGATGGCGGCAGCGAACAGGCCTTGCAGCCACTCGTCGGTGCGGTCGCTCAGGGCCCGACACAGGTCGAGCCCGGCGAGGGCGGGGTCGTCGGTGAGGCGTTGCCGGTCGAGGGGCATGGTCATACGCCGTTCAGGATGGCCACTGCGCGTTGCCCCGCGGTCTCGGGGGTGTTTCGGGAAGATGACCGAGGGTCGCCGGTTCCCGTTCCGGGTCCCGACGAAGAGCGCGGGAGGACCCGACCGGCGAGGTGCGGGCCTCGACCGGTCGGGTCACCCGGGGGAACGTGCCGCCCGCCGCAGTGGGAGCGGCAGGTCAAAGGGCGTCGGTGCCCAGCTCACCGGTGCGGATGCGAATCATCCGCTCGACGTCGGTGATCCACACCTTGCCGTCGCCGATGGTGTCGGTGCGGGCGGCAGCCACGATGGCGTCCGCCACCCGCTCGGCGTCGGCGAGGTCGACGACGACCTCGACCTTGACCTTGGGCAGCAGGTCCACCTTGTACTCCGCACCGCGGTAGACCTCGGTGTGGCCACCCTGGCGACCGACACCTCGCACCTCGGTGATGGTGAGGCCACCGACGCCGGCGGCCTTCAGGGCTTCCTTCACGTCGTCGACCTTGTGGGGCTTGATGACGGCGGTCACGAGCTTGAGCATGTCGACTCCTCGGATCAGACCCGGTCCATCGAACCGGACTCGGTCAAGTTGTAGGCGGTCTCGGCGTGCTGGGAGAGATCCAGGCCCCGGGTCTCGTCCTCTTCGGAGACCCGCAGCCCGATGGTCGCGTCGAGCGCCTTGGCGATGATGTAGGTGACCACGAAGCAGAAGGCCATGACAACCACCATGGAGAGCACCTGCTCGACCAGCAGCTCGGCACCACCGCCGAAGAACAGCCCCGCCTTGAAGTCGGCGCCCCCGAAGGCCTCGGGGTCGGCGAAGAACCCGATGAGGAACCCACCGATCAACCCGCCCACGAGGTGCACCGCCACCACGTCGAGCGAGTCGTCGTAGCCGAAGCGGTACTTGAGGGAGATGGCGGCGAAGCACAACACGCCGGCGATGGCGCCGAAGGCCAGTGCCGCCAACCCGCCGACGTGGCCGGCGGCCGGGGTGATGGCCACCAGGCCGGCCACGATGCCCGAGGCGGCCCCCAAGGTGGTGGCCTTGCCACCCTTGACCGTCTCGGCGGCCAGCCAGGCGATCATTCCTGCGGAGCCGGCCAGGAAGGTGTTCATGAAGGCCTGGATGGCCGAGGCGTCGGCCGCACCGGCCGAGCCGGCGTTGAAGCCGAACCAACCGAACCACAAGATGGCGGCGCCGATCATGACCAGCGGCAGGTTGTGGGGCGGCATGATGTCCTTCGGCCAGCCGCGGCGCTTGCCCAACACCGCAATGAGGGCTAGCACCGCAACGCCGGCATTGATGTGGATGACCGTGCCGCCGGCGAAGTCGAGCGAACCCCGCTCCTCCAGCCAGCCGTTGGGTCCGTAGATCCAGTAGAAGACCGGCACGAACACCAACAGCACCCACACCGGCACGAACACGGCCCACGCCGACCACTTCATGCGGTCGGCCACGCCACCGGAGATGAGTGCCGGGGTGATGACGGCGAAGGTCATGGCGAAGAAGGCGAACAGGATCTCCTCGGGATCGACCACCCCGGCCATGCCGGCGTACTCCAGCGTGCCGATGATGCCTGCGGCCGGGCCTTCACCGGTCACCAGCGAGTAGCCCACGAGCACCCACACGATGGGAACGATGCCCATGCAGTAGACGTTCATGAGCAGCATGTTCAGCACGTTCTTCGAGCGCACCATGCCGCCGTAGAACAGGGCGAGACCGGGGGTCATGAACAGCACCAGGGCTGACGACACCAGGATCCACGTCACATCACCGCTCTCCATCAGGACTCCTCTCCGAGCTGACGCTCATCTCCACGAAAGACGAAGGTCAGGATGAAGTAAGTCGATATCGAGAGGGTTCCGGGACTGTTTCCTGCGCGTGATCTTGTGTTGCCGGCGTGTGAACGGCCACTGATCCGGATCTGACAAACGATCTCGAGCGCAGCGGAGCGTGATCGCAGGTGCCACCGGTCCAGGCGCACCCGGCAGGCTCGCCCGAGGGGACGGAGCGAGCCTGCCGGGACCTGTGTCCCGCCACCAGCACCTACGTGTCGAGCAGCCCCCGCCGACGCCGGATCGAGCGCTCGAGCGACCCGAAGACAACACTGTCCACCACGATGCCGATGATCAGGATCATGATCATCGTGGCGATCAACAGATCGGCGCGATTCAGCTCACGGGCGAACTGGAGCTGGAAGCCGATCGACGGTCGCCCGGCGATCACCACCAGGAGCTCACCGGCCATCAGGCTGCGCCAGGCGAAGGCCCAGCCCTGCTTCAGCCCGGCCACGAACGACGGCATGGCCGCCGGCACGATCACGAAGCGGAACATGGAGAGCCCCTTGGCACCCAGCACCCTGCCGGCCCGCTTGTAGAGTGGTGGGATGTGGTCCACGCCGCTGATCAAGCCGTTGGCGATCGACGGTGTGGCGCCGAGCACCACAACGAAGAAGATGGCCTGCTCGTTGAGTCCGAAGAACAAGATGGCCAGCGGGAACCAGGCAATGGAGGGCATTGTCTGCAAGCCGGTGATGAACGACCCGAAGGCGATGCGCAGCACCTTGAGTTGGCTGACGAGGCCACCCACAACCACACCGATGAGCAGAGCCAGCGCGAAACCGGCCACCGCCCGCTGCATGGTGATCATCGTTGCTTCGATGAGCAACCCGTCGACCAGCCGATCCCACAAGGTGCCGAACACCTTGGCCGGCGGCGGGAGCACCGTCTCGGGCTTCCACTCGGCCCACACGGCCAGCTGCCACAGGCCGATGCCGATGGCGATGGCCGCCACCTTGGGCCACACCACCGACCAGGCGCGCAGGACGAGGGGTCGCGTGGGTTCCTGAGGACGCTCGAGGTTGTCGAGCCCTTCGAGCTCGCGGTCGAGATCGCTCGAGCCGCCAGGGGTTGCGGTCTGCGTCGCCGGAGGCACCGTGAGGTCGGTGTCAGCTGCCATGGCGCCGCACCTCCGTTCGCAGGACCTCGGTCACTTCGCCGGCGAGCTCCGAGACCTCGGGCGCTTCGATGCGGCGGGGTCGCGCAATGTCGACCTCGAAGGTCCGGGCCACCCTGCCCGGTCGACTGGAGAGCACGACGATCCGATCTCCCAGGCGCGCCGCTTCGCGCACGTTGTGTGTCACGAACAAGATGGTGAGCGAGCGTTCCGACCAAAGGCGCTCCAGCTCGGCGTGCAGCACGTCGCGGGTCATGGCATCGAGTGCCCCGAAGGGCTCGTCCATGAGCAGCACGTCGGCATCCTGGGCGAAGGCCCGGGCGATGGCCACACGCTGCCGCATTCCACCAGACAGCTCGTGGGGTCGCTTGGACCCGAATCCGTCGAGGTGCACCGTGTGCAGCAGCTCGGCGGCACGCTGGCGGCGATCCGACTTGCCCACCCCCCGCAACCGCAGCGCCAACTCGACGTTGGCCGAGACGGTCAGCCAGGGGAAGAGCGCCGATTCCTGGAACATGAGCGCCGCCCGGCCGGTGTGCTCCACCGTGCCCCCGGTGGGTTGGTCGAGCCCGGCCAGGATGGACAGCAGGGTGCTCTTGCCGCAGCCCGAGGCGCCCACCAGGCAAACGAACTCGCCGGAGGCCACGTCGAGGTCGATGTGATCCAAGGCGTGGACCGCGGTGGCGCCGTGGCCGTAGGTCTTCGACAGGTCGCGCACGCGTACGGCGTACCGACCCGCACCGGTCGGGTCGACCCCGCCGCCGGGGTCGGGCTGCAACCCGACCCCGGCGGCACCGTC
>JAFIEP010000075.1 GCA_020832495.1 Acidimicrobiia bacterium | reverse complement strand
GCCCGGGCGGGCGGGGTGGGTGGGGGCGACGGCGCCGACGAGAGCGGCGCCCGGCGGTGTTCGGCCGTCGGGGCGGTGACGCCGCGCCACGGCGGGGCACCCCCGCCGACTGGTTGGTGGTGGGGCTCGGCAACCCGGGCCCCAAGTACGCCGGCACACGGCACAACGTGGGTTTCGACGTGGTGACCGTCCTCGCCGACCGCCACCAGGGCGACCTGCGCACCGCCAAGCGCGAACGCGTGGAGACCGCCGAGGTGCGCCTCGACGGGCAACGGGTCGTGCTGGCCATGCCCACCACCTTCATGAACCTCTCGGGTGAAGCGGTGGCCCCCATGGTGCGCCGCTGCGGCCTCGAGGACCCCCAGCGGCTGGTGGTGGTGCACGACGAGTTGGATCTGCCCCTGGGGCGTATGAAGGTCAAGGTGGGGGGCGGCCTCGCCGGCCACAACGGTCTGCGCTCCATCAAGGCTCACTGCCACACCGACGACTTCGTCCGGGTGCGTCTCGGTGTGGGCAAGCCCGCCGACCCGTCCCGAGGCGCCGACCACGTGCTGCGCCCGGTGGGTCGCAGCGAGCGCGAGGTGCTCGACCGGGTGGTCGACGCCGCCGCCGACGCCGTGGAGATGGTGGTGGCCGACGGGCCCGAGCGGGCGATGGAGCGCTGGAACGGCGTGGACCTCGCCACGACGCCCGGTGCCTGACACCCCGGTGACCAGCGGTACGGCGTCACAGAGCGCCCCGCCGGTGGCCCTGCCGTCGTTGGCCGACCGGGTGGCCGAGCTGAGCTGTTTCGACGACCTGCTCGGACGGCGCGACGCCCTGGTGGCCGTGCCCGAACCGGCCCGGGCCCTGATGGTGGCCGGGCTGACCCGCCGCACCGACCGTCGCCCGGTCGTGCTGGCCGTGCCCACCACCGCCGAAGCCGAGCGGCTGGCCGACGACCTGGCCGTCTACCTGGGCCCCGACGCCGTCGAGTTCTTCCCGGCCTGGGAGACGCTGCCCTTCGAGCGGGTGTCCCCGGGCGTGGAGACGATGGGACGCCGGCTGCGCACCATGTGGCGGCTGTCCGATCCCGAACGACACGGTCCGAGAGGTGCCACGGCGCCGGCGGTGGTGGTGGCGTCGGTGCGCGCCCTGGTGCAACGGCTGGGACCGCACGTGGCCGAGGCCGCCCCGGTGGTGGTGGGTCACGGCGACCGCGTCGACCCCACCGACCTGGTGGAACGCCTGGTGGCCATGGGCTACCGCCGCGAGTACCAGGTGGAGCACCGCGGCGAGGTGGCGGTGCGGGGCTCGATCGTCGACGTGTTCGGTTCCACTGCCGACGCGCCGGTGCGCATCGACCTGTGGGGCGACGAGGTCGACCGTCTCTGCACCTTTGCGGTGGGGGACCAGCGGGCACTGCTGGACGTGGCCGAGGTCGAACTGTTCGGCTGCCGCGAGCTACTCGTCACCGACGAGGTGCGCCAGCGGGCAGCCGCCCTGGTGCTCGAGGCGCCGTGGGGGGCGGAGCACTGGGAGCGCCTGGCCGACGGCGTGGTCTTCGACGGCATGGAGTCGTGGCTGCCGTGGCTGACCACCGACGAGCAGGTGCTGTTCGACCTCGTCGGATCCGACGCCCTGGTGCTGTTGGTGGAGCCGTCGCGTCTGGTCGACCGGGCCAACGACATCGGCGCCGAGGAAGCCGACCTGGCCACCACCCTGGCCCGCACGTGGGACGTGGCAGAGGGGACCACGCTGCCGTCGCTGCACCTTCCCTTCGACCGGCTGCTCAACCACACCGACGCCCCCGTGTGGAGCATCGTCGGTACACCCGATCGGGACAGCACCCCCGCAGTGGAGGTGGCCGGCTGGCGCCCGGTGCACGACGAGGGCCGCCCCCTGATCGAGCAGTTGCGCACGCTCACCGGCGCCGGAACGACCGGTGGCGCGGGCGACGGGACTCGTGGCGGCGCGGCTGGTGGCGGGGCCCTCGTGGTGGTGGCCGCCGACGGCGCTGGGTCGGCCGCCCGGCTCGGCGGGGTGCTCGACGACGCCGGACTGGAGGTGCGCCAGCCGGCCGATGCGGTACGCCGGGGCGGGCTCACCGTGGAGGTTGCCTCGGTGCACCGCGGCGTGGTCCTGCCCGAGGTGGGGGTCGGGGTGCTGGCCGAGGCCGACCTCACGGGCCGCCGCCGCACCCATCGCCGGCACCGGGTGCGCCGTGCCGCCCAGGCGGTGTTCGACGACCTGCGCCCGGGCGACACCGTGGTGCACGACCAGCATGGCGTGGCCCGCTTCGGCGGGGTGGTGCAGCGCGCCATCGGCGGCGTCGAGCGGGACTACCTGCTGCTCGAGTACCGAGGCGACGACAAGCTCTACGTCCCGGCCGACCAGACCGAGTCCATCCGCCCCTACGCCGGGGGCGACTCGCCCAAGCTCAGCCGCCTGGGCGGCTCCGAGTGGCAGCGCACGCGGGCCAAGGTGCGGGCCGAGGTGGCCGAGGTGGCCCAGGAACTGGTCGTGCTCTACCAGAAGCGCCAGCACGCCGAAGGAGTGGCCTTCCCCACCGACACGCCGTGGCAGCTCGAGATGGAGGACGCCTTCGGCTACGAACCCACCCCCGACCAGGCCAAGGCCATCGCCGAGGTGAAAGCCGACATGGAAGCGCCCCACCCCATGGATCGCCTGGTGTGCGGCGACGTGGGTTTCGGCAAGACCGAGGTGGCCCTGCGGGCGGTGTTCAAGGCCATCCAGTCCGGACGTCAGGCCGCCGTGTTGGTGCCCACCACGCTGTTGGCCCAGCAGCACTTCACCACCTTCAGCGACCGGTTGTCGCCGTATCCGGTGCGAGTCGAGGTGCTGTCGCGCTTTCTCACCCCGGGCCAGGCACGCGCCGTGGCTGCCGGGCTGGCCGACGGCACCGTCGACGTGGTCATCGGCACCCATCGTCTACTGGCCGAGGACGTCACCTTCGCCAACCTGGGCTTGTTGGTGGTCGACGAGGAGCAGCGCTTCGGGGTGGGCCACAAGGAGCGCATCAAGGCGCTGCGCACCGGCGTCGACGTGCTCACCCTCACCGCCACCCCCATCCCGCGCACCCTCGAGATGAGCCTGACCGGCATCCGCGACCTCAGCCTGCTGCAGACAGCGCCCGCCGAACGTCAGCCCATCCTCACCCACGTCGGTGCCTACGACGAGCGGGCGGTGGCCGAGGCGATCCGGCGCGAGCTCCTGCGCGAAGGCCAGGTGTTCTTCGTGCACAACCGGGTGCGAGACATCGACCGGGTGGCGGCCGAGTTGGCCGAGCTGGTGCCCGAGGCTCGCATTGCGGTGGCGCACGGTCAGATGGACGAAGCTGCCCTCGAACAGGTGGTCATTGACTTCTGGGAGCAGGCCTACGACGTGTTGGTGTGCACCACCATCATCGAGTCCGGCATCGACATGCCCACGGTCAACACCCTGGTGGTGGACCGGGCCGACCTGTTGGGGCTCGGCCAACTCCACCAGCTGCGCGGTCGGGTGGGCCGGGCCGGACAGCGGGCCTACGCCTACCTGTTCTTCCCGCCCGAGGTGTCCCTCAGCGAGGAGGCCCACGAGCGGCTGCGCACCATTGGCGAGGCCACCGAGCTGGGGTCGGGGTTCCGCATCGCCATGCGGGACCTCGAGATCCGCGGCGCGGGCAACCTGTTGGGCACCGGCCAGTCGGGCCACATCGCCGCGGTTGGCTACGACCTGTACTGCCAGATGGTGAGCGAGGCGGTGGCCGAACTGTCCGGCGAGCAGCCGGCCACCCCGACCGAGGTCACCGTCGACATCCCCCTCGACGCCCACCTGCCCGCCAGCTACATCGGGCGCGACGACCTGCGCCTCGACGCCTACCGTCGACGGGCGGCGGCCACGACGCCCGCCGCGGGGGACGACGGGGCCGCCGAGTGGGTCGACCGCTTCGGCCCGCTGCCCGACCCGGCGCTGGCGCTGGTGGACGTGGCCGCGCTGCGGGCCCGCTGCGCGGCGTTCGGCATCACCGAGGTGACGGTGGCCAAGGGTCGAGGGTTCGGCGAACCGCGCTACACGGCCACGCTCAGCCCCGTCAGGTTGGCGGCGTCGCGCGAGATGCGCCTGGCCCGCCGCTACCGCAAGGCCGTCTACCGCAAGGCGGCCAAGGTGCTGGTGCTCGAGGTGTCGTCCGCCCGGACGGCCCCCGAGGAGTTGACGGCGGCATTCGAGGACCTCCTCGAGCCCGAGGGGACTCCTTCCTGACCGCTGGGTGGCGGCTCGATGGCGGCTTGGCAGCGGCTTGGTGGCGGATGGTTGAGGCCGGGTCGGGGCGGCCACTCGGGCGGGACGTGACTGGCAACGCCACCCCATGGTCCTTAGGCTCGGCCGTCTGTGAAACGCCTCCTCGTCATTCTCCTGGCCACCGCCGTGTTCGCTGCGGCATGCACCAACGGCCAGTCCGCGCTCGACCCGACGGCGCTCTCGGTGGACGGGTCGACCGTCAGCGTGGCGCAGCTCAACGACGAGATGACGTGGCTGGAGGAGAACCCCTCGGCGGCCAACCGGATCTTCAACGCCGGCGCGCCCGGGGCCGGCGGCGAGCTGCAGCTGCACGGCGAGGCAGCCGGGAGCTGGAACCCCGACATCGTCGCCGTGATACTCACGCTGCACGCACAGCGCTTCCTGATCGAGGACACGCTGGCCGAAATCGGCGCTGAGATCACCGAGGCCGACCGGCAAGCGGCCCGCCGGACCTTGGACAGCCGGTACGGCGAACCCAACCCCCAGACCGGCATGATCGAGGAGGGCACCGTTGCGTCGATGCCCGAGGGGTTGAGCGCGACGTTGGTGACCCTGGAAGCCACCAACGAGGCGGCCCTGCGAGTGGTGTTGGCCGATGGCGGTGGCGAGGTCACCGAGGCCGAGTTGCGCGAGCGCTACGACGATGCGGTGGCCTTCTTCGAGGAGGAGCAGGCCGCCATGACGCCGCCCGAGCCGGGTCCGTGCGCCAGCCACATCCTGTTCTTCTTCGACGCCGACGACCCCGGAGCAGGTGAACCTACCGACGAACAGCTCGACGAGGCGTTCGCTGCTGCTGAGGCGACGCTGGCCGACCTCGAGGCCGGTGCCGACTTCGCCGAACTGGCCGCCGAGCGCTCTGACGATCCGGGGTCTGCTGCCGATGGCGGCCGTCTCCCGTGCCTTCCCCCCGGCAGCTATGTGGCCGAGTTTGAAGCGGCCGCTGCCCAGCTCGAGGTGGGCGAGCTGAGCGAACCGGTGGTGACCGATTTCGGAGTCCACATCATCCGCCGTGATGCCGATGAGGAACCCGACGAGCAAGCCGCCGCGATGGATGAGCCCGAGATTCCCAGCTTCGAGGAGATCCGCAGCGAGCTCCAGGTCCAGATGGAGAGCGAGCGGGGGGATGAGCTGCTCAGGGAGCGGCTGGTTCCCATCTTCGAGGCAGTGCTCGAACGGGCCGAGGTCGAGGTGGACCCACGCTTCGGCACCTGGGACGACCAAGCGGCGCAGGTGATCCCGCCCGAAGGCAGCAGCCCGGCTCCGGTGGCGCCCACCGAGGGCAACGACGACGTCCCGCTGTTCGAGGACGCGCCGGGCATCGGACTGCCGTGAGCGCCGACGCGTCCGGCAGGCTCGATCGGCGCTGACATGAGTCGGCCGGTCCGCCTCGTCGTGGCCGGGGTGCTGGCCGTGGCCATCGCCCTCACGGTGGTGGCCACCGTGCGGCTGGCACAGCGTGCATCTGGCGCGGTCGTGGCCAGCGTCGGCTCCTACGAACTCACCGAAGGCCGCCTGGAGGAGATCCTCGAGGCAGTCGACGGCAACATGCTGCACCAGCAGGCGAGGGAGCGGATGGGTGCACCCGGGTCGGCACAGACCGCCGACGGCGAATGGGACCCCGGCTTCGTCGCCGAGGTGGTCACCAGCGAGATCAACTTCGAGCTTGCCCGCGTGGCCCTCGACGACCTCGGGGGAGAGATCAGCGCGCCCGACCGCCAGGGCGCTCGCCGGACGCTCGAGGCCTTCATGGGCGAGGCCACCGAGCTGGTGTCGGGCGGGGAGCGGGCCGACGTGCTGCTCAGTCAGTACGGCGACTACGGGGAACGACTGGACGACGGACTGTCGGCTCAGCGGGCGGTGCAGCGGGTGGCCATGGCTCGTGCGGACCGGGATGCCGAAGTGGCCGGTGTCTTCGCCGAGATGGAGCCGCCCGTGGAGGTGCTGTGCGCCTCGTGGGTGGCGATCGAACTCGACGAGGAGGCACTCGACGAGGAGGTCGTCGAGGAGGTCGTCGAGGAGGAGGAACCAGACGAGGACGTGGTCGGTGAGGAGGCGCTCGAGGAGGATCCGTTCGCGGGCGTCGCCGTCGACCCGGCCAGCCGGGATGCACTCGCCGGGTTGCGCGCCGCCGTGGTGGACGGCGCCGACCTGGCCGACGAGGCCCCACGCCGCGGGCTGGACCCGGTCTCCTCCGCCTGTGCCATCGAGGACGAGCTCGACCCGGAGGTGGCGGCAGTGGCGTCCATGCTCGCCGAGGGAGAGATCAGCGAGATCACCCCGATGCTCGGTGGGTTCGCCGTGGTGCTGCTCGACGAGCGTCGGCCGGCCGAGATCGACGAGGCGGCCTCGGTGGTGGCGTACCTGCTCGACGAGGTGGTCCCAGGCCAGTTGCTGGACGCGACCCTGCGCCGGACAGCGGACGAGGTCGAGGTGTGGGTCGACTCCTCGATCGGTCGGTGGGACCCCGAGGACTTGCGCGTCGTGCCGCCCGCGGAGGTGGGGGAGGGCTTCGAGCTCCTGCCCGAGGAGGAGAGCCCCGTTGTCGAGGGACCGGTTGTCGAGGGACCGGTCGTAGGGGAGCCCGACGCCGGTCGGCGCGACGAGGGGACAGAGGACCAGTGAGTGCATCCACACCTCCCACCGTGGTCGTGGTGGGCCTCGGGCCGGCCGGCGCCGATCTGGTGCCGCCCGCCGTGCACCGCGCCGTCGCCGCCACCCCGACCCAGTTCGTGCGGACCCGACGGCACCCGGCCGCCGAGGTGGTGCCTGACGCCACATCGTTCGACGACCTCTACGACGGGGCCGCCCACATCGACGAGGTGTACGCCACCATCGTCGAGCGCCTGGTGGACGCGGCGCGAACACACGGCCGCGTGCTCTACGCCGTGCCGGGCTCGCCGTCGGTCGCCGAGCGCAGTGTCGCCCTGCTGCGCCAGCGTGCGGCGGCCGGCCTGGGGGAGGCCGGCGAGGTGGTTGTCGAGACGGTGACGGCCATGAGCTTCTTGGACCTGGCCTGGGATCGCCTCGGGGTGGATCCGCTGGCAGCCGGTGTGCGCCTGGTCGATGCCCACGACGTGGAAGTGGCCACCGCCGCCGAGCGGGGCCCGTTCCTGGTGGCCCAGGTGGATGGAGCCGACGCTCGGGAGCGGGTGAAACTCGTGCTCGGTGACGTGGCCGACCGCAGCGGGGCGGATCCCGAGGTGGTCGTGCTGCACCACCTGGGGCTCGAGGACGAGGTCGTGCGCTGGGTGCCCTGGCACGAGCTGGACCGCGTCACCACTGACCACCTCACCGCGTTGTGGGTGCCCCGGCTCGCCGCGCCGGTGGCGGCCGAGGTCCAGCGCTTCGTGGACCTGGTGACCACCCTGCGACGTGGGTGCCCCTGGGACGCCGAGCAGACCCACGGCTCGTTGCGGCGCCACCTGCTCGAGGAGACCTACGAGGTGCTCGACGCCCTCGATGCCCTGGCCGAGCTGGAAGCGGGCGAGGCCGACGCTTCGGCTCCGGGTGGTGCGGCCGCCGACACCGACGAGTGGGACCAGGCGTATGCGCTGCTCGAGGAGGAACTCGGCGACCTGCTCTTCCAGGTGGTGTTCCACGCCGCCATAGCCTCGGAGGCCGGGGCGTTCTCACTGGCAGAGGTGGCCGAAGGCATCACCGTCAAGCTGCGGGACCGTCACCCGCACGTGTTCGGTGAGGTGGAAGCGGGAAGCCGGGCGGACATGGCCGAACGGTGGGAGCAGGCGAAGAAGGCCGAGAAGGGCCGGGCCAGCGTGTTCGACGGGATCCCCGAGGGGCTGCCGGCGTTGGCCTACGCCACCAAGGTGCGCAAGAAGGCGGCCACGCTGGCGGCGTCGGGCGCCACGACGGCCTCGGGCAGTCTGCCGGCCTCGGGCAGTCTGCCGGCCTCGGTGGAGTTGCGCGATGCGGTGCTGGCGTTCGAGCGCGAACCGGACGAGGCGGCGGTGGGGGCGGTGCTGCTCGCCGTCGTGGAGGTGGCCCGCTTGGCCGACGTGGACGCCGAGAGCGCCCTGCGGGTGGCCACCAACCGCCTGCGCAACGAATGGCGCCGCACCGAGGGGCCCTGACGGCGGAACCACGCGTTCTGACACAAGTTGTGGTGCATATGAGTACCGCAACTTGTGTTGGTTCGTCTGCGCTCGACGGCGTGGCGGCGGTGTGAGAGTTCCCGAGCCCGATGTCGGTGCGGGCACACCCAGCCGATGGCGTTCAGCGATAGGCGCTGCGGCGTGGTGCGCTCCGCCGCCGCTGGCTCGACGACCCCCGCCCACCGACGATTCGGGCCAGCCACCGGTCCGCCTCGGCCAGCCGGCGCTCGAGTTGGGTGGCCGTGGCTTCGCTCACCCGGGTGACGCCGGCCAGGCGGTTGAGCTCGCCGTGCACCTGGGCGTGGGAGAGCCCGGTGAGCTGGGCCAGGTCGGCGGCCCGCTCGCCGTTGACCCGCCGTAGCCGCTCCCGTTCGGCACGGTCGACGGTGCGGCCCCCTCGCTCGGCGCCGCCGGCACGTCCCGCCGGGGTGGGCAGGGTGACGAGGAGCGGATCGGGTGCTGGCTCGTCCGACGACGTGGCCGCCGAGGCGTCGTGGTCGGTGTCAGCCCCAGCGTTCGCAGCTCCGGTCTCGTCGCCCGTGCCGGGCTCTCCGCTGTCGTCGTCGAGCCACTCGGGTCGGGCCAGGTCGGGCCGCTCGATGGCCGTGGCCGACACCACCGAGAAGAGTGACAGCTGGCCGTCGTCGGGCTCGAGTGCTGCTTCTTCGGCGGCCAGCGGGTCGCGGAGCTCGTCGTCGTCCACCCCGCCCGTGGAGCGGCGGTTGAGCACGTGGCGACGTTCGGTGGCGATGCGGGCCGCCCAGGTGCGCAGGCGGGGGTCGTCGGGGATGTAGAGCACGGCGCCCTGGCGGCCGGCCACCCCCTGCTGCCACCGCACCAGGCGTCCCACCGCCTGGCGGAAGAACAGCTCGGTCGTGGTGGTGGTGGCGTAGACACCGACCCGCAGGCGAGGGATGTCCACGCCTTCTGACACCATGCGCACCGCCACCAGCCAGGGGGCGTCGCTGCGAGCGAAGTGCGCGATGCGACTCGATGCCGCCGGATCGTCGGAGAGCACCAGCGAGGCATGCACCCCGTGGCGCCGGCGCAACAGCGCCACGATGCCGCGTGCGTGCTGGTGGTCCGAGGCGATGACCAGCCCACCGGCGTCGGGGTGGCGGGCGCGGATGGCGGTGAGCTGCTCGTGGGCCCGGTCCACCACGGTGGCCAGCCAGTCGCCGTGCAGGCTGAGCGCCGCCCGCAGTCGCTGGTTGGAACGGGTGCGGTCCAGCGCATCCTCGAAGGTGTGGGAGTAGTGCTCGCCGTCGGGGGCCACCCACTCCATGTGGCCGTCCACGCGGGGGAACCACACCGGACGCACCACGTGGCCGTCGGCCAGGGCATGGCCGTAGCCGTACTCGATGTCGGGGCGGGCCTCGTCGAGGTGGTAGGTGACGAAGGGGATCGGCGTGTCGTCGGAGCGGAACGGTGTGCCCGACAGCGACAGTCGTCGAGCCGAGGTGTCGAAGGCCTCGCGGATGCCGTCGCCCCAGGACCGGTCGTCGCCGGCGTGGTGTACCTCGTCGAGCACCACGATGCCGCCGTCGGCCAACGCCCGCAGGTGGCGGGTCTGGGTGGCCACCTGCTGGTAGGTGACCACCACGCCGTGCGCGTCGGCGGGGAGCCGCCCGTTGGCCGGGTTCCACGCCGGTTCCAGCACCAGGCCGAGCCCGTCGGCGGCGGCCGCCCACTGCGTCTTGAGGTGGCGGGTGGGGGTGACCACCACCAGACGGCGGGCCGGGTCCTCGGCCAACTCGAGTGCCGCTGCGGTCAGCGCGAACGTGGTCTTCCCGGCCCCGGGGGTGGCCACGGCCAGGAAGTCGGGGCGCTCGTGGGCACGGAAGATCTCGAGTGCCCGCTTCTGCCAGGGGCGGAGTCGGACCGAGCGTGCCATGGGTCGCCGATGATGGCACGCGGAGCCACGGTGTCGGGGCATCGGGGATCCCCCGGGGAAGCGGCGCGGGGTGCCAAGATGCGAAGAGGCAGGTCGCGGATCAGGTCGTGGATCAGGTCGGCTGATTCAGGTCGCGGCATCGGCTCGCATCCAGGAGGCACAGTGAGCATCATCGAGCACGTCGTCGGTCGCGAGGTCATCGACTCGCGCGGCAACCCCACCGTGGAGGTGGAGGTCGTCCTCGACAGCGGCTCGTCAGGGCGTGCCATGGTGCCGTCCGGCGCATCGACCGGGCAGTTCGAGGCCCACGAGCTGCGCGACGGCGGCGACCGCTACCGGGGCAAGGGCGTGGCCGAAGCGGTGGACAACATCGAAGGCGAGATCTACGACGCCATCGTCGGGCTCGACGCCGTTGCCCAGCGGGACCTCGACCGGTTGCTCATCGACCTCGACGGCACCGAGAACAAGTCGCGTCTCGGTGCCAACGCCATCTTGGGTGTGTCATTGGCCCTGGCCCGCGCCACCGCCGACGAGCTCTGCCTGCCGCTGTACCGCTACGTGGGTGGCACCGACGCCCATGTGCTCCCCGTGCCCATGATGAACGTGTTGAACGGCGGCGCGCATGCCGACAACAACGTGGACATCCAGGAGTTCATGATCATGCCCGTGGGGGCGGCGTCGTTCTCCGAGGCGCTCCGTTGGGGCGTGGAGACCTACCACGCTCTCCACGGCGTGCTCGGCGAGCGTGGCCTGTCCACCGCCATCGGCGACGAAGGCGGGTTCGCCCCCAACCTGGGATCCAACGAGGAAGCGGTCACGCTCCTGCTCGAAGCGGTCGAAGCCGCTGGCCGCACCCCCGGCGACGAGATCGCCGTGGCCCTCGACGTTGCTGCCTCGGAGATCTACCGCGACGGGGCCTACCACCTGGCTGGTGAGGGACGGACCCTGGCGCCCGAGGAGATGGCGGCCTACCTGGCCGACCTGGCCGATCGCTACCCGATCGTGTCCATCGAGGACGGCATGGACGAACAGGACTGGGAGGGCTGGACCAGCCTCACCACCTTGTTGGGCGGCCGCATCCAGCTCGTGGGCGACGACCTCTTCGTCACCAACACCGAACGGGTGGCGCGGGGCATCGACGAGGGGGTGGCCAACTCGGTGCTCATCAAGGTGAACCAGATCGGCACGCTCACCGAGACCCTCGAGACGGTGGGTCTGGCCACCCGCCACGGCTACACGTCGGTGATGTCGCACCGCTCGGGGGAGACCGAGGACACCACCATTGCGGACTTGGCGGTGGCCACCAACTGCGGGCAGATCAAGACCGGCGCACCGGCCCGCTCCGACCGTGTTGCCAAGTACAACCAGCTCCTGCGCATCGAGGAAGAACTCGACGACGCGGCGGCGTTCTGGGGGGCTGCGTCGCTGGCACCCAGGAGGGCTCCCCGAGGGGGCGGATGACCGTAGCGGATCGCATCCTCCCCAGTCGCGCGGCGGCGAGTCGTCCGGGCCCCTCTCGAGTGGTCCGGGTGCTTCGGCGACTGGTGCTGCCCACCGTGCTGGCCCTTTCGACCGCTGCGGCGCTCGTCATCGGGGTGTTCCCGACGCGCACGTATCTCGACAAGCGTGATGCCGTGGCTGCGGCCGAGGAGCGGCTCGAGGGCCTGCAGGCGGCCAACGCCGCTGCGGAGGCGCGTGTCGAGGCCTTGCAGAGCGATACCGAGATCGAACGGCTGGCCCGACGGGACCACGGCCTCGCCTACCCGGGCGAGGAGACCTACGTGGTGCTGCCACCACCGATGGATCCCCCCGAGTGGCCGACGGGGTGGCCCTTCACCCACCTGCCGCTGCGCGCCCTCCCGGATTGAGTGCGGCGCCGCCGAGGCGCACGGTGGCGCAACGATGGTGAGGCGGTAGCGTCACCGGGATGAACGAGCCGATCTTGGTCGAGGGACTGTCGCGTCGGTTCGGCGACCTCGAAGCCGTCAGCGGGGTGGACCTCACCGTCGCCGACGGCGAGGTGTTCGGCTTCCTCGGCCCGAATGGCGCCGGCAAGTCCACCACCGTGCGGATGCTCACCACCTTGTTGCGCCCCACCGGCGGGCGGGCGGTCGTGGCTGGCTACGACGTGGTGCGCCAAGCCGATGCGGTGCGTCGATCCATCGGTGTGGCCCTGCAGGACGCGGCCATCGATCCGCTCATGACCGGCCACGAACTGCTCCGACTGCAGGCCACCCTGCACGGCATCGGGCGGTCCGAGGCCCGCCGCAAGGGGGACGAACTGCTGGCCCGTGTCGGACTGTCCGCCGCCGGCGACCGCCGCGTCGGCACCTACTCCGGTGGGATGCGACGTCGCTTGGACCTGGCGCTGTCGCTGGTGCACGAACCGGCGGTGCTGTTCCTCGACGAGCCGACCACCGGGCTCGATCCCATGAGCCGCATCGCCCTGTGGGAGGAGGTGCGCCGGCTGAACACCGAACGGGGGACGACGGTGTTCCTCACCACGCAGTACCTCGAGGAGGCCGACCAGCTCGCTGGGCGCATCGCCATCATCGACCACGGTCGTATCGTGCGTCAGGGGACGCCCACGGTGCTGAAGGCCGAGGTGGGTGCCCCGACGCTGGTACTCACCGTCGACGCCGCTCATCGCGAGCAGGCGCGGGCGTTGCTGTGCGAGCGGTTCGGGGCCGAACGACCGGCGGCTCGACCTGACGACCTGGCCATCGGCCTCGCCGGGGGCGCAGCAGAGGTCACCGCGGTGGTGCGGGCCCTCGACGAGTTGGGCGCCACTCTCGAGCACCTCGAGCTCAGCCAGCCCACCCTCGACGACGTTTTCGCCGAGGCCACCGGTCGCCGCCTGGAGGGTGCCGAGGGCGGGGCAGCGGACGGCTCGACAACAGATGACGGGGCGGCGACCGATGGGGCCGACGACCGCGACGAACTGGCCGGGGAGCGGGGGTGAGTACCGCTGCATCGGTGGCGGTGCTGTCGCGCCGCTCGGTCATCGGTACTGCCCGCCAGCCGGCCACGTGGATGCCCGGCCTGTTCTTCCCACTGCTGATCGCCGCGGTGAACTCCGCCGCGCTCACCCGGGCCACGGGCCTGCCCGGCTTTCCCGACGTGCAGTCGTTCCTGCAGTTCCTGCTGCCGGCCACGCTCATCCAAGGGGTGTTGTTCGGGGGGATCGTCGGTGGTGCCGACACGGCGCTCGACATCCAGAACGGGTTCTTCGAACGGCTGCTGGCCTCGCCGGTGCGGCGCAGCGCCATCCTGGTGGGTCGACTGGCCGGCGCGGCGGCCCTCGGTGGGGTGCAGGCGCTGGTGTTCGTCGCCATCTTCGTGGTGTTCGGGGCCACCATCGAAGGTGGCCTGGCTGCCGTGGCCGTCCTGGTGGTGGTGGGCATGATCCTGGCGGTCGCCGTCGGTGGTGTGGCCTCGGCCATCGGGTTGCGCACCGGATCGCAGGAAGCGGTGCAGAACTCGTTCCCGCTCATCTTCGTGCTGCTGTTCGTGTCGTCGGCGTTCTTCCCCACCGAGCTGATGTCGGGGTGGTACCAGACGGCGGCCCAGGCCAACCCGCTGAGTTGGCTCATCGATGCGGCCCGGGACCTCGTGGTGGTGGGCTTCACCTGGAACCAGGCGTTGGCCGCCGTCGGCTGGTCCGTGGTGTTGGCCGTGGTGGGGATCGCCGTGGCCTTGCTGGCCCTGCGCCGTCGCCTGAGGGTTGCGTCGTGAGCGTCGCCCGAGGTGTCGACGGTTCGCCAGTGGCGGGCGGAAGAGCGGCCACCGCCAGCGCCGGTGGTGGCCTGTGGCCAGTGTCGGCCGCCCTGGCTCACCGGGCATACCTGGGCATGGTGCGCATCCCGGCCACCATCATCCCCACGATCGTGATGCCGGTGTTCTTCGTCCTGGCGTTCGGCGGCGCGTTCGGGGCGCTCACCCAACTCCCTGGGTTCCCCACCGACAACATCTTGAACTGGATGGCACCGTTCGCCATCTTGCAGGGAGCGTCGTTCGCCGGGCTGGGCGCCGCCTTCAACGCCGGGCGTGACCTGGAGAACGGGTTCTACGACCGCTTGTTGTTGGCCCCGGCGCGGCGGCTGTCGTTGGCCACCGGTCCGCTGCTGTACTCCACCGCTCGGTCGCTGTTCCCGATGTGCACGGTGCTCCCGGTGGCGCTGGTGGGCGGTGCCCGCCTCGTCGGTGGTGTGGCCGGCCTGGCCGTTCTGGCGTTCGCCGCGGCGGGCACGGCGCTGCTGGCTGGTCTGTGGGGCCTGGGCGTGGTGTGGCGATTGCGGACGCAGCGATCCACGGCGCTGGTGCAGATCGGGTTGTTCGCCGTGCTGTTCCTGTCGGTCGGTCAGGTGCCGCTCGAGGCCATGGAAGGCACCTGGCTCGAGGTTGTGGCTCGCTACAACCCCTTCACCGCAGTGCTGGACATGGCCCGCGCAGGCTTCCTCGGCCCGGTGGGTTGGTCCGACGTGCTGCCGGGCGTGGCGGCCATCGCCGGCGGGGTGGTGCTGCTGGGCTGGTTCGCCCAGCGCGGCTTCGCCACGTTCGACAAGTGATGTGTGCCGAGTGAGTTGAGACGACGAGGACCGAGGCGCCGGTAGGGCTCGAGCGCCTCACCGGAGATCGAGAACACCGAGTGGAGACAACGATGCAACGAAGTGCCAAGTATGCGCTCATCGCCTGTGTGGCCGTGGTGGTCCTGGGTGGGGCCGGCTTCTGGTGGTTCGTCCTCCGTGGGACGGCACCGCCCGAGGCGGCGCTCCGGGACCGTTCCGAGCAGACGACCACCACCGAGGCGAGCGGGGACGGCCCCGAGGCCGTCGAGGATGCCGACGAGCCCACCACCACGACCACCGAGGCGCCGCGCACCGATCCTGCCGGCACCTGGGCGGTGGAGACCGACGGAGGCGAGGAGGTGTTCGTGGGCTACCGCATCGAGGAGTTGTTCGCCGGGGAGACGGTGAAGGTCGAGGCGGCCGGGCGCACGGGTGAGGTGGACGGCACGCTCGTCATCGACGGCACCACCATCACCGAGGTGACGATCACGGTGGCCATGGACGCGCTCACCTCCGACAGTGGTCGGCGGGACGACGTCCTGCGCACCGAGGCGATCGAGACCGACACCTTCCCGACCGCCACCTTCGTGCTGGGCGACCCGGTGGAGCTCGAGGCGGTCCCCGGCTTCGACGAGGTGGTGACCCTCAGTCTGGCGGGCGATCTCACGTTGCGGGACGTGACCCAGCCGGTGACCTTGGAGGTGGAGGCGCGATGGAACGGTGACACCATCGACGTGGCCGGTGGAGCCGACATCCTGCTCGGCGACTTCGACATCGAGGTGATTGCCACCCCGTTCGTCACCATCGACGACAACGGACGGTTCGAGTTCCAACTCACGTTCGTGCCGACCTGAGGTGTGCGGCGCTGGCCGCGGCGGGTGGCGGTGGACGTAGAGGGCTGGGTGGGGGTGACGGTCGGGCCATGCAGCCCTGGCGTGACGTCGCGGCGGAACATTCCCGGCCCCTGGCGGGTTGAAGTAGTTGAACACACAACGAGATTTGCCGGGGACTGATCACTCAGCCACGAACCGGTCGCCATCGGTACAGGAGGTCCCTCATGTCCAACGGTCACCGCGGTGATGCCGGCGTCGATGTCCGCCGAGCCACCGAGCGATTCCACACCGTCATCGACTGGCTCGACTCGTGGCACAGCTTCAGTTTCGGCCACCACTGGGATCGGGCCAATACCGGCCACGGGCTGCTGATCGTCAACAATGACGACCGCGTCGCACCAGGTGCGGGCTTCCCGGCGCACGGGCACGCCAACATGGAGATCGTGACCTGGGTGCTGTCCGGGGCGCTCGAGCACCGTGACACGATCGGGAGTCACGGCATCATTCTCCCGGGACATGCGCAGCGGATGTCGGCCGGGTCCGGGATCCGCCATTCGGAGATGAACGCCAGCGTGGACGAGCCGGTGCACCTGGTGCAGATGTGGGTGCGGCCCGACACCGTCGGCGTCACGCCGTCCTACGAGCAGGTGGATGTGAGCGATGAGTTGGCCAGCGGGCGACCGGTAGCGGTGGCGTCTGGCGACCCCACAGTGGATGCTGCGGTGCGCCTGCACCAGCAGACCGCCACCTTGTGGGCTGCCCGGCTGGACCGTGGCGGCACCATGACGGTGCCCGCTGGGTCGCACGCACATGTCTTCGTGGCCTCGGGGCGGGCGCGCGTCGGTGACGGTGAGGACGCTGTCGAGCTCGAGGTAGGTGACGCCGTGCGCCTCACCGCCGCAGGGGAGCGACCGCTCGTGGCCGTCGGTGATGTTGTCCTTGGGGCCGGCACCGAGGCGCCCGCGGGCGAACCCGGCCGAGCTGGTGCTGGTGGAAGTGTCGCCGAGGTGCTCGTCTGGGTGACCGGCTGAGTCGAGTCGCACCGACATGCGGCCGAACCCAGGCGCGCCGGTGTCAGCTGACTCGCTGATGTCAGCTCGGAGAGAGGACGAAGATCTGGCGGCGGGCGCCGCCCGGGCTCAGGGTGGGTCGGGTCCGGCGCGGGGGTTGGGGGTGGGGGTGTGGTGGCGTTGGGCCCAGAGGGTGGTGCCGGTTGGGGTGGTCCAGTGGTGGTGGGTGTGGCTGGTGTGGGGGTTGGTGGTGGTGTGGAGGTGCCAGCCGGGGCGGTGGGTGATGGTGTGGTGGTGGCGGCAGAGGTGGATGAGGTTGTCG
>JAFIEP010000069.1 GCA_020832495.1 Acidimicrobiia bacterium | reverse complement strand
TCCTCGCCGTCACCGGTGGGCGCACCGGCGACGTCGACGATCCAGCGGCGACCCTGGCCGAGAATCCCGGCCTCCTGGGCTCGTCGAGCATCGACGAAGGCGAGGTGACCGGAGTACGGACCGTCGGAACCGTCACCATCTTCGACATCCGACCCGGCACGATGGGGATGGTGGGCTACTACCCGCTCGGTGGCCTGCTGCTCGGCGACGGCCCACCCGTCGTTGAATGCTGAACCCCGGCCGCCGCCGCACCCGGGCCGACCACACACGTCCGACGAGACGGCAACGCTCAGGCCACCTACCATGGCCATTCGTGCGGGCAGACCTGTGATCAGCTGACCGGCGCCCGGTCGCCGAGGAGTCGACGTGCGCTTCCCCACCCGAGTCGCCCTGATGGCCGCTGCCGTGGCCCTCGTGGCCACCGCCTGCGAGGGCTGGGTGACCAACCTCGTCGGCGACGAGCGCGCCACCGCAGGCGTCGCTCCAGTCACCCGCAACGCCTACCTGAACGAGCAGGCCGTCGAGCGGTCCAGTGCGGGCTGCGACGCCGGCCAGCCGCAGCCGGTGGCCGACGCCGCCGCCGCCTACCAGGGCGAGACCGCCCATGCCGTGGCCGAGCTCACCGCCGCCGCACCGCTCGATCCGACCGAGCCAGATCCGCTCCGGCGCCAGTCGGCCGCCACCTGGGAGATCTGGCAGGAGTGGCGCCACGACCCCACGGTGACCGACGAACGCTGGGACGCCCTCGGTGTCGGTGGCGTCACGTGTGACGACACCTACTACCTCACCGCCCTGTTCCGCCAGGGTCCCCAGATGCCGGACAGCGGGCGCTACGCCTCGCTGCAACACCCGGTCAGCCAGATCAGCGAGCAGCTCGACGTCGTCTACACCAGCGCCGTGACCTCCCAGGGGGAGGAGGTCGACCTGGCCCTCGACCTGTTCTTCCCACCCGACGTGGGCGACGGCGACCGGCCGCTGGTGCTCGTGTTCCACGGCGGGGGCTTCATCCAGGGCGACAAGGCCGACGCCAGGGGCGCTGCCCGCACCTACGCCCGCACGGGCTACGTGGCTGCGTCGGTGGGCTACCGCCTGCGACCCGAGGAGTCGAACCTGCCGCTGTCGCAGCGGATCGGGGCCGCCACCGACGGCATCGACGACGCCATGGAGGCCGTGCGCTGGTCGAAGGCGAACGCCGAGACGCTGGGGATCGACCCCGAGCGCATCGCTGCGGTGGGCTTCTCCGCTGGCGGCGTCATCGCCCTGGGCTTGTCCATCGCCGACGACCCGACACCGGGCGGACCGCTGGCCGCCTTCGAACCCGACATCGCAGCCGGCGTGGCCACCGGGGTGGCGTGGTCCATCTCCGCGCCCTTCGTCACCAACGAACCCGACGACGCACCGGTGCTCATGTTCCACTTCGACGTCGACCCCGCCACCGGCAGCACGGCGACCATCGAGCTGGCCACCTGCGAGTCCATCCGCGCTGCGGGTAACACCTGCGACTTCCGTGTGAACCCAGGCGAAGGCCACACGGTGAACTTCGGCCCCACCTCAGGGCTGTGGGCGGGCGACACGGGCCCGTTCATGTACCACCATCTGCGCCTCGACGACCTGGTGGCCCGGTCGGATGGCGGCTGATGGCCCTCCGCCATCAGTGCAGTTGGCGTTCTGACACAAGAAACGGGTCGAATACGCACCACAACTTGTGTCGGTTCGGCGGCGTCGCCGCTCCGGCACCCCGGCTTACGGTCGCAGCGGCTCCTCGAGGGGCAGGATCCAGGGGGCGTTCCCGAACCACAGCATCGATTCCTGCGACAGATCCACGGTTGGGTCCACGAACGGCTGCGGCTCACGCCCATTGAGCGACACCGAGGTCTCGACCCGCACCTCGGCACCGTCGTGGAGGTCCGACAGGTGGCGGGAGAAGTGCACCAGCCGCTCGGGGTGCCCGGCGAGACGGGCTGTCTGCTTCTCGTTCAGGTGGTCGGCAGGGTCGACGGTGAACGTACGACCGTCGGGCGGGGTCACGTGGAAAACCGCCCACCCTTGTTTGTCCCGCAGCTTCATGTGCCAGGCAAATCGGTGGTGCTGCTCGGTCCAGTTGGGCGACCCCTCCACGGCATAGTGGCGCCACGGCAGCACCAGCTGGGCCACCACCCACACGGTGAGGAACACCGCCAGCGCCGGGGTGAGGCGGCTCGGCCAGCGCCGCCACGTCGGGGGTGAGGCGACCGCGGTCGCCCCGGCACCACCAGCGGCGGCAGCCGTCTCGGCAACTTCTGTCTCGACACCGGCGAGTTCCGTCTCGGCGTCGGCGCTCGATCCCGCCCGGCGGGCCCGCCACCAGCGCTCCACCCGCTCGGGCCAGTCCGGGTCGAAGAACACCGTCGTGGCGGCGATCATGAGCCACGGGAAGATGAACAGCCCCCACAGCCACACGTTGGTCAGGTGGAAAAGCGTCACCACCACGAAGGCCACCAGTCGGGTGCGTCGCCACAGCAACAGGGGCACGATGAGCAGGTCCAACAGCAGCGACCCGTAGGCCATCACCCACACCACCTCGGGGATGGTGAGCAGGTTGTGCATCACCGACAGGCCGCTACGCCGTTCGAGCCACATGCGGAGCGGCTCGCCCGCCAGCCAGTCACTGTTGAGCTTGGCGATGCCCCCGTAGAAGTAGGGGACGCCGACCTGGAACCGCAGGAGCCACAGCACCCACCCCGGGACCGTGGTCGACGCCCGCTCCGGGTGGCGTCGGGCATCGAGCGACCAGCGGCCGTCGAGGGGCAACACGATGAAGAGGAACGCCACCAGCGACAGCAGGTACTCGTGGTTCTGGAAGTAGGTGGAGTCCGACAGGAAGATGTACGTGTTGGTGACGAAGATGCCCGCCGCCGCCCAGCGGTACCACTTGCCCAGCGCCACCAGCAGACCGCAGGCCATCATCGCCACGTACACGGCGTGCATGCCCCACCCCGGCGGCGGGTTGATGAAAGTCAGCGGGCCGTAAGGGAAGTTGAAGGTGGTGTCGACGTAGTACTCGTTGACGAGGATCGGCAGGTACAACCAGGAATTCACCACCACCGACAGCCCGAAGGCGATGCGCACGACGGTGACGCTGGCGTTGTTCACCTCGGCGGTGAGCGCCCGCTCGAGGCGGCCCAGCGGCCGTCGCGTGTCCTGCACCGTGGTCACGATGCAACATCGTAGGGGGCGAGGTCTCCGTCGCGAATGCGCCCCCGCCCGAGGGCGACCGTCAGCGACCGTCAGCGGCCGGCGATCACGGTCGGCGGGGGATGGTCACGGCCGGCGGCCGGTGAGCAGGGTGACCCGCTGGCTGAGCTGGCGGGGACGCTCCGGCTCGGGCAGAGCTCGGAGGTCCTCGATCACCGGCACCACCAGCTCGGCCCAGGTGGCGTCGTCGACGTCCCACAGCATCGACCAGGCACGCTCCTCGATGAGCGTCGCCGTCGCTGCGGGGGACTGCTCCCGCTGCTCGACGCGCTCGGTCTCGGTGAGATCCTCGAGGCCCACGTCGCGCAGCCACTCGGCCACCGTGTCGGGCGCGGCGATCTCGGCACGCAGCACGCCCAGGCGAGCTTGGATCCGCTCCAGATCCCCGTCGGACGTCCCGGCGGCACCGAAGCCCACCCAGCTGGTGGGAATGGCAGCCACCACCCCGCCGGGTCGGACCACACGCAGCACCTCGGCGAGCGCCGCCACCGGATCGGCCACCAGGTGGAGGACCCACACCAGGTAGGCGGCGTCCACTGCGCCGTCGACCAGCGGCAACACCAGAGCGTCGCCCACCAGCACCTTGGGCCCGAGCCGCTGTCGTGCCTGGGCAGCCATGGCCGGCGACAGGTCGACACCGAGGACCTCGATGGCTCGGTCGGCCACCGCCGCCGCCACGATGCCGGTGCCCACCCCGACCTCGAGCACCATGCCGTCGCTGGGCAACACTTCGGCCAGCAGCTCGGCCATCAGACGGGCCCGCTGCTCGCCCCCACGGGAGGCGTCGTAGCAGTGCGCCACCCGATCGAAGGGAATGGAGCCGTCCATCGGCGCACCCTACCGGGGGCCGGACGCGCCGGGCGCCAGATCGGGCTGGCGTGGACACCGGGGGGATCGGCTAGTCTCTGCAAGCTCCGGCGCTGCAAGGTGTCGGTGTGCTGTGGTCCGGTCCGCCGGGTCACAGCAACGGGTGGTTTCGCCACCCGACAGGAGGCGGCCTCGTGCCGCCGCCGAGAAGGTCCCGTGGTGCAGTTTGGAGTGCACGCCGGCCTGTCAAGCCGGAGGTCGCGGGTTCAAATCCCGTCGGGACCGCCACCGCTGCGAAGATCGATCGCCCCCGGGCGGTCGTTCTCGCGTGGCGGCACCCGGTCGGGTAGCTCAGTTGGCAGAGCGTCCGCCTGAAAAGCGGAAGGTCACCGGATCGACGCCGGTCCCGACCACCAGCGAAACCCCTGCACAGCAGGGGTTTCGTCGCGTTGTGGGACAGGTTCCGGGACCGAGCTCGGGACGCATGTCGCGCAATTGTCGCGCGGGGCGGACATTCACAAGCCGGACGGCAGCGGAGAGGCCCACTCTCGATGCCGCTCCAGCCACCGATCGCGCTCTGCGTGGTCGGAAGGAACGACGTCGGTGTCGCCGTACTGATGTCACCGGTTGATCCGATCGGGTCGTGTGCCGTACCGCTGACCCTCAATCCGCGTCGATGACGCGGTAGTCGACGTGTAGTGCTTCGCAGGCATCCCTGAGCGGCGGGCTGTTCGTCCGCACTGCGACTGTCGATTCGGTGAGGACTGCGAGGGCAAGGGCTTCGGCGCCGAGGAAGTTCAGGTGCCGTGGGGTTCGCAGGCTGGCCATCACGGGTACGAGCGTTCGCGGGCCGATGAGGCCGTAGGCGTCTGGCAGGGCCCCGAGGTGCGACCGAACGGATCGCTGCTCATCGTCAGGGAGCGAGGCCACCCGGCGGGAGAGCGCCCCTTGGCCGGTGCCGTGTTCGACAGCGCTGGCCACCCGGCAGTACCAGCTGCTGGTGGTGTAGATCGCCGCGCTGGTCGCTTCCTCAGCGAGCCAACCGTGTGCTGTCCCGCAGAGCAGATCCAGTAGGAGATGGTCGTCGACGACCGAGGCCATGAGCGAGTGGACGACCTACTGGGTCGCGATGTCGGGATCGTCGGAGGTGATCTCGGCGACGATGCGGTCGTAGTCGCCGCTCGCCACCCACTCAGCGAGCGCTGCTCTCGCCTCCGGCGAGAGGTCATCGCCTGCGATGCCCGACGGGCCCTCGACCAGCTCTCCCCGCTCTCGAGCAGCAGCACGAGCACGCTCGACGGTCCGCTGCAGCTCAGGATCGAGCTTGATCTGGGTGGCCATGCACTACAGGGTAGACCGACCATCTCTCTGGCCGGTCTGGTGTCGCGCAACCTGTTCGTTTCCGGCGATCTCCTCGAGGGCTCCTGCGCGAGGTGGGAGACGCCGAAGGCCTCCATCAACATGTCGGCCAGGCTCCAGTAGTACAGCTCGCGGCGTCGGATCGAAGTGAGGCGTGTCCTGACGATTCGTCGGCTTGTCAGCAGATCCCTTTGGATAGCGAACTCGCGACGGAGCTCGAAGTGAACGTTCTGCGGGAACCTGACAGCGGACGCCGTCGTCAAGGCGGAAGGTCACCGGATCGACGCCGGTCCCGACCAGTTCCGGGACCGAGATCGGGGTCATGTCGCGCAATTGTCGCGCGGCCGCGAATTCTCGAAGGTCCGGGGATCCCGGTGCTCATACACTCCTGCGAGCAAGGGAGGTGCCGAATGCGGGTCCGAGTCCCGAACGCGTTGACGATCAACACCCTGGGTGGACAGCCTTTCCCGGTCTCGGCATCGATCGAGCACCAAGGGGACCTCACGATCGGCTACCTGTTCCCGATCCAGCTACGCGACATCGCCGACCTCATCGTCGAGGCCGCCCAGCCGAACCTGTTCGTCTTTGGCCTCGACCGATCCGACTACATCCAGAACGAGGCAGGCGACTTCATCGTGCGGCCTATCGAGGACGCCCTGCGTGACATCGTCGAGCCACTCGCGAACGACGACGGCGAGCTCATCCTGCACTCCGGGGACCTTCCGAGAGTCTTCGGTGACATGGAGACATACAACGCTGCCATCGTGGACCTCCCGTCGGCCGAGGTCGACATGGCCGACCTCTGGTGCACGGGCCTCGGGCACGACTTCCGCACTGGCCCAGTGCTGCCCGAGTATCCGACCAGCCGGCTGTTCATCGACAGCCACGACGACTGCTACGTCTACGTCGAGTCGCGGGATCCCGAGTTCCCCCTCAGGATGATCGCCAGGCTGCTCAGCACGTTCGCCGCCACTGTGCTGCACAACGCTGGGGCATCTGCAGCACACGTCGCCCAGCCGACCCCGCAGTTCGTGAGCGAAGTTCTCGGCGACAAGGGGGAGTTCGGTGCAGCACAGGAGCTCGCGGAAACGACGGATCACGAGCTTCGCCTTCGCTACGCACAGGCCCGTCAACGAGGCGGGGAAGCCGTGGCAACCCCGACCCACGTGCTGACGGTCAGAGCGTCCGATGGCGAGTGGGGTCTTGAACGCCGCTGACTCCCGCGAGGATCAGCTCCCAGGCGCTGCGACGCGGCGGATGGTTCGCTCCCAGAACGATCCTTTGCCATCGTCATCGATCTCACCCGCAGCGTGAAAGCTCTTCACCGCAGATCGCAGATGCGTGGCCCTGGCCCGGCCGAGGGCCTCGTCGCGCTGGAGGTTCGCCTCGTAATCGGCGCTGTCGCAGTGATGGAGCCAGTCGACGTGTGCCTTGGCCGCCCGGTCTGCGACGTCCCAGTGGGCTCGGTCGTCTTTCGAGAACAGCATCAGGAGGTACGTCGGCAGTTGATCGGGCCGCTGTCGAACCTCGATCGCCGTCGGCCGAACGCCCGGCGCCGAACAGATCGAGTTGAAGAGCTTCCTGGGCCTGTGAGGCAACGACAGCGAACCGTTCGTCCGCTGCAGCCGGCTCAGCGGTACGGCACGGCCGACGCAACGTTCGCTGCGGTCACCTCGGCAACTGCGCTCAGCCGTGCTCGGCGGCGCTGGTCGTAGGCCAGCACATGAGGTCGCGCGAGGCGTCCCAACGGATCAACGGGCCCGAGCACCTCCCGGTCGACGAGCCGCAGAGCGAAAGACGCTGACACCCCGATGCGCTTGCCCGCTTCAGCGATCGTCATCGAGTCTGCGGCCGAGCTCGTAGCCGTCGCCATCGCGGTCGAGCGGGTCTGGCTGTGGCCCGGGCACGTCAACGCGGTGCTCCCGCGTGCCCGCGACGCGGGAACTGCACCGTGACCACAGGCCTCTCGTGCCTCGCCGATCGGTGTCCGGCGAGGGGATCAGCGGCGCCCACCCGAGCCGCCGATGTGATCGACGTGGATCTTCCCCGCGCCACCAGCAACCTGGGCGCTGTCGACGGCAGTGCGACATCCACGGCGCCTGCGGTCTCAGCTCACCACCGGTGGGCAGCCACGCTGTGCGGCGGCCTCGGACCGGGTCAGCTCCGCCCGGCGCCGCCGCGCCGAGCGACGGAACAGATAGGCGAACAGGTCGATGTTCGGCTCCGGGGCGATGAGCCACGCGAAGTCGCCCGAAGGGTCGACGACAGCAACGGTGATACCCATCCGACCCCGCAGACCTCCGACGATGCGGACCGGACACCAATCGGTGAGTCCCGACCCCTTCGACGACGCCCCGAGGCGCACGAGGTCAGCGCCGATCGACTCCAGGCTCGCCAGCTCACGTCGTCCAACCCCAGCGGCGGGCAAGGGGAGGCGATCCACGAACCGTCCGTGGTGCAGCACGTGGATCGCCGGCGGAACGAAGGTGGACCGAGGTGACACGACGAAACCATCGATCTCGGACCATGGGAGGCAGTGCCTGAAGACGCCGTCGTGGAACTGAAGACCCTCGCTCGTGACCTCCACCCGACGAACCCACAGCGCGCGGGCGAGCGAGCTGACCGCTGTAGCGTGGCCGTCGTGGCCGCACCCCATGCCTGCTGCGGCGATCAGCCGCCGCGTCGAGTCTCCCGCCGGGTGGCGCTCGGGATGTTGCCGGCGTTCGCCGTGGCCTGCGCCACTGCCACCGACCCCGAGCCAACGGCCGCCCCACCGCGGCCGACGCCCGACAGCGGCCGCCCGCCCACCACCGACGCACGCCGCTCCACGTCCACCACTGAGCGTCCAGCTCCCGACCCCACCGACGCCGAGCCGACGCCCGAACCACCCGAAAGAACCGAGCAGCCACACGAGACCGGCCCGGAGCCCACCGAGGCGCAACCCGAGATGAGAACACCAGCGCCCGGCGGCCGCCAAGAGATCGTCGACCGGTGGTCCGGCGTGGCCCCGACTGCCTGGGGCACCCAGATCGCCGGGCTCGTGGAGCACGTCGGCGGCGGTGCCGCCATCGCCCTCACCCTCGATGCCTGTGGTGGTCCCGGCGGCAGCGGCGTCGACGAGGCCGTCCTCGCCCTCCTCGAGCGCGAAGAGATGGCGGCCACGTTGTTCCTCAACTACCGCTGGATCGAGGCCAACCCCCGCACCTTCGACCGTCTGGCCGGCAACCCGCTGTTCGAGTTGGCCAACCACGGCACCCGACACCTGCCTCTCTCGGTGAACGGCCGCGACGCCTACGGCATCGGCGGCACCCAGTCGGCGGCCGAGGCGGTCGACGAGGTCGGCACCAATCACGATCGACTCACCGAGCTGACCGGCCGTCGGCCCCGCTGGTTCCGTCCCGGCACCGCCCACTACGACGACGTGGCCGCGCAGATCGTGCGCGAGGTCGGCGAACAGCCGACCGGCTTCGCCGTGAACGGCGACCTCGGGGCGACGGCCCCAGCAGCGACGGTCACCTCGGCGATGGTGGCGACCCCGCCCGGTGGCATCGTGCTAGCCCACATGAACCAACCCGGCAGCGGCACCGCTGCTGGGTTGGAGGCAGCGCTCCCGACGCTTCGGGCGCAGGGTCGTCGCTTCGTGCGGTTGTCCGACGCCTGAACGCAGCTCCGAAGGCCACGCGCGGCCAGACGACGCGCCCTTGTCTCAGGGGCCGGCGGCCCCGACGTAGGCCACGGCCAGGGCCCGGCCCACGGCCCGCACTCCCCGGGTGGCGTGGCGATCGGTGCCTGGGATCCGCGCCGGGTCGCGCACCACCACGGTGGTCACGCCGGCCAATTGGTGCTGCACCTCCCACTGTGCAGCCAGCACGTGGGCGCGGTGTGGACCGTCCCACAGCAGCCCCTCGAGCACCGACAAGTCAGCCCCGGCGAGATCGGCCGGTAGCGGCCCCCGTCGCTCGGTGACGACGAAGGCCGGCAGGTCGTCGGGGATCCCGGCGCTGTCACGCAAGCTGGTCACCGCAGCGGTGAAGCGCTCACTCCAGGCGGTGGCATCCTCGAAGGTGGCGCCGTCAACCACACCCTGGTGCACGACGAGCCCCTCGATGCTCACCGGCACACCGGACGTGAGGGCACCGGTGAGCAGGCCAGCCATCACCGCCCGGTCGGCACCACCGGGACCCCACGAGGCCATGGTCGAGCCGACGGACGTGTGCTTCACCAGGCCGATCTCTGCATCCGGGCAGGCAGTCAGCAAGGTGCTGGCAAAGCTCAGCTCCGAACCGAACGAGCCGTCGGCACCCGGATCGACCGCCGCCCATGTCTCGCCGTCCCAGGTTGTGAGCCGCTCGTCGGGCGTCGCCAACGGCGCCGGCAACGCCGAGCCGTCGGCCCCCACCGCAGCGGCGTCGTCGTCGCCCACCACCACGAACACCCGCCGTTGCGGATCAGCAGCGTCCCACGGGCAGGCCAGCGTCTGGCCGAGCGTCGTCTCCTCGGCCTCGTCGAGCCGCTCCTGCACCCAGTCCACGATCAGCTGTTGGTAGTCGGCTGGGTAGGCCGGGTCACTGTTGGGGAGGTCGGAGCGGGTCACCACGTGCAGGTTGCAGGGCCACGACGACTCCGGTTCGGTGACGCACACGCCGAGGCTGAGCGAGCGACTGTCGGGACCCTCGGCGGCGATGGCTGCTCGCAACGACTCGTGGCGACAGTCCGCCGCACCCATCGTCACCGACCCACCGGGCACGTCGCACACCATGGGTCGGTCACCGCACGACGTGCGGTCGCCCTGGTTCCACAGGTGCACGATCGGCACCGTGAGCTCACCGCTGGCCACGAGCTCGTGCGGTTGGGCGTCAGGCGTGCGAAGGGCACTGTGCACCCGCGGGGCGAACGCCGCCTCCCATTCGGGCCCGCCGTAGCGGCTGGAGCAGACGTCCTGGGCGATGCGAGCGGCCTGCCAGGCGTCGTTGCGCACGCCGCTGTCGGCCACCAGCCCCGCCGGCGGCATGCCCTGGGTCTCGAGCGACCACCCGACGTGGAAGGTCCCGTGCGACCCGGCACTGCCCCCGTGCAGGAAGTAGTCCGACGTGGCGTGGCGGGCCATGGTGAACTGGATGGCGGCCTTGGTGGCCAGCAACCCGTTCGTGGTGCGTTGGGTCCCGTCGGGGTCGAAGTTATGCGGATCAGGGTTGTTGGCGCCGCCGTAGGTGTCCCGGTTGCACATCGACACGGCGAGGCCCCGGAACTGCGTCGGCCCCTCGACCACCCGTTGGGTCAGCACGTCGTTGCGCAACCGGTTGCGCAAGAAGTTGAACTCCTCCTCTGCCATGTTGCTGTCGTCGGGTTGGGCCCGCAGGGCCGGATCGCCCTCGCCGGGATCGAACCAGCCCGAACCACCACCGCGCAGCCGCACCCACAGCGGGCGCTCGACCTCGTCGGCCAACCCCACCGGCGTACCGATGACGAAGGTCTGGTGACCCTCGAGCGAGCAGGGATAGGCCAGGTTGCGGAAGTACTCGTAGTGCCATCCGTCGAGCACCTGCTCGTCGACCTTCTCGATACCGGTGGTACGGGCCGGGGCGTCGAACGCCGCCTCACAGCCGGTGAGCACCAGGACCGCGACCAGGGCCACTGCCACCACACGCCGCAGCCGTCCGAGATCTGATCGAGGTGCTGCGCTGTTGTGATCCGACACGCCGGAACCCCCTTCGTCGGCTCGCCGTCACACTAATGATTCATTAGTGCTGCGTCCACGCGCCGGCGTGCGACACTCGCGTCCGTGGGGACCAGCGACGATCCGGCCACCAACGCGGAGACCGGCACCGGGACACGCGAGGCACTGATGGAGGCAGCACTCGACCACCTCGGCCGTCGAGGGGTCCTGGCCGGGCTCAACCTCCGCGAGGTGGCCGACGCCGCCGGCGTGACGCCGGCGAACATCTACCACCACTTCGGCTCACGACAAGGCTTGCTGCGCGCCGCCATCGCCCACCGTCTGGCACAGCTGACCGCACCCATCGATGTCGCCGTGCACGGGTCGCTGGTGGAGTGGCGCACCAGCATCTTCGATCTGGTGCAGTCGCTCCCGGAAATGCGCAGCACCGCGCTGTTGGCCCTCGACGAGGACCCGGATTATGAGCCCATCCCGCTGTGGGAACTGGCCCAGGAGCACTACGGACGCCTGATCGACGAAGGAGAACTCGACACCGACACCGACGTGGTCGCGCTCCACCTCGTCACCCTCGGAGCGTCCATGGCCGTGTCGATCTACGGTGACGGGGCCGCCCGCCAGCTCGGCATGTCGCGCGCGGAACTCGAGGCCCGTAGTCGGGCCATGCTCGTCGACCTGCTCGAGGGCTACCTCGAACGTCAGGACCGCCGTCGCACGTAGCCCTCAACGCCCGAAGCGTCCGCCACCCTGGCGCGTGCGGATCCGCTCGAGCTTTCGCTGCACCCGCTCCCGCGTCGCGCCGGTGCGCTCGGCATCGGTTTCGACAGCCGTCACCACGCCATCGCTCAACCAGAGCCGGAGCCACGAACCCTCGGCGGCCTCGTCGGGAAGTACTGCGACCGGGAAGGTGAGCTCCTCGCCGTCGCCCTCGCTGCCGCCGTCGAGCAGCACCACGGCGAGGTCGTCGACCAGTCGGTCGAGCACGCCACCACGGGGCTCACCGTCGGCGGACGAACCCGACGATGCCGACGATGCCGATGGCGTCGTGCGTTGCTCGCCGACCTCGTCCGGTCCTGTTGGTGCCATGCTCACCTTCCGACCCCACCCGCACGCCGGCCACGCCCAGCGGCAGGTGCTCGGCGTCCATGGTCGCAGACCCGCGACCGAATGGCGAACGAGGGTTCAGCTACGGCCACACGCGGGGTGACGAGCGGTCGACCAGCCCGTACCGTGGTGAACTCTCCACCGCGGGTGTGTCGATGAGCACCGGAACACAGCAACCCCAACCAGACGCGGCTGTGCCGGCGCGGCCAGCGCGCCACAGCCTCCGGAAGATCGAGGTGCGCCGCGCCCTCGAGCTGACCGCCTTGGTCGGCTTCGCCGTGGCACTCCCGGTGCTCGGCGTGTTCGGCGAGGCACCTGCCACCTTCCTGGCATACCGGGCAACGTCGGCTGACATCGTCGTGTTCGGCCTTGCCGTGGCTGTCGTGCCCGCCGCGGCCGTCGTGGGACTTGCCCTGCTCAGTCGGCTGGCTGGCGAGCGGGTGCGAGCGACTATTCAGTGGCTCCTCGTCGGTCTCCTGTGCGGTGCGGTGGCCACCGATGTGACCCGCGGCCTGGGAGCGACGGCGACGGGCCAAGTGGCTGCCGGGGCGGCGGTCGCCACCGCGGCCGTGCTCGCCTATCGACACTGGTCCGTCGTCGGGCAGTGGCTGCGGTACGCGTCACCCGTGCCGCTGGTCGCGCTGGTCGTGTTCCTGGCCGTCTCCCCCACCTCGTCACTGGTGGCGACCGCCGGCTCCGCGCCGAGCACGACGACCAATGACGACACCACTGAACCCCCGTCGGTGGTGCTCGTGGTGCTCGACGAGCTCCCCACCGTGTCGTTGATGAACGGCGAGGGCGGCATCGACGACGAGCTGTTCCCCTCCTTCGCCCGCTTGGCCGGCAGCTCCACCTGGTACCGCGACGCCACCACCGTGGCCGGCTCCACCAACCTGGCCATGCCAGCCATCCTCACCGGTCGCCTGCCCGAGCAGTCGTTCGCCCCACCACCGACCGCGGACCGCCACTCCGACAACCTCTACACGCTGTTGGAGCCCACCCACGAGTTGAACGTGCACCCGTGGACGGTCGACCTGTGCCCCTTCCAGCCGTGCCGCCACGGCGACGGCGACGTCGACGACGAAGCGGCCGCACTGGTTGCCGGCTCCAGCGGCGCGCCGAGCCACCCCGTACTGCGGCTGGTCGGGGACGCCGCCACGGTGTGGACCGAACGGGTGTGGCCAGGGACGCCGCTGCGGCCGGTCGACTTCGTGGTCACCGGGGACAGCGACCCCGCCGACCTGGCCCGACCCGGGCTCGAGTTCCTCAGTTCGCTCGACGCCAACGACCGGCCGACACTCGACGTGTTCCACGCACCGGTCCCCCACTCGCCCTGGCTGCTCCTGCCGTCGGGACGCCACTACGCCGGCACCGAGGTAGCCCGCGGAGCGGAGTTCCTCGGGTGGGACACCATTGCGGCAGCCGAACACGCCATCGACGTGGCCCGCACCCGCCACCTGCTCCAGGTGCAGTGGACCGACGCACTGTTGGGGGCGATCATCGACCGCCTCGACGAACTCGGTCGATGGGAGGACTCGCTGGTCATCGTCACCGCCGACCACGGCACGTCGTTCACCCCCGGCACCTTCCTGCGGGTGCACGAGCCGGGCAACGAGGTGGAGCTCTCGTGGGTGCCGCTGTTCGTGAAGTACCCGGGCCAGGCCACGAGCGAGATCGATGACCGCAACGTGCTGCTGACCGACCTCGTGCCCACCATTGCGGAGGTCACCGGTCGCGAGGTGCGGTGGGACGTCGACGGTCACTCGCTCCTCGATCCGCCGGCCAGGGAACCGGGTGACAAGCCGCTGGTGCCCAACGAGGCATGGCGTTTCCCCGATCCCGACGGCGACCTCGTCAACCTCGACGTGGACGGACTGGCCGATGTGATCCGCGCACCAGCCGTCGGCGAGCGGGGCGATGCACTCCGGGTCTGGCGGTCAGGACCACACGGGCACCTGCTGGGCGAGCCCGCCGACCAGCTGACGCGGTGTTCGGGGCCGGCCGGACCGAGTGTCGAGCTGGCCCGACCCTGGCCCGACGTCGACGACTCCGACGAGGCCCCGCTGTGGATCGAGGGTCGGACCGGCGTGGACCGCCCGATGCACCTGGTCGCCGTCGTGGACGGACGCATCGCCGGCAGCGAGCACACCACGCTCTCGAGCGGGTTCGGCACCATCGGATTGCTGCTGGCCGAACCGGTGGTCGGGGACGACCCGACCACCCTCGAGCTCTACGAGGTCGACGACGAGGGCGACTGCATCCGCCCCCTTCCACTCGACAGCTCGGCCCTCCGCTGACTCGGCCGGGGTGTCGATCACCCCTGGTCGGTGTCGTCCTCCGGCGTCGTGGGCCCACCCACGTGGTCCCCGTCACCGAGGCCGGCCTCCTCCGCCTCGGCAGCCAACGCCTCCTGTTCGGCCACCATGGCCACCAGGATGGCCTCGGCGTCGTCGCCGATGGTGCGGCGCGCCCGCAACAGCAGCATCAACCCGGCGATGACCGGCGGGAACACCAGGGTGAAGGCCCACACCAACGAGCCGGTCAGGTCCGAGAGCTGCCCGACGATGACCGGTGCGGCCGCGGTGCCGAACACCGTGGAGGTGAGGGCGAACGCCGAGGCCCCCACGCCGCGCGAATCGGCCGGCACCACGTCCATCATCGACGCCCGCAGGCCGGGCACGGCCGCCGCTGCCCCCAGCACCCCGACGAACTGCAGGGCCAGACGCAGCGGCACGTTGGGTACGGCGAAGGAGATGAGAAACAACACGGCACACGCCGTGGCCGACCACACCACCAGCACGATGCGTCCGCCGGTGATGCGCTGGGCCACCCGATCCGACACGATCCCGCCGCCGATGGTGCCGGCCAGCCCGGCGAAGATGAGCAACCCACCGGTCACGGCCGTGGCCTGAAGTTCGGTCATGCCCGAGTAGCGCTGGTGGTACACAGCCAACCAGAACCCGATGCCCGACACGGTGAAGAGCAGGGCGGACACCCCCACGAGGATGTAGCGCATCGTGCGGATCCGGAAGATCATCCGGATCTCCGAGCTCAGCTGTGTCCAGGCCAGGCGCAGGAACGGACGGAAGCCCATGCCGCGAGGGTCGAGGGGCGACGCCGCCGCCTCGGCACGCTGGGCGATCTCGTCCATCGACTTGCCCGCCTCGCGCAGGTCGGCCTCGCCGCGGTAGGGCTCGCGCAGTCGGAACACCAAGAACGCCAGTAGCGACCCGGGCATGCCCACCAGCACGAACGCCCAGCGCCAGCCGAACTGGGTGCCCACGAATCCACCGAGGGCGATGCCCAGACCACCGCCGGCAAAGAGCGCGATCTGCTGGTAGGAGAAGGCCTGGGCCCGCTTGGCCGGTGGGTAGTAGTCGGCCAACAGACTGGAACTGGCCGGGTCGTCGATGGATTGGCCCACACCCATGACCGACCGGGCGAAGAGCATGTTGAGGTAGTTCTGGGCAGTAGCCGACAACAGGATGAGCCCGCTCCAACTCATGAGCGTGTAACCGATGAGGCGGGTGCGTCGCACGTGGTCGGCCAGCCACCCGGCGGGGATGGTGGCGATGCCGTTCACCAGCACGAACGCCGAGCCCAGGGTGCCGAGCTGGAAGTCGGTGAGGGCGAACTCCTCCTGCACGAAGGGCGCCACGCCGCGGATGATGGCCATGTCGACGTGGTCGACGAGGTTCACCAGACCCAGCAGCAGCATGGGCCACAGCGGGTACCGACGCCCGCCCTGCTGCTTCACGTCGCTGATCGCCGAACCCCCTGGTCACGTGGTGAACGCGCCGCCAGAGTGTAGGTGGAGCCCCACCGGTGGCCGCCACTGGCGACCGCCACGTCGTTCAGCTTCACGGCGACCCCGTACGTCCCCCTCGAGCTGACCGGCTCAGTCCACCAGCGCCTGGAGCACCAGACGCCGCAGTTGATTGCGCAGGTCGTACGTGCTCGACGGCAACAACTGGGTCATGAACACCGCGGTGATGTCCTCGTGCGGGTCCACGAAGAAACCGGTGCTGGCCGCCCCACCCCACGAGAACTCGCCGGGCGAGCACAGGGTCTTGGCCGCCGCCGGGTCGAGCACCACGGCGAAGCCCAGACCGAATCCGACGCCGTCGAACGTCGTCTCGGCGAAACCGGCCTGGCCGAACTGTTCGAGGTCGGCCCCGCCGGGCAGGTGGTTGCGCACCATGAGGTCGAACGTGCGCGGCCCGAGGAGCCGGACGCCGTCAATCGCGCCGCGCCCCCGGAGCAGTCCACAGAACCGGTGGTAGTCGGCCACGGTGGAGACCAACCCGCCACCACCGGACAGCACCGCCGGTGGCCTGGTGGCCGCTGCGCCGAACTGGTCGAAGCGCACCAGCGACCGGTCAGCGGGATTGGGCACGTAGAGCGCAGCCAGGCGGTCGACGTGCTCGGGAGGTACCGAGAACCAGGTCTCGTCCATACCCAGCGGTTCGAAGATGCGGGTGCGGAAGAACTCGTCGAGAGGTTGCCCGGCGATCACCTCCACCACGCGGCCCAGCACGTCGGTGGACACCGAGTAGGTGAAGCGGGTGCCGGGCTGGTGGGCGAGCGGAAGCTGCGCCCAGGCGTCGCAGCTGGCCTCGAGGTCCATGCCCTTGGGCGAACCCCACTCGAAGCCGGCCTTGCGGTAGAGGGCGTCGGCCAACTCGGCGTGGTGGAAGCCGTAGGTCAGCCCCGAGGTGTGGGTGAGCAGGTGCCACAAGCGGATCGGCTCGGTGGCCGGTTCGGTGGCCGGGGTGAACGCCGACCCGCCGGTGAGCACACGCACGTCGGTGAATGCCGGGAGGTAGCGACTCACCGGGTGCTTCAGGTCGAACCGCCCTTCCTCGTAGAGCATCATGGCCGCCAACGAGGTGATGGGCTTGGTCATCGAGTAGATGCGGAAGATGGTGTCGTCGGTCACGGGGACCGCGCCCTCCACGTCGGCCATCCCACACGTCGTGCGGTGCACCACCGAGCCACCCCGGGCCACGGCCAACGACCACCCCGGGAGACGATCCTCTTCCACGTAGCGGGCGAAGTGGCTGTCGATGCGTTCGAGGCGCGCCGGGTCGAACCCCGCCTCGGTCGGGTCGATCTCGACCTCTACCCCCATGGTTCCCCCTCGTGGTGATCGGTCCGGCCCGGTCGGGCCCGACGAAGCCGGTCGTTCAGCCCAGGCCGAGCACAGCAGGCAGCGCAGCGTGGTCGCTGATCACGGCATCGGCGGTCACGGCGAGCACGCCCGGGTCGGCCTCCGGGCCGCCCTCGAGCAGTGGGTGGCCGTCGTCGTTCACCCCGGCATAGCGAACCGCCGCCATGCCCACGGCGGCGGCTCCGGCGATGTCGGTGCGGTTCAGGTCGCCGATGTGCGCTGCTCGTTCCGGCTCGACGCCGCCCAGTCCGTCGAGGGCGTGGCGGAAGATGACCGGGTCGGGCTTGAACACGCCCACCTCGTCGGAGAAGGACCAGCCGTCGAAGAGCTCGAGCAGTCCGTGGCTGTCGAGGTAGCCCCGCAGCGTCACCGAGGGGGTCATGCCCACATCACAGACGATGCCGATCTTCACCCCGGCGTCGCGCAGGCGACGCAGGGTGGGGGCGATGTTGGGGGTGATCTCCACCTCGATGTCCGCCGCCGCCTGCACGAAGGCGCTCATCACGGCGTCGACCACCGCCCGATCTCCGTCGAGGCCCAGTGAGCGCAGCACGAAACCGGCGCCGTCCTCAGCGGTGTACTGCCGGTTGGCGTGCCAGTGCTCGGCGTAGTCGCGCCCCGCCTCGGCGATGGCGCCGGCCAGCGCGTCGTCGTCCACCGCACGATCGAGGTCGGCGAGCGCGGCGGCCACCGCGGTGGCCCGGGCCTCCCTCGTCGGCATCAAATCCGAGCGCACCAAGGTGTCCCAGAAGTCGAAGGTAACCGCCGTGGGCGGCTGGGTGCGGAAGCGGTCGATCGGCTCAGGCACCGGCGCCCGTCCCGTCGATGGGGAAGCGTGCCACTCCGTCGGCCACGGCGGCCTCGGCGGCGGCAGCGGCCACCAGCATGGCCACCCGCTTGTCGAACACCGACGGGATGATGAAGTCGGCCGCCAGGTCGTCCTCGGCCACCGCCGACGCAATGGCGTTGGCCGAGGCCAACTTCATGCCTTCGGTGATGGCGGTGGCACCCACGTCGAGTGCACCGCGGAAGATGCCCGGGAAGCACAGGACGTTGTTGATCTGGTTGGGGAAGTCGCTGCGTCCGGTGGCCACCACGCCGGCGAGGCCTTCGATGGCCTCGGGGCGGATCTCGGGGTCGGGATTGGCCAGGGCGAACACGATGGGGTCGGTGGCCATGGCGGCCACATCGTCCACGGTGAGCAGGCCCGGTCCGCTGACCCCGATGAAGACGTCGCTACCGGGGAGCACCTCGGCCAGGCGTCCGGTGCGCCGGTCGGGGTTGGTGTGCTCGGCGAACCATTGCTTGGCCGGGTTGAGGTCGTCGCGCCCGTCCCAGATGGCGCCCTTGCGGTCCACCCCGATGACCTGGGGCACGCCGGCCTCGAGCAGGATCTTGGCGCAGGCCACACCGGCAGCGCCCACGCCGGCGATGACCACGCTCACGTCGGTCATCTTCTTGTCGACGATGCGCAGGGCGTTCTCGAGTGCGGCCAGCACCACCACGGCGGTGCCGTGCTGGTCGTCGTGGAACACGGGGATGTCGAGGCTGGCCTTGAGCGCCTCCTCCACCTCGAAGCAGGCCGGCGCGGCGATGTCCTCGAGGTTGATGCCCCCGAACACCGGAGCGATGCGCTGCACGGTCTCGATGATCTCCGGCGCCGAGGCCGTCTGCAGGCAGATGGGGAACCCGTCCACCCCGGCGAACTCCTTGAACAGCAGGGCCTTGCCCTCCATCACCGGCAGGGCAGCTTCGGGTCCGATGTCACCGAGGCCCAACACGGCGGTGCCGTCGCTCACGATGGCCACCGTGTTGCGCTTGATGGTGAGTTCATGGACCCGATGGGGTTCGGCTTCGATCGCCTTGCACACCCGGGCCACACCGGGCGTGTAGGCCATGGACAGGTCGTCGCGGTCGCCCACCGGGGCGAGGGGCAGCACCTCGATCTTGCCGCCCTGGTGCATGGCGAACGTGCGGTCCTCCCAGTCCAGCACCTCGATACTGGCCAGACCCGCAATGGCGTCGAGGACCTCGCGTTGGTGGGCCTCGGAGCGGCAGTTCACCATGACGTCCTCGTCGAGGTGCGACTGCTTGGCCTCGAACCCCTCGAGCGCGACGATGTTGGCGCCGGCATCGCCGATGGCCGTGGCCAGCTCACCCAGGGCACCCGGATGGTTGGTCAGCCGCACGCGGATGCGCAGCGAATAGGCGGCGGTGGGAGTGTCTGCCATCGTGGGAACGGTAGCCGCGTCCGACACCCTCGCCCCAACCGCTTCCGACCCTGGTCCCGGCGTTGCTGTCGATCCCCCAGGGCGGGCGATACCGGACCCCGGCAGCGTCCGTGTCGCCTGGTTCAGTCCCGGAAGGCGATGGAGCACCAGGCGTGGGTGTGGCAGGTGGGACAGCGGAGCCAGTGGCCGTAGCGGCGGCCGGGCAACCAGGCCGAGATGCTGACCAGACGTACCCCGAGATCCAGCAGGCCCACGCGGGCGCTCGACCCGCAGGCGGAACAACGCACCACCACAGTGGCCGGCTGGCGGGGGCCGGTGGAGAACAGGGCGTCGCGCCCGTCCTTGCGGACACCGGCGGTGAGCTGGTCGGGCGCGGCGGTGACCGGCGCCGTGAACAACGCCTGACGGCCCTGCGGGTCGACGCGCCGTCGCGACCGCCGACCGGACGGGACCCCACCGGCCGTCGATCCGGCGCTCGAGTCGGCTGTCGGCTCGGCGGTCACGATGCCGCTCCGAGCTGCAACGCCAGTTCACGGTAGGCGCACGACACCGGCGAACGTGGCGCGTAGGCCAGCACCGACTGCCCGGCGGCCGGCGCCTCGGCGGCCTTGACCGACTTGGGCACCGACGGTTGCAGCACGGCCAGTTCGTAGGTGGCGGTGACCTCGTCGACGATGCGCTGCGACAGCTTGGTCCGGCGGTCGTACAGCGTGGCCACCACGCCCCGGACCCGCAGGCTCTCATTGGTGTACGCCCGCACGTCGTCGATGGTGTCGAGTAGCTGGCCGACGCCGCGATGGCTCAGCGTCTCGCACTGCAAAGGGATCAACACTTGGCTGGCTGCGGTCAGTCCGTTGATGGTCAGGATGCCGAGCGACGGCGGGCAGTCGATGAGCACGTGGTCGTAGCGGTCGCGCACTGCGGCGAGTGCCCGGCGGAGCTGGTACTCCCGCCCGGTCTGCGACAGCAGGTGGACCTCGGCGCCGGCCAGGTCGATGGCGGCGGGCACCAAGTCGACACCCTCGACGGGCAACAGGACGTCGTCGATCGAACAGCGACCGAGCAGCACGTCGTGCAGCGACCGCTCCAGGCCGTCCGGGTCGATGCCGTGGGAGTAGGTGAGGCACGCCTGTGGGTCGAGGTCGACGAGCAGCACCCGTTGGCCTTGCTCGGCCAGTGCAGCGCCGAGCGCCTGCACGGAGGTGGTCTTGGCCACCCCACCCTTCTGGTTGGCCACGGCCGTCACCTCCACCATGGGGCGGAGTGTAGGAGATGCCCGGTCGCTACCGGGCTACTCGTCGCCCTCGGTGAGACGCACGTCACCAGCGCCTTCAGTGACCCGACCGATCTCGACGGCACGGTGACCCGCCGAGCGGAGCACGTCGATCGCCTTGTAGGCGGCGTCGGGTGGCACCACGGCGATCATGCCGATCCCCAGGTTGAACACTCGTGCCATCTCGTCGTCGCTGACCTCACCCAACCGCTGCAGCTCCCCGAAGACCCGCGGCGGCTCCCACGTACTGCGGTCGACCACGGCGCCAGCCTTGGCCGGCAGCACCCGCACCAGGTTGCCGGGAATCCCGCCGCCGGTGACGTGGACCAGGGCGTGCACCTCGACGTTGCGCTGCAGTTCGAGCGCCGCAGGGGCGTAGATGACCGACGGGGACAACAGCTCGTCGGCCAGTGAATGATCGGCACCCGCATAGGCCGGGGCGTCGAGCGCTCGGCCGGCCCGCTCGAAGAAGATGCGGCGGGCCAGGGAGTAGCCGTTCGAGCGAAGGTTCGGCGACGGCAGGCCGATGAGCACGTCACCGGGGGTGACCTGCGAGCCGGTGAGGAGCTGGTCCCGCTCGGCCACCCCGACCACGAAGCCCACCAGGTCGAACTCCCCCGGCTCCATGGCGCCGGGGTGCTCGGCCATCTCGCCACCGATGAGCGCGCAGCCCGCCTGGCGGCAACCGGCGGCCACTCCCTCCACCAACTGCTCGATGTGGGCCGGGTCCAACCGACCGACGGCGATGTAGTCCAAGAAGAACAGCGGCTCGGCACCCTGGCACACGATGTCGTCGACGCACATGGCCACCAGGTCCACGCCGATGGTGGTGAAGCGATCGGCTGCCTGGGCCACCAGCGCCTTCGTGCCCACGCCGTCGGTGGCCGACACCAGCACAGGCTGGCGGTAGCGCGAGGGGTCGAAGGCGAACAGGCCGCCGAAGCCTCCTATGTCGCCCACCACCTCGGGGCGGAAGGTGGACCGCACCTTTTCGCGGATTCGCTCGACGGCTGCTTCCCCGGCGTCGATGTCGACGCCAGCACCGGCGTAGGTCTCGCCCATCATGCTCCCTCGTCAGCTCGCCAACTCGTGTCGGGGGTCGTGTCGTCTCGGAGGTCGTGGGGTTGCGCCCGGTCGCCCAGCGAACGCGTCACGTCATCTCGTCGCCGCGAACCGCTGCGCCGGTGCCGGCACCGTCGGGCTCGTCGAAGAGCAGGTTGAGCTCCGAGCCCAGCTCAGCATCGCTGCGGCGGGGCTCCGGCCGCTCGAGCACGTGCTTGGTGAGGTGGATCGGCACCTCGACGGGGTACTCGCCGGTCAGACACGCGTTGCAGAAGCCGGCATTCACCGCGCCCGTCGCTCGGGTGAGCCGCTCCAGCGACAGGTAGGCGAGGCTGTCGACGTTGAGGTAGGTGGCGATCTCGTCCACGCTCAGGTTGGCGGCCAGCAACTCGCCGCGGGTGCCGGTGTCCATGCCGTAGAAGCACGGCCAGCGGTAGGGCGGGGACGACACCCGCAGGTGGACCTCGCGTGCCCCCGACTCGCGCAGCATCTGCACCATGGCGCGGGTGGTGGTGCCCCGTACGATCGAGTCGTCGACCACCACGAGCTTCTTGTCGGCAATGTTGTCGGTGAGCGGGTTCAGCTTCATCCGCACGCCCAGCGCCCGCAGTTCCTGGTTGGGTGCGATGAACGTGCGACCGATGTAGCGGTTCTTGACCAGCCCGTGGCCGAAGGGGATGCCCGAACCCTTGGCGTACCCCTCGGCGGCAGGAATGCCCGACTCGGGCACACCCATGACCATGTCGGCCTCCACCGGCGCCTGTTCGGCCAGTTGCTCGCCCATGCGGACGCGGGCCCGGTGCACGCCTTGGCCGTAGAGCCGCCCGTCGGGACGGGAGAAGTAGACGAACTCGAACAGACACAGGCGGGGCTGCACCTGTTCGGTGGGGAACGGGTGCGCCGAGCGGTAGCCGGTGGCGTCGATGACCACCATCTCGCCCGGTTCGAGTTCACGGATGAAGGCGGCGCCGACGACGTCGAGCGCCGGGGTCTCCGAGGCCAGCACCCAACCGTTGTCGAGCCGACCGAGGCACAACGGCCAGAAGCCACTCGGGTCGCGTGCCCCGATGACGTGACCCTCGTCGATGAACACGAACGAATAGGCACCCTTGAGGCGAGGCAGGACCCGGGCCACGGCCCGCTCGAGCGCCCGCCCGTCGCTGGTCGGTTCCGGATCGGCGGCCAGCTCGCGGGTGATGAGCTCGGCCACCAGGTCGGTGTCGCTGGTCACCGCGCCCGGCAGCATGCCCAGGTCCTCGGCCAGCTCAGCGGTGTTCACCAGGTTGCCGTTGTGGGCCACGGCGAACGAGTGGGCCCCGACGTTGCGGTAGAAGGGTTGGGCGTTGCGCCAGGTGCTCGCCCCAGTGGTGGAGTAGCGGGTGTGGCCGATGGCCAGGTGGCCGTCGAGCGCAGCCAACGTGCGGTCGTCGAAGGCGTTCGACACCAGGCCCATGTCCTTCACCACGGTGATGGTGTCGCCGTCGGACACGGCCATGCCGGCCGATTCCTGCCCGCGGTGTTGCAGGGCGTACAGCCCGAGGTAGGTGAGGTGGGCCACCGCTTGGCCGGGGGCGTAGACACCGAACACACCGCACTCGTGACCCGGGGTCTCCTCGAGTGGGACGTCGCCCTCTTCGAGGAGCGGTGGGCCTCCGTCGGTCACGATGCCATGCTAGTGCGCTGCCACCGGCGACCCCACACTGCTCGTCGGGCAGGTCGTTGTCCGGCTCGTGGCGTCGGACCGCAGTCGGTCACAGCTCGTCCAGTCGGCGGCGGTCGCCGACCTCGGGCTGCCGGCCGAGGCGCAGCGGCGCCAACGGGGCGTCGGCCATCAGCCAGCGACGCCAGGTGGCCCCCACGTCGAGTGCCGCCGAACGGAGCGCACCCACCGGGTCGTCGGCCGACGAGCCGCCGCCCAGCCAGGCCTGCTCCCAGTCGGCCCACGCAGTGTGGCTCGGGAATGCCCACAGCACGACGGCCTCGGTGTCGGCCACCATGGCCACCCGGAATGCACCGAGCAACCGGGCCTCGTAGCGGTCGGCCACCGCATCGGCGTGGGTCTCGACCAGCTCCAGGTAGCTCAGCGCCCGACCGGCGGGCACGGTCACCAGGTCGTGGGCGTACACCTCGCCCCGCACACCGTCCGCACACAGTGCCTCGATGGTGGCGCTCTGGGGCGTGGGGACCAACAGCCGGTCGATGCCACCCGCGCGCAGCGACTCCGCTGCGTCCCACCACTCGGCCAATGCCGGATCCTGCAAGCCGGGATGGCCGAGCTCGTGGGCAAAGTCCGCCGCCAGGCCGTGCCAACCGTCGATCTCCCACAGGTTCACCACCTCGGGCCAGCGTCCGGTGGAGCCGACTGTGCCCCATACCCCGTAGCAGAGCTGGTGGCGTTCCTTGCGGGCCTCGGGGCACCAGTTGGCCGTCATGTGGTGCATGTACCGGGCGCGGTTGCGACCGGTGATGCGGATGAGTTCGTGGATGTAGACCTTGGTGTTCACGGTCCGACCCCGCTTCCTGGTGGCCGTCGACGGGTGACGACGGGGATTCCGCTGGGGGCGTCCTCGTTCACCGTGGCCGAGGACGACGCCAGGTGGTACGAATCTGACATGGCATCAGCTTCGGGGGACACTACCGGCCCGCCCAGCGCGTTCGGGGGGCCGTCGGCCACGGTTGCAGAACTGGTCGTCCGAGCAGCCGACCGCTTCGGCGCCACCGAGGCGCTGGTCGACGGCGAGCTGCGACTGACCTTCGCCGAGCTGGCCGCCGAGGTCGACCGGGCAGCCCGGGGCCTCATCGGGTCCGGCATCCAGCCCGGCGACCGGGTAGCCATCTGGGCTCCGAACTGCGCCGAGTGGGCCATCGCCGCCCTCGGCATCCACACCGCCGGGGCGGTGCTCATCCCCCTCAACACCCGCTTCAAGGGGCCCGAGGCCACCGACATCCTGCGTCGCTCCGGGGCACGTCTGCTCCTGTGCGTGACCGACTTCCTCGACACCGACTACGTGGCGCTGCTGGGTGACCGGACGGCACTCCCGGACCTGGCCGAAATCTGTGCGCTGCGGGGCGGGACGGGCGGCGCCAACTTGTCGTGGGAGGCGCTGTTGGCCCGCGCCCAGGACGTGGACCCCGACGCCGCTCACCGACGCGCCGCCGCACTGGCTGGCACCGACATCTGCGACATCCTGTTCACCTCGGGCACCACCGGCGCACCGAAGGGGGCCATGCTCCGCCACGGCGCCAGCGTGCGGGCCTTCGACGACTGGGCCAGCGTGGTGGGGCTCACCCACGGCGACCGCTACCTGATCGTCAACCCGTTCTTCCACGCCTTCGGCCTCAAGGCCGGCATCCTGGCCTGCCTGGCCAAGGGAGCCACCATCATCCCGCACCCGGTGTTCGACGTGCCCTCGGTCATGGCCCGGGTGGCAGCCGAGCGGGTGACGATGCTGCCGGGGCCACCGGCGATCTACCAGACCATCCTCGACCACCCCGACCTCGGCGAGTACGACCTGTCGAGCCTGCGGCTGGCCGTCACGGGCGCGGCCACCGTGCCCGTCGAACTGATCCGGCGCATGCGTTCGGAGCTGACGTTCCGCACCATCGTCACCGGCTACGGGCTCACCGAGGCCACCGGCATCGCCACCATGTGCCGCCACGACGACGACCTCGAGACCATCGCCACCACTGCGGGGCGAGCCATCCCCGACGTGGAGGTCCGGGTGGTCGACGACGAAGGTGGCGAGGTCGCCCGAGGCGAACCGGGCGAGGTGGTCCTCCGGGGCTACAACGTGATGGCCGGCTACCTCGACGACCCCGAGGCCACCGCCGCCACCATCGACGCCGACGGGTGGCTGCACACCGGTGACATCGGCGTGATGGACGAGGCCGGCAACGTCCGCATCACCGACCGGCGCAAGGACATGTACATCGTGGGTGGCTTCAACGCCTACCCCGCCGAGATCGAGCAGATGATGGCCGAGCACCCCGCCGTCGGACAGGTGGCCGTGGTTGGCATCCCCGACGAGCGGTTGGGTGAGGTGGGCATGGCCTGGGTGGTCCTCCGACCGGGTGCCGAGGTCGACGAGGCCACCCTGGTGGCGTGGTGCCGAGGGCGCATGGCCAACTACAAGGTGCCCCGACGGGTGCGCTTCGTGGATGCCCTGCCACTGAACGCCTCGGGCAAGGTCCTCAAGTTCGAGCTCCGCGCCCGGGCCTGACCTCGCTCGGGCCGCGACCGGCACCCGGACCCGACGGACTGGCGAGCCCGACCAGGACCCGCGAACTGCCGGCGATCCGAGCCACATACAGCGCACATCGCCGGCAGTACGCGGGTGTTGTACCCGACCCCACCACCCCCACGCCCATTCGCTAGGTTGGCTACCGCGTCACGGTGCGTGATGCTGCGTCGACTCACTGCGTCTCCGGAGGTTCCACTACATGCGTCGTCTTCTCGCCCTCGCAGGCACGGTCGTGCTCGTGCTCGCACTCGCTCCACTGAGTGGTGCCTCCGCTGTCGGAGGGGGAGGAGAAGGGGGTGAGGCGCAATCACTGACCCCGACGCCGCGGATCTTCACCGACGTGTCGCCATCGCATCCCTTTGCCGGACCCATCCAGTGGATGTCCGACGAAGGGATCTCCACCGGGTTCGGTGACGGCTCGTTCCGACCCACCGAACCGGTCAGCCGCCAGGCCATGGCCGCGTTCATGTTCCGCCTCGACGGCCAACCCGCCGGCGACTGGATCGCTGCGGCCGACACGTTCACCGACGTGGGCGCCGCACACCCCTTCGCCGAAGCCATCGGCTGGATGGCCGAGGAAGGCATCTCCACCGGCTTCCCCGACAACACCTTCCGCCCCGGCGACGCCGTCAGCCGCCAGGCCATGGCCGCGTTCATGTACCGCCTCGACGGCCAACCCGCCGGCGACTGGGCAGCCGCCGGTGCCGGCCAGTTCACCGACGTGGGCGTCGGCCACCCGTTCGACACCGCCATCGGGTGGATGGCCCTCGAAGGCATCTCCACCGGCTTCGCCGACGACACCTTCCGCCCCGGGGATGCCGTGAGCCGCCAGGCCATGGCGGCGTTCATGCAGCGCTTCGCCGACACCGAGAAGCTCATCACCACGGGCAACGTGTTCAGTTGTGGCGTGGCCTTCGGCGGTGCCTGGTGCTGGGGCACCAACGGCTTCACCAGCGGAGCCCTCGGCGACAACGACAACAACTTCCGGGAGACCGTGCCGATCCGCGTCGGCGGGTTGTCGACGGGCGTCATCGCCATCGAGTCCGGCGGGAGCCACACCTGTGCGCTGGTGGACGGCACCAGCCCCGGGCAGGTGTGGTGCTGGGGCAACAACGTCTACGGCCAGATCGGCGACGGCACGACTGAGTCCCCTCGTAGCACCGCCACCCGCGTGGTCGGCCTACCGGGCCCGGCCACCAGCGTGAGCGTCGGCGGTAGCCACTCCTGTGCCGTGGTCGACGGTGGCGCCTGGTGCTGGGGCCGCAACAACGACGAGCAACTCGGCGACGGCACCGACGACGACAGCCCCGCTCCGGTGCAGGTGAGTGGGCTCACCAGCGGCGTCACCCAGATCTCCGCCGGCGGTCGCCACACCTGCGCCATCGTCAGCGGTTCCCTGCGCTGCTGGGGCTTCAACAACACCGGCCAACTGGGTGTCGGTGACACGGATCGCCGGGCCACCCAGACCCAGGTGAGCGGGCTGACCAGCGGCGTCACCCAGGTCTCCGCCGGCCTGAGCGGCACCTGCGCCGTCGTGGGAGGCAGCGCCCGCTGCTGGGGCAACAACGGCTCGGGCCAGATCGGCGACGGCACCGAGGAACAACGCCTCACCCCTGTCCAGGTGAGCGGACTCACCAGCGGCGTCACCCGGGTCGACACTGCATCGGGCCATACCTGCGCCATCGTCGACGGTTCCGCCAAGTGCTGGGGCTCCAACGGCAACGGCGAACTCGGCGACGGAACCGAGGAGCAACGCCTGACACCGGTTGACGTCATGAAGCTCGGCACCGTCGACGACATCAGCGTGAGCAGCAAGCAGACCGCCGGGCTGGCAAGCCGCACCTGCGCCACCACCGGCCGCACCGCCTGGTGCTGGGGTGGCGGTCTTCTCGGCGACGGCGGGCTGACCGGCAGCTCCGAACCCGAACGTGTGCTCTGGGGCTGACCACCGGATGTGCACGGGCCTGCTGACGCTCGACTGTGCAGCAGGCCCCGACAACGCACCGTGAACGACGAAGGGGGGG
>JAFIEP010000058.1 GCA_020832495.1 Acidimicrobiia bacterium | reverse complement strand
GACGTTCTTCGACCACTACAACCACGTTCACCGGCACGCCGGCATCGGGCTTCACACCCCAGCGTCGGTGCACTACGGCACCGCCACCGAGATCCGAGCTGCTCGAGCCGAGACGCTCACCGCCGCCTACAACGCGAACCCAGCCCGATTCCGCCACCAACCACCCACGCCACCGAAACTCCCGGAGGTCGCGTGGATCAACGAACCCAACCGAGAAGCACTCATCCAATCCGCGTAAGAAGTTGTCTCATCCCCCTTGACACGTACCGGTCGAGGCGAGCCTCACCCTTCCGTGATCCGTCCAGCCCCTGGCTCAGTGGTACTCGAGGACACGCGAGCGATCGAACGCTGTGGCGACCCATGCGACCTCGACACCGTGGGGGCGACGCGGAGCCGGGAAAGCAGTTGCGCCTCAATCAGGGATTGCAGAGGAGACGGCCGCCGCGGATGTCTCAGGAGCCAACGCGGGCCCCGGCCCTTCGGCCTGACCGCCCCGTCGGCAACTCTCAAGCGGCGGCCCACGCAAGGGTCGGCGCCAGATCGGGCTCCTCTGCCCGGAGCCGCTTCCAATCCTTCTGCCTCGCCTTGTAGTCGGACCGCTTCTTGAAGCCGGCGATGAAGGAGCGCTGGAGGGTCAAATGGCCCGCGTCGAGTGCCCCCTCCACGGCACGACTCGGCTTCCAGTGATCGGACTTGGTCCACGCGAGCGCTGCCATTGGCCGGACTGGGTAGTGGCCAGGCTCAGCGGACGTGGCCACCCCGTGTAGCTCCTCACCTGCCGCCGCTCCAAGTCTGAGCTTGGTTGCGACACGAGCGGCGTGCACCTTTCCTGCGACCTCGGCCGGAACCTCACACGGAGATGTGATCCGCTCGATGAGCCAACCCTCGTCGATCTGTCGGCGTCCTGACCGGACGCGAGCGAGCTGCCCCAGCAGGTCGCCGCACTCCTTCGGGACGAGCGACCACAAGCGTGGGTTGTCGACCACGATCGCTGCCGTGTCGGGCGGCAGCTCCCGCTCAAGTGACTTGAGAGCGAAGCGGAGTACCGTGAAGTCGACGTCACTGTCGGGTCGGTCGAGTTCCTCGAGCAACAGTCGACGGCCGGCATCGACATCCACCGGCTCGCCCTCCACCACGATCGAATCAATAGTGCCATTGGAGATGATCGACTCTGGGTCGTGGAAGAGCTTCGAGTGGAACGCTGACTTGTCTCGATTCAGTTGGAGTCCAAGAGCCTCGAGGCGATCCTCGTACTCGTTCAACGCGTCGTGCCAGTCAACCCTCCGCCGCAGGAACAGCCAGCTGTCATCTGTCCAGCGGATCAGGCCCAGCCGCCGGCTCGCCAACACTTGATCGGCTGGCAACAGGTACACGCCACCGAGGCAACCCGAACCTTCAAAGCCGACTGGGAGTCCGGAGCACCCTCCGGCTCCGGGCAGCGCCCTAAGGATCTCGATGAGTGCATCGACAGCTCCAGGTGGGGCGCCTCCCAATGCGCCTCCTAACCGACCAAGGTCAACTGACCCGTAGTAGTTCGTTACGTCGAAGGTGCCGAGCCCTGCACATTGCGTATCGCGTAGCAGGACCAAGCCCTGCTCTCGACGACGGCGGGCGGCCTCCCGATGGTCGACGTACTGCCAGCCCTGATCGGTGCTCGTAAGTGGGTGGCTGAGTACCGCGCCCCCGATCAGCTTCTGCGAGATGGCGGGAACGCACCGACCGACCAGGACGCGAAGCGCGATTTCATCGATTGGGTCCAGGCAGCTGATGACGCGGAGGCCACCCCGCTTGGGGAGTGGACAACGGACGACCCGGCGGGGAAACCGGCCGCCAATTGCACGCTGCTTCACGACGTCCCGTAGGAGTTCAGCGTCGTGGGCAAGGTCGGCGAATCCCAGGGGGTCCGGAATGTCGCGCGACTGTGCCCAGTCCCGACTTGCGTTCGCCGCGAGTTCAAGTTCACGGCGCCCCGGGAGGTGGCCACCCTTCAGGTCACGAGGGGTAAGAACTCTGTTCGATTGAAACACCTCCTACTTGTGAGCGGCAAGCGAGTCTAGCCACTCAGATCGCATCCCCGTCAGTCGTCGGAGACAGCACCTGCCCATCTGCGTCAGCTGCAGCCGCTGGTGCTGCCGCAGCTGGGGCAGGCGTGGCAGGAGCCTGCCCGCACCATCTGTACGCCGCACTGCATGCACATGGGGGCATCCGCGCCCTTGACCGTGGGCTCCACCCGGCGGCCGCCACCGGAACGTTCCATGCGGGTAGCCAGCGAGCTGGCCGACTCGATGCTCGGCGGATCGGCCTGTACCTCGGAGCCCATGTGGGTCTCGGTGACCGTCTCCTCCACACCCGGGAGCGTGGGCTGGGTGCGCTCGGCGGTGGTGAAGATGTTGAGCTCGGCCCGCTCCTCGGGGGTCAGGTACATGATGGCCATCTTGCGGAACAGATAGTCCATCAGCGAATTGGCGATGCGGATGTCGGGGTCGTCGGTCATGCCTGCAGGCTCGAAGCGCATGCCGGTGAACGCCTCCACGAAGCTGCGCAGCGGCACGCCGTACTGCAGGCCGTGGCTGACCGAGATGGCGAACGCATCCATGATCCCCGAGAGGGTGGAACCCTGCTTGGAGACCCGCAGGAAGATCTCGCCGGGACGCCCGTCCTCGTACTCACCGACGGTGACGAAGCCCTTGCAGTCGGCCACCCGGAACTCGAAGGTGCGCGAGGTACGCGACCGGGGCAGCTTCTCGCGGATGGGTTCGTTGATGACCCGCTCGACGATCTTCTCCACCACCTGGGTGGCCGCCGCCGGAGCGTCGTCGGTGGACCCTTCCTTCTTCGCCATGGCAAGGGGCTGGGCCACCTTGCAGTTGTCGCGGTAGACGGCAACGGCCTTGAGGCCCATCTGCCAGGCGTCGATGTGCAACTGCTCGACGTCCTCGACGGACGCCTCCTCGGGCATGTTCACCGTCTTCGAGATGGCGCCGGAGATGAACGGCTGCACCGCCGCCATCATGCGGACGTGACCCAGGTAGTGGATGGGGTTGTCCCCCATCGAGCAGGCGAACACGGCCACGTGGTCGGGGTCGAGGTGCGGGGCGCCGAGGATCGACTTGTTCTCGTCGATGTAGGCCACGATCTCGCCGACCTGCGTCGGGTCGTAGCCGAGCCGGCGCAGCGCCCGGGGCACCGTCTGGTTGACGATGGTCATGGTGCCACCACCCACCAACTTCTTCATCTTGCACAGCCCCAGGTCGGGCTCGATGCCGGTGGTGTCGCAGTCCATCATCAGCCCGATGGTGCCGGTTGGGGCGAGCACCGAGGCCTGCGAGTTGCGGACCCCGTAGGTGCTGGCCGTCTCGCAGGCGTCGTCCCACGCTTCCTGGGCGGCGCCCAGCAGGTCGGCGGGCACCAGTTCCTCGTCGATGCCGGCGGCCTCCTCACGGTGCATGTCGAGCACCCGGAGCATGTGCTCCTCGTTCTCACTGAAGCCGGCGAAGGGCCCCATGCGTGCTGCGGTACGAGCGCTGGTGGCGTAGGCGTGGCCGGTCATGAGCGCCGTGATGGCACCGGCCCAGGCCCGACCGCCGTCGGAGTCGTAGGGCAGGCCCAACGCCATGAGCATGGCGCCGAGGTTGGCGTAGCCGAGGCCCAACTGACGGAAGCGACGGGAAGTCTCCGCGATCGACTCGGTCGGGTAGTCGGCGTTGCCCACCAGAATCTCCTGGCCGGTGAAGGTGACCTCCACCGCGGCCCGGAAGCCGTCGACGTCGAAGACGTCCTCGTCGTCGTTGAGGAACTTCAGCAGGTTCAGGCTGGCCAGGTTGCACGCCGAGTTGTCGAGGTGCATGTACTCACTGCACGGGTTGGATCCGTTGATGCGGCCGGTATTGGCAGCGGTGTGCCAACGGTTGATGGTGGTGTCGTACTGCATGCCCGGATCGGCGCACTCCCAGGTGGCCTGGGCGAACTGGCGCATGAGGTCGCGGGCCCGCACGGAGCGCACCACCTCACCAGTGGTGACGGCCCGCAGTTCCCAGTCGGTGTCATCCACCACGGCCTGCATGAAGTCGTCGGTGACCCGCACCGAGTTGTTGGCGTTCTGGTACTGGATGGAGGTGATGTCGGAGCCGTCGAGGCTCATGTCGAACCCGGCTGCCTCGAGGGCACGAGCCTTGCGCTCCTCGTTGGCCTTGCACCAGATGAACTCCTCGATGTCGGGGTGAGCGACGTCGAGGATGACCATCTTGGCGGCCCGGCGGGTTTTGCCACCCGACTTGATGGTGCCTGCCGAGGCGTCAGCGCCCCGCATGAACGACACCGGACCCGAGGCCGTGCCGCCTCCCTTGAGCAGCTCCACCGACGATCGGATGCGCGACAGGTTGATGCCGGCGCCCGAGCCGCCCTTGAAGATGGTGCCCTCCTCGACGTACCAGTTGAGGATGGAATCCATCTTGTCGTCGACCGACAAGATGAAGCAGGCCGATGCCTGCTGGGGCACGCCGTTGACGCCGATGTTGAACCACACCGGCGAGTTGAAAGCCACCCGCTGGGTGACGATCAGGTACTTCAGCTCGTCGCTGAAGGCGTCCGCCTCCTCGTCGTCGACGAAGTAGCCGTCGCGGCGACCCCACTCAGTGATGGTGTCGACCACCCGGTCGGCCACCTGCTTGAGCGACCACTCCCGCTCCGGCGTGCCGATCGTCCCCCTGAAGTACTTCTGGGCGACGATGTTGGTGGCGTTCAGCGACCACCCGACGGGGAACTCGACCCCGAGCTGTTCGAACGCCACCGAGCCGTCGCGGTAGTTCGTGATGCGCGCATCACGGCGTTCCCACTCCACCATGTCGTAGGGATGGACACCAGCGGTGGTGAAGTGGCGGCGGATGCCGATGCCGGCACGCTCGGGTGCGAGAGCCATTGGGGATGTCCTTCTGTCGCTCAGGTGAATGTCGGGGTAGTGAACTGTCGGTGAGGCGGAGTGGCGGAGGCGCTGGGTCCGGTGTGCGGTGGTGCTGACGTCGTCGGTGGACGGCTCCGTGGGAGGAACACCTGCGGTGGCGGGGTCACCACCAACGCCGCTCGGTACCGTTCGACACCGAGCGTCCTTCCCTCCGCACAGCAGGTGGTTGCAACTGACGACGACTCGGCACCGTTGCCGGCCGTGACCGTGGATGTGGGAGGTGGCGGCGTTGCTGACCACAATATGTAGTGGTCGCGGTGCCCCCAACCCCCTGCAGGCCACAAGATGTGCCCTGTCATTACACCACTGTAATTCCACCCATGTCAACGGCCGATCCGGAGTTTCGCCGTTGTTCATCAGTGGCGTCGGACCGTGACGCGAACCCGCAGGTCAGGAGCGCCGCCACCGACCCGAGGACCCGTTGGGCTCTGGACCCGTTGGACTCTCGTGTGCCGATGCCGTCGACCCCAAGGAGTCGCCCTGCAGCAAAGAGACGCCAGCCACCATCCGCAGCCCGCGTCACGGCCCGTTGCCACCCGTGACGGTACGTAGTCGAGCCTGTGGACCTCAAGAGGAACAACCCTGTGAATTCACGGTGGATTCAGCCCCCGGTCATCCACAGGCTGTGTGTTCGACGCCGGTTCAGGCTGACCCGGTGGCTCGCGCCGGCTGCGAGTGGGGCCCGCCCGACGCCGATGCGGCGCGGGACCGCAACGGTGCGACCGGTGCCCCGTACCCGGGCAGGCCCTCGGCCGCACCCAACTGGTCGACGATCGACGACGCCAACTGCCGACTCCACATGATCGACAGGTGTCCGTGGTCCTTCACCAGGAGGTTCGTCGCCTCGAGTTCCGCCTCGAGGATCATCGCCCGCCGGGCGGGCACGATGAGGTCGAGGTTCGAGTAGTAGGCCACGAAGCGGGTCGGGAGCGGCCGCGCACTCGAGCGCAACAGCTCGATGACCGGCGAATCGGGCCGCAACTGACGGCTGGTGTCGAGGGGACTCAACTCCGACAACGCCGTGCCGTAGCGAGCCAGGCGCACACCCCCGTGGGGCGACGCCACCGTGGCGCACGTGTCCACACCCCTCAGCCCGAGCACCTGCACGGCATAACGGGCGATCAACCCGCCGAGAGAGTGGCCCACGATGTGGACACGGTCACTGTCGAAGTGCTCCATCACCGCCGTGGCCCGGGCCGCGCACAGTTCGGCGAGGTGGGGTACATCGGCGCGCAGCGGGTTGTAGTTCAGCGCGTGCACCCGACCGAACCCGGCTTGGCGGAGGTGTCGTGACAGGAAACCCCAGTTCGAGCGGTTGGCGCCGTAGCCGTGCACGAGCAGGACCGGCGTCGGCACCGGCGACTCCTCGTCCCGGTCCACGAGCGAGTCGAGACCCGGATCGACCAGGCCGAACGGCCAGGCCCCCACGGTCAGCGCGGTGGAGACCACCTCACGCGCGTGGCCGGCGTAGGTGGCCGGGCGCCGCACTGCCACCGCCACCCGCTGCACCGGGTCTGCCATCCGAGAAACGAACTGCATGTCGCTACTCCTCGCGTGCCGACCGCCTCGTGGGCCTCGGCTCCACTCTCCGTGCTAGCTCACGAACGGCGTAAAGGCGCGGACAGGTGAGCGACCGTCACCAGAACGCAACCCGACTGCGACTGGAACGCCGTGTCGTCATTGATCCGCAATGTCGTTCCGCGGTGAGCGGCGCCCCGGCACCTTGCTCGACGCCACTCGTCTCGACCCGGAGCAGCCGGGTCGGCGGAGTCGGGTTCCCGCAGGTGCATCCCAGCTCAACCCGGCGTACCGTTCGCCCATGAGCTCGCCCACGCCGATGGTCATGCTGCCCGATGGTCTCGACGAGGTCGCCGCCGTCGTGCGAGCCGAAGAACGACGGTCCACGGGCGATCGCCCATGGGTGACGCTCAACATGATCACCAGCGTCGACGGGGCCGCCGCGCTCGACGGCCGCTCCGGTGGCCTCGGCCATCCGGCCGACAAGGCCGTGTTCCGCGCCCTGCGAGCCATGGCCGATGCCGTGCTCGTCGGAGCCGGGACCGTGCGGGCCGAGCGCTACGGACCCGTGGTGTTGAACGGCGATCTCGAGGAGATCCGGCTCACCGAGGGACAGCTGGCCCTGCCCCGCGTGGTGGTGGTGAGCGGCAGCGGGGACCTCGACCCCGAACTCCCCTTGTTCGGCGGCAACGAGCCGACACCGCTGGTGGTGACCACGACCTCGGGAGCTGCGACCGTTCGTCGGATCCTCGGCGACCGAACCGACCTCGTCGCCGTGGGCGAGGACACCGTGGACCTCGCCCGGGCACTGGCAGAGCTCGGCGACCTCGGGCTCGAGACGATCTTGTGCGAGGGCGGGCCCAGCCTCAACGGTCAGCTCGTCGCCGACGGGCTGGTCGACGAGCTGTGTGTCAGCGTCGCCCCGCTGCTCGTCGGTGGCGACGCGTCGCGCATCGTCGAGGGCGCACCGGAAGCGCTGCGCTCGGCCACGTTGGCCCGCGGCTTCGTGGCCGACGGCCTCCTGGCGCTCCGCTACCTGTTCGACCGCTGACCACCACATCGTCGACCTGCTCCACTCCAGCCATGTCGCACCGCTGCCCCCGGGATCCGAGCAGCGCAGCGGGCGCTCGCCTCGGCGCTGCTCGGCGGCGTCCCCGTAGACTCGGGGCATGCCTTCTCCGACCGCGCCGCCGGTGTGCAAGCCCAACGATCCGTGTTGGTGCGGAAGCGGCAAGAAGTTCAAGCGTTGCCACCGACCGACCGCTGAGCGGGTGCGAGCCGGACGCCTCGGGCCACGCCGCTCGGTACCCGACCACATCGAGCATCCCCCGTACGCCGAGTCGGGGGAACCGGTCCGCTGGGACGAACCACTGGTCAAGTCTCCGGAGGTGCTCGACCGGATGCGACGCACCGGTGCCGCTGCAGCGGAGATCCTCCGCACGGTCGGCGCCGCCGTCGCACCGGGCGTCACCACCGACGAACTCGACGCCCTCGCCCACGAGGAGTGCATCCGCCTCGGTGGCTACCCCAGCCCGCTGAACTACCGCTGGTTCCCCAAGAGCCTGTGCACCTCGGTGAACGAGGTCATCTGTCACGGCATCCCTGACGACCGTGCCCTCTGCGACGGCGACATCGTCAACCTCGACGTGACCCTGTGGCGCGAAGGAGTGCACGGCGACACCAACGCCACCTTCTGCGTGGGCACCGTCGATCCCGAATCCCGACGGCTCGTGACCGTCACCCGCGAGTGCATGGATCGCGGCATCGACGCCGTCCGACCCGGACTACCGATCAACGTGATCGGCCGGGCCATCGCAGACCACGCCGACGCCAACGGCTGCGCCGTCATCCGTGCCTTCATCGGCCACGGCATCGGCGAGCAGTTCCACACCGATCTGGCCGTCCCCCACTATTTCGAGCCGCGCGCCACCACGATCATGGAGCCGGGCATGACGTTCACCATCGAGCCCATGATCTCGTTGGGGAGCTGGCAGCACCAGATCTGGGACGACGGCTGGACGGCCGTCACCCCCGATCACAGCCGAGTGGCGCAGTTCGAACACACCCTCGTGGTGACCGACGACGGGGCTGACATCCTCACCGTGCCGACCGAGGGCCCGACGGCAGCCGACGTCGCCCTCGAGCAGGCGCTAGGCAACGAGCGCTCCGCAGCTCCGTCACCCAGCCTGCGCTAGGGACACGCTCCTCGGCTCTCCACGGGCTTCCGTGGGCGTTCAAGGACAGCCCGCGGTCGCAAACGCGCACAGAACGGAGCAGCCCGACCGCGACCGCCGTCAGTCGCCGATGCCGAAGAGCGGCACGGCGATGGCAAAGGTCAACGTGGTGACCACGATGATCGACACCACGTTGAGGCGCAGGCCGAGGCGGGCCATGTCGGGCAACGCCACGTGGCCCGACCCGAACACGATGGCGTTCGGCGGGGTGGCCACCGGCAACATGAAGGCCAAGCTGCCGGCCAGCGCCGCGGGGATGGCCAACAACAACGGATCGAGCCCGATACCCGGGGCGGCGGCTGCGAGGATGGGCAACAGGGCGGCCACGGTGGCCGTGTTCGACGTCAGCTCGGTGAGGAACACCACCACGGCGACGATGGCCGCCACCACCAACACCGGCGGGAGGTCACCCAGCGCCGAGGACCCGACGCCGATGAGCGCCGCCACCCCCGTGGAATCGACCGCGGCGGCCAGGCTCAACCCGCCGCCGAAGAGCACCAGCGTGCCCCAAGGCAGGCGGCGGGTGTCCTCCCAGACCAACACCCGCCGATGACCCTTGCCCGAGGGCAGCACGAACAGCGCCACCGCCGCAGCCAGGGCGATACCTCCGTCGCTGAGCCCCGAGAACGGCGTCGCCCCTCCGAACTCCACCTCTTCGAGGAGGGGCCGGGTGATCCAGGCCACCACGGCGGTGGCGAAGACGATGGCCACGGTGATCTCGGCCCGGCTCATCTTGCCCAGGTTCTCCCGCCAGCGAGCCAGGGCCTCGTCGATACGGCCGCTTCCCACGTCGGGCTGGTACATGACCTTGGCGATGAGCCACCAGGCGATCGGCAACAGGATGACCACGAACGGCAACCCCAACAGGAGCCACTGGGCGAAACTGATCTCGACACCGAGTTCGTCGGAGCTGAACGAGGCCAGGAACAGGTTCGGGGGCGAACCGATGAGTGTGCCCACCCCGCCGATCGAGGCGCTGACCGCAATGGCCAGGAGCAGCCCGGTGGCGAACCGGGCGCCGGTCCCCTCGTGGTCGGTGAGTGATTCGCCGTCGCGCACCGCCCCACCGGTGGCGGCGTCGACCACGCTGAGCGCCACCGGCAGCATCATTGCGGCGGTGGCGGTGTTCGACACCCACATGCTGAGCAACGCGGTGACCACCATGAATCCGCCGATGAGGCGGGTCGGACGTGTCCCCACGGCGCGCAACGCCACCAGGGCGATGCGCCGCTCGAGCCCCCAACGCTGCATGGCCAACGCCATGGCGAAACCACCCAGGAAGAGATAGATGAGCGGGTTGGCGTACGGAGCAGCGGCCTCTTCGATGGTGGCCACGCCGAGCAGTGGGAAGGCCACGATGGGGATGAGGGCGGTGGCGGGGATCGAGATGGCTTCGGTCATCCACCACACGGCCATGAGAACGGCAATGGACGCCGTGGCCCGGCCGGCGCTGCCGAGAACCACCTCGGTGCCATCGGCGGCGGTGGCCGACTCCGGCACGATGAACCACACGACGACCGCAGCGATCGGTCCGGCCCATCGACCGATCGACGAGACGCGGCGCTCGTCGGTCTCGCTCACGACAGGTCGGTGAAGAGACTGGTCTCGAACGAGCCGCCGAGGGCGCGACTCGTTCCGAGTCGGGCGTACCACTCCACCCCGAAGGCGGCGTCGAATGCCTCCGGGGGCATGGCCAAGAAGAAGGACTCTTCGGAAATCTGACTGGCGTGAGCCATCATCGACGCCCGCTTGTGATGGAGGTGCGCTCGCACGTCGACGGCGTGGGTCAGGTCGTCCTCGATCATCCCGAACGTGTCCGAGGCCGCCCGCTCCCGTCGCTCCTCGTCGGGAGCAGCGGTTCCGTCAGCAGGCATGGAGGCCATCAGCCGTTGGATGTGGGTGCGGTTCATGGTGGCCTGGTACACGCGATCCACTCCCACCGAGCGGGCGGCAGCTGCCCCCACCCGGTGCACCTGGATGTGGTCGGGATGACCGTACCCTCCGTTGGCGTCGTAGATGGTGAGGACGTCGCAGCGCTCCTCGTCGAGCAGCGTGGCGAGCCGATCGGATGCCTCGTCGAGTCCGGCGCGCCAGAAACAGCGGGGGTTGTCGTTGGTCGGCTCGCCCATCATGCCGGAGTCCTCGTAGTCCAAGAAGACAACACGTTGCGCCCCGAGGATCTCGGCGGAGCGATGGGTCTCCGCCTCCCGCCGGCGACCGAGCAGTTCGCCGTCGCCGAGGACGCCGGGGACCGGCTCCCCCTGCTCACCGCGTGTGGCCACCACCAGCACGACGCGGTGCCCGGCCGCCGCTGCGGCAGCCATGGTGCCGCCGGTGGCGATCGCCTCGTCGTCGGGGTGGGCGTGGAAGCAGACGAGTGTGGCCACGCCGTTACGCTAGCGGCGCCCTCAGGCAACCGTGCCGGCTGCCCGTAACCCCGAGATCCGCTCCGCGGCAACGCCCCATTCGGTCAGCGCCTCGTCGGTGTGTTGGCCAGCGTGCGGTGGTGGGCTGACCACCGCCCCGGGCGTGCGACTGAACCGAGGCGCCGGCGCCGGCTGGGTGATGCCTGCCACCTCGACGAAGGTTCCCCGCTCGCGATTGTGCGGATGCATGGGCGCCTCGGCCATCGACAGCACCGGGGCGAAACACACGTCGGTGCCCTCCATGATCTCGCACCACTCGTCGCGGGTCTTCGAACGGAACACGTCGGCCAGGCGCTGCTTGAGCGCTCCCCACGCAGCCCGGTCGTGCTGGTGCGGGAGTTCCTCGCCCTCGAGGCCGCACAGGCGCAACAACTCGGCGTAGAACTGCGGCTCGATCGACCCAATGGACACGTAGCGGCCGTCGGACGTCTCGTAGGTGTCGTAGAAGTGAGCGCCCGTGTCGAGCATGTTGGTGCCGCGCTCGAGTTCCCACATGCCCATGGCCACGAAGCTGTGCATCATGGTCATGAGCAGCGCCGAGCCGTCGACCATCGCCGCGTCCACCACTTGCCCCTCACCGGAGCGGGAGGCCTCGAGCAGTCCGCACACGATCCCGAAGGCCATGAGCATGCCCCCGCCGCCGAAGTCGCCGACGAGGTTGATCGGTGGCGTCGGGGGGCCGTCGGCCCGGCCGAGGTGATCGAGCACCCCGGCGAGGGCGATGTAGTTGATGTCGTGCCCGGCCATGTCTGCGTACGGACCGTCCTGGCCCCAGCCGGTCATCCGACCGAACACCAGGCGCGAGTTGCGCTCGAGGCAGACGTCGGGACCGAAGCCCAACCGCTCGGCTACTCCTGGGCGGAACCCTTCCACCAAGGCGTCCGCCTGCTCGACGAGATCCAACAGCAGCGCCACCCCGTCGGGGGACTTCAGGTTCAGCGCCACCGACCGCCGCCCTCGGTTGAGCAGATCTGCCGGTGGGTTGTCCGGGTCGGGCGTCCCCAGCTTGGCCACCCGGTCGGCCCGGTCGATGCGCAGCACCTCGGCGCCCATGTCGGCCAGCATCATGGCAGCGAACGGCCCCGGGCCGATGCCGGCAATCTCGATGATGCGCGTACCTGTCAGCGGTCCCATGTCACGCTCCTCAGCGGCTGGCGGTGCGGGCAGCGAGCCCGGTCACCGATTCGATGATCTGCGGCCAGTGCGCCGCGGGCAGGTCGTGGCCCATGCCGGGAATCACCAGGAGTTCCGAGTCAGCCAGGCACTCGTGGGTCCGCTGCCCTCCGCTGGGGGTGACGAGCGGATCGGCGTCGCCGTGCACGACCAGTGCCGGCAACTCGATGCTGCGGAGGCCGTCCGAACGTGGCGGCGACCCGATGATGGCCAACAGTTGACGGACGACGCCCTGGGGATGCACACCCCGGTCCCACAGGCGGGCGGCTCGTACACGCACCATTGCTTCATCGACCAGGTCAGGACTGCCGATGACGTGCGCCTGGCGGACCGAGTACTCGATGAAGGCGTCCCGCTCAGTCGGAGCCGGCGTGAGCAGTTCGCCGAGCACAGACGGTTCGGGTTGGCCGACCTCGGGGTCGCCGGTGGTGGACATGATCGACGTGAGCGACGTCACCCGGTCCCGATGGTGGATGGCCAGGCACTGGGCGATCATCCCGCCCATCGAGGCCCCCAGCACGTGCGCCTGGGACACGTCGAGGGCGTCGAGCAGCCCCACGGCGTCGGCGGCCATGTCCTCGAGCTGGTAGGGCGGCGCCACCCGCTGGTCGCCGCTCATCAGGCTGAGCAGCAACTCGACAGGGTCCGAGTCGTCGTCGAACTTGCTCGACAGACCCACGTCGCGGTTGTCGAAGCGGATCACACGGAAGCCTCGGTCGACGAACCCGGCGATGAACTCCTCGGGCCAGCCGATCATCTGCGCGCCGAGACCCATGACCATGAGCAGCGTGGGGTCGCCGGGGTCGCCGAAGCTCTCGAAGCACAGGTCGACACCGGTCGTCTCGACGGTGACGACGTCGGAGGCAGCCGTGGGATGAGCGGTCATGGCGCCATCCTCGCTGTACTTGACTGCCCGGTCAAGTAGCGGTGCATCGCCGTCCTGCGGCGGCCAACCGTGCGGCCCGCCTGCCTCGCCCCGGGGGGTGAACGGCGAACAGGCTGGCGGCCGACGCGCAGTAGCGTTCGGCCATGGCCACCGAGGACGCCGCTCCCCCACACCGCGCCGACCACGGTGGCCATCCCGACCTCGACGCGACGGACGGACCGGCAGCAGCCGCGCCGGCAACGGGCGAGCCGGCAATGGCCGACCCGCCCTTCCGCCGGGACCCCTTGACCGGTGACGTGACCTTCGTGGTGCCCAAGCGCCAGGGGCGGCCCAACCTGCCCGACAGCGGGTGTCCGTTCTGCGTCGGTGGTCTCGAGGCACCGGAGCCCTACGACGTCCGCTGGTTCACCAACCGCTGGCCGGCGCTACCCGATGGGCGGGCCGAGGTGGTGCTCTACACCTCCGACCACGACGCCACCTTCGCCTCGTTGGGCACGACCGGGGCCCGCAAGGTGGTGGACCTGTGGGCCGAGCGGTCCGCAGAACTCGGCGCCCGCGACGACGTGCGCTACGTGCTGGTGTTCGAGAACCGCGGACCCGAGGTGGGCGCCACCATCGCCCACCCCCACGGGCAGATCTATGCCTACGACGTCGTCCCACCCCGCCCGCTCGACGAACTGCGACGAGCCGATCCCAGCGCGTTCGACGACCAGGCGGCTGGACCCGACGAGGAACGGTTGGTCGCCCGGCGCGACGGCTGGCGTGCCTGGGTGCCTCGTGCAGCGACGTGGCCCTACGAGCTCCTGTTGGCTCCATCTGACGCCGTCCCCGATCTGCCGTCGCTGGACGACGACGCTCGCACCGCCTTGGCGGCGTTGCTCGTCGACGTGCTGGCCCGGCTGGACGGCTTGTTCGACCGGCCGATGCCCTACATGATGTGGTTCCACCAACGCCCCTTCGACGGCGGCCACTGGCCCGAGGCCCGCGTGCACCTGCACATCGTGCCCATCTGGCGCAGCGCCGGGGTGGCCCGCTACGTGGCCGCTGCCGAACTCGGCGGCGCGGTGTACTTCAACCCGATCGACCCCGTCGACGCCGCCGCGGCGCTGCGCGCCGTCGATCCGACTGCAGGAGCGCTCGCCCCGTGAGCAGCGCCCTCGATCCCTCCGTCAGAACCGTCGGTGACCGCCGGCCAGCGCTGCGAGTTCGAGCGTTCGCGCCGGGTCGGGTGAACCTCATCGGGGAGCACACCGACTACACCGGCGGCCTTGCGCTGCCCATGGCGGTGCACCTCGGCACGACCATCGAAGGCCGTCGAGGGCGACGTGCAGGCCACGGCACCGTCGATTTGGGCTCCACTGCGGAGCCCATGCCCGCCCGGATCAAGCTCCCGGTCGAGCGCCCGGAGCGAGCCGAGCCGGTGTGGGCCCGCTACGTCGCCGGAGTGCTGGCCACCCTTGACGCCCCGCTCGGGTTGCAGGGCACGGTCACCACCACCCTCCCGGTGGGCGCGGGGCTGTCCTCGAGTGCCTCGCTCGAGCTGGCCGTGGCCCTGGCCGCCGGCTTCGAGGGCACGCGGCGGGAGCTGGCCCTCGCCGGGCAGCACGCCGAGCAGTTGGCGTCGGGGGTTCCGTGCGGGCTGATGGACCAGACGGCGGTGGCGTGTGGCCTGGCCGGCCACGCGCTGCGGATGGACTTCACCGACGGTTCGGTCCTCCCCGTCGATGTGCCCGAGGAGGCAGCCATCGTGGTGGTCGACTCCGGCCAGCCCCGGCGGCTGGCCGACAGCGGCTACGCCACCCGACGAGCGGAGTGCGAGCAGGCGGCCGAGGTGCTCGGGCCGTTGCGCACCGTCCATCCGAACGAGCTCACCGCGCTGGCGGATCCGCGGATCCGAGCACGGGCCCGCCATGTGGTGACCGAGAACGAGCGGGTGGACGCCTTCGTCGCTGCGATGACCGCCGGCGACCTCCGCGCCGCCGGCGCCGTCATGAACGAGAGCCACACCAGCCTGCGGAACGACTTCGAGGTGTCCACCCCGACGCTCGACGACCTCGTCGAGGGGCTCCGCCGGCACGCTGGCGTCCACGGGGCACGACTCACCGGTGCCGGCTTCGGCGGGTGCGTGGTGGCACTGACCGAGCCCGATGCACTGGCCGACATCGGCTGGCACGTCCGACCATCGGAGGGTGCCACGCTCGAGGTGCTCGACGACCGCTGAGCTGGTGACCGGCAGCACGGTGGACGGACCCTCAGCTCACAGGCGATTCAGCTCACATGCGGCCGAGCAGATCCGTCTTCTTGGCCTGGAACTCTTCCTCGCTGATGGTGCCGCGGTCCCGCAGCTCGGCCAGCCGCTCGATCTGATCGGTCACCGACGGCGGCGCGACAGGCTCCTCGGCAGATCCACCGGCCCCTGCCGACATCCGCTGGTAGCGCCGCTCCGCGGCGTTCTCCATCTGCACGTAGATCTCGTTCTGGATCCGTCCCGGCTGCTTCATGTTGTCGAACGTCTGCGAGCCGGTGGCCGAGGCCGACTCCACTCGCAGGTCGCCCACGCCGATAAGTCGCTCCCAGATCTTCTGGTTGAAGAAGATGGTGTTGATGCGCTCGAGGGGGATCTCGATGCCGCTCTTGGCGATCACACCGCTGCGGTAGATGAGCCGATCGGAGGTGAGCACCAGGTCGGTGGTGACCCACTGCACGTAGCGGGTGGCGAACCACACCAGGCACCCCAGGATCAGCAGCGCCACTGGGTAGCGCAGCCAGTCGGCCTCCACGCTCGTGAGCACGATCACACCGAGGATGATCGACCCGACCAGCGAGGCCAACGCTGGTGTGAAGTTCCACCAGTGCGGGTGCAGATCCAACACCAGGTGCTCGTTCGGGTGCAGGTTCTCGGTCGGGTAAGCCACGTCGAGAGCGTAGTCCCGCTCCCCTGCGCTTGAACGGTTCCCGCGCCGGCGCCGCGCCACGGTGCGGGGCGGCGTTCGGGCCCATTAGGCCCAGCCCAGCTCGTCGAGGCGCTCGTCGCTGATGCCGAAGTGATGGGCCACCTCGTGCACCACGGTGACCGTCACCTGATGGACCACATCGTCCTCCGACTCGCAGATGGCCAGGATGGGCTCGCGGTAGATGGTGATCCGGTCGGGTAACGGGAGATGACCGTGGCCGCCGTAACCGTGGTCACGCTCGGTGAGGGGCACCCCCTCGTAGAGACCCAGCAGCCCGCCGCGACGCGACCCGGCCTCGACGAACACGGCCACGTTGTCCATGTGGCGGGCCAACTCTGCGGGAATGAGGTCGAGGGCGTCGCCGACCAGTTCGTCGAAACGCTCGGGGTCGACGTCGATCACGGCGCGGTCGTCCTGGGCTGCACCGCCCCATCTCAGCACCCCGCCACCGGTCACGGGAAGCTGAGGGCGACGGAGGGCGGCGCGGCGCGCCGCTCCCTGTGCCCGCTCGGTAGGGTCCGAACGGTGAACCCCGACGCGCTGCTCGACGATCTCGACGACCTGCAACGCCGCGCCGTGACCACACCGGCGAATCCCCTCCGCATCCTGGCCGGCGCCGGCAGCGGCAAGACGCGGGTGCTCACCCGGCGGATCGCGTGGCGAGTAGCGAACGACGATGCCGACCCCCGCAAGGTGCTGGCGCTCACCTTCACCCGCAAGGCCGCCGGTGAGCTGCGAGCTCGGATCCGAACGCTCGGCCTGCGCGACGAGATCGCGGCGGGCACCTTCCACGGCGTGGCCTACGCCCAGATCCGCATGCGCTGGGCAGACCGAGGGGTCGAGCCATGGCAGCTCGTCGACCGCAAGGTGCCGTTGGTGGCCCCGCTGCTGCCGGCGTCGGCTCGCGGCGGTACCGCCGTGCTCGACGTGGTGGGCGAGATCGAGTGGGCCGCCGCCCGCCGCATCACCCCCAGCCGCTACGTGAGCGCGGCCCGCCGCAGCGGTCGCCGCACCCAGGTGGCCCCCGAGGTGGTGGCCGAGGTCTTCGAGCGCTACGAGGTGGCCAAGCGGAAGCGGCGGCTGGTCGACTTCGACGACCTGCTGCGCGGCTGGCGCAAGGCGCTCCTCGAGGATGACGCCTTCGCGGCGGCGCAGCGCTGGCGGTTCAGCCACCTGTTCGTCGACGAGTTCCAGGACGTGAACCCCCTGCAGCAGGCGCTGCTCGAAGCGATCGCCGGCGACCGACCCGACCTGTGTGTGGTGGGCGACCCACGTCAGGCCATCTACGCCTGGAACGGCGCCGATGCTCGCTTCCTGGTGGACTTCGACCGCTACTGGCCCGGCGGTGCCAGCGTCGAGTTGGTGGACAACTACCGCTCCACCCCTCAGGTGCTCGACGCGGCGGCCGCCGTGCTCAGCCACGCCCAACTGCGGGTGGCGAGCGTCCGCCTGCGCGCCCACCGCCCCGACGGCCCGCCGGTGGCCATCACCCCCCACCCCAACGACCAGGCGGAGGCGACCGCCATTGCGCGGGCCGTGCGGCGACGTCACCGCCCCGGCGCTTCCTGGTCGCGTCAGGCCGTGCTGGTGCGCACGAACGCCCAGACCGCACTCATCGAACAGGCGCTGCGCCGGGCGTCGGTGCCGGTTCGGGTGCGCGGCGGCTCGGGTCTGGCTGACCAGCCCGAGGTCCGCCGTGTCCTCGACGACGTCCGCCGACGCGATCCCTCGCTCGACGAGGTGATCGCTGACCTGGACCTGGCCGTGCGCGACCTGCGCCAGCGCAGTTCGGATCCCGGCGAGGCGTCGCCCGAGGACGTCGAAGCCCCCACCGGCAGCGACGACCGGGCCGCCAACCTCGAGGCGCTGCTCCGCCTGGCCCGCGACTACCGGACCCTCATGCCCAACGCCAACGGCGGCGCCTTCGTCACGTGGTTGTCCCACGCCGCCCGCACCGACGCGGAGGGGATCGCGGTTGACGCCGTCGAGATCGCCACCTTCCACGCCGCCAAGGGACTCGAGTGGTCGGTGGTGCACCTGGCCGGGCTCGAGGACGGTCTCGTGCCCATCGGCCATGCCAAGTCCCGACCCGAACAGGACGAGGAGCGACGCCTCTTCTACGTGGCGTTGACCCGGGCCCAGGACGAACTGCACTGCACCTGGTCGGAGGAGCGCACGTTCGGGGCGCGGACCGTGAGCCGGCGGCGCTCGCCGTACCTCGACGAGATCGATGCCGCCGGCGACGAACCCGTGCCGACCCCCCGGCCGCGGCGCGGCGTGACCGGCAAGGCTCAGGTGCCACCGACGCCCGGACCGCCCGGGCTCCGTGAGGAACTGCGGCGGTGGCGATCCGAGCGCGCCCGGGCGTCGCGGGCACCGGCGTACACCGTGTTCAACGACGAGACGCTCGACGACCTGACCAGCCGACGGCCCACCACCCGAGCGGAACTTCTCACGGTGCGCGGCATCGGCCCGGTCAAGGCCGCCCGTTTCGGCGACGATCTGCTAGCGCTCATCGCCGACCACGCAGAGCAGGGCTGAACCAGGCCGAGGCAAGGACGCGCCGGGGCAGCGGCCCGGTCCGAGCACGAGGGGCCACCGGCTGGCAGGCTGGCGGCGTGCGCTTCCAGATCAGCCAACCCATCGCCGCCCCCGTCGACGAGGTGGTCGACCTCTACTGCACCCCGTCCTTCTTCACATCGCTCGACCCGAGCGAGCGCATCGCCACCCCTCAACTGGTCGACCATCGAGAGGACGGCGACGTCGTGGTCATGGCGCTTCGCTACCGCTTCGTCGGTGACCTCCCCTCGGCCGCGTCACGCTTCGTGCAGGCCGACAAGCTGACCTGGGTGGAGACCACCACCGTGCAACGCGCCGCGGCGCGGGCAACCTCGACACTCGCCGCCGACAACTACCCCCAGTTGCTCGAAGCCAGCGCCACGGTGACCTTCACCTCAGCCGGCAACCGTCCCGCCGACGCACGTCCGGCGACCATGCGCACCGTCGACGGCACCCTGCGGGTCAAGGTGCCACTGGTCGGGAGCCGGGTGGAACGCGCCATCGTGGACGGCTTGCGTGAGCACCTGGCCGCCGAGGCCGCCGCCGCCAGCGCCGCGCTCGACAGCTGATCGGACCGCTCCGACCCCGAGTGGTAGCCGCCACCTCGGCCCATAGCGGCACACATCGGCAACGAGCAGCGTCAGTCGTCGGCCCAGGGGTCCTCGAGCGATCCCAGGTCGGCCAGCACCGTCTTGCGTTCGGTGTAGTGCTCGATTGCCGCCGGGCCGTTCTCACGGCCGATCCCCGACTGTTTCACCCCACCGAAGGGCACCTCGATGGGCGTCACGTTGTAGGTGTTGATCCAGCACACCCCGGCGTCCAGCCGTCCGGCCACCCGATGGGCCCGCGACACGTCGCGGGTGAACACCCCAGCGGCCAGGCCGTAGGGCGTGGCGTTGGCCCGGGCGACCACCTCGTCCTCGTCGTCGAAGGCGAGCACCGCCATGACCGGCCCGAAGATCTCCTCGCGCACCAGCCGGCTGTGATCGACGCAGTCGACGAACACGGTGGGCTGCACATAGGCCTCGGCCTGCAAGGGCGGTGCCACCGCGGGCACGGCGGCACCGCCGGCGGCCGGGGTCGCACCCTCGGCGACCGCTGCGTCGATGGCGGCACGAACCCCCGCGGCGTGGGCGGTGCTGATCAGCGGGCCCACGTGGGTGGCCGGATCGAGCGGATCACCCAGGCGGAGCTTGGCCGTGCGGGCCACCAACTGCTCCACGAACCGGTCGTGGACGGAGCGGTGCACGAACACCCGGGTGCCGTTGGAGCAGATCTCGCCCTGGGAGTAGAAGTTCCCCAGCATGGCGCCGGTGACGGCGTCGTCCAGCGCAGCATCGTCGAACACGACGAGCGGCGACTTCCCACCCAACTCGAGGGTGACGTGCTTGAGCGTCGGGGCCGCTGCGGCCATCACCGCCCGACCCGTGCCCACCTCGCCGGTGAGTGAGACCTTGGCCACGTCGGGATGCGCCACCAACGCCTGGCCGCACTCGGCATCGCCGTGGACGACGTTGAACACCCCCGGTGGCAGACCGGCATCGATGATGATCTCGGCCAGCACCGAGGCGGTCAGCGGCGTCAGTTCCGCCGGTTTGAACACCACCGTGTTCCCACAGGCCAGCGCCGGCGCTGCCTTCCAGCAGGCGATCTGCAACGGGTAGTTCCACGCACCGATGCCGGCGCACACGCCCAACGGCCGTCGCTCGGTGTAGGCCAACATGCCCGGAAGGGGCACGGCCTCGCCCACCAGCGTGGCCGCCACCGAGGCGAAGTACTCGAAGCACTCGGCGCCCGAGGCCACGTCGACCAGGCGGGTCTCGGCAATGGGCCGCCCGGTGTCGAGTGATTCGACACGGGCCAACTCGTCGTTGCGTGCGAAGAGTTCGTCGGCCACGCGCCGCAGGCGCCGAGCTCGCTCGGTGCCCGACAGCTGTGCCCAGGTGGGCTGGGCCTGAGCGGCGGCCGCCACGGCGCGGTCCACCACCGCCTCGTCGCAGTACTGCACGTCGGCGAGCACCTCGCCGGTGGCCGGATTGTGGGTGGGGAACGTGGCGACGGGGGCGAGGTCGACGAAGTCGCCGTTGATGAAGGGACGCTGCACGGCCGCCGTGGTCATGGCCCCACTCTGCCACCACGGCCGGCACCGAGCACCTCGCGTCCTAGTGTTGGCCCATGGCGAACGGGCCCGACGACGCAACCTACGACCACGTGATCGTGGGAGGAGGCACGGCGGGCTCGGTGCTGGCCGCTCGCCTGGCAGAGGACACCGGCCGCCAGGTGGCGCTCGTGGAGGCCGGCCCGGCCGACGAGGGCCTCGAGCGTGTCCTGCGGGTGCGCGACTGGATGGACCTGCTCGGCGGCGACCTGGACTGGGACTACACCATCGAGCCGCAGCCTCGTGGGAACTCCACCATCCGCCACAGTCGGGCCCGGGTGCTCGGCGGCTGCTCGAGCCACAACTCGTGTATCGCCTTCGTGGCCCCCGACGCCGACCTCCGTCGCTGGGAAGCAGCCGGCGCCCGCGGCTGGGGACCCGACGAGTGCGCGCCCCACTACCAGCGGGTGCTCGACCAGGTCCACGTGGCCGAGCCGCACGGGCCGGTCAACCCCCTCAACGAGGCCCTCATCGAGGCGGCGGCGTCGACCGGCCTGGGTCGGCTGCACTTCGGCGAGCGACGCTGGACGCCCGGCGCCGGGCTGCTCGAGCTGAACGTCCTGCACGGCATCCGCCAGTCGGCCTCGGTGGCCTACCTCCATCCGCTCGACCGTCTCCCCGACAACCTGTCCCTGCGGTGCGACACCCGGGTGTGGGAACTGCTCTTCGACGGGGAGCGCGCCACGGGCATCCGCACCTCGACGGGCACGCTGTGGGCCCGCCACGGCATCGTCCTGGCCGCCGGCGCGTTCGAGTCGCCCCGACTGCTCCAACTCGCCGGCATCGGACCGGCGGAGTACCTGCGGTCGGTGGGGATCGAGCCCCGGGTCGACCTGCCCGGCGTTGGCGCCAACCTCCAGGACCATCCCGAGGGGATCGTCATGTGGTCGTCCACCCGAGCGATCCCCGAGCCCATCCACCAGTACTGGGAGGTGGGGATCTTCGCCGACATCGAGGGGAGCGGAGAGCCGGACCTCATGTTCCACGGGGGGCTCACGGCGTTCGATCTCAACACGGCGCCGCTCGGCTACCCATCGGCGCGCCACGCCTTCTGCCTCACCCCCAACGTTTGCCGGGCCCGCAGCCGCGGCACCGTGCGGGTCCGCACCGCCCATCCCGGGGACGTGCCGGCCATCGACTTCGCCTACTTCACCGACCCGGAGAGCTACGACGAGGCCATCATGGTCGCCGGGGTGGAACTGGCCCGGGACATCGCCCGACAGCCGGCACTCGAACCCTGGGTGGGCAGCGAGCTGGCGCCCGGCGCCGACGTCACCAGTCGTGAGGCGGTGTCGGCCTACGCCCGTTCCACGGCCAACACCGTCTACCACCCGTGCGGCACCTGCGCCATGGGCGACACCGACGACCCCATGGCGGTGGTCGACCCCGAACTGCGGGTGCGGGGTGTCGACGGCCTCCGCGTGGTGGACGCCTCGGTGTTCCCCGAGATCACCAGCGTCAACCCGGCCATCACCGTGATGATGGTCGGCGAACGGGCGGCGGAGTTCATCCGGGCCGAGGAACCCGCCTGATCGACGAAGCGGGCACCACCGGCACCTCCCGTCCGGACGCCCGAGCACGTTCCGAGCAGGACCGTGGCGGCCGTGCGAACATGCGGCGGTGCAGCGCAACCCGTGGGCCGTGCTCGGCCTCCCCACGTCGTCGTCGCCCGCACAGGCCGAACGGGCCTACCGCCGGCTGGCCAAGCAGCACCACCCGGACCGGGCGGCCCGCGACCCGGCGGCGCAGACCGCTGCCGCGGCGCGGATGGCAGAGCTCAACGAGGCCATCGAGGCCGTGCGGTCCGGCACGGCGTCCACCGCCCCGAGCCCCCACTGGTGGGATGGTGAGACACCCGATGACGCCAACGACTGGTTCGGCAACCCGATCAACGACGTGCCGAGCACCGACGAGCCGGCTCCCGACACGCGTCCACCGGCCTCGTGCCCGCTGTGCGACGAGCGGTTCACCGCCGCCGACGCCCTGGCGTCACACCTGGTGCTCACCCACGACTGGCGCACCGGGCGACGGAGGCGCGGAGGCCGGCCCGGGCTGCTCGACCGGCTCGACACCCTGGCATTCCGCACCCCGTTCTGGCTCGGTGGTGCGCTGGCCCTGATCGTCGGGCTCGCCGTCAGCGGCTGGATCGACTCCTGGGCCGCTGAGGGGTCCGGCTGGGAGCTGCTCATCACGGGCAGATTCCGCCGACCGGGCCTGACCGCCTTCCTTCCCGTCTACCTCCCGATTGCCGTCACGGGGTCACACGCCCTGCTGTCCGCCCGGCACGTCCGACGCACCGAACGGGCAGCCCAGTGGGCGAGGGTCCGACGGATGCCCCGATGAGGCCGAGGCCGTTCAGGACAGCCGTTCCTGCTCCTGGCGGTTGCGCTCCTCCATGAGCGTGCGCCACCGGTCGAGATCGATGGAGATGAAGATGCCCTCGGCCTCGGCGCAGAGCCGATCACCGGCATACAGCTCACCCTTGGTGAAAATCTTCCGTCGCTCGACGCCCACCAGTTCCCCCACGAAGCGCAGCTCGGTGTGCAGCGGCGTGGGGCTGCGGTACTTGACGGTCAGCGTGCCCGTCATGCCCGGCGCGCCCGACAGCGACTGGGTGGCCCCGAGCAGTTCGTCGAAAGCCCCGGCCACGTAGCCACCGTGCACACACCCCGGCGGCCCCTCGTAGGCGGAGCCGAACACGCAACGGGCGTGCACCTTGCCGTCGAGCTCTTGGAGCGCGATCGGCGGGGACAGCGGATTGGCCCGGCCGATGAACGGGCTGTGCTCGAACGAGGCCTCGACGTCACCGCCGGCGTTGGCCGCCTCGGCGAAGCCCTCGTACAGCGTGCCGTGGCGTTCCTCATCGAAGGACAACGCCACCCGAGCAAGGGCATCGGCCGCCTCGATGATCACCTCGGTCGGCGCGGCAGTGGCCACCAGGCGCTCCATGATGATGCGCATGCTGTCGGAGAGTCGCCGCATCTCCACCTGTCGCACCGTGAGGCGACTCACCGGCGGCTCCTGCCACCGACCGAACAACGCCGACTGCACGAGCTCCTGCCCTGACAACGGTTCGACGGGCCTTGGCCCGTCCGTGACCGGATCGGCGTCGGCCGTGCCGGACGTCGTGCCCTGCTCGTCACCCATCGTCTGCCCCCTGTGTGATGTCGGCGATGACCGGCGCATGATCACTCGGCGTCGGCTTGCCCTTGCGGGCATTTCGGTCGATGAGCACCGCAGCGGTGGCTGCGGCCACCACCTCGGTCACCATGAGCAGGTCGATCCGCATACCGCGTCCCTGGTGGAACGCGCCGCCGCGGTAGTCCCACCACGAGTAGAGACCATCGGCGTCGTAGTGACGGCGGAACACGTCGACCAGACCCCAGGCCTCGAGCGCCGCCAGCGCGTCGCGCTCGGGCTGGCTCACGTGGGTCGACCCCTCGAGCGCCGTCGTGCTCCACACGTCGCGATCGTCGGGGGCAATGTTGAAGTCGCCGCACACGGCGAGGTGCTGCTCGGGCGAGTAGTGCTGCTCGAGGTTGCGCTGCAGTCGGGCCAGCCACTCGAGCTTGTAGCGGTAGTGGTCGTCGTCGAGTGCCCGCCCGTTGGGAACATAGGCACTGGCCACACGCACGCCCGCGCAGGTGGCCCACAGCAGGCGAGCGTCGGTGTCGGGAGCGTCGTCGTCCTCGAAACCGGGATGGACGTCGTCGAGGCCGACCCGCGACAGGATGGCCACCCCGTTCCATCGACCCTCACCGTGGTGAGCGGATTCATAGCCCATCGATTCGAAGGCCAGGTGTGGGAACGCCGCATCGGCCATCTTCGTTTCCTGGAGGCAGACGACGTCGGGACGAGCCATCTCCAGCCACGCCGTCACCCGCTCCAGACGGGCCTTCAAGGAGTTCACGTTCCAGGTCACCAAGCGCATCGGCCCCGACACTACCGGGGCGCCGCCGACCAGCGGCCAGCGAGACGTGACGGATGGCACGGAGGGTGCGGCGGGCCGGTAGGGTCAGCGCCGTGAGCAGCGCAGATGACGACATGACGACCTGGGAACGGATCGGCGCCACCCTCGCCCGCCGCAGCGGCACGACCCTCGGCGTGGTCGCCGCCGTGACGTTGCTGTTGGCCACCGGACTGCTGCGGTTGGACTTCGCCACCGGCCAGGAGAGCTACCTCAACGAAGGCACCCAGGTCTACGACGACAACGTCGTCTACCAGGACCTGTTCGGGGGCCAGGCGATGGTGACGCTGTTCGCCGCCGATGACGGCAGCACGGTGCTCGACCTCTTCACCCCGGAGAACGTCGCCGAGATGCGTTCCCTCGAGGAGGAGTTGCGCTCCCTCGACGGTGTGCAGAACGTCGTCAGCCCGCTCACCGCCCTCGAGTTCACCCAGACCCTCGTGACCCCTGAGGTGGAGGGTGACATCACCACCTCGCCGGCTGCGCAGATCCTGCTGCGAGCCAGCGAACGCGAACTCGAGGCCGGCAACGCCGCCGCCGCCGAGGCACGCTCCGACGACACCCTCGCCACCGCCGCTCGCCTGCTCGACGTGCCCGAGGACGAACGCACCTTCGACAACCCCGACTGGGTCGAGTTCCTCCTCGTCGACAACCAGGGCGATATCCGCGCCGCGCTCCGCCCCTTCTTCCCGTTTCCGCCCGGCGTGGAACCGACGGTCGAGAACGCCGCCAACGCCCAGATGGTCACCCGCGTGGTGGGCAACGCCTCGATCGAAGTGGAGGGCGAGACGGCGGACGCCGTGGTCGCCGCCAGCGACGCCCACAGCTTCGAGAACTTCTCGGTGATCACCACCGGTGCACCGGTGCTGCTGAAGGACATCAACGACTACCTGCGGGGCGGCATGCTGACCCTCGGCGGCATCGCTGTCGTGGTCATGCTGGTCATCCTCACTCTGGCCTTCCGCGTCCGCACCCGGCTCCTCCCGCTGGCCACCACGCTCATCGGCATCGTGTGGACGTTCGGGATGCTGGGCTATGTCGGGTTGGACCTGTCGCTGGTCACCATCTCGGGCCTCCCCATCCTCATCGGGATGGGCATCGACTTCGCCATCCAGATCCACTCGCGCGTCGAGGAGGAGTTGGCCACCGGCGAAGCACCGAATCCTTTCGCCGCCACACTCCGATGGCTGGGATGGCCGCTCGTGGTAGCTGCCATCGCGGCGGTCGTGTCGTTCCTGTGCATGCAGCTGTCGATGGTCCCGATGGTTCGGGACTTCGGCGTCATGCTGGCCATTGGGATGGTCATGCTCGTGGCCGTCGGGGTGCTCGTCCCCCTTGCCGCCCTGGGAAGTCGCGAACGGCGGTCACCGTCGACCGATGCTGCGCTCCGCCGGGGTCCCATGGAGCGGATCGTCGTTCGGCTCGGCGCACTCCCCGCTGCTGCCGCCATTCCGCTGGCCATCTTGGCCACCGGGCTCTTCGCCTTCGGCGTCCTGGCCGAGGATGCCTTCGAGATCGAGAGCGACCCCGAGAAGTGGGTCGACCAGGACACGCAGGTCATCGCCGACATCAGTGAGCTTCGGGCAAAGACCGGCTCCGCCGGAGAACTCGGCATCTACCTCGAGTCCGCGGACGGTGTCCTCACTGACGAGATGGCCGAACTGGGCACCACGTTGGCCATGGGCCAGCTCGCCGAACATCCCGACCAGCTCATCACAGCGTCGAGCATCTACACCACCGTCTTCCTGCTCATGGACATCCCCGGGGCCTCACCGCTGCCACCCACCGGTGAGGACGTACAACTCGCCTTCGAGGCGGCCCCTGAGGACGTTCGCAAGAGCGTGGTGGCCCGTGACGGGACCGCAGCCAACCTCATCTTCCGGGTCGGGGAGGGCACGCTCGCCGACCGCAACGAGCTGATCATCGAACTCGAGGAACAACTGGCCGACGGCACCATCGCCGTCCCGGCCGGGGCGCGTGCCACCCCGTCCGGTCTCGCCGTCGTCGGGGCCGGGCTGCTCCAGAACGTGGAAGCGAACCGGGCGGTGTTGACCTACGCCGCCCTGGCGGCGGTGGCCCTGTGGCTGCTCATCCGCTACCGGAGCCTCACGAGGACGTCGGTGGCACTTGTGCCCGTCGCCATGGCCGTGGGCACCTCGTCGCTGGTGATCGCGGCGGCGAACTTCCAGCTCAGCCCGCTGACCACCATCAGCGGCCCGCTGGTCATCGCCACCTGCACCGAGTTCTCCTCGCTCATCTTGGCCCGCTACCTCGAGGAACGAGAACGCGGCCTCTCCCCCGAGGCGGCCTCCACCACCGCCGGTGCCCGCACCGGCAAGGCCTTCGTCACCTCGGCGTTGACCACCATCGGCGGGTTCGGCGTGCTCATCTTCTCGGCCCTGCCGCTGCTGCGCGACTTCGGTGCCATCGTGACGCTGAACATCGCCGTCGCCCTGCTCTCGGCGCTGATCGTGCAGCCGCCGCTGCTCATCTTCGCCGACCGCAAGGGCTGGCTGCGGGCCGGGCCGGCAGCGGCCTGATCTCCCGCTCACGGCGCACGGAGCCAGGGCCCACGCCTCGGCCTCGCCGGCGTGCGGCGGGTGTCGTCCGAGCCGTCAGCACGTCCCCCGGCGACCGGTAGGATCGGGCCGTGGCTGGCAAACCGAGCGCAACCCCGCTCGTCGGACCGAACGCATGGTTGGTCGACGAGATGTACGAGCAGTACCTGGCCGACCCGGCGTCGGTGAGCCCGAGCTGGCGGGAGTTCTTCGCGGACTACCGCCCGGCGGCGCCGACCCGCCCATCCCCACCAGGTTCCGACGGCGCAGACAGCCCCGCCACCAAGGAGGCGCCACCCGCCACCACGACGACCCCGGAGAAGGCCGCCGCTCCGGCGCTGCCCGAGGGCGCCACCCCGATCCGCGGTGTGGGCGCCCGCATCGTCGAGAACATGGAGGCCAGCCTCGGCGTGCCCACCGCCACCTCCTACCGGGAGGTGCCAGCCAAGCTGCTCGAGGTGAACCGCCGGGTGGTGAACGGCTACCTGGGTCGCACCCGCGGCGGCAAGGTCAGCTTCACGCACCTCATCGGCTACGCCGTCGTCCGAGCCATCGCCGACACCACCCCGGTGATGAACGCTGCGTTCCACGCCGATGCCGACGGCAAGCCCACCGTCGTGCGCCACGAGCACGTCGGGTTGGGCCTCGCCGTCGACGTGGAGAAGTCCGACGGCTCCCGCTCGCTCATCGTGCCCTGCATCCGCGACGCCGACACACTCGACTTCGAAGGGTTCTGGGCGGCCTATGAGGAGCAGATCCGCAAGGTCCGCACCGGCAAGCTCACGCCCGACGACTTCGCCGGCGTGACCGTGACCCTCACGAACCCCGGCACGATCGGTACCGTGGCGTCGGTGCCCCGGCTCATGCCCGGCCAGGGTCTCATCGTCGGGGTGGGCAGCATCGACTTCCCGGCGCAGTACCAGGGCGCCGATCCCGCCGCGCTGGCCGGCATGGGCGTGTCGAAGGTCATCACCGTCTCGTCGACCTACGACCACCGCATCATCCAGGGCGCCGAGTCGGGCATGTTCCTCAAGCGGGTGCACCAGCTGCTGCTCGGCGCTGACGGGTTCTACGACGACGTGTTCCGCTCGGTGGGCGTGCCCTACGAGGCCGTGCAGTGGCGCCAGGACGTCAACCCCCTCGACAGCGTGGACGCGGCGGTGGCCAAGCAGGTCAAGGTAGACCGCCTGGTGAACATGCACCGGGTGCGCGGTCATCTCATTGCCGACCTCGATCCGCTGTCGAGCGAAGAACCCCACATGCACCCAGAGTTGGACCCGGCCACCTACGGGCTCACCATCTGGGATCTCGACCGCACGTTCCTGGCCAGCGGCATCGCCGGTGCCGAACGCATGCGCCTGGGCGACCTTCTCCATGTCTTGCGCGACGCCTACTGCCGCACGGTGGGCATCGAGTACATGCACATCAGCGAACCGGCCGAGAAGGCATGGATCCAAGAGCAGGTGGAGGGCGTCGACCTCGAGCTCAGCGGCGACGAACAGCTGCACATCCTGGACCGGCTCAACGCGGCGGAGGCCATCGAGAAGTTCCTGGCCACGAAGTACGTCGGGCAGAAGCGCTTCGGGATCGACGGCGCCGAGAGCGCCATCCCGCTGCTCGATGCCGTGCTCTCGCGCGCCGCGGATGCCGACATGTCCGCCGCGGTGATGGGCATGGCCCACCGCGGGCGTCTGAACGTGTTGGTGAACATCGTGGGCAAGACCTACGAGCAGATGTTCAAGGAGTTCGAGGGCAACATCGACCCGGCCTCCACCCAGGGATCGGGCGACGTGAAGTACCACCTGGGGCAATCCGGCAAGTTCACCTCGCGGGCGGGCAACACCATCGAGGTCGAACTGGCCGCCAACCCGTCCCACCTCGAGGCGGTCGACCCCGTGGTGGTCGGCATGACGCGAGCCCGAATGGACCAGATCGAGCCGCCCGGGCAGTACCCCGTGCTGCCCATCCTCATCCACGGCGACGCCGCCTTCGCCGGACAGGGCGTGGTAGCCGAGACGCTCAACCTCTCGCTCATCAAGGGCTACCGGGTGGGTGGCACCGTCCACCTCATCATCAACAACCAGCTCGGCTTCACCACACCGCCGCAGTCGGCGCGCTCATCGGAGTACTGCACCGACGTGGCCAAGATGGTGCAGGCCCCCATCTTCCACGTGAACGGCGACGACCCCGAGGCCTGCGTACGGGTGGCCGAGTTGGCGTTCGCCTACCGGCAACGCTTCCACAAAGACGTCGTCATCGACATGGTGTGCTACCGCCGCCACGGGCACAACGAGGGCGACGACCCCTCGTACACCCAGCCGGCCATGTACAACAAGATCGAACAGCGCCGCAGCATCCGCAAGATCTACACCGAGGCGCTGGTCAAGCGCGGTGACATCTCCCTCGACGACGCCGAGGCTGCGCTGGCCAACTTCTCCGAGCGGCTGCAGACGGCGCTCGAGGAGACCCGCCAAGCAGCGCCGCCGGAGGGGACGCGGGCCCGCCCGTCGCCGCCACCGGTCGGTGTCCTGCCACCAGCCCCCACCGGGGTCGACCGCTCGGTCATCGACGAGGTGTACGCCGCGCTGTCGACCCCGCCGGAGGGGTTCAGCGTCCACCCGAAGCTGGCCCGGCAGTTCGATGCGCGCGACCGCATGTTCCACGACGAAGGTCAGGTCGACTGGGCGCTCGGCGAGTCGTTGGCCATCGGCACGCTGCTCCACGAAGGTACCTCGGTGCGCCTCGCCGGCCAGGACAGCCGCCGCGGGACGTTCTCGCAGCGCCACGGTGTCCTCACCGACTTCGGAACCGAGGCGGAGCACACACCGCTCGATGCCGTGGCCCGCAACGGCGCCCGCTTCTGGCTCTACGACTCGCTGCTCAGCGAGTTCGCCGCCCTGGGGTTCGAGTACGGCTACTCGGTGGCCAACCCCGATGTGCTCGTCATGTGGGAGGCCCAGTTCGGCGACTTCGTGAACGGCGCCCAGATCATCATCGACCAGTTCATCGTGGCCGCCGAGGACAAGTGGCACCAGCACTCCGGGCTCGTCCTGCTGCTGCCCCACGGCTACGAGGGGCAGGGCCCCGAACACTCGTCGGCGCGCATCGAGCGCTTCCTGTCCGCTGCGGCGGAGGACAACATCCAGGTGTGCAACGCCACCACCGCCGCGCAGTACTTCCACCTCCTGCGCCGCCAGATGCACCGCGAGGTACGCAAGCCCCTCGTGGTGTTCACACCGAAGTCCCTGTTGCGGGCCAAGGCGGCCCGGTCACCGATCGAGGACTTCACCACCGGCTCGTTCCGGGAAGTCATGGACGATCCCGACGTCGAGGATCCGTCGGCCGTGCGCCGGGTGATCCTGGCCTCGGGCAAGGTTGCCGTCGAGGCCGCTGCCGCCCGCGATGCCCGCGGGGCTCCGGTGGCGGTGGTACGTGTCGAGCAGCTCTACCCGTGGCCCTACGAACAGGTGGCTGAGGTACTCGACCGCTACCCCTCCGCCCGCCAAGTGGTGTGGCTGCAGGAGGAACCGGAAAACATGGGCCCGTGGAACGGGGTGAAGGGGCGCCTCTACGAGTCGTTCGAGGACACCCACGAGATCAGGAGGGTCAGCCGCAGCGAGTCGGGCAGCCCGGCGACCGGCTCACAGGCCATCCACGTCCAAGAGCAGGAAGAGTTGATGGACCGTGCCTTCGCCGACCCCTACCCGGCCGGCGACGACTGACCGTCGACCTCGTCGAGCAGGTCGAGACCGACGACCTCGCTCAGCTCTCGGAGGGCGACGTCTGGGTCGACGACCTTGATGGTGGTCATGCCCATGGCCCGGGCCGGCTTCAGGTTGACCCCGAGGTCGTCGAGGAAGACCGCTTCGACAGGACTGATGCCCAGGAGTTCGCAGGCCATCTCGTAGAAGCGCGGATCGGGCTTGCGCACCCCCACCTTCGACGACTCGACGATCTCGTCGAACAGTGCGAGCACCTCGGCGATCTGCTCGTGGCGATCACCGCCCACCGCGCCGTCACCCGTGACGAAGTTGTTGGTGAGCAAGCCGAGCTGGAACCGGCCGCTGCCACGCAGCCGTCGGAGTGCTGCCACCATGGCCGGGCGCAGCTCGCCGGCGAGCAACCCGAGCACGGCGAAGGCATCCACCTGGTGACCCAGGGCGGCTGCTTCGGCCTCGAAGCGCTCGGCGAATTCCTCGAGCGTCACCTCACTTCGTTCGAGGAGCGCCCAGGCGTTGGTATCGGGGTTGGTGGCGTTCACCTGGCGCAGGAAACCCGACGGCAGGTCGTTCGCTCGTTCGTAGTTCGCGAACGCATCGAACGGGGACGTGAGGATGACCCCACCGAAGTCGAAGAGCACGGCTGTGATCACGACGCGGGAGGGTAGCGCTCCAGCGACACGAGCCCCGCCATCGCTGCATGTCGTGCCCCAGCGCACTCACCGCCTAGGCTGGCCACGCAAGCCGCATGAGTTGCGGAGCGTTGCAGGAGCTGCGCGTCGACCACCTGCCCACAATGGGAGGTGGTGCGTCCAGGAGCCCGCTGTACGTCCGCCCTATCGAACAGGAACCAATGGAGTTCGCACACGTCGTCGTCGACGGATCCAACATCGCAACAGAAGCTCGCTCGCTCCCCAGCCTGCGTCAACTCGACGAGGCGGTGAGAGCGCTTCTCGCAGAGCACGAAGTGGGCCAGGTCACCGTGATCGTCGACGCCACCTTCGGGCATCGCATCGACTCCGCCGAACGCAACGAGTTCGACGAGGCCATCGCCAACGCCGAGATCATCACCCCGCCTGCAGGAGCCATCGGCCGAGGGGACGCCTTCGTCATCGAGGTCGCTGAGCGTGCCGGTGCCACCATCCTCTCGAACGACTCGTTCCAGGAGTTCCACGGCACCCACGAGTGGCTGTTCGACGAGGGGCGGCTCATCGGGGGCAAGCCCGTGCCCGGCGTCGGCTGGGTCTTCCTGCACCGCTCACCCGTGCGTGGCCCGGTGAGTCGCCGCTCGGTACGCGAGGCGCGCAAGCCCAAGGACTCGTCGTCGGTGAAGCCGAAGGACGGAGGGCGGAGCGAGAACCGCTCCAAGTCGAGGACGCGCTCGAAGGCCAAGAAGAGCGATACACCCAAGACCGCCGACGAGGGTCGGAGCCGCTCGGGCAAGGGACGGCGAGGCGACAACGACTCGGCTCGTCGTCCCGCACCATCGGAGGAGCCCGCGTCCGCAGCGAAGAAGAAGAGTCGGAGCAGGACCCCGACGAAGAACACCGACTTCGTCAACGAGCCCCTCCCTTTCCTCGAGTTCGTCGCCGCCCACCCGGTCGACACCGAAGTGGTCGGCGAGGTGTCGTCCTACGCATCTCACGGTGTCTACGTGCACGTGGACGACGCTCGCTGCTACGTGCCATTGAAGTCACTCGGTGAGCCGGCTCCACGTCGCGCTCGCGACGTGGTGAAGGTCGGAGAGTTCTACCGCTTCGCCGTGGACACCATCGACGCACCGAGGCGCGGCATCGACCTTCGCTACCTCGGCGACGCCGACCGACCCGCAGGTCATTCACAGCCGGCTACTGATCGGCCGACGGTGAGCACTGGCGCTGAGGGCACCGAGCCGAATGACACCACCGACCTTGACGACACTGGTACAACGTACGGAGCACAGACAGCTTCGGAGGAGGCGCCGGTGACACCAGCGAAGAAGGCGACCAAGAAGGCCGCCAAGAAGACCACCAAGAAGGCCACCGCCAAGAAGGCACCGGCAAAGAAGGCGACCAAGAAGGCACCCGCCAAGAAGGCCGCCACCAAGAAGACCACCAAGAAGGCGCCGGCCAAGAAGAGCCGACGCTGAGCCTCCCCACGAGCGAGGAACCCGAGCCAGGGTTCATCCGACACGACCCGCCGCTCGCGGCGGGTCGTGTCGCGTGCGGGCCAGGACACACCGGCACCGTCCGGTCGAGCCTCCTTGCGTCCAGTGCCCTCGCAATGGGTAGGGTCGCCCCATGAGCGCGCAGTACATCTTCACCATGCACAAGGTCTCCCGGTTCTACCCACCGGACCGCGAGGTACTGCGCGACGTCAGCCTCTCGTTCTACCCCGGAGCGAAGATCGGTGTGCTCGGTGCCAACGGCGCCGGCAAGTCCTCGCTCTTGCGCATCATGGCCGGAGAGGACGACGGCTACACCGGCGAGGCTCGTCTGACCGCGGGCTTCACCGTGGGCATGCTCGAACAGGAGCCCCGGCTCGACGAGTCCAAGGACGTCCTGGGCAACGTCATGGACGGTGTCGGAGAGACCGCCACGCTCCTCGAGCGCTACGACGCCGTGCTCGCCGGCTGGAGCGACCCCGACGCCGACTACGAGAAGCTGGGTGAGGAGCAGGCTGAACTCGAGAAGCAGATCGAGGCCAGTGGCGCGTGGGACCTGAAACGGACCATCGACATCGCCATGGACGCCTTGCGGCTCCCTCCCCCGGATGCCTCGGTCGACACGCTCAGCGGCGGTGAGCGCCGTCGTGTGGCGCTGTGCCGCTTGCTCTTGTCACGTCCCGACCTGCTGCTCCTCGACGAGCCCACCAACCATCTCGACGCCGAGAGCGTGGCCTGGTTGGAGCGCTTCCTGCGCGACTACGAGGGAACGGTGGTGGCCATCACTCACGACCGTTACTTCCTCGACAACGTCGCCGGCTGGATCCTGGAACTCGACCACGGCCGAGGCATCCCCTTCGAGGGCAACTACTCCGGCTGGCTGGAACAGAAGCAGGAGCGCTTGCGGCAGTCGGAACGCTCCGATGCCAAGCGTCAACGCACCCTCGAGCGCGAGTTGGAGTGGGTGCGCATGGCGCCCAAGGCTCGTCAGGCAAAGAGCAAGGCCCGCCTCGGCGCCTACGAGAAGCTGCTCGCCGAAGCGAACGCCGACGACGCCGGCAGCGATCGCCTCGAGATCTTCATTCCCTCGGGCAACCGACTTGGCGACCTCGTCGTCGAGGCCGAGCACCTCCGCAAGGGCTTCGGCGACCGGCTGCTCATCGAGGACCTCACCTTCTCGTTGCCCCGAGCCGGCATCGTCGGCGTGGTCGGCCCCAACGGTGCCGGCAAGACCACGCTTTTCCGCATGCTCACCAGCGAGGAGCAGCCCGACGACGGCTCGTTGCGCGTCGGGCCCACCGTCGAGATGGCCTATGTCGACCAGGCCAGGGACGTGCTCGACTCCGAGCGCACGGTGTTCGAGGAGATCACCGACGGCAACGACATCATCCGCCTCGGCCCCCGCGAGATGAACGCTCGGGCGTACGTGGCGGCGTTCAACTTCACCGGTTCGGATCAGCAGAAGTCAGTGGGTGTGTTGTCGGGCGGCGAGCGGAACCGGGTCCACCTGGCCAAGGTCCTCAAGCGCGGCGGCAACCTGCTCCTACTCGATGAACCGACCAACGACCTCGACGTCGATACCCTCCGAGCACTCGAGGAAGGGCTCGAGGCCTTCGCCGGATGTGCGGTGGTCATCAGCCACGATCGTTGGTTCCTCGACCGCGTGGCCACGCACATCCTCGCCTTCGAGGGCGACTCCCAGGTGCGTTGGTTCGAGGGCAACTTCAGCGAGTACGAGGCGATGCGACGCAAGGAACTCGGTGCCGACGCCGAGCAACCACATCGCATCAAGTACCGGCCGCTCAGCCGGAGCTGAGCCACGACACGACACGCCCTCAGCGGGCTACGCTCGCTCCGCGGTCGTACCATCGGCCGTGACCACGAGGGTGACGGGTTCAGGCAGGCGAGCCTCCGTTGCGGCGGACCGAGCGGTCCAATCCGCGACGGAGAGGTCCACCATGCTCACCAGCGAGAGCCAAGCCATTCCGACACTGATCACCCAACCGAGGTCACCGCCTCGAGCAACGGTCCCCGATGGCGCCACATCATCGGCATCGTGGCCGCCACCGCGCTGCTCACCAGCGGGATGACGGCCTACGCCACCCAGACGTTCAGCGACGTCCCCGACACCAATCCCTTCTTCGACGAGATCGAGTGGATGGCCGACACCGGCATCTCCACCGGGTTTCCCGACGGCACCTACCGGCCCGCCGAACCCGTCAGCCGCCAAGCCATGAGCGCTTTCATGCAGCGGCTGTACGACCTGAACGTCGGGAACGGCAACACCTCCCAACAGACCCAAGCCACGTTCAACGTCACCAGCTTGAGCACCGGCGCCGGTGGCGGATGGACCAACATTCCTGGGGTCAGCAACCCGATCGTCATCCCCGAGGGCACGACCGGACGGGTGCACGTGAACCTGTCGATGCGGTCCAACTGCCATGGCGGAAGCAACGGCGTCCTCGGGATCGACCCGCCGATCACCTTCCGACCGGCGTGCATGCTGCGCGTCACGCTCGACGGCGCCCCGATGAACGGCATCGACAACGACTACTACGTCGATTCGTCCAACAGTGGCAACGACGGACCCGGCTCGTGGCGGAGCGTCGGGGTGGTGCGCTACTCGGAGGTGCTGTCGCCCGGCATCTACACCATCGTTCCCCAGGTCACCAGGTTCAACACCACGTTCGGGCCCGGCTACTCACCACCGAGCTGGAACGTGCAGCACGCCGTCATGACAACCCAGGTGGAGCTCACCGCCGCGCCCTGAGCGAAAGACGGAACACATGTGAGGCCTGAGGCATCGGGACTGTCGGACCCAGCGGGATCGGCACCCCGATGCCTCGGGATCACGGTCCGTCGTCGAGCAGGCCCACCACCCGCTCTGCCAAGGCCTCGGCGTCGCCGTCGGTGGGCCGCAGCACCAGTTCGGGGTGCTCGGGCGCCTCGTAGGGGTCGTCGATGCCGGTGAACCCGGTGATCTCCCCAGCCCGAGCCTTCACGTACAACCCCTTGGGGTCGCGCTGCTCGCACACCTCGAGTGGCGTGTCGACGAAGACCTCGAAGAACGGCACCCCAGCGGCCGCGTGCGCCGCCCGAGCCCGTTCCCGGTCGGCACGGTAGGGGGAGATGAGCGGTACGAGGGCCACCACGCCGGCGTCGGCGAACAGCCGGGCCACTTCGCCGACCCGTCGCACGTTCTCCGATCGGTCGGCGGCGGTGAAGCCGAGATCGCCGTTGAGCCCGTGCCGGAGGTTGTCGCCATCGAGCACGTAGGCCAGCCGCCCGGCCTCGACCAACCGTCGTTCGGTGGCCCAGGCCCCCCTCGACATTCCCCCGCCCCCCCCGCCCGGGAACCACCCCGTGGCGCCCCCATTTGCGGTGCGCGCCCCCCCGCCC
>JAFIEP010000049.1 GCA_020832495.1 Acidimicrobiia bacterium | reverse complement strand
AACTAATGCCCCACGACCACACCGGCGAGGGTGGGCGTCGCCGACCGCCTCGCGCGTGTCGAGCGACGACCACCTCGCGTGCAGGCAACCGGGCGTCACTGGTGAGGCGACCAGCGGAACCCGGTGGCGACCGCTGCTGTCCGCCACACTGGAGTGGTGCGTGAACGGCTGAACGCCCTGCGGGAGCGAATCGAACAGCACCGCATCGGTGGGCCGGTGCTCCGCTTCGTCACCGAACTCATCGAGGCGTTCCGGGTCGACCGCATCACCGGCCTGGGGGCGGAGGTGGCGTTCTTTGCCTTCTTGGGCCTGTTCCCGCTGCTCCTGGTGTTCGCCTCGGTGCTCGGCTTCCTCGACACCCTTGTCGGTGAGAGCATCGCCCGCGAGGTGGAGGACGCCGTCATCGACTTCCTCCAGAGCATCCTCACCGACGAGGGTGCCGGCTTCATCACCGCGGTCGAGAACCTGTTCAACGAGCCGGCGCCGGGGCTGCTCAGCATCGGCATCCTGCTGACCTTGTGGACTGCGTCGCGCGGCTTTGCTGCGGTGACCAACGGGCTCGATGTCGTCTACGACTACGACGAGCGGCGCGGCTGGCTGATGGGGCGCCTCATCGGTCTCGGCATGACGGTCGTGACCGTGGTGGTGGTGGCCCTCCTGGGCGCCATGATGATCGTGGGTCCGCTGCTCGGCACCGGCCAGGACCTCGCCGAGCGGTTCGAGCTCGGTGAGGCCTTCGTCACCGTGTGGACCTGGTTACGCGGCCCGCTCGTGTTCGTCGTCACGGTGGTGTGGGCGACGTCGCTCTACCACGTGGCACCCAGCTCGCGCAGCCTGTGGCGTCATGACCTCCCGGGTGCGATCGTGGCTGCCCTCGGGTGGATCCTGGTGACCATCGGTTTCCGCATCTACGTGGATCTCACCCCACCCGACACGGCCGCCGGCACCGTGGGCAGCGTCTTGGTGGCGGTGCTGTGGATCTACGCCATGGCCATCGTGTTGCTCCTCGGGGGCGAGATCAACGCCGTGCTCCTCGGCCGCCGCCACGACGTCTTCGACCACGACAGCGCGACCGACGACGGCGGGGTCAGGGGCGACGAGCCGAGGGCACCTGCCGATGCAGGAGGGGTCCCAACCCGAGGTGCCGAGCCCAACGGCGCGCTCGGTGCAGGCACCGACGGTGCTATCCGGACGGTCGAACCCGGTCCGGTGGAGGCGAAAACGAGCGGGACCCCGCACGAGGCGGGGTCCCGGAGCGGAGAGGGTGGGATTTGAACCCACGGAGAGCAGAACCCTCACCTCCTTAGCAGGGAGGCCCGATCGACCAGACTCCGGCACCTCTCCGAGAACTCGCGACTGTAGCGAACATCGCCCCCCGCCTCACGCCGGGAGACCCGTCGACGTCAGGTGCCGTTGCGGTGCTGCAGGATCCATTGGGTGGCGTCGTCGGCGGGGAGGGCTTTTGACCAGAGCCAGCCTTGGCCGTAGTCGCAGCCCAGGTCGTGGAGTGCGGCGTGTTGTTCGGGGGTTTCCACGCCTTCGGCGATGGTCTGCAGGTCGAGGGCGTCGGCCATGCCGAGTACTGCGCGCACGATGGAGTGGTCGGCGCCGTATTTCTCCACGCCGTCGATGAAGGCGCGGTCGACTTTGAGGGTCTGCATGGGGAGCCGTTGGAGGTAGGCGAGGGATGAGTAGCCGGTGCCGAAGTCGTCCACGGCGAGTTGCACGCCCAGCAGACGCAACGCGTGCAGGGTGTCGAGGGATCGTTCGATGCGGTCCATGAGGACGCTTTCGGTGACTTCGAGGTGGATGAGTCCGTGGTCGCCGGGGACGGTTCGTAGGGCGTCGGCCACTTGGTCGACGAGGTCGGGTGAGGCCATCTGGGTGGCGGAGATGTTGACGGCCATCCAGGTGTCGTCGAGGCCGAGGTCGCTGTGCCAGGTGGCGTGTTGCGCGAGCGCCGTGTTGAGTACCCACCGGCCGAGGGGGACGATGAGGCCGGTTTCTTCGGCGATGGGGATGAACTCGACGGGGCTGATGGGTCCCAGGTGGGGGTGGTGCCAGCGCAGGAGTGCTTCGAAGCCGCACAGGCGGGTGGTGGCGATGTCGACCACTGGTTGGTAGTGGAGTTCGAACTGGTCGCTGCCGATGGCGTCGCGTAGTTCGTTCTCGAGTTCGAGTCGGCGTCCGATGGCGTGGCGCATGGCGTCGTCGAAGAGGTGGACCCGTTTCCCGAGGCGGTGTTTGGCTTCGTTGAGCGCCACGGCGGCGGCTCGCAGCACGCTGTCGGCGTCGTCGGTGGGTCCGGTGACGGTGACGCCCAGGGTGGCGCCCACGTACAGTCGGCGTCCGTCGAACTCCAGCGCCTGGTCGAGCGAAAGGGCCAACCCCGCAGCGCACTCTTCGGCGGCCAGACCCTCGGAGATGCCGGGGTGGATGCACACGAATTCGTCGCCGCCGAGCCGTCCCAGTACTGCCTCTGGGGGCAGCGCCTCGCCGAGTCGGTCGGCCACTGCACGCAGCACCTGGTCGCCGACACGGTGCCCCAGGCTGTCGTTGATGACCCGGAAACGGTCGAGGTCCAAGAACGCCACGGCGAACGCTGGTCCACCGTTGCGTTGTGCCTCGAGCAGGTCGTCGAGCACCTGGGCGATCTTGATGCGGTTGGGCAGCTCGGTGAGCGGATCGTGCTCGAGGCGATGGGTGAGCCGTTCAGCGGCCAGGTGCCGTTCGGTGATGTCCAAGATGGTGCCGCGCAACACCCCAGGGTCGTCCGCCTCGGCACTCGTGCGGGCCAACACCCAGCGCACCTGCCCGTCGGGACGGACGATGCGGTGTTCGACCTCGAGGTCGCGTTGACCGTCGAGCCCTCGCTGGGTCACTGTCTGTACCAGGTCGCGGTCGTCGGGATGGACCCACTCGCCGTAGCGGCGTCGACTGGACGGCGACCCGACCGGCAGCCCGAGAATCCGGTAGAGCTGCTCGGACCAGGTCACCGTGCCATCGACGAGCGACAGTTCGAAGCTGCCCAGCCCGGCGATGCGCTGCGCCTCTGCCAGACGTTCCCGTTCGGCCTCGGCATCGAGGCGGGCCAGGTGCCGCTCGGTGATGTCGAGCACCGTGCCGTGAATCTCGACCGCGGGGTAGTCGTCCTCGGCGATGGACACCCGGGCGACCACCCACCGCACCGCACCGTCGGGACGCACGATGCGGTGGGTCGACCCGAGGAGACGCTCGCCGGCCAGCATCCGGTCGATGAGCACGGAGAGCTCGTGGCGGTCGTCGGGGTGGACCCGCTCCAAGTAGCGCTCCCGACTCGGCTCGACGTCGGTGGAATACCCGAGCAGGCGATACAGCTCGTCGGACCACACCAGCGTTCCGGTACCGTCGATCACGAAGCTGCCCAGCCCGGCCAGGCGTTGCGCTTCGAGGAGACGATCCCGGGCGCGGTCGGCCTCGACGGCGATGACGTGGCGGTCGGTGACGTCGCGCAGGTTGCCCACGATGTAGCCGACATCGGGATCGTCACGCAGGTCGGTGACCACTTCCTCGACCCAGTGTTGACCACCGTCGGGCCACACGGCACGAAACTCACAACGAACATGGCTGCCGAGCCCGTCAAGGCTGGCGAACTGCTCGGCAGCGGCCTGGCGGTCATCGGGGTGGATGAAATCGAAGCCGGATCGTCCCAGCAGCTCATCGGGATCCCGACCGAAGCTGGACCGGTAGGCGGGCGACACCCAACGGACGATGCCGTCGAAATCGAAGAACATCACCACATCGGCCGACTTGTCGAGAATGGCCCGCTGGCGGGCCTCGGCAGTGTGCAGGTCGTCGAGCGCTCGGCGCCGGTCGTGGATGTCGCGCAAGCTCACCACCAGCCCTCGGGCGGTGGGATCCTCCAACAGGTTCCACACCGTCACCTCCATCCAACGCTGCGTGCCCTCGGCGGTGCGAATCGGCCGCTCCACCACCGGCTGCTCGCGCGGATCCTCCCGGGAGCGGTTACACGCGCCGCGCACGGTGTCGGCCGCGTCGGCGTCGTCCGTATCGAACAGCTCGGTTAGGTCGCGGCCCAGCACCTCGCTGACGCCGTAGCCCAGCAGATGAGAGATCGACGGGCTGACATAGCGCACGGTGCCGTCGGCATCGATGAGAACCACCACGTCACTCGCCCGAGCAAACAACGACTCCAACCTCGCCGACCCCGGCGTGGTACCGGCATGCAACTCGACGGTGAGCACCACATCCTCGCCACCCACCAGGAACGGCCGCGACAACGCTTCGTCCAACCGCTCGGCCATCGACGCAACGGCCCCCTCGCCACGTCCGGGCAACAGCACCAAGATCTCGTGGTCCCCCGACCACCACACCACATCGGAATCGCGCAGCAGCCGCCCGATCCGCCCCGCCACCTTCGACTGCACCACCGCCGCCTCACCAGGCTCGGTGGGCACACCAGCGATGATGACCGCCACCGACGGCGTCGACTCGCCACTGAGCACCGTCCCCGCCAACTCGCCCAAATGCTCCGTCGTCACCTCCTCGTGCACCACCACCAGACCCGGCTCATCGTCGGGCTGGACCACCCGACGGGTCCGCACACGGTAGAACCGGTCCTCGTTCGGCGCCGGACACCGATAGTCGGGCGGAGGCGCAGGTGACGACCCCTCCAACATTCCCTTGAGGTACGCAACAGTGGCCGCCGCATCGCCGTCACCAGCCGCCGCGGCCCGCCGACACACCTCGAGATAGTTCACCCCAACACCCGTGGCCTCCGCCGAGCCCTCGTTCAACTCCGCAAACCGCTCCCACGCGCGATTGACCGCCACGATCGCCCCAGCGCTGTCCACCAACGCGGCAATGTGAGGTCCCACCTGCGCCTCGACCTCCCACCACGTGGGCATAGGCCCTCCCTCTACCCCACCATTCGCCACCATTGATCGTCGCCAGGGGCTACAACCACAAGTCCCATCGACCCGATTCCACCGGACATGAGCCTTTAATGTGGCTCTCCTCGTGCTTCCGTGGGTGGGTTCACGCTGCTGAGCGGCCCGGGAGCGGCGGGCAGTAGCCGCCTCGGTCGAGCAGGGCGAGGGCGATGAGGTGTTCGGGTTCTTTGAACCCGTAGGCGACTCTGGTGAGGACTCGTAGTTTCGTGTTGGTCGATTCAACGAGCGCGTTCGAGAGGTTGTTGAGTAGTGATGCTTCGACGCCGGCAAGGTTCTTGCGGATGCGTCGGCCGAGTTCCACGAACGCAGGGATGCGACATCGTGCCGCCCAGTCGAGCCACTCCTCGAGCATCAGGATCGCCCGGACGCCCTTGACGGCGATGATCTGGCGGAACTGCTCCTTGAGTAGGTAGGCGCGGTAGAGGCGCTGGTTGACCTTGGCGACCCAGGCGAGCTTGGCCTGCTGGCGGGCGGTGAGGTCTTCGGGGTTCTTCCACAGCGCGTAGCGCGCGCCCTTGAGGTCCCGGGCGTGGGTGCGCATGCCATTGCGGCGGGCTTCGTTCCAGGTGTCGCGTCGTACCTCGTCGAGGGCGTCGGTCACCCACTTCACGAGGTGGAACGCGTCGAGACACACCGTGGCGTTGGGACAGCGGGCGCGTACGACGTCACCAACCCACTCGGCCGCGTCGCAGCTCACCAGGCGGACCTGGGCGCACCGCTGGCCGCCGAGGGCGTCGAAGAACCCTTCGAGGGTCTTCTTGTCGCGGCCCTTCGCTGCCCACACCAACCGGCCGCTGTCATGGTCAACGACCACCGTCAGGTAGCGGTGCCCACGCTTGTAGGAGATCTCGTCGATCCCGATGCGCACCAACGCGTCGAAAGGGTCAACCTCGGCGCGTGCCTCGTCGACGACCCGGGCCACGATCGCGCCGACCGTCGCCCACGCGATCCGCAACAGCTCGGTGATTGCTGTCTTGGACGTGTGCGTTGCCAGCCACGCCACCGTGCCATCAAAGGCACGGGTGTGCCCGGCGCCGTGCCGGGCCCACGGCACCTCGATCACCGTCGGACCGTGCTCTGGGCAGTTCACCCGAGGGGCGTCGGCCTCCACGAACGACCGGACCTCACCGAGGTCCAGCGACCGCCACCGACGGCGGCCCTCGCCTTGGTCGTAGCCCGGTGCTCGTCGCCCGCACCGACCGCAGCGCTGCTTCTTGGCCCGTCGTGGCCGCACCGAGGCGACCACCGCATCAGCGTCTTCGTCGAACTCGATCCGCTCGATGACGGTGCGATCGCACACGCCGAGCAGACGACGCCATACCTTGATACCCAGCACCCCGTTCTCCTCCCAGGATTCTCGAGCCGTCAGACAGCCCGGAAACCTAGGAACGAGGCGGGGTGCTACCGCGGATGGTCACCAAACCCACCCACGGATCGGTGAGGAGAGCCTTTAATGTTGATGGAGCTAGCACGACTCGCGAACACGAATCGAGTTCGTGTCGGTGAGCGTTCGTGCACTGGGGTCGGCAGCGGTGGATGTGGCGGAGGGAGGGGGATTCGAACCCCCGGAGGCTTGCACCTCAACGGTTTTCAAGACCGTCGCAATCGTCCGCTCTGCCATCCCTCCGAACCCATGACCCTACCGGATGGGCGCCGGGGGCTCGCCCCGCACGGGCGGGTGCGCAGGCCCCTCGGCGGCCTGCCACCATGGTGGGGTGGACAGCGACGGGTCGACCACCTCTGATGTGAGCGGGGCGGCCACCGTGACCGAACTGATCGGCGTGTACCACGCCGAGGGCACGCTGCGCGGTGAGTTGCGTTACTGGATCGGCGCCCGCTTGGGGAGGGCGCACTGCGCGCTGTGCGACATCACCCACGGCACGTTCAAGGAGAAGGAGTCGTGGCGATCCTGCACGGCCGACCTGCCGGTACCGTTCCTCACCTACCACCTCGATGACCGTCCCGCCGACGTCCGAGCGGCCACCGAACGCAGCAGCCCTGCCGTGTTGGCCCGCACCGCCGTGGGAGTCCACGCCCTGCTCGGTCCCGCCGAGCTGGAACGCCTCGACGGTGATCCACAGCGCCTCGCCGAGGCGATCGTCGGCGCGGTGCACGCTGTCGGCCTGGGTTGGCCGGAGGCCGAGCGATGACCCGAGCCGGCCCGAGACGGGGCACCGCCGCGGCGGCCAGCGCCGCTGGCGACGGCACGACGGTCGTGGAGCACCTCGATCCGCGTGCGCCGGTCGTCGAGTTGCTCGGAGTGGTGGCCACCGCAGCGGAGGCCTACGACCGGGCTGATCTGGCCGAACGGGCGTCGGTCACCCGCGCACACCTCGACCACACCGAGATCAGGGTGGTGGTGGCCGGTGAGTTCAAGCGCGGCAAGAGCACGCTCGTGAACGCACTCCTCGGCGCCGAGGTGTGCCCGGTCGACGACGACATCGCCACCGCCGTGCCCATCCTGGTGCGCCATGCCGCCGAGCCGGGTGCCGTGGTGGTGACCGGCGGCGACGAGTCGGCCGACCCTCCGGAGTTGGTCGAGCACCGTGTCGAGGTGGCCGCCCTGGCCGACTGGGTCTCCGAGGCCGGCAACCCGGGCAACCGCCGCGGGGTGCACTGGGCCGACGTCGGGATTCCCCGGAAGCTGCTGGCCGACGGGCTGGTGCTGGTCGACACCCCAGGGGTTGGCGGCCTCGACTCGGCGCACGGCTCGCTGACGCTCTCTGCTCTCGCCGGTGCCGACGCCGTGTTGCTCGTCACCGACACCTCGCAGGAGCTGACGGCCGCCGAGGTCGACTTCCTGCGCAGCGCCGTCGAGCTGTGCCCCACCGTGACGGTGGTCAGCACCAAGACCGACCTCTATCCGGCGTGGCGCACCATCGTGGCCTCCGACAAGGCGGTGCTCGACCGAGAGGGGTTCGCCGTCGAGGTGTTGGCGGTGTCGTCCGCACTGCGGTCCCTGGCCGCCGCCACCGTTGATCGCTCGTTGAACGACGAGTCGGGCTTCCCGACGCTGCACGCCCACCTGACCGGTGAGATCCTGGCAGGCGCCGGTGCACGAGCTGCCGCCATGGCAGCGGACACGGCCACGGAGATCATTCGCCGACTGCGCGAACCGTTCGCCGCCGAACTCGAGGTGCTCGACGATCCCGAGGCTGCGGAACGCCGTCGGGTGCGCCTCGAGGAGGCCAGCGCCGCTGCCGCCGAGCTGCAAGAGCGCGGGGCGCGTTGGCAGGTCCTGCTGAACGACGGGTGTGCCGACCTGAACGCCGAGGTGGATCACGACCTGCGGGAACGGTTCCGTCGGCTCGGCCGGGAACTCGAGGAGCGCATTGACGAGATCGAGCCCGCCAAGGCGTGGGACGAGATCTCCGCCTGGCTGACCCGCCAGGCGGCGTCCGAGGTGGCAGCCAACCACGGCGTGTTGCTCGAGCGCACCGCCCAACTGGCTGACGACCTCGTCGAACAGTTCCGGGTGGGGGGAATCGAACCGCGGCTGCCCACCGTCGAGTTGGCAGACCCCTTCGACGCCCTCGGCGAGGTGTCCGTCGACGCCCCCGAGGTGGCCACCGACGACGGCGGTGTGGCCCGCCGTGCCGGTGCGTCGATCCTCACCGGCGCCAAAGGTTCGTACGGCTACGTGATGATGATCACCATGGGCGCCGGCATGATCGGGTTGAGTGTGGCGGCGCCCATCATGGCGGGTGCCGCGCTGGGACTCGGTCGCAAGGCGGTGAAGGACGAGCACAAGCGCAAGCTCACCCAGGAACGGCAGCAAGCCAAGGCCGCAGGTCGCCGCTACCTCGACGACGTCAGCTTCGCGGCGGGCAAGTCGAGCCGCGACGCGCTGCGCAGCGTGCAACGCTTCCTCCGTGACGAGCTCGGTGTCCTGGCCGGCGAAGTGGCGGCGCAGGTGCAGGCCGAGGTAGCGGCGGCCAAGGCGGCGGGCGGTGGCGATATCGAGCAGCGGCGTGCCGATGTCGCCGCCGAGCTGGCGCGGCTCGACCACCTGGCGTCGAAGCTCGACGCTGCCCGGCCGAGAGCGCACCCATGAGCCGACTCCGGCGCTCCCCCTGGATCCTCGGCACCTGTGAGCGGGATCGTGGGCGGAGCCGGCGAACGGGGCCGGGAGTCGAGCAATGAGCGCCCTGGTGTCTCACGTCGGCGCGCTCGTCGACTCGGCTGCCGCCGGTGCCGATCCGGCCACCGCCGAGCACCTCGCTGCGGCACGCCGCCGCCTCGACGAGCCGCTGCGGCTGGCCATCGCCGGGCGCGTGAAGGCGGGCAAGTCGACGCTGCTCAACGCCCTGGTCGGCCAAGAACTCGCGCCGACCGACGCACGGGAATGCACTCGCATCGTCACCTGGTACCGCCACGGCATCACCTACGGCGTCACCCTCGAGAGCACCGACGGCAGCGTCACCCAGGCCCGATTCCGGCGTGAAGGTGGGGCGCTCGAGGTTGATCTCGACGGTCGTTCGCCTGCCGACGTGCGGCGCATCGTGGTGGCCTGGCCCTCCAGGGCGCTCGAGACGATCACCCTCATCGACACACCGGGCATCGGCTCGGTGAACGCCGAGATCAGCGACCGGACCGTGAGCTTCCTCACCGACCACGACACGCCCGACGAGGCCGACGCGGTCGTCTACCTGCTCCGCCATCTGCACGGTGACGACGTCCGGTTCCTCGAGGCGTTCCACGACGACGACCTGGCCCACGCCACTCCGGTGAACGCGGTGGGCGTGCTGTCTCGGGCCGACGAGGTGGGGGTGGCTCGCCTCGACGCCCTCGAGAGCGCTGGGCGCATCGCCGCCCGTTACAACGAGGATCCGCGGGTCCGTCGGCTGTGCCAGCTCGTGGTCCCGGTGGCCGGGTTGGTTGCGCAAGCCGGGGCGACGCTCCTCGAGGACGAGTACCGGGCCCTCGGGCAGATTGCCCTGCTCGACGACGAACGGAGGGCGGCACTGCTCCTGTCGGTTGACCGCTTGGTCGACGACTCGCTCAACGGGGATCCGACGCCGATGGTGCGGACCCATCTGGTCGACCGCTTGGGCCTGTTCGGTGTGCGCCTCGGCGTCGAGCTCCTCCGCACCGGAGTGGCGACGAGCGCCACGACTTTGGCCCATGAGTTGGTGCGTCGTAGCGGACTCGACGACCTGCGGTCGGTGCTGTCCAGTCGCTTCGGGCACCGCTCCGACGTGCTCAAGGCGCGCTCGGCCCTGGGAGTGCTCGAGACCGTGATCGCTGCGGGCACCGTCAACGATCCGGCGGTCGTCAGATCGTTCGAGGAACTGGTGGCCGGAGCCCACGAGTTGGCCGAGTTGCGGCTGCTGAACGCGCTGCGCAGCGGGGCGGTGCCGCTGCGCGCCGACGACGTCGCCGTCGCCGAGCGGCTGGTGTCATCGGACGTGGCGGCGACGCGGTTGGGCCTGGCACCCGACGCTGCGCCCGCCGAGGTGCAGGCGGCGGCCGCCGCAGCCCTCGGTCACTGGCAACGGCGAGCCGAGAGTCCGATGGCCACCCCGGAAGCGGTGGCCGCAGCGCGGGTGTTGGCCCGCAGCTGCGAAGGCGTGCTGATGTCGCTGGCCGCCGGGCAACAGCAGCAGTAGGAGCAGCGGGGCGGGCCGGTGGGCCGGCGGTGGAAGGGACTGCGTGTTGTGGGGGACCGTATGGGTACCTGGCTGCACGCAGAGGGCCAGCATCGGGGCCGCGTCGGCCGTAGCGCTGCAGGTGCTGGTAGCGGCGCGGGTCAGGCGGGGATTGGAGCGGGTCAGGAGGGGATCGGGGCGCAGTTGCCACTGTCGGCGCGTACCGAGTGGTCGAAGTCAGCCACGAGGACGCACACCTGTGTGGCGCCGGGCGGTACCTCCTCGGCCGTCCACACGTCGAACACCGGGGTGGCTTCCCAGATCTCCCATGGCCCCGCCCCAGGGGTGCCTGCCTGCTGGGCGGGCACGGTGTTGAAGAAGAAGTGGGCGTGGACCGTCCCCTCGGCCAGCGACCCGGGGTCGGGCGCCAGGGTGAGTCCGAGTTCGGTGTCGTAGCTGACCACGAGTCGGTCGCCGTCCCACTCGACGTCGGTGATGCAGATGCCCTCGTCGAGGTCGATATCGCAGGGGATGGCCGGCTCCTCGGTGTCACCCTCGGTGCCGTCGGTGTCGTCCCCGGGGGTCGTTGCGTCCGGCGCCTCGGTCATCGTCGGTGCCTCGTCGTCCGCTGCCGGGGCCTCGGTGGTGTCCGGCGTCTCCGTGTCCGACGCGGCGATCAGGTCGTCGTCGCTGTCGCCCGACAGTGCCAGCCAGGCCACCGCCACCACCACGACGACCACGATGGCGGCCAGGATGCCGATGAGAGGACCTCGGCCGCCCTTGGCCTCTGAGGGATCGGCCGGCCCCGATCCGCTGGTGCCGCCACCCGTCGGCGTAGCAGGCGGCAGCGCACCAGCGCCCGGGGTTCCGCCGTCGGGAGGTGGCCCGGCCGGCGGCCCGGCGCCAGGTGCACCGGCATCGCTGGCGGCCTGCTCGGTCGGGACCTGCACGGTCGGTTGCTCGGCCGGCGACGTTGACGGGCTGACAGCGCCCGCACCAGTGGCGTCGGCCGCACCAGTGGCGACGGCGGCGCTGGCACCGACGGCGGCGCCGGCAGCCGCCGCGGCGGCGATGCCTCCTGCACCAACTCCGGGGCTGTCGGACTCAGATCGGTTGCCGTGGGACGTCACCCCGTCACCCGGCCCGGGTGTGGCGGCGTCGCCAGGCCCTTCGTGCGCGGCCACCACCGGTGCGGCGGGCGCGCTGGCGTCACCGGTGGCGGCCAGGGCGGCACCCAGTGCAACGGCGTGCTTCGGGTGGGCGTCGACGGCCACCGGTCGTCCCAGCTCGGCGCCCACCATCTCGGCCACCAGCGGGATGCGCGACGATCCGCCGACCAGCAGGACCCGACTCACGTCAGCGGTGTCCACCTCCGCCGAGCGCAGGGCTCGGCGCATGGCGCCGATGGAGTCCTCGAGCGTCGGGCGGATCATTCCCTCGAACTCGTCGCGGGTGATGCGCACCTCGGTCTGCACGTTGGGGAGCAGGACCGGGACGACGGCGTCGGTGTCCGACGACAAGCCTTCCTTGGCGTCCTGGCAGTCGGCACGCAGTCGGGCCACTGCGCTGAGCGCAGCAGGGTCGGCCTCGTCGAGTTGTTCGATTGCTCCGCCGAGCGAGCGTTGTACGTGGCCGAACACTGCGGCGTCGAAGTCGATGCCACCGAGCCGCTCGATGCCCTCAGGCGTGCCGAGGAGATCGAAACCGGATTCGGTGCGGCGCAGCACGGTGGCGTCGAACGTGCCACCCCCGAGGTCGTAGACGGCCACCACCTCCCCCGGCTCCACCTTCTCGGTGGTGGCGTAGTAGATGGCTGCCGCCTCCGGCTCGCTGATGATGAGCACGTCCTGGTCGAGGTCGGCCATGCGGGCGGCGTTGGTGAGCAGGTCGAGCTTGTACTCGCCCCAGTTGGCCGGACGGGTCAGCGCCACCCGTTCGGGCCCGCCACCCTCCCGAGCACTGACCTGCGCCACCACCCAGGTGAGGAGACGGCCCATCAGCGCTTCGGCCGACCACGGGGCCCCACCGAGGAACAGCGGCGTGGTGTCACCGAGACGGCGCTTGAACTCGCGTGCGACCCGATCCGGTTCGCTCACCGCCCGGCGATTGGCGGCGTCGCCGACCAAGATGTCGCCGTCGGCGCGCAACAGGACGACCGACGGCACGACGGGGCCCGGTCGCCGAGCTGGAAGATCTCCGCTGACCCCTGCCGGGCCACGGCCGCGGCGGTGTAGGTGGTGCCCAGATCAATGCCCAGCCCGTAGCTCACCATGCCTCCTGTGTCGACCCGTGGGGGTGGGTCGTTTGCTGACTTCCGCACCCGGTGGGGACGTGTCGTTACCGCACCGAGCACAGTGGGGTCGCGGACAACGACAGCGGCCGCGACACCGTCACGACCCTACCGTCCGTCCGTGACCTGCGGCAGAGCGCGGCAGTTGCCGCCGGCGTGTGCTCAGCGTCCGATGCGTTGGCGCAACTCGGCCAGCCACGCCTCGGCGCCGGCCAGCGCCACATCGGATTCGGCTCGGCGTTGCTCACCGGCGTCACCCGCTGCGGGGTAGGACCCGAGGAGCTTCACGCCGGCCTGCTTGTGCTTGAGCGACCGCAGCGCGTCGGCCACCACCTTGTCGTCGAGGTGACCCTCGAGGTCGATGAGGAAGCAGTAGTCACCCAGGCCCCGCTTGGTGGGCCGGGACTCGAGCTTGGTGAGGTTGATGGAGCGGGCGGCGAACTCCTGGAGGATGGAGAGCAGCGACCCAGGAGCGTCCGCCCGTTGGAACACGAGCAGCGAGGTCTTGTCGTGGCCGGTGGGTGGCGGGATGTGGTCCCGGGCGACGGCCACGAAGCGGGTGGCATTCTCGGGATGGTCCTCGATCTCGGCGGCCACCGTGCGCAGGTCGTAGAGCTCGGCCGCTCGTGACGTGGCAATGACCGCTGTGTGGGCGTCGGCCCCCTCGGCCAGCACCCGCGCTGCCTCGGCGGTGGAGTTGGCGGCGCGGGTAGCGACGCCGGGCAGGTGCTCGGCCAGGAAGCGGCGGCACTGGGCGCTGGCGTGGGGGAACGACACCACGGTGGTGACGTCATCGAGACGAACACCCTCGTGGGCCAACAGGTGCAGCGAGACCGGCATGACGACTTCGCGCTGGATGAACAGTTCCGTCTCGAAGGCCAGCATGTCGAGCGTCACGTTGACCGAGCCCTCGATGGCGTTCTCGATGGCCACGAAGCCGATGTCGACCCTCCCGTCGTCGGTGGCCAGCAGCACGTCGGGAATGGTGGGCAGAGGAAGTTGCTCGAGCGCCGAGAGGTCGGGCACGGTGAGCAGTGCCTGTTCGGTGAAGGTACCCGGAGGACCGAGATAGGCAATGGTGGTGGCGTGGGGCGGGGCGCTCGGTGGGGGCACGACGTCGCAGGATACGCGCCACCGCTCCGGTCGGGCGATCGCGACCGGTTGGCGCCATCGGTCGGCGTCATCGGTGGGACGGGCTGGTGGCCGGACGTGTGGGCGGCGATGATGGAACGGTGGACGAACAAGCCATCCGGAACCTCGTGGCGGCGGTGGCCGACGGCACGGTCGATGCCGACGAGGCGGTGGCGCGCCTGAGGGCGCTCCCCTACGACGTCGGGGACGGGCTGCGCCTCGATCATCACCGGAGCCTCCGCACGGGCATGGCCGAGACCGTGTACGCCCCCGGCAAGACCCCGACGCACGTGGCGACCGCCGTCGGTCGTCTCCTGGCCGCGTCGGAGGCCCCCGTCGTGGTGAGCCGGGCGGGGATCGAGCACCAGGAGGCGGCGTTCGCCGCCCATCCCGGTGGCGTGGCACACGACGGCCCGTGCCACAGTGGGCAGCCGACCGCCACCTTGGTGTGGCGTCCCGCAGCGCCGCGGGTCGACGACCGGGTGCTGGTGTGCGCTGCGGGAACCTCCGACCTGCCGGTGGCCGAGGAGGCCGTGGCCGTCCTGGGTGCGATGGGGGTGGTGGCCGATGTGCTGGTCGACGTCGGGGTGGCCGGGCTGCATCGCCTTCTCCCCGAGGTGCGCCGACTCCAGGAAGCCGACGTGGTGGTGGTGGTCGCCGGGATGGAAGGTGCGCTGGCCAGTGTGGCCGGTGGACTCACCTCCGCGCCGGTGGTGGCCGTGCCCACCAGCACGGGCTATGGCAGTTCGCTCGAAGGAGTGACGGCGCTGCTGGCCATGACGTCGTCGTGCGCGGCGGGGGTCACGGTGGTGGGTATCGACAACGGCTTCGGTGCAGCCACCGCTGCGTTGCGGATGCTGTCGCTGGCCGGCCGTCGACGTGGTGGCGACGGTCGGGGAGACGCCACGTGAGTCCACAGGAACGTTCGACCACCGTGGCGTGGTTCCACTGCTTCTCCGGCATTGCCGGGGACATGACGCTCGGCGCGCTGGTGGACGCCGGCGCCGGCCTCGACGAGGTGCGCGGCATGTGCGAGCGGTTGCCGGTGTCAGGCTGGGCGCTCGAGGCCGAGCCCGTGCTGCGCACCGGCATCGGCGGCACCAAGATCCACGTGGTGGCCGAGGCGACCACCGTGGTGCGCACGGCCTCGCACATCGTGGGGTTGGTGGAGGAGGCGCGCCTGCCCGAGCGGGTCCGACGCCGGGCTCTGGCCACCTTCGAGGCGTTGGCGGTGGCCGAGGGTCACCTGCACCGTCGACCTCCCTCGCAGGTCCACTTCCACGAGGTGGGTGGCATCGACGCCATCATCGACGTGGTGGGCTCGTGCGCTGCCATGGAGGTGCTGGGTATCGACGAGCTCGTGTTCTCCCCGGTGGCCAACGGCACCGGCACGGTGCGCGCCGCGCACGGGCTCATGCCCATCCCCGTCCCGGCGGTGACGGAGTTGCTGCGGGGTGCGCCCACGTACTCGCTGGATCTCAACGTGGAGCTGACCACGCCCACAGGCGCTGCGCTGGCTGCTGCGTTGGCCACCGACTGGGGGCCGATGCCCGACATGGTGGTGCGCGACGTCGGGTTCGGCGCCGGCACTGCCGAGCTGGGCGAGCGTCCCAACCTGCTGCAGGTGGTGGTGGGCGAACGGGCCGCCGCCGCCGAGCGGGGCCAACCGGTGGTGCTGGTGGAGGTGAACGTCGACGACGTCACCGGCGAAACGCTGGCCCACGCCGTCGAGGAGCTGCTGTCGGCCGGCGCCCACGACGCCTGGCTCAGTCCCATCCTCATGAAGAAGGGCCGACCCGCCCACACGGTGAGCGCCCTGTGCGAGCCTGCCCTGGTGGCCGACCTCGTCGAGGTGTTACGGACGGAGACCGGTTCGATGGGGGTGCGGGCCCAGACACTCGAGCGGTGGCCGTTCGCCCGGTCGGCGGAGCACGTGACGGTCGACGGGCTGGCGGTGCGACTGAAGGTGGGGCGTGGGCGAGTGAAGGTGGAACACGACGACGCCGTGGCGGTCGCTCGACGCACGGGACGTCCCCTGCGCGAGGTGGTGTTCTTGGCCGAGGCAGCGTGGCGTGGCGACGACGGGGGTGCCGAGCCCGCCGCTGTGCGCCGGCTACCGACGCCGGGAACGGTCGACGAGGGCGGTGGTCACGACCACTCGCACGACCATCATCTTGGTCACGACGACGGTGACGTCACACCCGACGACGCCGGTTGAGGGGCAGAGGCCATCGCTCGCCACAGCGCCCGGTAGTTGGGGTACTCGAGCTCCTCGGTCACCCAGCCGGCGTCCACCAGTTCGGCGTGCAGGAGCGGCAGGTGTTGGAAGGGGACACCGGCATCCACGTGGTGGGCGAGATGCCAGCCCGTGTTGAACGGCACCATCCAGAAGCGGGCCCACAGGTTCTGGCGGACCACGTGGGTGGTGAGTCGACGGTCGTTCGAACGCATGAGACCGCCGTGCTCCCCGATGGAACGCAGCCGGTTGATGACCCGCCACACCGTCATCCACGGCGCCAGCCACAGCAGCGGGTAGAGCCACCAGCGCTGCCACCCGCCGATGGCCAGGAGCACGGCCACCACGCCGAGCTGTGACACGGCGATGGGCAGCGCGAACGGACGGGACGACTCGCTCTTCAGTGCTCGCAGCAGGGCCCGTAGGTTCTTCCACCCCGACGAGCCACGGGCATCACGCCACAGACGGCGTCGCAGGGTGGCCGGCTCCACCGGGTAGCCGTTGTAGAAGGCCAGGTCGGGCTCGTGGGGCCCGAACTCGTCCTTGTGGTGGGCCATGTGTGCGCGGCGGTAGGCAGCGAGTGGCACGAACGCCGGGTACGCAACGCCCCAGCCGCCGACGAGGTCGTTCAGTTTCTTGTTGGAGAACAGCAACCGGTGGGCGGCTTCGTGGCCCAAGATGGCGTAGCACGCAAAGGCCCGTCCCATGAGGAGGAAGGTCACGGCCCACACGGCCAGTGCCGCAGCGAGGGGGAGCTCCGGGGTGAGCCAACAGGCGAGGGCGATGAGCCCGAAGGACTGCAGCCACACCGAGGCGACGTTGGCGGCGTTGCGCAGGTCGGGGACGCGGCGCAGCTCGTTGCGCAGTGCTGGCAGGGGGCGCCCGGTCGGACTCAGCCGGTCGGTGGGAAGGGTGTCGGGGAGCAGCGACGGATCGGGCACCATGCCGCCCTGGCCGACGAGCGGCTCGGCCGGATCGCGGCCGTCGGTGGCGCCGGCGCGGTCGGGGTGGTCGACGCCCACCCACCGCTCGGGACCCAGCCCGACGGCGGCGGGTCCGGCAAGGGTGGGGCGAGACTCCGGTTGGGTGGCGGTGGCCATGGTGACGATCCTCTCGGGTCGGTGCCGCTCCGATAGCGAGGTTGCGGCCCGTGGCATCGATCTTACAGTCAACCGACGGCTGCGACAAGAATGTAAGACACGACGCATCCGCAGGAGGACCGGTGTGGCGTCACCGGGGAGCACGCGCCGGCCGGCCGCTACGGTCTGGCTGATGGCCGCGGATTCCCACGCCCGAGCCGAGGGGCCCGACGGCTTCCCACCGCTGAGCGCCCGGTCGGTGGTGGCCAGCACCCTGCTCGGCGTGGATCCACCTCGTCTGCCGGTCCAGGTTCTGGTTCGCTGCGGCGAGCTGTTCGGCATCTCCCAGGGGGCCACCCGCACCGCCATCTCTCGCATGTTGCGCTCGGGTGAGCTCGCATCGGAACCCGAGGCCGGTGCCTACCGACTGGGGGGTCGGTTGCTCGAACGTCAGCGTCGCCAGCAGGAGGCCCGGGTCGTTGCCTCCGGTGACTGGGACGGACGGTGGTGGCACGCAGTGGTGGTGGGGCCGGCCCGCGCCGCTGCCGAGCGGGCGGCCTTGCGCGCCGCCATGGCCACCCTGCACGTGGCCGAACTCCGAGAAGGGGTGTGGCTGCGGCCGGACAATCTCCGCGCCGATCGACATCCGGCGTCGGGGTCGGTGGTGGCTGAGCAGTGCACCGTGTTCCGCTCGGAGCCCGAACTCGACCCCGCCACTCTGGCGGCGTCGTTGTGGGACCTCGAGGGCTGGGCGAGCCGAGCCGAGTCGTACCGGGAGCGACTGGAGGCCTCGGTCGGAGCATTGGTCGAGGGCGACCAGGAGGCCATCGCCCCGGGGTTCGTCCTGTCAGCGGCGGTGTTGCGCCATCTGTTGGTTGACCCGCTGCTCCCGCCGGCCCTGCTGCCCTGCGACTGGCCGGGCGATGCCCTCCGCCGCACCTATGACGGCTACGACGACGCCTTCAAGACAGCGTGGGCCGACTGGTTTCGTCGCCAGCTGTCCACCAGCTGAGCGCCCCTGCCCCTGCATTGCTGCGTGCGTCTCGCGTGCTGGGGCCTCGCGAACGAACGCAAGATCTCAAGGGCGAGGGGGCGAGGGGGCGAGGGGGCGCGGTCCGAGGGAGGGCGCGGTGAGTCAGCTGGCGTCGAGGGTGCGGCGGCCTTCGATGGCTCGGCCGAGGGTCAGTTCGTCGGCGTACTCCAGGTCGCCGCCCACCGGCAGACCCGAGGCCAGTCGGGTGACGCGGCACCCGAGGGGGTCGAGCAGCCGTGCGAGGTACATGGCGGTCGCCTCACCTTCGATATTCGGGTTGGTGCAGACGATCACCTCCTGCACGCCTTCGGGATCGAGGCGGACGAGCAGTTCCTTGATCCGGAGCTGCTCGGGCCCGATGCCCTCGATGGGTGAGATGGCGCCTTGGAGCACGTGGTACCGGCCCTTGAACTCCCCAGTCTTTTCCACGGCCACGAGGTCACGCGCCTCCTCCACCACGCACAACAGGTTGCCGTCGCGTCGCGGGTCGGCGCAGATGTCACAGAGCTCGCCCTCGCAGACGTTGAAGCATCGTTGGCAGAACGCAACGCGGGCCTTGGCCTCGGTGATGGCCGTGGCCAGCCGTTGTGCATCGGGCGTGGGGAGCTTCAGCAGATGGAAGGCGATGCGTTGCGCCGACTTCGGCCCGATGCCCGGGAGTCGGCCGAGCTCGTCGATGAGGTCCTGGACCGGCCCGGCGTAGGGGCTCACGACCGGTCGTCGTCCTGTCCCTCGTCGTCACCAATGTCGTCGACCTCGGGTATGAGCGAGCCGTCGTCGATGCCGGGGACGCCGCTGAGCAAGGCGTCGAGCCCCGCCGGTGCCCCACCCGAGGAGCCCAGGCCGAGGCCGGCCAGCAGCTCGCCGGGATCGGGGAGGCCACCTCCCATCGAGGCTGCACGCACCTCGTCGGCACGGCCGATGGCGTCGTTCACGGCCGCCACCACCAGATCTTGCAGCATCTCGAGCTCGTCGGGGTCGGCCAGCTCGGGGTCGATCTGCACCCGGCGCACCTGGAGGTCGGCGGTCATGGTGACGCGCACGACGCCACCGCCGGCGACGCCCTCCACCTCGGTGGCCGCCGCGGTTGCCTGTGCGTCGAGCAGCTGCTGCTGCATCTGCATGGCCTGTTCCAGCAGGCCGCCCATGTCGGGCATTCCGGACATCCCGGGTCCGGGTGCCCCTGACATCGGTTCGTCGCTCATGGTCCAAGCTCCTGTTCCTCTACGACTTCCACACCGGGGAACACCTCGGCGATGCGGGTGACCTCGTCGGTGGCCACGTCTTCGGCGTCCTCGAGTTCGGCGATGTCGAGCGCCGAAAGGTCCTCGTCGGCATCGTTCGCCGGGTCGGCACCGGTGGTCGCACGACCGGGGGCGGGGTCGGAGCCCGAGGCGGGGCCGGCACCGGGGGAGGGTCGTGCCCCAGCGCTTGCGGCGGCTCCTCCGTTCGTCTGCTCGGGGTCGCCGTCCACCACCAGTCGGAGCGGGACCGGTCGGCCGAAGTGGGCAGCCAGCGCCGCCTCCACCTCGCCGCGCAGCTCCTCGCATCGCTTGCGGTGCACGTCGTTGGGGAGGCCGTACACGGCCCGACCGTCGACCACATCGACGAACCGTCCGGCGCCGAAGCGGGCCTTCGCCTTCTGGGGCAGCGACCCGAGGATCGTGTCGCCCCAGGCAACGGTCAGCTCGGCCCGGTCGGGGAGTCCGTCCTGGCCGGACGCGTCCCCGGGCGGCGTGGCAACCGCTGGCTGCGCGCCGCCGGAGCTGTGCTGCGTCGCCGCCGGCGGCTCTGCTCCGGCCGCCGCACCCGGTGCCTCTGCTCCCGGCGCTCCTCCCGGCTGGGCTGCGGTCGGGGTCGGCGGGCTGCTCGCCGCGGCGGTGTCACCCCCGTTGATCTGCGGTTCGGCGGGCGCCGGGGTGCCGCCAGTGCCGCCCGTCGATGCCCCGTCGCTGCCCGATGGCGCTGTCCTGGGCGTCGACGGTCCGCCGCGACCTCGCTTGGCGGCCAGGGCGTCGCGGGCTGCGGCGGCCATGCCACCTCCGGCGGGCGCAGTACCGGTCGATGTCGAGGCGGCGGTCGGCTCCGCCGGTGGTGCGCTCGGTGCGGTAGCTGCGACTGGTGCGGGTTGGGCGCTCGCCACGGCGGTGGCCCCGGTGGCCAGTGCCCGCTCGAGATGGTCGACCCGGGCGGCCAGCGCGTCGAGGGACCGATCGAGCGAGGGACTGGTCAGGCGGACCAGTGCCAGTTCCAGAGGGATGCGCGGGTCGGGGGCGTCGGCGATGCTCACGAAGGCGTCGCCCAGCACCTCCAGCGCGTGGGTGGCGCCTCGCGGGCCGAGTCGTTCGGCCTGGTCGGCGACGCTGGCCCGGTCGGCCTCGGGCAGGCGCTCGGGCGGGCTGCCGACCGCAGTGAGGAAGATGTCCCGTAACCGATCGATGAGGTCCTCGCCGAGGGTGCGAGGCGCTCGACCGCCGGCCAACGCCCGCTCGACCGCCACGAGGGCGTCCCCGGTGTCGTGGTCACACAGCGCCTCCACCACCTCGTGGATGGCGGAGGTGTCCTCGGGCACCCCGCCGAAGGCCACGACCTGTTCCAGCGCCGAGAGCGTGTCGCGGGCCGACCCGCCGCCGGCGCGCAAGGCGTACTGGATGCCAGCGGGGTCGACATCGAGCTCGGCGGCATCCACCACGTCGGTGAGTAGACCCTCGAGTGTGTCGGCGTCGAGCAGGTGCACCTCGTAGTGCTGGGTGCGGCTGCGAACCGTCGGTGGCACCTTCTGTGGATCGGTGGTGGCCAGCACGAACACCACGTGCTCGGGCGGTTCCTCGAGGGTCTTGAGCAGGGCGTTGGCCGCCGCCGTCGACAGCATGTGGACCTCGTCGAGGATGTACACCCGGGTACGCCCCGGCGTGCTCTGCGCGGCGCGGTCGATGAGGTCTCGGATGGCGTCGACGCCGTTGTTCGACGCGGCATCCAACTCGAACACGTCGAACGAGGATCCGTCGCTGATCGAGCGGCAGGAGTCGCACTCGCCGCAGGGTTCGCCGTCGTCGAGCGACTCGCAGTTCAGTGCCTTGGCCAGGATGCGGGCCGTGGTGGTCTTGCCGGTGCCGCGGGGTCCGCTGAAGAGGTAGGCGTGTCCCACCCGGTCGTCGCGCACGGCGTTGCGGAGGGCGCCGACGAGATGATCCTGGCCTCGCACCTCGCCGAACCGTCGGGGTCGGAAGCGGCGGTAGAGGGACTGGTAGGTCATCGGCGCCCGAGCCTACCGGCCGCGGCGACCTGACCTCACGCGCAACACCCGCCCCCACGGGTGATGGCCAGGCGACCTGCGGCACACCGGAGATTCCGCTGAAGGCTGCTGCCTCCCGGCCCTGACCTGGTTCACGGCCTCCGATTGCACAGGGCCCGGCCATCACCGATGGGGACGGGCGCTGCGAACAGGATAGCCTGTCCGGTCGCAGCCCACCCGACGGCGTCGGGAGGGATTGCTCGGAGGGTTGCGAGAGCGGCCGAATCGGCACGCTTGGAAAGCGTGTGTGGCGCAAGTCACCGTGGGTTCGAATCCCACACCCTCCGCTCCGTGCGAGGGCCGGGCGCGTCGTGCCCGGCCCCCGGCGCGCCACTGCAGCGTCGAGGGGTCGCCGGGTGGTGGTGCGCCGAACCGGTAGCGTCGCCCAACGTGAACGACGAGCAGGCCATGGAACTGGCACTGGTGGAGGCCGAGCGGGCGCTGTCCCACGACGACGTACCGGTCGGTGCAGTGATCCTGCGTGGGGACGAGGTCCTCGCCGCTCGGCACAATGAACGGGAGTTGACCGGCGACCCCACCGCCCACGCCGAAGTGCTGGCGCTGCGGGACGCGGCGGAACGACTCGGCCGCTGGCGCCTCGACGGCTGCTCCCTGGTGGTCACGCTCGAGCCCTGTCCCATGTGCGCCGGCGCTGCTGTAGCGGCTCGACTGGACGAACTCGTCTATGGCGCCGCCGACCTCAAGGGTGGCGCCGTCGGCTCGCTCTACAACTTGGTGGTGGACCCACGGCTCGGGCACGAACTGACCTGGCGGTCGGGCGTGGCGACCGATCGTTGCGCTGCGTTGCTGTCGACGTTCTTCGCCGCTCGTCGCTGACCCACTGGGGCACCCGGCCGAGCTGCCACACGACGTCGCAGCGAGTCGTATCGCCTTCGCCGTGGGGGGAGTCGGCGGCTACAGTCGCCGACGGAGGGTTGCCAGAGCGGACGAATGGGGCGGCCTCGAAAGCCGTTGTGGCCTCCGGGTCACCATGGGTTCGAATCCCATACCCTCCGCCATCGCCCGGCCGGTGGACTCGGTGCTCGGCACCACCACCGGCGGGGCGTTGCCCGTGGCGCCACGGGTTCCGGCTGCCCACGGCGCAGACCGCGGAAAGGGCGAGCCACAGGGGGATCGCCGTCGCGCACCCCTAGCATGGCGCCATGCGGATGGGGCCTCACATGGCGATGGGCTCGGATCCCTCGAAGATCGAGGGGGTCCACCTCGGTCGGGACGTTCTGCGCCGCGTGCTGCAGTTCGCTCGACCCTATCGAGCGATGCTGGTCGGCTTCCTGGTCACGATCATTGTCACGGCCGTGGTCGAGTTGGCGCCACCGTTGCTGTTCCGCCAGATCATCGACGTGGCCATTCCCGAGGCCAATCGAACCGAACTGAATCGACTGGCCCTGCTGGTCGTGGCCGCGGCGGTGGCCACCGCCGTGTTGTCGTTCTTCGAACGGTGGTGGTCGTCGCGCATCGGCGAGGGCCTCATCTTCGACATGCGCGTCCGGCTCTACGACCACGTGCAGCGCATGCCGGTCGGATTCTTCACTCGCAGCCAGACCGGGGCGCTGGTCAGCCGGTTGAACAACGACGTCATCGGCGCCCAGCGAGCGCTCACCGGCACGCTGGGCGCCGTCGTGTCGAACGCCATCGTGTTGGTCACCACCCTCACGGCCATGGTGGTACTCGAATGGCGACTGACGCTGCTGGCCCTCGTCCTGCTGCCGGTGTTCATCGTCCCGGCCAAGCGGGTCGGCCGACGCCTGCAGGACATCACCCGCGAGGGTATGGACGTGAACGCCGGCATGAACTCGACGATGACCGAGCGCTTCGGTGTGGCCGGAGCCCTACTGGTGAAGCTCTTCGGCAACTATGACCGCGAGACCGAAGAGTTCGCCGGCCGGGCGGCGCGGGTGCGTGACATCGGCGTCCGCTCCGCCATGTACAGCCGAACCTTCTTCATCGCCCTCGGGCTGGTGGCGGCAGTGGGCACGGCCGCGGTGTACTGGGTGGGCGGACTGATGGTGATCTCCGGCACCATCACCGTCGGCACCCTGGTGGCGCTGGCGGCGTACACGGTGCGCATCTACCAGCCGCTCACCGCGCTGACCAACGCACGGGTGGACGTCATGACGGCACTGGTGTCGTTCGACCGGGTCTTCGAAGTGCTCGACACCCCGAATCCGATCGTCGACCGGCCCGGTGCCGTCGACCTGGTTGCGCCGCGAGGTGCCATCGAGCTCGACTCGGTCGAGTTCAGCTATCCCACCCACGACGCCACCGTTGCGTCCCTCGAAGGAGACGTGGCGCTGCCACCGCCTGCGGGCGCAGGCACCTTGGTGCTGCGTGGCATCGACGCGCGCATCGAACCTGGCCAGACCGTGGCCCTCGTGGGGCCGTCCGGCGCCGGGAAGTCGACCATCGCCTCTCTGCTACCGCGCCTGTACGACGTGACCAGCGGTGCGGTGCGTATCGACGGCCACGATGTCCGGGACCTCACCCAGTCCAGCCTTCGTGCCGCCATCGGCGTGGTGGGCCAGGACCCCCACCTGTTCCACGACACGGTGCGTTCCAACCTGCGCTACGCCCGTCCCGACGCCACCGACGAGGAACTCGAAGCCGCCTGCCGTGCGGCGCGCATCCATCACGTGATCGCCGCGCTGCCCGACGGCTACGACACGGTGGTGGGCGAGCGTGGCTACCGCCTGTCGGGTGGTGAGAAGCAGCGGGTGGCCATCGCCCGGATGTTGCTCAAGGATCCGGCCATCGTGGTGCTCGACGAGGCCACCAGCCATCTCGACACCGAGAGCGAGGCGGCCGTGCAGTTGGCGTTGTCCGAGGCGCTGGCCGGTCGGACGGCGGTGGTCATCGCCCACCGGTTGTCGACCATCACCGCTGCCGACCAGATCCTCGTGGTGGAGGACGGCGTGATCTGTGAGCGGGGTCGCCACGCGGAGCTGCTCGCCGCTGGGGGCCTCTACGCCGAGCTGTACGCCGTTCTCACCCGCCGAGCAGACGATGACCCGATCTTGACCCAGCCTTGAGCTTTGCCAGAGTGCGCCCAAACCGAGGGTGTCTACAGTGGTCTCTGTTCGGCAATGACCGGACTGCACACATCCCGTGCAACCCAATCCCTGCACATGGCAAGTCCCTCCCCATAGACTCCATGTGCTGTCCGCCCCGGTGACTCCCGCCCACCGGGGCGGACCCCTTTTTCGGACGTCGGTGAGTAGATCGATGCGGTCACTCGGATCGATACCCCTCGTGGATTACTCGGTGGTGAACGTCGAAGAACCGTCGCGGAGGTCGACCTCCAACCGGTGACCAGCGGCCTCGAGCACGGTGGGCAGGGTGGCGTCCATCAGGTCGGTGCAGCGAGGTGCACGCCCCGACGCAGCCTCGGCGTCCGCCGCCCGGCCGAGGGCGATGGTGTCCTCGAGCAGGTGGCGGGCCTCGTCGTCGAGCAGCGTCAAGTCGTCGGACACGAGGGCCATGCCGCCGGACAATCCGACGGTGCGGGCCCAGGTTCGAGCGGCGTCGGGGGAGAGCGCCGTGTGCTCGGTGCGCAGCATGAGGCAGTCGGGGTCGTTGAGCCACAGCCGGCGATGCTGGAAGCTGCGCGCCAACGTGTTGCGGAATCCGTGGAGCGTGGCCGGTTCGGTCTCGCGATAGGTCATGTACTCGGCGTCGTCGCCGAGGTGCCAGCTCGGGGCCACGTCGGACCCGATGCGGTTGCCATCCACCACACCCACCACGTGTGACAGTGGCGCCCCGCAACCCAACAAGAAGGCGTCGGCCCCTGCGCCCCGTCGGATGGCCTCGTAGCCGGCGCGGACCCGCTCCGCGGGGGTCTGCGCCGGATCGTGCCACAGACCGTCGAACGACGGGGCGAACGTGAAGTCCAGCTTCAGATAGGGGTAGCCCCGTTGGCGCAGCCCTCGGGCGACCGCCTCGAGGTGGTCGAGTACTTCGGGGTTGGTGGTGTCGAGCGCCCACATGATGCCGTCCATGCCGCCACCCCACGGGGGGTTGAACATGCCGGGCAACGGGCCGCTGTTGTCGACGGTGCGGGCCAGCCAGTCGGGGTGTTCGGTGGCCACCGACGAGTCGGGCGCCACGATGAACGGCGCGATCCACAGCCCGGGCGTGTACCCACCGGCGGCGATGGTGGCGGCCAGGCCGTCGAGTTCGGTGGGGAACTTGTCGTTCGTCTCCAACCAATCGCCGATGGCCGCCTGGAAGCCGTCGTCGAGCTGGAACACGTCGAACGGCCAGTCTCCGGCGCGGGCCAGATTGGAGCGTAGATCCTGCTCGGTCACGTCGTGGAAGTAGTGGTACCACGAGCACCAGCCGAGCTGGTACGGGCTGTCGGTCCGCGCCCCGGAGGCCTGCCCGGCGGCGGTCGCCCACCGCTCGAGCAGCGGCGAGGGGTGGGCGCCGGTGGCGTGGACAACCGGGTGCAGCGATCGTTGCTCGCCCGGTGCCAGGGTGGCGCCACCGAGAAACGCCTCGCTGGCCAGCTCGACCTTGGTGTCGTCGACCGTCCGCAGCCGGAACGTCCCGTCGTGGGAGGTGCCGGCGAGGAATCCGACGAGTTCGAAGCTGCCGCGATCGTCGACGAGGACGGTGACCCACTCCGAGCGGAGCTCGTCGCCGGTGACCGTGCGCTGGTCGGCGTGGTGCACACCTTGCAGCTGTTCGATCCCGGTGGTGTTCGCCAGGCTGGGATCCCGGTCGTGGCCGAGCACCGCCGTGTCACACGCCGACCACGACTGGTAGCCGTGGCGGAACATGCGCAGCGGTCCGTCGGCCTCGACCCCGTGCACCATGCGCACCGAGCGTGGCCGGCAGGTGTCGTTGCTGCGGTTGGCCAGCGTCCATCGCCAGCCGTCGGCGCCGAGGTGCTCGACTGCCACCTCGTAGGGTCCGAGTGGTGTGCGGCCATCACCGGTGAGGTCGCTGCGGTGGACCTGTCCGTCGGCGTGGTGGACCTCGATGCGAAGGGGGCCAGTCAGCATCGTCGCATGCTAACGCCGCCGCCACTCCCGGCCGGTGGGCTGCTCACCGGCCGTCACCGGAGCGCTGCGGTGGTGACGCCTCAGCGTCGATCGGCGGCGGGCGCCACCGGCAGGTCCAAGCGCTCGGCCACCTGGTCCACGGCGAACGGGCGGGCGATCAGGAACCCCTGGGCCAGGTCGACGCCGAGCGACCGCAGGACCTGGGCCTGGGCTTCGCTCTCGACGCCCTCGGCCACACTCACGGCGCCGAGCGACTGGGCGATGGCCACGGCCGCGCTGACGATGGCCGCCTCATGGGATCCTTCGCGCTCGACCCCGTCGATGAAGGCACGGTCGATCTTCAACTCGTCGGCCATCGAGAAGTGTCGGATGTAGTCCAAGCTCGCGTAGCCGGTACCGAAGTCGTCGATGGCCAGGCGCACACCGAGCGACTTCAGGTCGAGCAGCGTCCGGCGGGCGGCGTCGAGGTCGTGCACCAGCGCGCTCTCGGTCACCTCGAGGCACAGGCGGTGCGGCGCCAGCCCGCTGAACTCGAGTACCTCCTCGACGACGGGCAGCAGATTCGGCCCGCCGAGCTGCCGGGCCGACAGGTTGACGGCCACGTCCACCATCCGGCCGTCGGCCGCCGGTTGCCAGCCCGCCGCCCGACGACAAGCCTCCTCGAGGACCCACCGCCCGAGCGGGACGATCAGGCCGCTCTCCTCGGCGACGGGGATGAACGCCCCGGGCAGGATCAAGCCGTGACCGGGCCGGTTCCACCGCACCAACGCCTCCACGTGGTGCACGCGCCGGTCGTCGAGGTGCACCACTGGCTGGACGTGCAGGGTCAACTCGTTGCGGTCGATCGCCATGCGGAGCGACTGCTCGAGCGACAGCTTCTCGACGGTGCGGAGGTCGACGTGCTCGGTGAAGACCACGTGTTGGTTCCGGCCCTGGTCCTTGGCCCGGTACATGGCGACCTCTGCGTTGCGGACCATCGCCTCGGGATCGAGGCGGTGGTTCTCGTTGAGCACGATGCCCACGCTGGCGGTCAGGACCATCGAGCCGTGCGCCTCCTCGAGTTCGAACGGTGCCTCGAGGCCGACCAGCAGCCGCTCGGCGGCCTCGACGGCGTCGCTCTCGGCGCCGATGCGGTTGCAGACCACGAGGAACTTGTCGCCTCCGAGTCGACCCATGGTGTCCCCGGGGCGCAGTTGCTGGACCAGTCGATCGCTCACGAGCGACAACAACCGGTCGCCGGCTTCGTGTCCGAGGCTGTCGTTGATCACCCGGAAGCGGTCGATGTCGAGGAACAGCACCGCCACCCCGTAGCCGAGTCGGGCGGCGCGTCGGGTCGACTCCTGCATCCGGCGCATGAGCAGGGCGCGGTTGGGGAGTCCGGTCAGTTCGTCGTAGAGGGCGTGGTGTTCGAGGGCGCTTTCGAACTGCTGCCGCTCGATGGCCAGCGCAGCGAGGTTCCGCGCCCATTCGAGCAACTCCAGTTGATCGGCGGTCGGTTCGCTGCGGTGTTGGGTGAACGCCACGATGGCGCCGAGGAGTTCGCCGGTTCCGGGAGCGAGGAGCTGTGCAGCTCGGGCCTGTTCGATCTGGTGCTCGTGACGCAGCGGGTCGTCGGCGGTGCGGGGCTCGGTGGCCAGGTCCCACGACACCCAGCTCCCCCCGGCCCCGAGCAGTCGCCGACCAGCGCCGGTGGAGGTCAGGTCGACAGCATCGAGGCGGTTGACGATGTCACGGGCCAGCGACGGTGCGGCTCGGGTGCGGAGCTGTTCGGCGTTCTCGGCCACCAGGAGGGCAGTCTGGGTCCTGGGAAGTCGCCGCTCGAGCATCAGCGCAAGTTGCTGGAGGGTGACCTCGAGTGGCGCCCCACGGGCCATCGACTCGAGGAGCTGTGTCTGCTCGCTCATGCGTTCGACGATCCGGGCCTGCTCGGTCACGTCGCTGGCGGCGATCACCATGCCACCCACGGCCGGGTGGCTGGTCAGGTCGGTGGCCGTGCAGCTCATGGTGCGCATCGAGCCGGAGGCCGTGCGTACCCTCAGGATGGTGGGACGCTCGCCCTCCGAGCCGCCGATGAGGTGCTCCCAATCGGCGGTGGCCGCACCGACGTCGTCGGGGTGGAGGAGGTCCCAGCAACTCCTCCCGATCAGCTCGCTCGGTTCGAAGCCGAGCCGCGTCTTGATCGACGGCGTCACCCAGCGGATGGTGGTGTCGATGTCGGTCAGGAGCAGGACCTCCGACATCGACCGCACCATGGCCTGAGCCCACTCCTCACTGCGCCACAATGCAGCGGCGGCCTCGGCCTCGCCGGAGCGATCCCGGAACAGCGCCAGGTACCACTCGGCGCCGTCTTCGGCCGGGATGCGCCGGTACGTGGCCTGCACCCGGATCGGGGTCCCGTCGGCCCGGTGCACGTCGAGCTCCTCGATCGCCGTGCCGCGATGGCGGAGGTCGTCCTGCATCCGACGCAAGGCATCGAGGTCGGTCTCGGGCCCAACGAGGATGTCGGGACTCTGACCGACGAGATCCTCGATGCCGAAGCCAGTGAGCCGGCACAGGGTCTCGTTCACTCGAACGATGCGGATGACCGGGTCAGCGGCTGTCGTCACGGCGAGCGCGACTGCCTCGTCGGTCTGGTCCAGTAGAGCTTCGAGTGCGGTGGCCATTCCTGGCGGCACCATCGAAACCTCGGTGCGGTCGGGACGCAACGTGGGTGGGCCACGATGCGCGTCGGTCATGGTGATGCTGGTGTCCCCCCGGGCGGTGGCACTCCCGCAAGCGCCGAACCACGAGGACGGTGACCGACGACTCCGCCGACGGCTGGGCACCATGCTCCCCGGTACGAGCGATGACGGTCAAGTGGGCCGGTCACAGAGCGTCGGAATCTCACCCTGGGTGGTCGACTACCGCCCGTGGACTGGCGATGTCGGGTCGTCCGCCCGCCGAGTACCGTCGGCCCAGCGGCCCAGCGGCCCAGCGGCCCAGCGGAACGGTAGGAGATGATCGAGTGTCCGACGAGCGCACGTGGACGGTGGGGGAACTCGCTGGCGCAGTCGACGACCTGCTGCGGGTCGGCTTCCCCGACGAGGTGTGGGTGCAGGGCGAGATCAGCTCGCTCACCCGGGCCCGCAGCGGACACGTGTACTTCGAACTTGTCGGGACGCCTGATCCGTCGGCTCCGGGCCAGCGGGCCCCGGTCCTGCCCGTGGTGCTGTTCTCGAGGATGCGTCGAGTCGTGAACGAGTCGCTCCGTCGCACCGGCGCGGTCCGCATGACCGACGGCGTGGCGGTCCGACTGCGCGGTCGGGTGGCCCTGTGGGGGCCGGCCGGTCGGCTGCAACTGCAGATGTCCGACATCGACCCGGCCCACACGCTCGGCGCCATGGCCGTGGCGCGCCACGAACTGTTCGCTCGGTTGGTGGCCGAGGGTCTGGCCGAGGTCAACGCCGCGCTCGGGCTCACACCCTTGCCGCTGCGGATCGGCCTGGTGACCAGCGTCGGCAGCGCGGCGCATGCCGATGTGTTGGCGGTGCTCGAACGCTCGGGCGTCCCCTTCTCCGTGCAGGTGGTCGACGCGCCGACGCAAGGGCCGACCGCCGCGCCGCTGGTGGCCGCAGCGATCGGGCGCGTTGCCCGCCGGAACGTGGACGTGGTGCTCCTCGTGCGGGGCGGTGGCGCACGCACCGACCTGGTGGCGTTCGACGACGAGACGGTCGCCCGAGCCGTGGCCGGGGCGCCGGTCCCCGTCGTGGTGGGCATCGGGCATCAGGTGGATCGCACGGTCGTCGACGAGGTCGCCCATCGAACATGCCCTACGCCGACCGCGGCGGCTGCCTTCGTCGTCGAACGGGTGCAGGCGAGCGTGCAACAGGTCGAGACCGCCGCCGAACGACTCGTACGGGTGGCCGAACGCCGGTGTGTCGACGAGGGTCGACGGGTCGTCGAGATGACCGATCGGCTGGACCGGTGCCTCGGCGCCACGTTCGCCGACGAGACGGCCCACCTGGCGTCGATCCGACGGTCCCTGGTGCGTGCCGGTGCCGGAGGCGTGGCCGCGGCTGACGCCCGTCTGAGTGGGGCGACGCGCCTGGCCACCAGCCGGGCATCGCAGCTCGTCGGTGTCGCGGCGGCCGACGTCGAACGCGGGACTCGGCGCCTCGATCGGGGCAGCCGTCGGGGCCTCGGCGACGCCGACCGGTCGTTGACGCTGGCCGAGGTCCGACTGGCGGCCAGCGACCCGCGACGCCTGCTGCAGCGGGGCTGGTCGATCACCCGGGCCTCGGATGGGTCCGTGGTCCGCCGAGTGGCCGACGCTCCGATGGGCACCGTGGTGTACACCACCGTGCTCGATGGCACGGTACGCAGCACCGTCGATGGTCCACCCGGACCGGCCGACGGCGTGGCGGCGGTGCCGGTGGACGCATCCGACATCGTTCCCGATGCGGGGAACCCCCTACCGACCACGGCGCGACAGCCGCCGACCGACGAGGAGACGTCGTGACCGATGACCGCCCACCGACCAGCTACGCCGAGGCGATGGCCGAGCTCGAGACCCTCCTCGACGCCCTCGAGGCTGCTGACGCAGACGTGGACCTGCTCGTGGAGCGGGTTCGCCGCGCCGCAGTGCTCGTGCGCTTCTGCCGCAGTCGCCTCGACGGTGCGCGCCTCGAGGTTGAACAGATCACTGCGGAGCTCGACGAGGACGACAGCTCCTCCCCGTCGGCGAGTCCGGTCGATGGAAGTGAACCCGCCGTCGGCCCGTCATCGGGAGCGGACAGCCTCTAGCATGACATCGGCATGGGAGGGTCGGAGTTTCCGGAAACGGGGGGCGGAGGCCGCACGGCCTGTTGCCTGAGGGTCGTCGAGGTGCCGTGACCGACGCTGCCAGCCGCCACGTCGCGCCCAGCGACCGCGCTCGGCTCCACCGGGAGGCGCTGGCCGCCGTTCCCGGTGACGTCATCGTGCTCCTCGCCCCCGACGGCACGGCGCTGTGGACCAACGATGCGGTGCGCGACGTGTTGGGCTACGAACCAGACGAGTACCTGGGACGGGCGGGAATCGACCTCATCCACCCCGACGACCGGTCGGAGGCGGTGCGCGCCTGGCGGGCGGTGTTGGCCGACCCGGGTCGACAGGTGGTCGTCGAGTTCCGGGTGCAGACCCGCTCGGGTGGCTGGTGCTGGGTCGACACCACGATGGTGAACCGCCTCGACGAGGCGGTGGAGGCCATCGTGGCCACCTATCGCGACGCCAGCGAGCGCCGGCTGGCCGAGGTGGCCCTGACCGCATCGGAGGAGCGCTTCCGAGCCCTGATCCGGAACTGTTCGGAGGTCATGGTCATCTGTGACCGGGCGGGGGTGCCGTCCTACGTCAGCCCGGCATGCGAGCGCGTCTTCGGCAGGACACCGTCGGAGATCATCGCCTCCGAGCAGTTCCTGACGATCCATCCCGACGACCGGCAGCGTGCCGGTAGTGACTTGGCGCCGGCGTTCTCCCTCGCCGGAGCCCGGGCATCGAGCACCTTTCGGGTGACGCACGCCGACGGCTCGTGGCGGTGGGTGGAGGCTGACTGCACCAACCTGCTCGAGCACCCCCACGTCAACGGGGTGGTGTGCAACCTGCGGGACATCGATCGCCGCAAGCGCACCGAGGACGCGCTGCGGGCCAGCGAGCACCGGTTGCTCGGCGTCCTACAGAACAGCAGGGACGTGGTGGCACTCGTCGACCTCGAGTCGAACCTGTCGTGGATCTCCCCGGCGGTCACCGACATGTTGGGGTACACGGTCGACGAGTTCACCGGTACGTCGATCCTCGACTACGTGCGTGCCGACGAACTCGAGGGAGCGCTCGAGCGGGTGGGCGAGGTGCTCTCGGGGACGCTCGAGCCGGATCCCGTCACCCTGCACGTGCGCCACCGCGACGGACACTGGGTACCGGTGGAGGTGGCCGGCACCCTTCTCCGCGGCGCCGACGGCGAGGTCGAGGGCCTCATCCTGAACGCCCGCAACGTGACCTGGCGGGTGGCGGCCGAACAGGCGCTGCGGGCCAGCGAGGAACGTTTCAAGGCATTGGTGCAGGAGAGCTCCGACGCCGTTGTGGTGATGGACGAGTACGGGGTCATCGAATGGGCCAGCCCCGCACTCGAGCATCTCTTCGGGATGGACCCCGACGCCGTGGTGGGTACCACCGGCGCCGAGTTCACCCACCCCGACGACCTCGAACGCATCGTGGTGGAGATGACCCCGGTCTTCGAGACCCCCGGGGCGCGGTCGTCGATGCTGTCGCGGGTGATCCGCAGCGACGGCCAGTGGCGGTGGGTGGAACAGACGGTGCTCAACCTCCGCGAGGACCCACGGGTCGGCGCCATGGTGCTGCACCTGCGGGACGTGACCGACGAGATCGAGGCTCGCCAGGCCTTGCGGGAGAGCGAGGAACGCTTCCGCTCGCTGGCCCAGTCGTCACCTACCGGCATCTTCCAACAAGACGTCGAACGGGGTTGCGTCTACGTCAACGAGCGCTGGCAGGACATCACCGGTCTCGGTGCACCCGACGCCATGGGTGACGGATGGAAGGACGTCATCCATCCCGAGGATCGCCGCCGCTTGGGGCTCGACCAGCCGGGGCGCTCCATCCCCGACGAACCGAACGAGGTGCAGTTCCGTGTGGTCCGGCCCGATGGTGAGCAGCGGTGGGTGGCTTCCCACGCCGTCCCCATCTTCGACGCGGAGGGGGTGCTCCAGTCGTGCGTGGGGACGCTGGACGACATCACCGAGACCCTGGCGGCCCAACGGGACACCCAGCGGCTCACCGACATCTTCGAGGCCACCCAGGACGTGGTGGGCATCGTGGATCGCTTCGGTTCGGTGCTCTACATGAACCGGGCGGCGCGTCGGTACTTCGGCATCGGGGAGTCTGCTGAGCTCACGGGTCTCCGAGCCGAGGACATCTTCGATGACGCCACGCTGGTGTTCATGCGGGACGAGGTGGCACCGATGTTGCTGAGCGACGGGATGTGGAGCGGCGAGCTGGCCATCCCGTCGGTCGACGGCGTGGTGGCTCCCATGCTCGTGCAGTTGTTGGTGCACACCGACGAGGACGGGCGCTTCGAGTTCTTCTCGGGGGTCATGCACGACATCAGCGAACGCAAGCAGTTCGAGTCCCAACTCGCCCACCAGGCCACTCACGACCCGCTGACCGGCCTTCCCAACCGCATCTACCTGCTCGACCGCCTCCGTGAGGCCCTCGACCGGGCCCGTCGTCATCGCAGCAGCGTGGCCGTGCTCTTCTTGGACCTCGACCGGTTCAAGGTGGTGAACGACTCTCTGGGCCACGACCTGGGGGACCGATTGCTCGTAGCCATCGCCGACCGGTTGCGGGTGGCGCTGCGACCGCGTGACACGGTGGCCCGTTTCGGCGGCGACGAGTTCGTGGTGCTGTGCGAGGACCTGCTCTCCCACGCCGACGCCATCGCCATCGCCGAGCGGGTGAACCGTGCGGTGTCGGGTGCCTTCTCGGTCGAGGGGAACGAGGTGTTCGTCGGGGTGAGCATCGGCATCGCCTTCCCCGCCGACGACGGTGTGGAGCCCGGCGACCTGATCCGTGACGCCGATGCCGCCATGTACCGGGCCAAGGAGCGTGGTCGGGCTCGTTGGGAGGTGTTCGACCACGAGATGCGGGATCACGCCGTGCGTCGGCTGGACCTCGAGAGCTCGCTGCGGCGAGCGCTCGAACGCCGCGAGATGCGCGTCCACTACCAGCCCATCGTGGACCTGGCCTCGGGTGAGATTCACGGCGTGGAGGCGCTCGTGCGATGGGAACATCCCGAGCGGGGCCTGCTCACCCCTGGCGACTTCATCTCGGTGGCCGAGGAGACAGGCACGATCATCCCCATCGGCCACTGGGTGCTGCAGCAGTCCATCGCCCAGCTCGAGCGTTGGGACACGGTGGTCGGCGGCGGCGAGAGCCGCCCGCCACTGCAGTTGAACGTCAACCTGTCCGGTCGCCAACTGGGTCACCCAGGCCTGGTCACCGACCTCTCGGATCTCCTGTCGAACGCCGGTGTCCCTGCCGGGCGGCTGCACCTCGAGATGACCGAGAGCGTGCTCATGGACGACGTCGACGTGGCCCACGAGACGCTGATTGCCTTGAAGGATCTCGGCGTGCAGTTGGCCATCGACGACTTCGGCACGGGCTACTCGTCGCTCAGCTACCTGCGTCGGTTCCCGGTGGACGCCGTGAAGGTGGATCGATCCTTCGTAGACGGGTTGGGAGAGGACCCCTCCGACTCGGCCATCGTGCGGGCCATCGTCACCCTGGCGCAGACCCTCGGGTTGTCGTCGGTGGCCGAGGGCATCGAGTCGGCGGCGCACCTCGCCGAACTCCGGCGCCTGGGGTGTGAGTACGGCCAGGGGTACCATCTGGCCCGGCCCATGTCCGGTGAGGAGATCGAGCGACTGCTGGCTCGCCGGCCCCGGTGGTGATGGGTTCGACCGGCCCCTCAGGGAGCCGAGGCGTCGAGCTCGGCCACCACCTCACGCACCACCGAGGCCAGGTCCTCGGGTAGCGAGGCCAGGTGCTCATCGCTCACCTCGTCGCCGAGGCGTAGACGCTCGACATCGGCGGGGGCGGGCACGGCCCGGGGCATCCACGCCGAGTGCAACAGGAACGGCATGGTGGCGCCGTTGCGGGTGCTCAGCGTGGCCAGGGGCCCGGCGTCGGCTGCATCGGCGTCGAACACCTCGACCCGGAAGCCGGCATCGTTGTGGACCGGCACCACCAGGTAGCCGTCGTGGCCGCCGGCGGCCGTGCCGGCATAGCGGGACCGTCCGTTGCCCGTGTCGCCACCGAGGGGATCACGGGGAACGAAGCAGGGTGAGCTGGGGTAGTCCTCGAGCGGGAACGACCACTCGGCCGTCGGCTTCAGCGTCTGGCGGTCGAGGCTGACCAGCATGCCGGGCACCTCCTCGTCGGGCAGGGGATGCACGCGGTCGCCGTAGAGGTCCATGGCCCGCTGGATCACCGCTTCAGGTCGGAACCCGGAGAACACCACGTGGTGGCGGGTGGGGGCGCTCATGCCCTCGGTACTCCAGTCCATGGCCGAGAGCTGGGTGGACCACCAGCGGTCGGGGTCGCTCACCTGGGCCCGTTCGGTCACCTCGCCGGTCTCGGGATCGAACCGTTGGATGCTGAGCACCGCCGGGTGCATCGGGTGGTTGTACATGCCCAGCAGACCAGGGTCGACGGGGCGCCCCCATGCATCGGTGTCACCCTCGCGCAGGTACATGGCCAGGTCGGTGGTCGTCGTGTGCTCGAAGAGCACAGTGATGCCGTCGCTGTCGTCGTAGACGGCGTAGTAGTGCATGACCTCGGGGCCCACCCGGAAGCCGGTCACGGGTACCGCCTCGCCGGCAGGGGTCCCCTCCACTGCGTCCTTGCGGATGAGGTAGACGGGCTCGTCGGGGAAGTTGGTGACGGTCCGCTCGGCGGTGCCGAAGATCTCGCCGGGATCGGCCCGGAAGGCGCACTCGGCCAGGATGAGCCAGTCGCGGGTCTGAGTGATGGTGTGCATCGACTGGTGGACCGGGGCGCCCGGGAGTGGCCACGTCTGGACGTGGCGACCGGCGCCGTCGTAGCGGACCAGGGTGAGCGCCCCTTCGACGGGATTCAGCGCCACCGACCACATGCAGTCGCGGTCGGGGTCGATGACAGGGTGGGCGGTGGAGGGGATGAGCGGGAGCACGGGCGCCTCGAAGGCGCTGGCCCAGTCGTCGCGATGGCCGACGTCGCCGAGGTACCGCAGCGACACCGGATCCACCTCGACGGGCCGCCCGGCGTCCCAGGTGGCGAACAGCCGGTCACCCCAGGGCAGGGGGGCGGTGTTGGCGGCGTTCGACCAGCCGAACGGCGAGCGAGCGCCCAGCACGGTGGCCTCGAACACCTCCGGTCGCTTCTCGCGCAGGCGTCGGGAGGGGGTGTCGAGCAGCGACGAGCGCCACGCCCAGCGGTCGGGCTCGGCGCCGTGGGCCCCCGGGGTGAGCGACAGCCGGGCCAGAGCACCGTCGCCGAAGAAGGCGTGGAGCGGTGCGGTGGCCTGATCGGCGGTGGAGATGAGGATCTCACCGCCGAGGTCGGCGGGCCAGGTACCGCTGGTCAACTCGAGATCCAGGTCGGGGATGCCGGAACGGTCCAAGATGCTGCGGGGGATGGGCATGGGGCTCCCGTCGGGTCGGGTGCAGGCCGACCTGGTCGTCAGTGCGGACGGCGAGGAGTTTACACCGTTCACTCTTCCTGTGCCCAGAGCCGTTCGTGCCGACCTGCGTCAGCCGGGGATCAACGGTGGTGACCTACGCTGGAGCCATGACGAGCACCGTGCGTGACCCGCTCACCCGTGAGGCCGTGCTGGCGGCCACCCGCACGCTGATCATCGCCGACGGGCTCGACAAGCTGTCGTTGCGACGGGTGGCGCGGGAGCTGGGGGTGACGGCGCCGGCGCTGTACGCCTACATGGCCGACAAGCGTGACCTCCTGCGGGCGGTGGCCGAGTCGGCATTCGACGAGCTGGTCGAACAGTTCGAGGTGGTCGACGATCCCGACCCGCTGGAGCGGATCGCCGCTTACAGCCGCATCTACATCCGCTACGCCCTGGCCAACCCCGAACTGTTCCGCACGATGTTCATCTTCCCTCCCGAGCTGGCGCTCTCCTCCCCGACCGGTGAGGAGCTGCCGGCAGCCACGCGGGCGTTCGACCGTCCCCGCGAGGCCGTCGAGGCGGCCATCGCTGCGGGTCTGTTGCGTGATGTCGACCCTCTGATCGCGTCGCTCACCCTGTGGACCGCCACCCACGGCGCGGCCGACGTGCTGCTCATGGGGTTCGGCTTCGACGAGGCCGGCACCGAGCTGCTGGTGGACTCGGTGGTGACCACCGTGGTCAACGGCCTGCGCGCCTGACCGGCGGGCCTGACCGGCGCCGTCGGGTCAGCGCACCACGGCGTAGCGCTCGAGGGCATCGGTCACGGTGGTGTCGAGCACGCCGGGCATGGTGGCCACCGCAGCGGCCCACTCGGGTCGGACCACAGTGCACATGGCAATGGGATCGTCGAGGTCGGATTGCTGCACCGCCAAGCGGACGTACTCGCTCACGTAGTCGGGTGGACGCACGTCACGGCTGAGTTCGGCCAGTGCCATGGGATCGGGTGTACGCACCGCACCGGTGGGTACGGGCGGGATATAGGCGGAGGTGGGCCGGATGCCGCCACCCACCAGGCCGGGACCGTCGGTGAGCACGGCGCCGCGCACCAGCATGGGCCGTCCGCCGGCGATCAGCAGGCCGACGTAGGCCCCGAGGCCGCGGCCGACGATGGTGCACGGCCCGAGGTGGGCGAGGGTGATGTCGACGTCGCCCATGAGGATCTCTGCGGTGTAGCCGCCGCCGGTCGGCACGGTGGAGTGGCCGTGACCGGTGAAATCGAGCGCGTGGATCGGCCCTGGCCACGAGTTGACGACCCTCGGGGTCAGCTTCGGCGCCTGTTCCCCGAGGCCGTGCAGGAACAAGAGCGGGTGGACGGCCGGGTCGCTGCCCAGTCGGAGTTGGTGCAGCGCCAGGCGGGCTTTGCCGTGGGTGAGGTACGTGGGGGCGTCGGTCGTCGTCGGCATCTCAGGGCCGTCCCAGGAACTCGAGCACGAGCTCAGCCGTGCGGTGGGGTTGCTCGATGTGGAGGAAGTGGCCGGTGTCCTCGAACGCCTCGAAGCGACCCTCCGGTGGAAGGTTCGGTAGCACGTCCTCGGGTCGGGTGCCCCACCCCATGACCTCCTGCACCAGGCCGAGCACCCCCAGCACGGGCACACCGATGCCGGGCAGTCGTTGCATCGACCACTCGGGCCGCCACGGTCCGAAGCCCCCGAAGCGGAGACTGGGATCGATGCGCCACCGCCACCCGTCCTCGGACTCGAAGCCGCCGATGGTGACCAGGTACTCGAGCCAGTCGAGTGAGAGGCGGGGGTTCATCTGCTGGCGCCGCTCCGCCAGCTCCGCAATGGTGCCCGGCCGCCGCTGCGCGGTGGAGACGGTACGGCGACGGTCCAACCAACCCGTCAGCTCGCCGGCCAGCATCTTGGTGCGCTCCGTGTCGGCCAGGTCGGGCCAGTTGTTGCGCGACGGCAGCCCGTCGAGGTTGACCAGCTTGCGGACACGATGAGGGGCAGCGTGCGCCAGGTCCATCATCAGGCCCCCGCCCTTCGAGTGGCCCAGGAGGACCGCTGGCTCGTCGGTGGTGTGCTCGAGCACCACCAGCCCGTCGCGTGTGTCCGCCGCCCAGTTGTAGAGCACGGCGTGCTCGGAGCAGCCGTGGCCGCGCTGATCCCAGGCCACGCAGCGCCACCCGGCATCAGCCAGGAGCGGAGCGAACACGTCGAAGGTGCCGACGAAGTCGAAGCCACCGTGGGCCATGAAGAGCACGGGAGCGTCGGGCTCGCCCCACTCGTAGACGGCCAGGTGAAGTCCCCCGGAGCTGACCCAACGGCTGCGGTCGGGCCGTCGAGCCCCTTCGACCGAGCGGTCGGTGGGTGCGATCGGGGGCGGCGTCGCGGTGTCGACGTGTCGGGTCGTCGACTGCTCCGGAGCGTCGGTACCCGCGACGGGCGGGACGGTGGTCATGGCGGGAGCCTAACTTGACCGACCGGTCAAGAGCACGCTGTCGGGCCGAACCCCCTGGGTGGGCGGTGCTTCGTGTCTGCCGCAACGATTGGCCAGTTGGCGTGGGCCGAGTTCTCATTGGTTCTCACTCAGGTGCGCAACGGCTAGGGTCGCCGCATGGCCCGACGACAGCTCGCTCCGCCGTCCGACCTTCACCTCACCGTGGCCAAGCGCCTCCGGGGCGATGGTCAGCGCTACACCTCGAATCGGCGAGCCCTCGTCGAGGTACTCGAACTCACCGAACGCCCGCTGACCATCGCCGAGATCCTCGAACGCGATCCCCGACTGGCGCAGTCATCCGCCTACCGGAACCTCTCGGTACTCGACAGCTGCGGGGTCGTCCGTCGGATCGTCACCGACGACGAGTACGCCCGCTACGAGCTGGCCGAGGATCTGACGGGGCACCACCATCACCTCATCTGCTCGCAGTGCGGGCGGGTGGAGGACTTCACCATCTCTCCGCAGCTGGAAGCCTCGCTGGAGCGGGCCTTCAAGCGGGTGACGGCCCGCACCGGCTTCACGGCGGAACACCATCGTCTCGACCTCGTCGGTTCGTGCTCGCGTTGCGGGTGACCGGCGACCACTTGGAGGAACTCACATGACCGACGTCGCCGACCTGCAGACCCACGGTTGGGTGGCCGATGGCTTCGAGGGCGTCCGCGAGGCCTTCGACCGGAACTTCGCCGAGGGCAAGGAGGTGGGGGCGGCGTTCAGCGCCTACCACCGAGGGCGCAAGGTGGCCGACCTGTGGGGTGGGGTGGCCGACGTGGCCACCGGTCGCCCGTGGGAGGAGGACAGCCTGATCCTGGTGTTCTCCACCACCAAGGGTGCCACCGCCGTCTGCGCCAACCTGTTGGCCCAGGACGGGCGCCTCGACGTCGAGGCGCCGGTCGCCGAGTACTGGCCCGAGTTCGCCCGCAATGGCAAGGACGACGTGACCGTGGCCCACCTGCTGTCGCACCAGGCCGGCCTGGCCTGGGTGGACGGGGAACTGACGGCGGAGGAGGCGCTGTCGTGGGAGCCGGTGATCGAGGCGCTCGAGAACCAGAAGCCGCACTGGGCGCCGGGCAGCCAGCACGGCTACCACGCCACCACCTACGGCTGGCTGGTCGGGGAAGTCATCCGTCGTGTCGCCGGCCGTTCGGTGGGGGCGGAGTTGGCCGAGCGGGTGGCCGGGCCGTTGGGACTCGACTTCTGGATCGGGCTTCCCGAGGAGCAGGAGGATCGTGTGGCGATGCTCATCTCCATGCTCCCGCCCAGCGTGAGCGCGGATGTGGCCGCCACCGAAGCGGCCGGCGAACCCGATCCGATCGCCGAGATGATCCGCCAGGTGCTCGGACCCGACACCTCGTTGGGCAAGGCGCTGGCCGCCCCAGGCGGCGCGCTGGCCGACCAGGACATCTGGAACTCCCGAGCCATGCGGGCCGCCGAGGTCCCCGCGGCCAACGGTGTGGCAGACGCCCGTTCCGTGGCTCGGATGTACGCCGCCTGCATCGGTGAGGTCGACGGCGTGCGCCTGCTCGATCCGGCGACCCTGGAGAGCGCCACCACCCAGCGCACCGAGGGTCCGAACACGGTGCTGTTGGACCTCGACATCCAGTTCGGCCTCGGCTTCATGCTGCGCTCGAGCCTGCTGGCGTTGGGTGGGCCCCGGTCGTTCGGTCACTTCGGGGCCGGTGGTTCGATGGGCTGGGCCGATCCTGATGCCGAGCTGTCCTTCGGCTACGTGATGAACAAGATGGACCTCGGTCTCGCCGGCGACCTGCGGAGCTTCTCGCTGGTCGAGGCCTGCTACCAGGCGCTGTGACCATGACCGAGATCCACGGTGAGGTGGCCCCAGGCTGGGAATCGGTGGCCGAAGCCTTCACTGCGAACTTCGAACGCCAACCCGACCCGGCGATGGCCGTCCTCGGGGGTGGCGACGAGGTGGGGGCAGCCGTGGCCATCCACCACCGAGGCGAACTCGTGGCCGACCTGTGGGGCGGGCTGGCCGACCGCCGCACAGGCCGGCCCTACGAGCGGGACACCCTGCAGTTGGTGTTCTCCTCCACCAAGGGCATCACCGCCATCTGCGCCAACCTCCTGGTCCAGCGAGGACAGCTCGACCTCGACGCCCGGGTGGCCGACTACTGGCCCGAGTTCGCCCAGGCCGGCAAGGCCGACATCCCGGTGCGGTGGATCCTGTGCCACCGGGCCGGCCTTCCCTGGATCGACACCGAGATGACCCTCGAGCAGGCGCTCGACTGGGACACGGTCATCGAGGCCATCGAGCGAGCCACCCCGGTGTGGGAGCCAGGCGGCCAGCACGGCTACCACGCCACCACGTTCGGGTGGCTGGTGGGTGAGGTGATCCGGCGGGTCGACGGCCGATCGGTCGGGCAGTTCGTCCGCGACGAGATCGCTGAGCCGCTCGGGTTGGACCTGTGGCTCGGGCTGCCCGAGCACCTGCACCACCGGGTGGCACCTCTCGAGGTGCTCGAGTGGCCCGACGATCCGGCCACCGCAGCGCTGATCGACGAGTTCATCGGTCCGGCATCTGATCTGGGCAAGGCGTTGTACGCCCCCGGTGGGGCCTTCAGCGAACAGCAACTCCACTCGTTCAACCTGCCGGCCGTGTGGTCGGCGGAGATTCCTGCTGCCAACGCCATCTGCGACGCCCGGTCGCTGTCGAAGATGTACGCCGCCTGCGTGGGCGAGGTCGCCGGCGCCGACGGCACGCCCGTGCGGCTGCTCGACGAGGACACGGTGGCGGCGGCAGCCGCTGCGCAGACCGAGGGCGTCGACACCATCATCTTGGGGCTCGACATGCAGTACGGGCTGGGCTTCAACCTGCCCGGGCCGATGCTCAAGCTCGGGGGGCCTCGCTCGTTCGGCCACTACGGCATGGGCGGGTCGGTCGGGTTCGCCGACATCGACGCCGAGCTGTCGTTCGGCTACGTGATGAACAAGATGTTCCTCGGTCTGTCGGGCGATCCCCGCTCGCAGACCCTGATCGACGCCACGTACGCCTGCTTGCGCTGAGGGGCATCGCCGTTGGCGATGCGCGGTGCTGCCGTTCTGGTGCGAGTTGAGGGCGCGTGGAGTGCCTCACGTCGCCTCAGTTCGCCGAGAGTTGGCTCCGGCTGGCCAGGGTCTGCGCCAGCACCGAGATGACGTGGTCGGGCCCGTCGTCGAGATCGCGTGCGGTGAAGCGGAGCACGAGCCAACCGTGGGCCGCCAGCAGCTGGTCCCGGCGGCGGTCGGCGTGGAACGAGGCTCGCCCGCCGTGGTGAGCGAAGCCGTCGATCTCGATGATCACGCGGTAGCGCAGGTAGGCGAAGTCCACCCGGAATCGCTGGGATGCCACCTCGATGGTCACCTGGTAGTCGGGGCTGGGAAGCCCGGCGTCCCGGCACAGTTCGGCGAAGCGGGCCTCGAGCACGCTCTCGGCCCGGGCGTCGCCCAGGGCCCGTGTCCCCAGCGCAGCATCGATGGCCGCCACCCCTGGACGGCCGCTTCGTCGCACCCGGGCCAAGCAGTGGCGGACGGCATCCAGCGTGGTGGCCCGCTCCATCAGCAGTTTCTCGAGTGCCTCGGCCACCGTCGAGTCGTGGCACACCGCACCGAGGTCGACCAGCGTCCGAGCCGGTGTGGTGATTGGCACGCCGTCCACCCAGCGGATGTCGCCATGGATCAGATCGGGTGCGCGGTGGACGAGCACCCCGGGGAGGGTCTGCCGACCTACCGTGCTGAGCTCGAGGTCCGGGCCGGTCAGGCGTACTCCCCACCGTCGGGCCGCCGCCCGGTGCGAGATACCCGCTGGTTGCGTCGTGGCCAGGCAGGCCGCCACCTGATGGCGAGCAACGCTTGCCGGCGAACCGGTCATGACGTACACGCCTCGGCTTGCTCGCGTCAGGTGGCCGGTCGTCAGCGCCCGTCGGAGGCGATGTGGTGCCAGACCCGCAACGCGAATCTGTTCCAGGGTGACCACGCCGTGTTGGCTCGCAGCGATAGCGGCAACCCGGTTGAAGGGATCGGACACGTGGGCTCCTCGGTCGGTCCAGTGGGCGGCCGGTGCCGACGGGACCGAGCGAGGCGGCGAACAGGGCGCTGCGGGCACCGAACATAGCGGGGGTTCCGTTGCACGAGAAGGGCTGCCGAGCTTCTGCTACAAGAAACTGACCGATAGAGCACCACAACTTGTGTCAGTTCCCTGGAAGGGGCGAAGCGGCGTTCGGCATCCGACCGCCGTAGCCTTGTGTGGTGACCGATGTGCTCCACGAAGCGGCTCGACGGCGGACCTTCGCCATCATTTCGCACCCCGACGCAGGCAAGACCACCCTCACCGAGAAGTTCCTGCTCTACGGCGGGGCACTCGGCAAGGAGGCCGGGTCGGTGAAGGCCCGCGCCGGTCGCAAGTCGGTCACCAGCGACTGGATGGAGATGGAGCAGAAGCGCGGTATCTCCATCACCTCGGCGGTGTTGCAGTTCACCTACCGCGATTGCGTGGTGAATCTGCTCGACACCCCTGGGCACCGGGACTTCTCCGAGGACACCTACCGGGTGCTGGCCGCTTGCGATGCCGCCATCATGGTGCTCGACGCCGCCAAGGGCATCGAGGCGCAGACGCTGAAGCTGTTCGAGGTCTGCCGCCAACGACAGCTCCCCCTCATCACGTTTCTCAACAAGTGGGACCGCCCCGGCCGCGAAGCACTCGAGTTGGTGGACGAGATCGAGTCGAAGCTCGGCATCGTGGTCACCCCGGTGACCTGGCCCGTGGGCTATGCCGGCGACTTCCGCGGCGTCGTCGACCGGCGCGACGGCGTCTTCACCCGCTACACGCGCACGGCTCGTGGTTCGACCATGGCACCGGAGGAAGAGGTGGACCCCGAACGCGCCGCTGCCGAGGAGGGCGAGGCGTGGACCGCGGCCATGGACGAACTCGAACTGCTCGACGAGGTGGGAGCCGAGCCCGACCGGGAACTCTTCCTGGCCGCCGAAACCACACCGCTCTTCGTCGGCTCGGCGCTGACCAACTTCGGGGTGGCCAAGCTGCTCGATGCTGTGGTCGACCATGTTCCCCCGCCGTCGCCACGGCTGGACGTCAAGGACGAAGCCCGTCCGCTCGACGCACCATTCTCCGGCTTCGTGTTCAAGGTGCAGGCCAACATGGACCGGTCGCACCGCGACCGCATCGCCTTCATCCGGGTGTGTTCGGGGCAGTTCGAGCGGGGGATGGTGGTCACCCACGGTCGCACCGGCAAGCCGTTCGCCACCAAGTACGCCCAGCAGATGTTCGGCCAGGACCGTGAGACGGTCGACGAGGCCTACCCCGGCGACGTGATCGGCCTGGTCAATGCGACCGACGTGCGCGTCGGCGACTCGCTGTGGCTGGAGCCACCCGTGGAGTACCCGCCCATCCCGAGCTTCGCCCCCGAACACTTCTCGGTGGCGCGGGTGCGCGACACGGCCAAGTTCAAGCAGTTCCGCCGCGGCGTCTCCCAGCTCGATGAAGAGGGTGTGGTGCAGGTGCTGCGCGAAGCCGAGGTGGGCGACCAAGCACCGATTTTTGCCGCCGTGGGGCCGATGCAGTTCGAAGTGGCGGTGGACCGGCTCGAGAACGAGTTCGGGGCGCCGGTGGAGTTGCGATCGACGTCGTACCGGTTGGCTCGCCGGACCGACGCGGCCAGTACCGCGCTGTTGCGGGGCATGCGCGGTGTGCGGGTGGTCGAGCGGGCCGATGGCACGCTGCTGGCTCTGTTCGAGAGCCCGTTCTGGGTGGAGCGGCTGGAGGCCGATCACCCGGAGTTGGTCCTCGATCGCTTGGTGGCCGAGGGCGCAGCAGGCTGACCGGTCCCGGTAGGGCCCGGTCGCTCAGAGCTGCATGTTCTGGTGCGCCCGGATGTGCATGGCTGCCTCGGCCGCCGTCTCCGGTCCGTAGGTTCGGGCCGGCGGCATGCTGGCGCGCACCGCCTCGATCTCCTCGACCGTCAGGTCGCAGGTGCCGGTGATCGGGTCGATGCCGTAGAGGCGGGCTGCGCTGATGCCGAAGATCTTGCGCTTGATCTCATCGGTCAGCGCGGGATACCCGTAGCGCTCCTGGAACTCCTCGGAGATCTCGAAGGTGCGCAGGGCCTGGATCTGGTCCTGGGGGGTGCCGAACCAGATCGAGTCGGTGCCCCACAGCACCCGGTCCTCGCCGATGTAGAGCAGCAGCTTGCCGAGCACATGGGCCGCCACCTCAGGGTTGCGCATGACGAACCACCAGGTGCCGCCTAGCTCGGCGTACACGTTCTCGTTGGGGCCGATGCCGGCATCGAGCACGCTGCGGACGAGGCGGTCGGTGCCCTCTGGCGTGGGATCCTCGGGATCGTAGGGACCCTCCGCTCGCTGGGAGGGCTCGAACCCCGAGTGGTAGACGACGAAGTTGATGTCGGGATTGCGGGACGCGGCGGGGCCGATATCGGCCGGGTCGCACAGCTCCGGGGTGGATCCGACGATCGAGCTGATGCCCTTGTGGGTGCAGATGATGGGCGGGCCGATCTCGCGCACGTGATCGATGAAGGCCTGGCCGATCTGGGGACGGTCGGGATCGTGGTCATCGAAGTAGAAGGCCGAGTCGCCCGGCACCATCGTGTAGATCTTCCAGGCGCTGATGTCGTAGTCGGCGAGCGCTGCGTTCATGGACAGCAGCGAGGCTTCGATCGAGCCGAGCTGGGGGTAGGCCCCGCCGTGCATCAGGACGCGGTCGTCGCAACCGAGCCGCGAGGCCACGTCGATGGCGTGGACCATGTCGTTGTGGGACAGGCCGCTGTCGTCGCCGGCGATCGGCAGGGCCGAGAGGATGGCCATCGACGTGTCCGATCGCAGGAACATCTCCCGCATGTAGGAGTCGATGGTGAAGCACGCCCGCGGATCGCCTTCCTCCTCGCCTTCCTCGCAACGGGCGAAGGGGAAGGCTGCGGTCCATCCACCACCGGGATCGCTGAGGTCCTGGTTCACGTAGTGGGTCTGGACGTCGAAGATGAACTCGTCGCCGGCGAGTTCCTCGAGGGCCACCTCTTGGTCGATGGTGGATTCCGGGGACACGTCGAAGGTGCCGCCCGGTGAGCGCCCCTCGGTGGCCGCTTCCTCCTGGGAGCAGGCGTTCAGGACGAAGAGGGTGGCTGCCGCCCCCGTGACGCTCGAGAAGAACTGGCGGCGGCTGATGCCGAGCCGTCGGGCCTGCTCGCCGCCGAAGCGATGGGTGCGGCGGATGGTCTCGCGTACCAGCGGTGAGTGTGGCTGCGGCAGGAACTCGCCGTTCGACACCGGCCCGAACTTGATCGGCAGCCGTTCCTCGTCCTTCACAGCGTCCCCCTCGCGACGGTGGCCCGCACTCTCGGCCGGCCTCGTTGTGGTGACCGTCGTCACGGACCACCGCACCGCACCTTACCGATTGTCCCGAACTGGAGGAGGTCGGCGGGCTGAGCCGGCACTCAGCCCCACGCTGGTGCGCGTGGCGAGCGTCAACTTGACCTGAAGGGCGTCGGGCCGGTGAACTCTGCCGCCGAGAGTTTTTGTGCCCCGAAACCATGAACGCCGACCTCACCAAATCCGAGCGCGAGACGCTGAAGGCCGTGTACCGCACCACCAAGGACGGTGGTGAGGCGCACACGGGCGTGCTCGCCGACACGCTCGGCGTGAGCCCGGCCACCATCACCAGCCATGTGAAGCGGTTGGCCGACCGGGGTCTGTTGTCGCACCGTCCGTATCACGGGGTGCGGCTGACCGACGACGGCCGACGCAGCGCGGTGGCGCTCATCCGCCGTCATCGCATCGTGGAACGGTTCCTCTCCGACATGTTGGGCTACGCCTGGAACCAAGCGGACGCCCTGGCTCCCACGTTCGAACACGACCTGCCCGACGAGGTGGTGGAGCGGCTGTTCCGGGCGCTGAATCGCCCCACCACCTGCCCCCACGGCTTCCCGATCCCCGATCGGGGGCAGTCGGAGGTGCCGGAGCTTCCGCAGCTCTACGATCTCGAGCCGGGGGACGTGGCCGAGGTGGCGGTGCCGGGGGCCACCGACCCCGAGGTGGTGTCGTTCCTCGAGGAGCTGGGGCTGGTGCCCGATGCCCACGTACTGGTGCGCGAGAAGCACCCGTTCGACGGGCCGCTGGTGCTCGACGTGGACGGCCACGACCGCACGCTCGGGGAGAAGGTCGCCCGGCAGGTGTACGTCCAGCGGGTGGCCCGCCGGGAGGTGCCCGTTACAGGGGGCGCGGGCGACGGCGGTGCCGCTCCCGGCACGACCGACGCCATCGACGAAATCGACGCAAGTGCAGCAACCGACGAGTTGGACCATGACCGTGGCGACGAGGCCACGACAGGAAGGGGACAGAGGACATGAGCAGCGTGTTGGCCGCCGGTGAAGGCGGCTATCAGCTATTCGAACTGGGGGGATCGGAGTGGGCGCTGTTGGCCGGCGCCGCCGGGGTCGGCGTGCTGGCCCTCGTCATCGGCCTGGCCATGGTGAAGGCGGTCCTGGCCAAGGAACAGGGCACCCCCGAGATGGTGGAGATCGCCGAAGCCATCCAGGAGGGCGCACTCGCCTACCTGAAGCGCCAGTTCCGCACCATCGGCATCATCGTGGTGCCGTTGGCCGCCGTGGTGTTCTTCACCTCCACCGAGGTGGTGCAACTCGACCGCTTCCTCACCCCCGGGGACCTCGAGTACTCACGGTGGGAGTCGGGCGCCTTCCGCACCCTGACGTTCATCGTGGGCTGTGTGGCCTCGGGCTTCATCGGCTTCCTGGGCATGTGGCTGGCGGTGCGGGGCAACGTCCGCACCGCTGCCGCCGCTCGTCGGGAGGACTTCGCCGGCGCCATGCAGGTGGCCTTCCGCACCGGGTCGGTGGCCGGCCTGTTCACCGCCGGCCTGGGTCTGTTGGGCTCGACGGTCATCATCATGGTTTTCCAGAACTCGGCGTCGATCATGCTCGTCGGCTTCGCCTTCGGCGGGTCGCTGCTGGCGTTGTTCCTACGTGTGGGTGGCGGCATCTTCACCAAGGCGGCTGACGTGGGTGCCGACCTGGTGGGCAAGGTGGAAGCCGGCATCCCCGAGGACGACCCTCGCAACCCGGCAACCATTGCGGACAACGTGGGCGACAACGTGGGCGACTGCGCCGGTATGGCCTCGGACCTCTTCGAGTCCTACGCCGTGGTGCTCATCGCCTCGGTCATCCTGGGTGTGTCGGCCTTCACCGCCATCCAGCCCGAGGGCGAGGTCGACCTGATCTTCGCCGCCCAGGGCCTGGTGTTCCCCATCGCGCTCATGGCCGTGGGCCTGTTGGCCTCGATCATCGGCATCTTCTCGGTGAAGGCCCGCGCCGGTGAGGTGGACGCCCTCAAGCCCATCAACCGGGGCATCTACCTGGCCCAGGCCCTAGCTGTGGTCGGGGCCGCCGGCGTGGCCTTCCTCTACGTGGGTTCGCCCGACGACCTGGCTGTCTCGGCCGTCGGGCCGCGTCTGTTCGGGGCGATCGTCATCGGCGTGGTGCTCGGCTTCGCCGTGTCGAAGATCACCGAGTACTTCACCTCCACCAAGACCAAGCCGGTGCGTGACATTGCCGAATCGGCTCGCACCGGTCCGGCCACCGTGGTGTTGTCGGGTCTCAGCTCCGGCATGGAGTCGGCGGTGTGGGCCCTGATCGCCATCGCCGGCGCCATCATGTCGGGCCTGCTCCTCGGCGACGGCAACACGGCGTTCTCGCTCTACCTGATCGCCCTGGCCGGTGTGGGGATGCTGTCCACCACCGGCATCGTGGTGGCCGAGGACACCTTCGGCCCGGTGGCCGACAACGCCGCGGGTATCGCCGAGATGGCCGGCGAGTTCGAAGGTGAGCCCGAGCGCATCATGGTGGGCCTCGATGCCGTGGGGAACACCACCAAGGCAGTGACCAAGGGCTTCGCCATCGGCTCGGCCGTGGTGGCTGCGGTGGCACTGTTCGCCTCCTTCGTGGAGACCATCGCCGGCGAGACCGGACTGGCCGCCATCGCGCTCCGAACCGGGGACAGCGTCTTCGAGACCGTGCCCATCAACGTGGCCGACCCCAAGACCTTCGTCGGATTGATCCTGGGTGGCACCGTGGCCTTCCTGTTCTCCTCGCTGGCCATCCTGGCGGTGAGCCGGACGGCGGGCATCGTGGTCGAGGAGGTGCGCAAGCAGTTCCGCGAGCACCCCGGGATCATGGACGGCACCGAGAAGCCGGACCACGGTGCGGTGATCGACATCTGCACCTCGGCCTCCCTGCGGGAGCTGGCCACCCCGGCGCTGCTGGCCGTGCTCATGCCGGTCATCGTGGGCTTTGCCCTCGGCCCCATCGCCCTGGGTGCCTTCCTGGCTTCGGGCATCATCGTGGCGGCGCTCATGGCCAACTTCCAGTCCAACGCTGGTGGCGCCTGGGACAACGCCAAGAAGTTCATCGAGGACGGTGCCGAGGGTGGCAAGGGTTCTGACGCCCACAAGGCCGCCGTCATCGGCGACACCGTGGGTGACCCCTTCAAGGACACCTCTGGTCCGGCCCTGAACCCGCTGATGAAGGTGATGAACCTCATCTCACTGCTGGTGCTGCCCGCAGTGGTGGCGCTCAACCCGCCCGACCTCGAGAACGTCGTCGGCGAGGGCAGTTCGATGGCCTGGGTGGTGGCTGCGGCCTGCCTGATCGTTCTGATCGGGGCCATCCTGTTCTCGAAGCGCAGCGGCCAGGGCATCGCCGCAGCAGCGGCGGAAACCTCGTCGTCGCAGTCCTGACCTACTGAGGTCGGTGCCGGGTCGACCCAGTCGGCCCGGCACCGTCGCGTTAGGCGTACCAGCCCTGGTGCCGACCCCACGGGGGTTCTTGCCTCGCGAACCTACCCAGGAAATAAGGCCAGG
>JAFIEP010000031.1 GCA_020832495.1 Acidimicrobiia bacterium | reverse complement strand
CTCGTCGGCGACGCTGCGCGCCCCGCCAGTGCACCACTCGCCGGAGAGTTCCCACGCGCCGATCAGCGCCTGATGCGCCCACCGCAGCCGTGACAGTTCAGAACCCACCGCCACTGCGGCGTCGCCCACCACCGAGTCGGGTGTGGCGGCCAACTCGGTGGTGTCACACGCACCCACCAGCGCATCGACCGACCCGACCAACCCCGACACCACACCCGCCAACCCACCCGAACCAACGCCAGCACCAGCATCGCCAGCACCAGCAGCGCCCGCAGCGCCAGCAGCACCAGCGCCAGCATCGCCAGCAGGACCGTCGGCGCTGTGGAAGCTGTTGGAGTCAGCGAACGAAGCCACACCGAAAGGGTACACACGTTCGATCCGCTCCACAACGCCCACCACCCACCGCAGCCCCACCACCACAGCGAGTGACCGAGCCGACAAGGATGGGAGACTGCGCGCCGCGTCGGTCGGTGACCTCGGTTCGCGGATCGGTAACGACCTGCGTGGGGTCTACGGCCGGCACTCCGCCAGGCGAGCGGCAGTGGCCTCGACATAGCTGCCGCCGAACAGCAGAGCGTGCACGCACAGCGGTGCGATCTGCCAGAGGCGGCAGCGTCGTTGCCATCCGTCGGCCAGAGGAGAGGCCTCGTCGTAGGCGGCGAATACCCGGCTACTGAAGCCGCCGAACAGCTGCATCATGGCCAGGTCGACCTCGCGGTGCGCCCCATGTGCAGCAGGGTCGATGAGCACCGGACGCCCGCGGTCGTCCACCAGGGCGTTCCCGGCCCACAGGTCGCCGTGCACCCGCGCCGGCGCCGCTGAGGGCCCACCGATGGCCGGATCTGCCAGTCCCTCGGCGATCGCTTCGGCGGCGGCCAGGTCGCTCCTGCTCAAGAGGCCGCGCTCCTCGGCGGTGCGCACCAACGGGAGCAGGCGACGGGCGGCGAAGAACTCTGCCCAGGTGCCGCATGGTTCGTTCGACAATGCCAGGCTGCCGAAGCCACCAGGTCGGGTCGAGCCGAACGACTCGGCGCCAGCGGCGTGCAAGGCGGCCAGGCCGGTGCCCAGGCGCGCGTCGTGGTCCGCACCAGGAGTGCCCTGGTCGATCCATTCGAGGAGGAGCACGCTGCGGTCCCCGAAGCGTCCGTGGCCGAGCACGGCGGGGATTCGAAGGGCGCCGGCCTCGGTCAACCAACGGAGGTCGGCTGCTTCGACGGCGGCGCGGTCGGGCCTGGGCCCGTGGACGTCGTCGGTGCTGACAGTGGTCGCCTTGGCGAACAGCGGACCGTCGGAGGTGTCCACCCGGAAGGCAGCGGCGATGTCGCCGCCGTGCACCGGGGTGGCGACACGTGTCTGCACCCCGAGGACCGTCGAGACGGCGTCGACCAGCCAGTCCGGTGGACCACTCGATCCAGCTGGACCGGCCCGGGTGCTCATGTCAGCCCGAGGCGGGCAGGCGCCCACTGCGTTGGAGGTGGTCGAGCAGCCCCGCGCAGGACTCGGTGATCAGGTCGAACACCTGGGCGAACCCGTCGCCGTCGCCGTAGTAGGGGTCGCCGACCTCCGGAGGGATCGATCCTGCCTCGGGATGGAACTCCCCGAGCATCACCATCCGCTGGCGGGCTGCGGCATCGGGGGCCAGGTCGGCCAGGTCGGCCATGTTCTGGCGGTCCATTCCCACCAGGAGGTCGAACCATGCGACGTCGCCTGCGTTGACCTGGCGGGCACGCAGCCCCGACAGGTCGACGCCCCGACGGGCCGCCTCCTGCTGCGCCCGTTCGTCCGGTGGTTGGCCGGCGTGCCATCCGCCGGTGCCAGCGGAGTCCACTTCAATGCGGTCCTGGAGCCGGCGTTCGGCCACGAGATGTCGGAAGATCCCCTCAGCCGTCGGCGAACGGCAGATGTTGCCCAGACACACGAAGCACACCCGCACCGGGTCGCCGGGCGACGCTGCGGGGGGACGGTCGATCGAACTCATCAGTTCCTCCGCAGGAGCCGGTCACGCCAGGTGCGGTGGGCGACGCCGTCGAGATGGCCGGCCTGCACCGCGGCCAGTCGTTCGTTGCGCAGCGCGTCGGCCTCGGCGTCGACCTCGGGCAGCGGTTCCAACGTTGTCCCGAGGGCATCAGCGAGGAGTCGGTCGGCGAGCGACGGGTTGCGGGCCAGCGCCGGCCCGTGGAGGTAGGTGCCCACCGCTCGACCCGAGCCGACGGTGGCGCACACACCTTCGGTGCCGTTGCCGTTGCCGACGCCCGCCCGGACGGTTCCGAGGATCTCGGCGGTGGGCCCTGGCGTGGTTCGTCCACCGTGGTTCTCGAAACCGGTGAGTGACCCGAGCGATGTCTGCGCTCCGACCGGTTCGGCCCACAGTTCGCCGACGGCGCGCGGCTCGTCGGTGCGTTCGGTCGTGCAGTCGAGGAGGCCCAGACCGTCCACCGGACGGCCGTCGGTGCCGGGGAAGGTGACGCCGGCGATCTGCATGCCGGCGCAGACGGCGAACAGCACGGCCCCACCCTCCACGGCGCGGTGCACCGCACCTGAGCGGGCGAGTTGGCGAGTGGCCTGGACCTGGGGACCGTCCTCACCGCCGCCGAGGAGGTAGATGGTGCCGCCCTCGGGCACGGCGTCGCCGGCGCCGACGGTCAGCACGTCGCAGCCGATGCCTCGCCACCGGAGTCGTTGGGCCAGGATCACGGCATTGCCGCCGTCGCCGTAGGTGCCGAGCAGTTCGGGGAACAGCAGGACGATGGCGGGTCGGCTGTCCCCGTGAGGAGCAGTCATCGAGGGACCTCTGCGGAACCGTGGCGACCGACGTCGTCGAGGTAGTCCTGGAACGCCGTGTAGTTGGCGATGAGTTCGACGTCGGGAACTCGAACGGTCAGGGACGTCGTGGTGCGCACCGGTGGATCGTGCTCGATCACATCGGCAGCGACCTGGCCAGTCGGTCGTTCGCCCGGGCCGTGCGAGCCGGGCGTCGTGGCGATCTGCACCGCTTCGCGGAGTGACTGGGCCGTGGTGTGCTGCACACCGGCGTAGGCCAGCCGCACGGCGAGGTCGTGTCGCCGTTCGCCGGTGGCCACCACGAATCGACCACGGAGCTGTTCGAAAGGGACGTCCCACAGCCACGACGGGTCCCGCCCGTCGGCGATTCGAGCGTTGATCGAGGTCACCACCGGCACGGCGGGAGCCAGCATCTGGAGCGCTTCTTGCCAGCCGGCGGGGTTCTTGGCCAGCAGCATCCGCACCCGATGGCCCGCCACGGTGGTGGTTCGGTAGCGACCGGCGACTTCCTGCACCGAGGCCAACGCGGCGGCCACCTGCTGCGGCGGGGCGCCATCGGCGGTGACCGTGGCCAGGACCATGGCGGCGTTGGCGGCATTGGCTCGCCCCGGGAGCGTGAGCTCGAGGCGAACGCGTCGGCCGTCGGCCCAGACGACGTCGTCGCCGTCGATCCACACGGCACGCGCTGGTCTGGCGAAACCACAGTCGTCGCAGCGCCATCCGCCGTCGCTGTCACCCTCGGCGAAGCGGATGCGGCCGGCGCAGGCCGGGCAGCCGACGGCGTCCTGGGTCCACCAGGCGCCCGTGCCGACCCACACCGGGTTGGCAGCCCGTTGCGCGGCCCACACCACCAACGGGTCGTCGGCAGAGGCAACCACGTGGCGGGTGGGCAACGTTGCGAGAGCGCTTCGCCAGCCGTCTGCCACTCGCCGGACCTCCTGGGTCCGGTCGAGTTGATCGCGACTCAGGTTCAACAACACGACGGCGCACGGCCCGAGTCGTTCGAGGACGTGACCCAACCAGCGTTCGTCCACTTCGAGAGCGGCGAGCGGGGCGGTGGGATCGGCGGCGAGGGCCGCCACGACACCCGGGGCCATGTTCGCTCCCTCGAGGTTGGCCGCAACGGAGCTACCGGGCTCCGCGGCGGCGAGCGCGGCGGCGAGCAGGTGGTTCGTCGTGGTCTTGCCGTTCGTGCCGGACACCAACGTGGTGCGACGCCACCAGCCGAGCCGGGCCAAGAGGGCCGGGTCGGCCACCAGGGCAGCCCGACCGCCGATGACCGAACCCTCGCCGAGGCCGCTGCGCCGTGAGGCCGCACGCACCGTCCGACCCAAGCCGACGGCGGCACGGCTGCGGAAGGGGAGCGCTGGCGCGGAGGTCACGACCATGAAGGGTGCATGGTACCGGCCGTGAAGCATCCGCCGAGCCGACAGCCGAGGACCCGGGTATGCTCAACAAGGAACCGTCTAGGCCATTCGGCCTATGTTCTGGAACGCCCCAGGAGGTGTCCATGTCGTTCGGAGATCGCCCGACCGTGGCTGAACGCCAAGCCCAGTACAGCGAGTGGGCACAGCGGCTTCGACGGCAGACGCACACGGCGCGCGAAGAAGCGCGTGAACTCGACGGTGAGGAGGAGTCCTCCTCTCGCGGGCTCTCCGACGAGTGGAGCCCCGAGGCGCTCTTCGCCTCCTCTGCCGAGATCCCGGCCGACGGCGAGGACGAGGTCGACCGGTAGCCGCTCACGGTGAGCGCCACCCGATCCCGAGTCCGATGGCCGGCTCGGGGACGCGGCTCACGCAGCCTCGGCGTCCACCTCGGTGGCGTCGCCGCCCTCGTGGTCAGTTGCGGCCTCGGGGAGTCCGGCCATCACCCAACGCAGCGCGTGCAGTAGCACGCCGGTGGCGGGCCGCACGACCAGCGGATCGGCAAAGGGGACGGTCGGGAGCCACAAGGACCGACGGACGCTTGCGGGGAGTAGGCCGACGGCGGCAGCGGCGATGACGCCGTAGCTGGGTCGGGCGGCGATCGGCAGCGGCGGTGTCAAGAGAAAACGGGCGGCCGACCGAGCCTGTGACGTGCCGCGGAGCACAGGTTGCTCGTCGGAGAACCAGGCGCGCAGTTCAGCCACCGACGTCGCTGCCGGTTCGGCCTCGAACAAGTCGGCGAGCACTGCCATCTCGGCCACGTAGGTGTCAGCCTCGCGCTGGGTGAGGGCGGTTGCTCCGTACCGCTGGTGGGCACGCAACAGCGAGTCGACCAGCGTGTGGTGCACGAACGTGAGCAGGTGTGGATCGTTGGCGGCGTAGGGCTCGCCATCGGGGGTCCGGCCCACCACTCGTTCGTGCACGGTGCGCACCGCGCCGACCATGCGGGTTGCCTCGGGGACGGTGCCGTAGGTGGTGACCCCCACATAGTTCGCCGTGCGGGCCAGGCGGCCGAGCGGATCGGAGCGATACGCAGAGTGTTCGGCGACACCGGCCATGGCGGCGGGATGCATCGTCTGGAGGAACAACGCCCGCAGGCCACCGACGAACACAGCGGCGTCGGCGTGGATCTGCCAGGTGATGCTGTCGGGACCGAAGATCCCCAGGTCGCCCTCCAGCGGGCCATCGAGATCTCGAACCGGTGGGTTGTCGCCGACCACCAACTGTCGGACGCCCAAGGCCAGCCGACCACGGACGGTGTCGATCGCCGCGGCTGCCGAGGTCGTGGCCAGTGACGCGGCCGAGGACGTCAACGAGGTGATCACCCTGCAAGCCTACGGAGTCGGCGCACCACAACGACGACCCCGGGCAGGGTGGCGAAACCGGCGAATGCCAGGGTGACGTGGCGGGAGAGGCGAACCGCTCGGGCGATGTCGGCTGCTGTCGGTGGCCGGCCGTCGCCCAGTGCCGCCCGATGTTCGGTGCGGTCGCCGTAGCGATTGCTGCCACCGAGTCGAACCCCGAGTGCTGCGGCGAAGGCACTTTCGACCACGCCGGCGTTGGGTGACGGATGCGCGGCGGCGTCGCGGCGCACGATGCGCACCACCTCGACCGCTCGGTGCGGCCGGACGGCGGCCACGAGCGCGGCCGTCGCTCGGGCCGGGATCCAATTGGCGGCGTCGTCGAGTCGGGCGCTGGCCCAGCCGAACCGCTCGTGGCGTGGACTCCGGTGGCCGACCATGGCATCGAGCGTGTTGACGGCGCGATACCCACACGCGCCAGCGGCGCTCGCACACAGTGCCCACCACGCCGGTCCGATGGCGGCGTCGCTCGTGTTCTCCGCCACCGACTCGACCACGGCCCGGGCGATCTCTGCCTCGTCGAGGTCCGACGGGTCGCGACCGACGAGCGCTGACAGCGCCGCTCGAGCAGTGGGAAGGTCGCCAGCCGCCAGATGGTGCGCCACCCGCGTGGCTTCGTCGCCCAGCATGCGCCCGCCAGAGGTGACCCACACCGCAGCCGCCGCAGCGACCGGACCGTTCCCGAGCATCGCACCGGCTGCGATGCCGAGGGCGGTACCGACCAACGCGTGCCGCACCCCCGCCGCCCGGTCGTCGTCCCACCAACGCCGCTCGGCCGCCGCCATCACCGACCCGAACACTGCGACCGGGTGCGGGTCGAGACCTCGCTCACCGATGGTCTGATCGAGTACGAGTCCGGCGGCGACACCGCCGGCTCGGCTCGCCAGCGCGCTCGCCGTGGAGGAGCCGGGGCGTGGGGGGCCGCTCATGTGGCGACCACCACGTAAGCCACCAGGCCAGCGGTCTCGGCCACCACGCCGGCGGCGCCGAGGACGTCGCCGGTGAAGCCGCCGATGCGTCGAGCGGCCACGGCCACCACGCACAGGCCGGCGACCGCGGCCGTCACGACGGCGACGGCCCCGGCGGCGGCACCTGCGCCGACGCAGAGTCCTCCGGCCAGCGCGCCGCCCAGTGCACCGGCCACCAGCGGCGACCCACCGGCGAAGGCCTCGGCCAGGCCCCCGGGGCGGGCGTAGGGCACCTTGCTCACCACCAGCGCCATGAGCGTCCGAGAGAGACACCAGAGCCCGGCCAGTAGCGCCGGCTGTGCCACCACCGAGGCCAGGGCGGCCCAGCGGACCCCGAGCACGGTCACCAGCGCCATCACCCCGAACGCGCCCACCGCCGGGTCGGCCATCGCCGCCAGGCGACGCTCGGTCTCGAGGGGGGCCAGCAGGCCGTCGGCGCTGTCGGCCAAGCCGTCGAGGTGCAGCCCACCGGTGAGCACGGCGTCGGCCAGTACCACCAGGGCGGCGGCCAGCAACACGTTCGTCCACCGTTGTCCGGCCCACCACACCATGCCAACGGCACCGCCGACGACCACACCGACGACGGGGAACCACACGAGTGCGGACGGGTCGGGTCGTCGACCGTGCCGGCCGAACACGGTCAGGAAGCCGAAGGCGGCGCCCACTAGGGAAGCTCCAGCCGCAGGACACGTCCGGCCACCACCAGCCAGCAGTCGTCGGCCATGCCGCTCACCGCTGCGTTCACGTCCCCGAGCGCATCGACGAAACGCCGGCCCACCTCGGTCGGCGGGTGCACCGAGAGTCCGACCTCGTCGGACACGAGGACCGTGGGTGCCTGCTGTTCCCGGCGCCAGTACAGGGCGGCCAGCACGGCGTCCACGTCGGGGGTCAGATCCGCGTGCTGCGCCACCCAGGAGCCCAGCGAGTCCACCAGAGTGGGGGCCGGCCCGGCGTCGCGCAGCGCAGCCGGGAGCTCGGAGCCGACCTCGACGGTACGAACCCGTGCCGGACGCCGCGCTCGGTGTGCCGCGATGCGCGCTGCCAGTTCAGCATCGGTGGCTGATCCCGTGGCCAGGTAGCACAACGGACCGGCGTGCGCTTCGAGCAGGTCTTCGGCCACGCGCGACTTCCCCGAGCGCGTTCCCCCGAGCACGAGGGTGATCACGACCAGTGCTCCCCGCCGAGGCGGTCGACCTCGACACGGGCCACGTGGGGAACCGGTCCGGCCGGCGCAGGCGGCTCGCCCCGGAGTCGGGCAACGCTGGTCGGGATCCCCGCAGCGACCGCCCGGTACACGGCCCGCGCCAGCGGTGCGCCCCACGGTGAGCGAGGGCCGCAGAACTCGACGAGCGGTGGTCCGCCCTCGACGTGCGCCGGGCAGGCGACGACCACGGCATCGGTGGCCGTGCCGGTGCCGGGGACACCTGCTTCGAACAGGGCCTGGGTCTTGGCCTCGGTGGCGACCATGACGGCGTTGACCATGGCGGCCTCCGAGAGTGGTGTCGCCACGCGAGCCACCACGTTCACCGTGCCCGGGGACCACGGGGGATCGGTGGATCCTTCGGCCACCGGTGGGGCCGCGGCCCACGTCGGCAGACGCAGCCCGACGGTGGCCGTCGCTCGGACCGCGCCGTCGACGGCGTGCTGCGCGTTGCGGACGTCGGCGGCGGTGAGCAGACCGATGCCGTCCCCATCGAGGTGCTCGCCGCGTGCAACCCCGTGGACCAGGGCGTCGAGGTCCGTGTGGTGGAACTCTGCGGGCACCTCGATGTTGAGCACCCAGCACCGTTCGCCCCAGCCGCCCCCGACCGCCGCCGAGCTGAGCATCCGCCACGGCTCGGTGAAGCGCCACACGAGTCGTGGCAGGGCGTCGATCTGCTCGAGCAGGTGCATGGCGTCCGATCCGAGGGTGCTGGGGATCCGCAGATACTGTCCCACGCGTGGCACCTGTGACCGACCCGCACGACGACTCGACAACGCGACGGGGGCTCGTCGGCGACGACCCGCTCGACGTCGGGGACGAGGAGCAACCCGGTGGTGCGGGACGGACCGGGGGGAGAGCTCCGTCGGTCGTCGTCGTGAACACCGGTGACGGCAAGGGAAAGTCCAGCTCGGCGTTCGGGGTGATGCTGCGCGGCTGGGCGCGCGGATGGCGGATCGCGGTGGTGCAGTGCATCAAGAGCGGTGACTGGCAGACCGGCGAGCACAAGGCAGCAGAGCACCTGGGCATCGAGTGGCACGCCATGGGCGACGGCTTCACCTGGGACTCGACCGACATGGAGCGCACCGCTGAGCTGGGCCGGGCCGCGTGGCAGTCGGCTCGGGCAATGTTGGCGTCCGGGGACTACGACCTGATCATCCTCGACGAACTCACCTACACCGTCACGTTCGGGTGGGTGGACGCCGAAGAGATCGCCGCTGGCGTCGCCGATCGGGCGCCACACACCAACGTGGTGGTCACCGGTCGAGACGCGCCCGATGCCCTTGTTGCTGTGGCGGACACGGTGACCGACATGCGCAAGGTGCGCCACGCGTTCGATCGGGGCGTCACCGCCCGGCGTGGCATCGAGTACTGAAGGCGCTCACGCCGTCGCACCGTCACGCTGTGGCGCTGACCGGAGGCGGTGGTGGTGGTGGCGGCGGTGGAGGTGGAGGTGGTGGCGGAGGCGGGGGTGCAGGTGGCGCCGATGTGGGGGAAGGCTGCCCGGTCGTAACCGCAGGCTCGGTGGCGCTGGGCGACGCCGGTGCGGACGGTGCGGGGTCGGGGCTCGGCGGCGGCGGTGGTGGTGGCGGCGGTGCTGCGCTGGATGGCGCCGGCATGGGGTCGCGGCTCGGTGGCGGTGGTGCGCTGGGCGCCACCGGCTCCGGTGCGGTGTCTGCCGCGGCGAACGACTGAGGGATGCGCTGAAGGAAGGCGACGTTGAGGCTCATGAACGCCGCCACGTCCTCGCCCTTGAGTGAGGTGGTCGAGATGACCATGGCGGCCTGGCGGTTGGTCTCGAACGAGAAGGTGCCACGGGTGGAGAGCAGGAACTCCACCATCTCGTCGTCGAGCAGTGTGTCGAGCACCGACGGATCCGCTGCCCAGAGCTGGAACATCTTCCTGAAGGCCTTGCCGCCGGGGACGTCGGTGATCTCCGCAGGTGCGGGGATGGTGCGTCGCCGTCCGCGAGCCGCGATGTGGACATGGGGGAAGTTGCGATCCTCGGCGACCACCACCGAACACAGGTACTGCGTGCCCGATTCGTAGGCGATGGTCGGCACGTCGGTACCGAGTACCTCCGTGCCGCCCCGATCGGGATCCGCCAGGTAGGAGTAGTCGAAACCACGGACTACCTGAGGACCGAAGCGGGCCGTGATCACGTTGTCTGCCGGCCGACCATCGCCTTGGCAGAGGATGGTGAGGGGGAGGTCGGCGCACCGAGCCGGTGGACGCTCCTGTTCGACGTACGCGAAGCGATGGCGCCGGGCAACGGCTTCCATCTCCTTCGCGCGACGGCCGACCATCAGGTAACCCACAGCCATAACGTCGGCCGATGCCGGAACGACTTGAGAGCGAGTCCCCGGCCCGACCCGCAGGTGGTGGGTCCCCACCTGGGCGTTTCTCGGCCAACCCGAATCGTGGACTGGTCCGTGCGCGCTGTGTCGGGAGACCGTGGAACGGCTAGAAAGGGCCACGATGGCGTCGCGAAGCTACCGAGGTCACGTCACCACGGCGTTCGAGGTGCTCGCCGAAGGGCTCGCGCCGTTCGTCGACGAGCGTATGAGCGCCTGCTATCCAGGTGACGACTGGATCCTCACGGCGGCCGACAAGTTGGGCAAACGGCCCGATGTGCTTGTCTCCTTGCGAGACCCTCACTTCCAGTTGGAGGTACTCAACCGTTGGTGGGGTCCGGCGTTCGCCCCGGTGCTGACCGACGAGGCGCGCCAGGCGGTGATGGAGCTCCGCGCCGCACGGAACCACTGGGCGCACCCGGACGAGGATCACCCCTTCGACCTGGAGTACGCCACCAAGGTGCACGAACGAGCCGAGGAACTCCTGGTGGCGGTGGGTTCGTCGGAAGCCGACCAGATGACCGAACTCCTCCGGGAGCTCCGCCACGCCGGGGTTCGTGAGAGAGCTGCGCGGGAAGGGGTCTCGGAGTCGGCTGCACTGGTGGCGCAGCTCGACGAACTGCATCGGCGTCATGACGAGCTCCATCGCCAGCTCGAGCAGGAACGCTCCGCCGCAGCGTCAGCACTCGGCCAGGCACATCTCGCCTCCCGCCAACTGGCCGAGCTCCAGACGCGCTATGCCGCGGTGGCCAACCTGCGGTCCTCCTATCAGGCGCTGCAGGCGCAGCTCGAGCAGGAGCGCGACGAGCGGCCGGGGGGCGACTCGGTGAGTCCTCAGGTGCTCAAGCAATTGGCGTCGGCGGAGATGGCCATCGCCGGGCTGCAGAGCGAGGCATCGCAGCTGCGCGATCAGCTGGAGCGCACCCGTATCTCGATCCGCGAGGTCGACCCCCTCGAGACGGCCGAGGGTCGACGCTGGGTGTGGCTGATCGCCAGCCTGTTGGCGACGTTGGCCGTGCTCCTGGTGATGCTGCTGTCGTTGGAGCCGACCTGACGATTGGTTGTTCGAGCGGTTCGCTGCGCCGGCAGCGCGAGGTCAGCGGCCGGCCGGAGCTGCCAGGGTCTTGTCGTGGAGTTGCTCCACCGTGGCCCGCTTCTCGGCCAGCTCGGCATCGCTGAGCACTCCGGAACGATGGAGGATGTCGAGCATCCGCAGGAGCTGCTCCTTGGTCGGTTTCTTCCCCGATGAGGGGCCGGGGGCCTTGGCGGCCGGCCGATCCGGACGTGGTGGGGCCGGACCGACGCGGCGTGTCTGGCGGATGATGAGTTCGCGGGCTTCGTCGGCCTCGTCGACGCGGAGTCCCTTGATCTGCAGGGTGGCGCCGTCGCCTGCCTCGACGGTCAACACGGCCGTCTTCAGCTTCCTGGACACCACGACGTCAGCGATCTCGCTCCCAGGCATGACGGAACGGACATTGTTGTTGCGGTCGAGGAGCTCGACCCGGTCCGAGTAGACAGCCAGCCGGTCGCCGATGTGGTCCACGTCGGTGGCATAGGCCACGGGACGGGCCTCGAGCAGCGGTTCCTCACGTCGCGCGGCCGGCTCACGGTCGGCGGTGGTCGTGGCCCCCCGACCGCTGTCGGGTTCGGCCGGCTTCGTCGTCTCCGCCGCCGGCGGGGTGGCCGGCCCGCGTTGGTCCCCGGCCGCCGATGTGATCTCGGGCTCGGTGCTCGCCTCCAGCTTCAGCTTGGCCAGCGCCGAGGCGGCTGCTGCGGAGCGAGCAGCTTGGAGCACCTGCGCATCGGCCCGGGAGGCCTGGTTGCGAGTGGCGATCTGGTGCTCGGGACTCGTGCCGGCGAATGCCCGGGTGATCGGCTCCTCGTCCGTGCTCCGACGGTCCGCAGCCGTTCCTCGATCGGTCGCTGCCGTAGGCGGAGCTTTCGTCTCGGTCGGGGTCGATGCCGCTGGGCGCGGTGCCGTGGTGGTCGCAGCGACCGGTGACCCACCGCTCGACGCGCCGGGCGCCTCGGGCGCGGTGTCCCCAGGAGCAGTTGGGCTGGTGGTCGGACTGGCAGCCGGTCGCGGTTGGGCCACCTTCTTGGCCACCTTCTTGGTGACCTTCTTGGTGACCTTCTTCACCGCCTTCTTCTTGGGTGGCGACGGGGGCACCGCCGCCGAGGCGGGGGTTGGATCGCTCGATGCGGGCGTGGCAGGAGCAGCCATGGCCGCTGGTGCCTTCGGTGCCGCTGCTGCGTCGACCTTCGGTCCGGTCGCCGCCGACCCGGTGGCGACCGGAGGGTCACGCGGGGGCGGGAAGGCGGCGGCGTCGATGCTGGTGCCGTCGGTGGGCGGCGGGGCCGTGGCGGTCACCCGCCCCTTGACGGCGGTGCCCTGGCGCGGGGGGTACCAGGTGCCGTCGGAAGCCAGCCACCAGCCAGGTTCGGGGGCCTGGTCGGCCGGGGGGTACCACTTGCCGTCGGAGGCCAGCCACCAGCCAGGTTCGGGGGCCTGGTCGGCCGGGGGGTACCACTTGCCGTCGGAGGCCTGCCACCAGTTGGATCCGCCGGGCGCGTCAGACATGGCGGTGTGTCCGTGCTGCTCGTTCTCCGGTCGGATGTGTCTCACACACGTTGTTTCAACCCCCATCGCCCTGCGGCATGACACCACCGAACGACTCGCCTGACGGATGGCGCCGCTTGTTGTCAATCGGCCGGGTCACCCGTTCAGTTGAGCGGAAGATCGCCGAACGTGGTCGGTATCGGTTGCTACAGGGTCAATCGTATGCGCTCGGCGACCGCTCCGACGTCGGTGAACACTGTCAGGTGGTCGCGATCGGCCAACCAGGCGGCGTTGGCGTTGTGGAGCAGGTCTGACGTGTCGAACCGGTTGAGGAGGATCACGACCTCGGCGCCACCGCGCCGGACCAGCGCGTCGTGGGCCAGGCGGACCGAGTCGATCGTCCCGAGGCCGGCGTCGGCCACCAACAAGACGATCTGGGGTGCGAGCGCGGCGACCAGCGAGGCCGTGTCGCCGTCGGATGCCAACGGCGACGCCACCCCGCCGGCCGACTCGACGAGACCGACCTGCACCGACGGATCCCAGCGCAGCTCGTCGACGAGGTCTTCCAGACGAGGCGGTGACATGCCGAGTGCCTCGGCTGCCATGGGCGGCGCCATCGCCAGGGGGTAGCAGCGGTGACGAGGGCACACGGCGTCGGGTGCCTCGCCGGTGGCGGAGGCCAGGATGTCGGCGTCGGTGGGCGCCGTCAGGTCGTCATAGGACTGGGCCGGCTTGCGTGCCGCGATGCGCACCCCGGCGTCCCGCAGGACGCGGGCCAGCGCCGCGCCCACCCAGGTCTTGCCCACCTCGGTGCCGGTACCGGCCACCACCATGAGGAACGGGGGTCGAACGTCGGTCATGTGGCCTCCAGGGTGGCTCCGATGGCCGAGGCCAGACGGCGGGCATCGGCGGGGTCGTGATCGGCTGCGAGCGCGATCCGCAGCCGGGACGTGCCGTGGGGCACGGTCGGTGGTCGTATGGCCGGGACCAGGAAACCCTCGGTCCCGAGGCGTTCGGACAGGGCCACCGTCCGGGCCTCGTCACCCACGATGACCGCCACGATGGGAGTGGGGTGACCTGGCCGTACGCAGTCGATCAGCTCGCGCAGCTGGTGGCGTCGTCGGTCGCCCTCGGGACCCTGCACCAGCTCGACGGCCGCCAGGGCGGCGGCGGCGTCCGCCGGGCTCAGCGCCGTGGTGAAGATGTAGGGCCGGGCGCGGTTCACGATGAGCTCCGCGATCGGCCGGGGACAGGCCACGAAGCCGCCCAGGCTGCCGAGCATCTTCGACAGGGTGCCGATCCGTACCACCGGAAGGGGGGTGTCGGCGATGTGGCCATCATCGAACACGTCGTGGGCATCGTCGAGGACGACGAGGGTGTCGTGGCGCTCGCAGCAGGCCACCAGCTCGGCGACGGGAGCCACGTCGCCGTCCATGGAGAAGACGGTGTCGGTGACCACCATCGTCGGTCGGGTACCTGCGGTGCTGAGGAGGCGATCGAGATGGTCGACATCGCCGTGGCGGTAGATCTCGAGGTCGGCGCCGTTGGCCCGGGCCAGGCGGCAACCATCGATGATCGAGGCGTGGTTGCGCTCGTCGGAACAGACGAGCACCCCCCGCTGGGCCAGGGCGGTGATGGTACCGAGGTTGGCGGCGTAGCCGCTCGAGAACACCACCGCAGCATCGGTGCCCTTCCATGCGGCGAGCGCATCCTCGAGGTCCGCGTGCACCGGTCGGGTGCCGACCACCAAACGGGATGCCGTTGCGCCGGTGCCCCAGCGTTCGATGGCGTCAGTAGCGGCGCGGGCCAGCGTCGGGTGGCTGCTGAGACCCAGGTAATCGTTCGAGGCGAACGACACCATCGGTCGAGCTGGCTGGGTCGAGGACGCCGCCACGGTGCCGGTCGGGCCGTGGGCGTCGAACGTCCGTGGGGTGCGCCACCGGTCGGCTGCCCGGATGGCGTCGAGGTCCGCATCCACACGCGGACCCCACGACGACGTGGCGCGGTCGGCGGGTGGAGTCAATCGCCGCAGACCTCGTCCAGCGCAGCGGCCAACGTCTCGACGATGCGGTTGATCTCTTCGGCGGTGACCGTGAGCGGCGGCATGAGCACGACGACGTCGCCCAGGGGACGCAAGAGGACACCTCGGCGCACGGCGGCGGCGCAGACACGACGACCCCAGCGGAGCCCATCGGCGGGCGGTGCGAGCTCGACACCGGTCATCAGGCCTCGCCGGCGAACGTCCCCGACGCCGGGTGCGTCGGTGACCTGCTCGGCCAACAGGGTGCCCAACTCGTCGGCGCGGGCCACGACGTTGGTCAGCACGTCCCAGTCGTCGAGCAGCTCGAGGTGGCGGAGTGCCACGGCGCAGGCCAAGGCGTTCCCGCTGTAACTGTGGCCGTGGTAGAGGGTGGTCTCGCTGAGGTCCTCGCCCAGAAAGCCGTCGTACACCTTGGGCGACGCTGCCGTAGCTGACAGGGGTAGGTAGCCGCCGGTGATGCCCTTGCCCATCGCCACCAGGTCCGGCTCGATGCCGCACTGCTCAGAGGCGAACAGCGTGCCGGTGCGTCCGAAGCCGACGGCGACCTCGTCGGCGATGACGAGGATCCCGAGCGCCTGGGCGTGGTCCACCACGCGGCGGACCTGCTGTGGCGTGGTCACGGCCATGCCCGCCGCCCCCTGTACCAGCGGTTCGATCACCAACGCGGCCAGTTCGTCGCCGTGCTCGTCGAGGGCCGCCACCGCGGCGTCGTCCCAGTGGGGGTCGTGGTACCCAGGCGTCCGCAGCACAGGGAAGCGCAGTGGATCGTAGACATCGGTGCCGAACCCACCGGCGCCGAGTGAGAGTGCGCCGATGGTGTCGCCGTGATAGGCGTCGCCCAGCGCCAGGTAGTGCTGTCGGGAGTGCTCTCCCTGGTTCGTCCACCACTGGAAGGCGATGCGCAGCGCCTGCTCAACGGCAGCGGCGCCATCGGAGGCGTAGAGCACGTGGCAGCCGGGTGTGGGGAGCCTGGGTACCAGCGCCTCGGTGAAGCGGATGGTGGCGGTGTTGCCGTTGCCGAGAAGGGTGGTGTGCGCCACGCGGTCGAGCTGCGCGCGCACGGCGTCGTCGAGTTCGGGGACGCGGTGGCCGAGCGTCGTCACCCACAGCGAGGAGATGGCATCGAGGTAGCGGTTGCCGTCGGTGTCGACCAGCTCGCGACCCTCGGCGCGGTCGATGATCAGCGGCGTGTTGTCGGCGTAGCACGACATCTGGGTGAACCCGTGCCACACCACGGCGGCGTCGCGGCGGATCCAGTCGGCGTGGTCGCTGGTGGGCACGGCGTGACCCTACCGCGCCCCTTCGCCGGTCCTCTCGATCGGTGGCGCCGCGGGGTCGTCGGTGTCGGGGTCACCCGTGTCGGGTCCATCGGTGTCGGGGTCCCCATTCGCCGGGCCTGCGGTTGCGCCGTCGCGCAGGTCGACGATCACCTCGCCCTCCTCGACGTACACCCCGTACTGGCGCAGGCCCTCGCCGTCGGCGGGGACGGTGGCGTCGTCACACGGGTCGTCGAACTGTGCGGCGTCGTCGTCCCAGACGAGGGTGCACTCGCGTCCCTGGCCGGGGCGGCGGGCATCGAAGACGTGCCACCCGTCGTCGGGCGTGGATCCGAGGTGCTGGACGAAGATCTCCCGCTGCCCACCGGCGGGATCGGGAAACAGGATCGGACCATCGGCGGCAATGGCCTCTGCTCGACCCTCTGCCGAGCCGACGCTGAACACCGGCTCGCCGAGGCGGGCCTCGATGCGGCCGTCCTCGGTCAGGCGCGGGATGGCCAGCACGAACAGCGTGAGCACGGCCGCGATGCCGGCGACCAGGGCGGCCACGCCGAGGACGAGGGATCGGGGACTACGGGTGCGGGTGGGACGAACGGGCATGGTGACGGGCAGACGCTCCTGCCCGACAGCATAGGTTGGGCCCCATGGCCACCGACCATCTCCTCCGACATCCGACGCCCGCCGAGGGTGGGGTGCTGTGGACGCTCGCCGGCGCCGCCGGGGGCCTCGATCGCAACACTCCCTATGCCTACCTGCTGTGGTGTCGGGACTTCGCCGCCAGCACGGTGGTGGCGGAGAGCGACGGCGCCGTCGTGGGGTTCATCACGGGCTATCGGCGCCCTGCTGCGCCGGACACGCTGTTCGTCTGGCAGGTGGCCGTGCACCCCGGTGCACGTCGTCGGGGGTTGGCCATGGCCATGCTGGAGTGGCTGACGGATCACTCCGAAGGAGCGCACTGGGTCGAGGCCACGGTCACTCCGTCCAATGCGCCGTCCGCTGCGCTGTTCAGTGGGTTCGCCCGGCGACACGGGGCCGAACTGCTCGAGTCGGAGCTGTTCGCAGCGTCTGATTTCCCCGACTGCGGCGCAGAAGCCCACGAAGCAGAGGTGCTCGTCCGCATCGGTCCGCTCGAGTGACGCTCGGCTCAGAGGTTGCCCTCGGGGACATGGCTCGCTAGGTTCGTGGTGACAACTCGAACACCTACAGCCCGAGATGCTTGCGTCTCGTGCGGACGGTTGGGAGGGTTCGTCGGGTCTCGTCGAGGCTGCCGGAAGTTGCCCGCACATTGCGGCTGACGGTGTCTCGGGCGGGTGGCTCCGGTGCTGCGGCGGTTCGTTGCGGCGTCGTGCGATGCCTCGCCACTGACCGGGACCGGGCTGATCCGAGGGTGCTCCTGTGGCACCGGTGCCGTGTGCACTGTTCGTCGACACCGGTCGGCGAGCGGCGGAACATCGGGCACCGGAGGATTCCCAGTGAACGTCCAACCGTTCGATGATCACGAATCAGAGGTCCGTAGCTACTGCCGCTCGTGGCCTGCCGTCTTCACCACGGCCAAGGGCACGCGGCTGTGGGACGAGAACGGCCGCTGCTACCTCGACTTCTTCAGCGGCGCCGGAGCGCTCAACTACGGGCACAACCCGCCAGAACTCAAGGCGGCGCTGCTCGAGTACCTCGCCGAGGACAACATCGTCCACGGACTCGACATGATGACCGTGGCCAAGCGGACGTTCCTCGAGCGTTTCGCCGAGGTGATCCTCGAACCCCGCGGCCTCGACTACAAGGTGCAGTTCCCGGGACCGACCGGCACCAACGCCGTCGAGTCGGCGCTGAAGTTGGCCCGCAAGGTCACCGGCCGCGAGACAGTGGTGAGTTTCACCAACGCCTTCCACGGCATGACGTTGGGCTCGCTCTCGGTCACCGGCAACGCCATGAAGCGCGGTGGCGCCGGTGTGCCGCTGGTCCACTCGGCCCGCATGCCCTACTGCGACTACCTCGACGAGGGGCCCAGCCTCGACGTGCTCGAGATGTTCTTGGCCGACTCGGGCAGCGGCCTCGACCTGCCCGCCGCGGTGATCGTGGAGACGGTGCAGGGCGAGGGCGGGCTCAACGTGGCCTCCGACACCTGGCTGCAACGGCTCAAGTCCATCTGCGCCGAGCACGACGTGCTGCTCATCGTTGACGACGTGCAGATGGCCATCGGACGTACCGGTCCGTTCTTCTCGTTCGAGCCGTCGGGCATCACGCCCGACATCGTGTGCCTGTCGAAGTCCATTTCCGGGTTCGGCCTCCCCATGGCACTCACCCTGCTGCGGCCCGAACTCGACATCTGGGGTCCGGGCGAGCACAACGGCACGTTCCGGGGCAACAACCCGGCGTTCGTGACTGCCACCGCCGCGCTCAGCTTCTGGACCGACGACAAGCTCTCCACGCAGATCGCCGAGCGGGCCGACACCATGGGCGCCGCCCTGGGAGGCATCGCCGATCGGCACCGCCAGAGTGGTGCCGTCGTGAAGGGCAAGGGACTGGCACGCGGCATCGGCTTCACCGATCCCGCCGTGGCCAGTGCCGTGGCTGCCGCCGCCTTCGACGCCGGCATGCTGGTGGAGACCTCGGGCGCCGAGAGCGAGGTGGTCAAGCTGATGCCACCGGTGAACGTCACCCCTGATGATCTCATCGAGGGCCTCGATCTGCTGGGTGAGTTGGTGGACAGCGTCATCGGCGACGACGTGGCCGCCGGCGTCGGAGAACGCGGATGATCGTCCGTCGTCTCGAGAACATCGTCGGCACCGAGCGGGATGTCGAGGGTGGTAACTGGTACAGCCGGCGTCTGCTGTTGGCCGCTGACGGCTTGTCGTACTCGTTGCACGACACGGTCCTGCGGGCCGGCACCAGCACCGAGATGTGGTACCGCAACCACCTCGAGTCGGTGTACTGCATCGAGGGCGAAGGGGTACTCGTCGACCGTGACCGCGACGAGGAACACGAGATCCGCCCGGGCACGCTGTACGTGCTCGACGCCCACGACCGGCACACCGTCATCGCCCACACCGACCTGCGCATGGTGTGCGTGTTCACCCCGCCGGTCACCGGCAACGAGGTGCACCTGCCCGACGGTTCTTATCCGGCGGCCGAACCCGCCGGTGACTCGACAGTCGCCCCGCCCAGCGAAGCACGTGAAGAACAGGAGCACTCCCCGGAGGTTGCGTCGTGAGTTTGGCCACCGCCCGTCGTGCCACCGCCTACCGCTCTCGGTTGGACTCCGAACCGCTGGTCGTGCCCCGGCGTGAGCCGGTCGTCTGGGGTGACCTCGACGGACCGATCGCACCGGACGACCTGGTCGACTACGACCGGCGAGGCTTTCTGACCGTCGACCAACTCGTCGACACCGGCGAGGTGGCCGTGCTGCAGGACGAGGCGTTCCGACTGGCTGCCGATCCGGAACTGGCGACGACCGAGCTGGTGGTGCGCGAGCCCGACTCGGATCAGGTTCGCTCGGTGTTCGACATCCACCGGGTCAGCGACGTCTTTGCCGATCTGGTGGCCGACGAGCGGTTGGCGGGGCGCGCTCGACAGATCCTGGGGTCGGAGGTCTACGTCCACCAGAGCCGGGTCAACTTCAAACCCGGCTATCGGGGGCGTGAGTTCTACTGGCACTCCGACTTCGAGACCTGGCACGGCGAGGACGGGATGCCCGCCATGCGCGCCGTGTCCATCTCGGTGGCCTTGACGGAGAACACCGAGGTGAACGGCAGCGTGATGATCATCCCGGGGTCGCACCGGGTGTTCGTCGGGTGCGTGGGGGCCACGCCCGAGCGGCACTACCGGCAGTCGCTGCGTTCACAGCAGGTCGGTGTCCCCGACGACGACAACCTGGCTCGGCTGGTGGGTGAGCACGGGATCTGCCAGATCACTGGCGGGGTGGGCTCCGCGCTGGTGTTCGACAGCAACTGCATGCACGGGTCGAACTCCAACATCACCCCGTTCGCCCGCAGCAACCTGTTCATCGTTTACAACTCCGTCGACAACCCACTCGGGACTCCCTTTGCCGGGACCCCGCCCCGACCGGAGTTCGTGGCCCACCGCACCGTCCACCCCGTCGGTCGTCGCTGAGGTCTGCGACCCGTCCCGCCCCGGCGGGATCGCATCGCCCGTCGGTCTACGCTGGCAGGCATGCGGCGCACGTATCGGGTGGTGGTGGCCAAGCCAGGACTCGACGGACACGATCGCGGGGTCAAGGTCATCGCCCGGGCGCTGCGTGACGCCGGGTTCGAGGTCATCTACACCGGGCTGTTCCAGACCCCTGAGCAGGTGGCCGAGGCCGCCGTGCAGGAGGACGCCGACGCCGTCGGGCTGTCGGTCCTCTCCGGGGCACATCTGACGCTGTTCCCCCGGGTGGTGACCGAGCTCGCTGCGCGTGGGCTCGACGACGTGGTCGTCTTCGGCGGGGGCATCGTGCCCGACGGCGACATCGACGAACTGAAGGCGGCCGGGGTGGCCGAGGTGTTCACCCCCGGCGCCGCGCTGGACGACATCTCCACGTGGCTGGAACGGGCACTCGACGAGCGCGAGCAGGCTGCTGACACTGGGTGAGGAAGAGCGCCGGGCGGCGTGCAAGCGTGCCCGTCGGGGTGTCGGCGTCGGTTTGGGATGCCCTTCGCGCTGCTGTGTAGGGTGCGCTCGTGGACCTTCTCGAATACCAGGGCAAGCAGTTCTTCGCACGATTCGACATTCCCGTCAGTGACGGTCGGGCGGTCGACACGGTGGAGCAGGCGGTGGATGCCGCCGAGACCATCGGCTACCCGGTGGTGGTCAAGGCGCAGGTGCACGCCGGCGGCCGCGGCAAGGCCGGCGGTGTGAAGTTGGCCAGCGATGCCGACGAGGTGCGGCACCACGCCACCAACATCTTGGGCCTCGACATCAAGGGCCACGTCGTGCGGATCCTGTGGATCGAGAAAGCGTCCGACATCGCCGAGGAGTACTACGCCAGCTTCACGCTCGACCGCTCCCGCAAGCTGCACCTCGGCATGCTCTCCGCCCAGGGCGGCGTCGAGATCGAGGCGGTGGCCGAGCGTGACCCCGACGCCATCGCCAAGATCTGGGTCGATCCGGTCGACGGCTTGACGCCTGAGGCCTGCCGGGCCTGGGTTGCCGATGCGAAGCTGAACCCCGCGGCCACCGACGGTGCCGTCGAGATCCTCTCCAAGCTGTACACGGCGTACACCGAGGGCGATGCCGACCTCGTGGAGATCAACCCGCTCATCCTCACCGACGACGGTCGGGTGCATGCGCTCGACGCCAAGGTCACCGTCGACGGCAACGCTGAGTTCCGCCACGAATGGGGCGACTACGAGGCCACCCAGGTGCGCGACGACCGTGAGGAAGCCGCCTACGCCAAGGGCCTGCAGTACGTGGGCCTCGACGGGTCGGTGGGCATCATCGCCAACGGCGCCGGGCTGGCCATGAGCACGCTCGACGTGGTCAACCAGGTGGGCGGGTCGCCGGCAAACTTCCTCGACATCGGCGGCGGTGCGAACGCCGACGTCATGGCCGGTGCACTCGAGATCATCAACAACGACGAACGAGTGCGGTCGATCCTCATCAACATCTTCGGGGGCATCACCCGCGGCGAAGAGGTGGCCAAGGGCATCCTCGAGGCCCTCGACCGGGTGTCCATCGACGCACCGATCGTCATCCGGCTCGACGGCACCAACGCCGAGGAAGGCCGAGCCCTGCTCGAGCCGCACCTCAGCGACTCGCTGCAGATGGAGCCCACCATGTTGGACGCCGCCCGCCGGGCGGCCGAGCTGGCCGCTGCGCGGGCCTGACGGGAGCAACGATGGCCATCTTCGTCGACGAGACCACCAAGGTCGTCTACCAGGGCCTCACCGGCTCGCAGGGCCGCTACTACGGCCTGCTCAACCGCGACTACGGCACGAACGTGGTGGCGGGTACCAACCCCCGCAAGGCCGGCACCGACGTTGATGGCATCCCCATCTTCGCCTCGGTGGCCGACGCCGTGGCCGAGACCGGGGCCAACGCCTCGTGCATCTTCATCCCCGCGCCCGGCGTACGCGACGCCGTGATCGAGGCCGCCGAAGGTGGTGTCGAGTTCATCGTCTGCATCACCGAAGGTGTGCCGGCGCACGACGAAGCGTGGTTCTACAACAAGCTCCGTCGTGACTTCCCCTCGGTGCGCCTGTTGGGTCCGAACTGCCCGGGCATCATCTCGCCAGGGAAGGCCAACATCGGCATCACCGCCGGGCACATCGCCAAGGAGGGTGGTCCGGTCGGCATCGTCAGCCGTTCGGGGACGCTCACCTACCAGGCGCTGTACGAACTCAAGCTGCAGGACATCGGCGTGACCACCTGCGTCGGCATCGGTGGCGACCCGGTGCCCGGCACGTCGTTCATCGACTGCCTCGAGGCCTTCGAGGCCGACCCCGAGACCAAGGCCGTGATGATGATCGGTGAGATCGGCGGATCGGCCGAGGAAGAGGCCGCCGAGTTCATCGCCGCCAAGATGACCAAGCCGGTCGTGTCGTACGTGGCTGGGGTGACCGCCCCGGCCGGCAAGAAGATGGGCCACGCCGGGGCCATCGTCTCCGGTGGCAAGGGCACGGCCCAGGCCAAGATGGAGGCGCTCGAGGGTGCTGGCGTCAAGGTGGGGAACAACCCCACCGAAGCCGGCGAGCTCATGGTCGAGGTCGTTCGCACCCACGGCTGGGCCTGAACGCGGGGTCATCCTTCCCGAGCCGACCCGAGCCTGCAAAGATGACGCCTACCTGACCAGGGAGGCCTCGCATGCTCGACGTCATCGCTCAGACCACGACCGAACTCGACGCCGGCCCACCGGCCATCTTTTGGGTCGTCTACTTCGCCGTCATCGCGGTGTGGATCGCCGGCATGTGGACCGCCTTCGCCAAGGCCGGCCAGCCGGGATGGGCCGCCATCGTGCCCATCTACAACATCTACATATGGACGAAGATCGTCGGGCGCGAACCGTGGTGGATCATCCTGTTGATCATCCCGTGTGTGAACTTCGTGGCCATGGTCGTGTTGTCGGTCGACATGGCCAAGTCGTTCGGCAAGGACGCCGCCTACGGGATCGGGCTGTGGCTCCTGCCGTTCGTCTTCTGGCCGATGCTGGGTTTCGGCAGCTCGCAGTACCGCGGGCCCGTCGGTCCGCTGGCCACCACCACCTGACCCAGGCGGTCCGGTCCGAAGGTCCGCCCGTGACCGGTCGCCGGCCTGCCGGGTGGACCACGCGGGCGGTCGTTCGCGTGTCGATGGCCGCCTCGGGTGGCTGGTAGCGTGCCCCGGTGCGCATCGCTGTGCTGGCTTCGGGCTCCGGGACGATCCTCGACGCCATGGTCCGTGCCGGGGTGCCGGTGGAACTGGTGGTGGTCGACCGGCCGTGTCGAGCCACCGAGGTGGCCGCCGACCACGGGCTGGCCTGCGAGGTGGTGGAGCGCACCGACTTCGGTGCGGGGTTCGACCGTGATGCCTACTCCGAACGCATGGTCGAGGTGCTGCAGGCCGCAGACACCGAGCTGGTGGTGATGGCCGGCTTCGGCACCATCTTGTCGGGCCCGGTGTTCGCTGCCTACGAGGGGCGCATCCTCAACACCCACCCTGCGCTGTTGCCGTCGTTCAAGGGGTGGCATGCCGTGCAGGCCGCTATCGACTACGGGGTGAAGGTCACGGGCTGCACCGTGCACGTGGCCACCGAGGCGGTCGACGACGGGCCGATCCTGGCCCAGGAAGCCGTCGAGGTCCTCTGTGACGACACCGCCGAGTCGCTGCACGAGCGCATCAAGGTCGTCGAGCGGCGGCTGTACGTAGCAACGATCAAGTCCATCCTGGAGAGAGGTTCGGTCACATGAGGGCGTTGCTGTCGGTGTACGACAAGACCGGTGTGGTGGAGCTGGCCCGAGTGCTGGCCGACGCCGGCTGGGACCTGCTCTCCTCCGGTGGGACGGCCAAGGCCATCGCCGAGGCGGGCCTCGAGGTCACCGACGTGGCCGACGTGACCGGGTTCCCGGCCATCCTCGGACACCGGGTGGTGACGCTCCACCCCAAGGTGCACGGCGGAATCCTGGCCGACCGAAGCGACGCCGAGCACCGAGCCGAGATGGACCAGTACGGCATCGAGGGCATTGACCTGGTGGTGGTCAACCTCTACCCCTTCTCCTCGGACCCCTCGATCGAACTGATCGACATCGGTGGTCCGGCCATGGTGCGTGCCGCGGCCAAGAACCACGCCCACGTGGGGGTGGTCGTCGACCCGGCCGACTACGACACGGTTGCGGCCGAGATCACCGCCGGTGGCTCGCTGTCCGAGCCCACCCGCCGTCGGCTGGCCCGCACGGCGTTCGAGGTGACGGCGGCCTACGACCGCCAGGTGGCCGACTGGCTGGCCGGCGAGGACGGGCCGGCCGCCGGTGACGACGAGCGTGACGCAGCGCTGCCCGAGCAGATCACCATGACGCTGCGGCGCGAGGCGGTGCTGCGCTACGGCGAGAACCCCCATCAGGTGGGTGCTCGCTACGCCACCGAGGGTGCCTCGGGATGGTGGGACAGCGCGGTGCAGCACGGCGGCAAGGAGATGTCGTATCTCAACGTCTACGACGCCGATGCCGCCTGGCGCCTGGTGCACTGCCTGGGCGACGACCCCGCTGCGGTGGTCATCAAGCACGCCAACCCCTGCGGCGTGGCCGTGGGAGCCACCATCGACGAGGCGTACCAGCGGGCCCACGCCTGCGACCCGGTGAGTGCCTTCGGAGGCATCGTGGCCGTCAACCGGCCGGTCACCTCCGACATGGCCGCAGCGCTCTTCGAGGTGTTCACCGAGGTGCTCATCGCGCCGGGTTTCGACGACGACGCCCTGCTCAAGTTGCTCGAGAAGCGCAACCTGCGGGTGCTCGAAGCCTCGGCACCCTCAGCGCCGGGGCTGGGCCTGCGGGCCGTCGACGGCGGCTACCTGGTGCAGACCCCCGACCCGGTCACCGTGGACCGGACGGCGTGGCAGGTGGTGACCGAGGTACAGCCCACCGAGGCCCAGTGGCGCGACGTGGAGTTGGCCTGGCGGGTGGTGGCCCGGGTCACCTCCAACGCCATCGTGCTGGTGGCCGGCGGCGCAGCCGTCGGCATCGGCGCCGGCCAGCAGAACCGCCGCGACGCCGGACGCATCGCCTGCGAGAAGGCCGACGGACGGGCCACCGGCGGCGTGTATGCCTCCGATGCATTCTTCCCCTTCGCCGACGGACTCGACGGCGCGGTGGAGGCCGGGGCCGCGGTGGTGGTACAGCCCGGCGGCTCGGTGCGCGACGAGGAGGTCATCGCCCGGGCCGAGGCCGAGGGGTTGGCCATGGTGTTCACCGGGGAACGCCACTTCCGCCACTGACACACTCCAGCGCGGCCGCGCCAAGGCAGGTACGTCGGTGTCCACCCGAGGGGGAGAACCGCTTCGTCAACCGCTGGTTTCCTACGCGGGCCCACCGCAGTTGGTCGACTACCAGGCGAAGACCCTCGTCCGTGCACCGCGGTTCGAGGTCAGGTCGATGTCCAACTCCAACCGCTGCGGTGCGGGGATGACGATTTCGGTGTCCCACCACACGAGGTGTGACACACCTTCGTCGAGGTGCTCGGTCAGGATGAACCGGTTGGAGGCATCCGTATCGAACCGGCTGCGCCATGGTTGGTCGGAAGGGTAGGTCTGCAACGATCCTTCGGCGTCGAACCAGGGAAGGCTGTCGGACTCGATGTGGGTGATCTCGCCGAGCACCTGACCGGTCGCTGGGTCGATGTCGGCAGACTCGATTTGGCAACACGGGTAGCGGGAGCGCTGGACGACCCAAGCAAGTTGATCACCGGATGGCGACCACAGCACGTGCCGGGAAAGTCCCGGATTCGTCGCCATCGGGTGTGCCTCGCCGTGGCCGCCATCGCCCAGCACGACCAGCCCGCTGTCGCTCGCCACCGCCAGCAATGTCCCGTCGGGCGAGTACTTGGTTTCGCCGAGCGATCGCAGATGCTCCGCGTCCACTCCGAGGGGGAGTCGCACGGGTGGAGACGACCCGTCGGTTGCCACCTCGTACAGGCCGAAGGTGCTCTGGAAACTCGGGCGTGCACCGTAGGTGAACGCCACCTTCGTGCCATCGGGCGAGAGGTCCACACCGACGATGACCCCCTCGGTGAGCCCCAGGGAGTCCGCCATGCGAGTCCCCTCGGCCAGCACGACCCGGGTGCCTTCATCGAGGTCGATCGCCACGAGGTCGTCGGCGTCCACGACCACCAGCCGCGACGGTCGGGCTGCCGCCCGGTCTGCCTCCGACGAGGTCGTGGTTGTCGTGGTGGTGGCTGTCGTGATGGGAGGATCGGTGGTCGTCATCTCCACGAGTCGGGTGGTGGAGGTGGTGTCGGACGCGCCAGGCTCCTCCGAGCCTCCGGTCCCACAGGATGCTGCAGCGAACAGTGCGAGCCCGATGGCGGTGGCGGCGGGCCGTTGGCGGGTGGTGCGCATGGTTCCCCCGGAGGTCCGCTCGATCGACGATGACGCCGCGCGGTGAGCAGGTGTGCGCATCGTTCACCGAGGCGACCCCGAACTGACGATACCGGGCGATGAGGGAGGCCGCCCGGCCGATGCTCCACCCGCATGTCGGCGCCGGCCCTGATGCGGCGACGTGAACGTGTGGCGTCGTGCAAGGGTGGTGGTCGTGGCCGGACCCCGCGTACTCCGCAGCCCGCGTCGTTGGCTGGCGCAGGTCGCAGCCCACCGACGAGCAGACGGTGCGGCCCGCGCCAACCGCAACGCCGGCACGCACTGCTTCTACTGCGACGTCCTGTTCGGTGAGGACGCCGGGGTGCAACGCACCATCGACCATCGCGTGCCCCGCAGCCGCGGTGGGCGGGACGTGCTCGCCAACATGGTGTTCGCCTGCCGCGCCTGCAACGAACGCAAAGCGGACGTCGCCGAAGCCGACTTCGTGGCATCGCAGTGGCTGGCCGAACGGCGAGGCCAGCGAGATGAACGGCAGTAGGCCAGTGACCCGGGAGCGTCAGGCCGTGCCGGTCGTGCCGTAGAGGAACGACGCAGCGGCTTGGCGGCTGACAGGGTTGGTGGGACGGAACGTGTCGTCGTTGAACCCTTTGGCGATGCCTTCTTGCACCAACCAGCCAATGGCCGTGCGGAACGGGTGGCCGGGCGGGACATCGCTGAAAGCGTCGGTACCAGCGGATGGTGCCGGTTCCCCTGCGAGTCGGTGGAGGAACGCAGCGACGGCCTGGCGGCTGACGGGGTTCGTGGGACGGAAACTGCCGTCGGCATAGCCACCCGCCAGGTCTGCGGCCACCATCCAACAGATGGCGTCGAAGAAGGGATGGGTGGGGGGCACGTCGGTGAACGAACCGTTGCAGGAGGCCTGGGGCGAGCCCTGGAGCTTCCACAGGAACGACGCCATGGCTTGGCGGCTGACAGGGTTGGTGGGGCGGAACGTGTCGTCGGCGAACCCCGAGGCGATCTCCTCGTCCACCATCCACGTGATGGCGTCCACGAACGGGTGGTTGGCGCCGACGTCGGTGAACGGACCTCCACCGGCGGGCTGTGTGGTGGAGGTGGTGGTCGTGGTGGTCGTGGGATGCGGAGGGCCGTAGACGTTCTCAGGGTCGACCACCGAGAAGGTGCCCTCGATCAGCGGCTCGCCCACACCCTTGATCTCGTAGCGGAAGGTGGCACCCACCTCGAGCGGGTGGCGTGGCTGGAGCACGACTGCGTTGCGTACCCGTAGCACCAGGCGTCCCAACGACTGCTCGTCGCTGTCGGGGCTCGAGTAGCCATTGGCACCCTCGGTGCCGTCGAAACCGCAGGCTTCGATTTCTTCCTCGCTGCCGTCGCCGTTGACCTGCCAGATGGTGGCCGAGGCCAAGGGGGTGGGTGTCTCGTACTGCACGATGACCGGGGCCCCGGCGGGGAAGTCCCACCCGCAGTGCGTCATGGGGTTCGGGTACTCGGTGGGCATCACACGCACCGCCGAGGCCGAGCCGTCGCCGGGCCACACGAGCGGGAAAACCGTTGCTGGCGGTGGGGCGCCAGCGCGTCCGGTCAGGATGTTGAGGCCGGCTGCGTGCGTGAGGGGGAGGGAGAGGTTGATCGACTGTCCGTACCCCGTGGTCTGCAGTCTGGGATCGATGACACCCACGGCGTGGAACGGTCCGGCCATCCACCGCTCGAGCACGGTGCGCGGCGCAGGGATGGTCGGGCCCCACAACTGGATGTTGCTCTCGGTGCCGGCGCGGTGACCTTCGTAGGTCGACCCCAGCGTCGGAAGCCCGGTGAAGGGGTTGTCGACCGGTGTGCACGTGGTCGGGGTGGGCGCCGCCTCCTTGCACTGCGGGTGCGACGCGAACTGGTTGGCCAGCATCCACTGGGCATGCAGCCCGGCGCCCGCACTCAGCGCTGGATCCTCGACGACGGGTGCCAGGCCGGTCTGCGCCCGGTAGAGGTTCACCCACGCCAGCCAGTCCCCGTCGTCGATCGGACCGCTGATGCCGGGTTCGTCGGCGCCAGCGATGGGCCCGGACGGCACCCCGACGCCGACGGCCAGCAGCGCGACGGCAGCCAGCAGCGTGGTGACAAGCCGGCGCCGCTGTTTGGCCGGAACATCTGGAGTGGTCATGGCCATCTGGGAACTCCGCTCGATCCCGCTGAACAGTGGCAAGTCTGGCAGACGGGCCATAGAAAACCTCGGCGCGGCGCACGGGTTTCTTGAACACACCCGGAGAAATCGACAGCCGGACAAATAGCGAAGCGGCGTCTGGGTGGTGTCGCCCTGGGTCATTGTCACGCCTACGATGCCCGACCATGACGGCACAGGTGCTCGACGGTGAGGCAGCAGCAGCGGCGGTGAAGGCATCGCTCGCCGAGCGCATCGACGCCCTCACCGCCGGCGGCCACCGTCCGGGCCTGGGGACGGTGTTGGTGGGCGACGACGGGCCGTCGGCCAACTACGTGGCTATGAAGCACCGGGACTGCGAGGCCATGGGCATCGCCTCCCACCATGTCCACCTCCCCGCCGACGCCAGTGCGGAGGACGTGGCCGAGGTGGTGGCCCGCTTCAACGAGTCCTCCGAGGTCGACGCCTATCTGCTGCAGTACCCCTTTCCGGCTCACCTCGACTACGAGGCGCTGCTCGAACAGGTCGACCCGGCCAAGGATGCCGACGGGCTGCACCCGGTGAACCTCGGGCGGTTGGTGCTCGGGGTCGACGCGCCGTTGGCCTGCACACCTGCGGGCATCGTGGCGCTGCTCGAGCATCACGGGCTGGACGTGGCCGGCCAGCACGTGGTCATCGTGGGCCGGGGCCTCACCATCGGTCGACCGCTGGCCAACCTGCTGACGCTCAAGCGGCCCGGCGCCAACGCCGCGGTGACCGTGGTGCACACCGGGGTGGCTGATGTGGGTGCCCACACGCGGGTGGCCGACGTGGTGATCGCTGCCGCCGGATCACCGGGGCTCATCACCGCCGACATGGTCAAGGCCGGCGCCGTGGTGGTGGCGGCGGGCGTGTCGTTCCGTGACGGTCGGCTTCTGTCCGACGTGGCCGACGAAGTGGCCGAGGTGGCCGGCTGGTTGTCGCCACGTGTCGGCGGCGTGGGACCGATGACCCGGGCCATGTTGTTGGCCAACACCGTGGCTGCCGCCGAGCGGCATCGGGCCACCTGAGCCGGCCTGAGCAGCACCCTCGCCGGGCCTGAGGCTGCCCGCTCGCCTGGCCGACTTCGTCGGGTCGAACCGGGCGCAGGACATGGTGTCGCCTGCGGCCGGTGCGAGCCGGCACCGTAGTATGCCGCCATGGCCAAGATCAGCGAGCTCCTGGCGGCCGGACCGACGTGGTCGTTCGAGTTCTTCCCTCCGAAGACCGACGAGGCCGCCCGGGCGCTCGAGAAGACCGTGGGGGAGCTGCAGCCGCTCGACCCGTCGTTCGTGTCGGTGACCTACGGGGCCGGCGGGTCCACCCGGGAGCGCACGAGGGACGTGGTCATCCACATCGAACGCGACACCGGCATCACCGCCATGGCGCACCTCACCTGCGTGGCGCACAGCAGGGAACAGCTGGTCTCGTTGCTCGAGGAGTACCGCGAGGCCGGCATCGAGAACATCCTGGCGCTCGGTGGCGACGTGCCCGACGGTATGGAGGATGCCCCCAGCGACCTGGCGTATGCCTCGGAGTTGGTGGCGCTCGTGCAGGAGGTCGGTGACTTCTCCATCGGGGTGGCCGCTCATCCCGAACTCCACCCGCGTTCGCCCGATCGAACCAGCGATCGCCGGATGCTCGCCGCCAAGCTTCTCGTCGCGGATTTCGCCATCACCCAGTTCTTCTTCGAAGCGCACCACTACCTCCGGATGGTGGACGAACTGGCCGCGCTGGGGGTGGCGAAGCCGGTGGTGCCCGGCATCATGCCGGTGACCAATCTCAAGTCGGTGGGACGGATGGCGGCCATGTCCGGCGCCGAATTCCCTCCCCACCTGGCCGAGCGCTTCGAGGCGCTGGCCGATGATCCCGACGCCGTGCGTGCGCTCGGCATCGAGCTGGCCACAGAGCTGTGCGCGGAGCTGCTGGCCGCCGGGGCGCCTGGCCTGCACTTCTACACGCTGAACCGGTCGCCGGCCACGCGCCAGATCTACGAGAACCTCGGGCTGGGTGGCTGAGCACCCGCCCGGGAACGGCGAGCCGCTGATGCCGATGGACCGGCGATGGTGGGTTGGTCCCGGTATCGATGTCCACGTGGCTCCGCTGGGGGACCACCTCTTGGTTCACGACCCGGCCGAGCGTCAGTTGCACGTGTTGAACCCGACGGCGGCGGCGGTGTGGCAAGTGGCGACCGTAGAGGGGTCACCCCGGGGTGTGAGCGAGGTCATCGACGCCGTGGCGGCTTCGTTCGCGGTGGCGCCAGAGATGGTGGCGGATGATGTGTGCGCCACCATCGAGGGGTTTCGCCGCGCAGGGTTGGTCGTGGGCGCGCCGTCGGCTACGGAGGTGGCCGAGTCGGGAGGGGTGGCGGCGGAGGGCGATGACGACGGCGAGGCCGAGAGCGACAACGAGGCCGGGGCCGTCGGGGGCCGGGCCGACCACGGTCGGGGTGAGCAGGCGCCCGCCATCGTGCCGCCCGGCGGGCGGCGCCTGCGGTGGCTCGGCCTCGAACAGCTACTCGTGGTCGACCCCCCTCTCGACGAGGTGCTCGAGTCGATGCTGACGCCACTCGCTGCCCTGGCGGCCGGCCCCGACACCGGCACCGCCGAGGTGTGGACGCTCCGGCGGGAACCGCCGCCCGAGCGCCCGCCCGACGACCCTGCCGCCGAGCACACGGTGGTGGCGGCGGCCCATTGGATGCTGACGCGCAACGGGGTCACCTCGGGGCGCACCGCCGTCGACGACCAGGCGATCCGCAGCCTGCTGGTCCGGTCGAACGCGGCAGCCATCGAGGCGAGCGACACCGACATGGTGGTGCATGCCGGGGTGGTGGCCGGGCCCGCGGGTGCAGTTCTGATCGTCGGTGATCCGGACGCCGGCAAATCGACGCTCACGGCGGCGCTGGGTCGTCGCGGGGCGCGCTATCTCACCGACGAGGCGGCGCGGGTCCGTCGGCGGGCCGGTGCGCTGGGCGGGCCCGACGCCTCCGAGGCGCCCGGCATCGAGGTGGTGCCCTACCCCAAGCCGCTGTCGTTGGCGCAGGCGTCGATGGACCTGCAGGCGGCGGTCGTCGGACCGTGGCCGGAGGGTGTGGTGCTGGTGGGCGGCCATCTCGACCCGGCGCACCTCGGTGGTGGCGTCGGGGTGGAGCCCGCGCCGGTGGTGGGGGTGGTGCTGCCCGACCGATCGCGCCCGGCGGAGGGCCTGGAGCCGTTGGACCCGGTGCCCGCCGCCCTGCGGCTGGCCGGGCAGGTCTTCAACCTGCCCGCACGCGGGCAGGACGGTCTGGAGCTGTTATCCGCGCTGTGCACCACCGTGCCGGTCTACGAGGTGGGCACCGACGGACTGCACGGCGCCCTCGAGCTGGTCGAAGGCCTCATCGGCATCGAACGCTGAGCAGCTGGGTGGGGGGTGTGCCGTCTGCCACGACCGGGTCGTGAGCCGATCGAAGCCGGTAGGGTCTGGGAAGGTCGACCAAGGGGGCACCATGACCGACGTGCGCACGCAGGACAAGCTCTACATCGACGGGGCCTGGGTGCCCTCCACCGGTTCGGACATGATCGAGGTGATCAACCCCTCCACCGAGAAGGTGTGTGGGTCGGTGCCCGAGGGCACCGCTGAGGACGTCGACCGTGCCGTGGCCGCAGCTCGGCGTGCGTTCGACGGCGGATGGGGTCAGACCACCGTCGAAGAGCGACGCAAGGCCGTGGCCCGTCTGGCCGAGGCCCTCGAGGCCCGCAGCTCCGAGCTCGGTGACCTGCTGGCCACCGAGATGGGCATGCCGTCGCTCTACGCCAACCTGATCCAGGCCGGGCTCCCCGTCGCCAACACCAAGGCCCACGTCGAGCTCATGGACCAGGTGGCCTGGGAAGAGACCGTCGGCAACTCGCTGGTCGTGCGTGACCCCGTCGGGGTGGTGGGGGCCATCACGCCGTGGAACTATCCGCTGCACCAGATCATGTGCAAGGTGGCCCCGGCGCTGGCCGCCGGCTGCACCGTCGTGCTGAAGCCCTCCGAGGTGGCGCCGCTCAACGCCTTCGTCCTGGCCGAAGCCATCGACGAGGCCGGTTTCCCCGCCGGCGTGTTCAACCTGGTGACTGGGTTCGGTCCCGTGGTGGGCGAAGCCATCGCTGCGCATCCCGACGTCGACATGGTGTCGTTCACCGGCTCGACCCGGGCCGGCAAGCGGGTGGCCGAGGTGGCGTCCGCCACCGTGAAGAAGGTGCATCTCGAGCTGGGTGGCAAGTCGGCCAACGTGATCCTCGACGACGCCGATCTCGAGGCCTGCGTGCCGCCCGGGGTCACCTTCGGGTGCTACCTGAACTCAGGACAGACCTGCACGGCGCTCACCCGCATGATCGTGCCCCGCGCGTTGCAGGACCAGGTGGTCGAGCTTGCTCGCCAGGCTGCCGAGTCGACGGCCGTCGGTCCGGCTGACCAGGAGGGGGCGCAGATCGGGCCGCTGGTGTCCGCAGCCCAGCGCGACCGGGTGCGCAGCTACATCCAGACGGGCATCGACGAGGGCGCCGTGCTGGTGGCCGGGGGTGTGGAGGCACCAGAGGGGCTCGACACCGGCTACTTCGTGCAACCCACGGTGTTCGCAGAGGTCACCCCGGACATGACCATCGCCCGAGAGGAGATCTTCGGGCCAGTGTTGTCGATCATGCCGTACGACACGGAGGAAGAAGCGCTGGCCATCGCCGAGGACACCGACTACGGCCTGGCCGGGGGCGTGCAGGCCGGCTCGGTGGAGCGGGCCATGGCCTTCGCCCGTCGGATGCGCGCCGGGCAGGTGGACGTCAACGGTGGCGCCTTCAACCTGCTGGCGCCCTTCGGTGGGTTCAAGCAGTCCGGCACCGGCCGCGAGAAGGGCCGCTGGGGCATCGAGGAGTTCACCGAGCTGAAGTCGATCCAGCTACCGGGATGAGGTTCGAGTTGCGGATCGACCCTGGTCGGTCAGTCCACCGAGGCGGCGTCGCAGGTCGGTGACCGACTCGCCCCAGGCGGCGCCCACGTCGCGGTAGCCGAAGCCGCAGAGCTCGCTGTCGTCTGAGAAGACGCTTCCGACGGCCCGCAGCGCCAGGTTGATGGTGGATCCGTCGAACAGCGGAGGGTCGTCGGAGAGCCACTCGACGACGGGAGCAGGGAGCCACGCCGAGGGCTGGCCCAGCGATGCGGCCACCACCTCTGCGGCCACCAGAGCCTCCGCCCCGACGGCAACGTTGGGCTGTGGGTCCTCGGCACACCGCTCGAGTGCGGTGACGACCGCGGCCGTCGCACGGGAGGCCCCGAGCTGGTCTGCGAACGCGCTGGCCTCTGCGGTGCCGAACGAGTGGGATGCGGTCACGATCATCGGTGGCCTCCGTCGGCTCGGGACATGAGGGCGGGCATGCTCAGCAGTCCCACGACATGTCGAGCATGTAGATGAGCTGATTGCCGCCGCCGAAAAGCGGGCCGTTGCGGTAGCGGAAGGAGAACGTCGAGATGGGCCCGGCGTAGTTGATGGTGACGTTGCCGCGGTTCGAGGTGTTCAGGAAGTTGAAGTTCGGGTTGCTGTTGAAGAACGGACTGGTAAACGTGCCGAGGCCAACGACGTTGCCCGCCGGAGTGGCCGGCACGAAGACGGTGGGGATGGAGAACGTGTAACCGGGGGTGAGCATGATGACGTCGTCGCTCCAGGCGCCGCTGACGTCATCGAGATCGGCCAAGGTGAAGCTCAGGTTCGACACCGGGACATCGAAGGTGAAGGTGATGTCCTGGCCGACCCCCGAGGCGTTGGGGACCTGCTGCCACTGCAGAGCCTGTGAGTTGAAGCTGCCGTTCGGTGGAACTCGGATGGTGTTGTTCACGGGCAGCACCGTCGTGCCGGGCAACGGGACGGTGGTCATCGACACGTTGACGCCGTTCACGGTGGCATTCGTGAACGTGGAGCCGACGGCGAAGTCGTCCCAGCTCAACACACCCGGCACACAGGTCTGCGCGGCGGCCGCTGGGGCAGAGACGATCTGGGGTGCCACCCATGCAGCGCCCGCCAGCGCTGCTCCTCTGCCGAGGAGTTGCCGCCTTGTCGTCCCGTCCGGAACGTCGTTGTCCATGTTGCTCCCGTTCCGAGGTCACAAGGGTCGGAACAACAATCTAGAACCGTGTTCGTGCAATGTGCCAGCCGACTGCCGAGTTCTTCGCTGAAGGGCAGCATGGCCCGCACCCGAACGGCGCAGGGCAAATCCCCTCACAACGCAGCGATGGCCTCGGAGATGGCCACTGCCTGTCGGGCCTGTTCCACGTGGAGGTTCTCCACCATGCGACCCTCGAAGGTGACGACGCCCACGCCGGCGGCCTCGGCCTCCTCGAAGGTGGCGATCAGCGCCCGGGCCCGCTCGACCTCGTCGGCCGACGGCGCGAACGCCTCGTTACAGGGTTCGACCTGTGAGGGATGGATGAGGGTCTTGCCGTCGAAGCCCATGTCGGCGCCTTGGCGACACTCGGTGGCGAACCCTTCGGGGTTCTTCACGTCGTTGTACACGCCGTCGAGGATCACCTTGCCGGTGGCTCGGGCGGCCAACAGCGCCAGACCCAGCCCGGTGAGCAGCGGTTGGCGGCCGGGCACGTGTGCAGCGTGGAGCTCCTTGGCCAGATCGTTGGTGCCCATGACGAGGACGTTGAGCCGTTCCGAGGCCGAGGCGATGTCCGTGGCCGCCAGCATGGCGATCGGCGTCTCCACCATGGCCCAGATGGTGGTCGTGTCGGGCGCACCGGCCGACTCGAGCAGTCGCTCCACGGCGTGCACGTCGGCGGGGCGGTTGATCTTCGGGACGACGACGGCGTCAGGGCCGGCCTCGGCGGCAGCTCGGAGGTCCGCTTCGTGCCACTCGGTGTCGATGGAGTTGACCCGGATGGTCAGCTCACGTCGTCCGTACTCGCCCGAGCCCACCGCCGCGCAGACCCGTTGGCGGGCGTCGGGCTTGGCATCGGGGGCCACCGCGTCCTCGAGGTCGAAGATGATGGCGTCGGCAGGCAGCGACTTGGCCTTCTCGAGTGCCCGTTCGTTGGCGCCGGGCATGTAGAGGACGGACCGGCGCGGTCGCAACTCGGAGGTGGCGGCGGAAGCGGCGTCGGCTGCGGACATCGGGTCTCCTCGGTCGGGCGTTGGCTGACGGGCGGGCGGGGGCGGGCCGGTCTGCCGACCGACCGGCTGGACCAACCGCTGATTTCTTGCGTACGTGCCGCAGGCTATGACCCGCGATTCGTACGCCAGAAACCCGGGTGGTGACGGGACGGGTGTCGCTCCCGCGGGACGGCGGCGGTCAGAGGCCGTAGGCCTCGGCCAGTTCGGCATCGTTGGCCGCCAACTGGGTGGCCAGTTCGACCACCACGCGGCACTGTTTGACCGTGGCGTCGTCCTGCATCTTGCCGTCGATCATGACCGCGCCGGTGCCGTCGCCCATCTCGTCGATGACCCGCTTGGCCCACAGGACCTCCGAGGGTTCGGGGGAGAACACCCGCTTGGCGATCTCGATCTGCTTGGGGTGGAGGGTCCAGGTGCCGACGCAACCCAGCAGGTAGGCGTTGCGGAACTGGTCCTCGCAGGCCACCACGTCGGCGATGTCGCCGAAGGGGCCGTAGTAGGGGAGGATCCCCGCGGTCCCGCAGGCATCGACCATGCGGGCCAGCGTGTAGTGCCACAGGTCCTGCTGGGCCGTGGCCCGGGCGCCCTCGATGTCGCCGTCGACGGGGTCGGCGCGCACCAGGTAGTCGGGGTGACCGCCACCCACGCGGGTGGTCTTCATGCGGCGAGAGGCCGCCAGGTCGGCCGGCCCCAGCGACAGTCCCTGCATGCGGGGGCTGGCCAGGCAGATCTCCTCCACGTTGGCCACGCCACGAGCGGTCTCCAAGATGGCGTGCAACAGGATGGGTCGCTGCAGGCCGGCGCGGGCCTCGAGTTGGGCCACCAGGCGATCCACGTAGTGGATGTCCTCGGCGCCTTCCACCTTGGGGACCATGATGACGTCGAGGCGATCACCGATCTCGGTGACCAGGGTGATGAGGTCGTCGAGGCACCATGGCGAGTCGAGGCTGTTGATGCGGGTCCACAGCTGGGCGTCGCCCAGGTCGACGTTGCGGCCCACCTCCACCAGCCCGGCTCGGGCGGCTTCTTTGTTGTCGGCCTTGATGGCGTCCTCGAGGTTGCCGAGCAGCACGTCGGCCTTGGTGGCCATGTCGGGCACCTTGGCCACCATCTTCGGGTTCGACGGGTCGAAGAAGTGGATCATCCGCGACGGCCGGAACGGGATCTCACGGACCGGGTCCGGGGCGCCGAGGGCCAGAGGCTGGAAGAAGTCCTTGGGGCTGCGCATGGCTCGCAGGCTACCGATCGGCCTGGGAGCCGAGCGACTCGACTCCCAACGTGGGCACGCAGGTCACGTCGACCGTGAGATCAGGAGAATCGATTCGCCCGCCCTGGGGCCGAAGGGGGACCATGACGAACCTATGGAGGCCGTGTTCACCCGGGGGCTGCGGACGGTCTGGCGTCACGTCCGTGACGAGCCGGTGACCTTCACCCTGGCACTGATCGGCGCTTCCATCCATGCCGCCGGCGTGGTGGCCACCGCCTGGGCAATCGGCCGGGTCACCGACGAGTTGATCCTGCCGGCCTTCACCACCGAGCCGGCCACAGCCCGCGCCGCCCTCGGTGGGGCGTTGCTGTTGGTCGGGCTGGGGGTGCTGCGGGCCTCGTCGATCTTGTTGCGTCGCTACTCGGCGGGGGTGACCTCGTTCCGGGTGCGGGCCCGGCTGCGTCGCCAGGTGGGCCACACGCTGGTCCACGCCCCGCTCGAGTACCACCGTGACACCCCCGCCGGTCAGTTGCTGGCCCACGCCGATGCCGACGTGCAGGCCTCCACCGAAGTGCTCGACCCCGTGCCGTTCAGCATCGGGGTGGTGCTGCTCATCGGCTTCTCGCTGGCCAGCCTGCTCGCTGTGGACCCGGTCCTCACGGCGGTGGCGCTGGTGTTGTTCCCGGCGTTGGCCGTGCTCAACCGCATCTACACCGACCGGGTGCACGGCCCCGTCGCCGAGGTGCAGGAGCGCATCGGCCGGGTCAGTCGCATCGCCCACGAGAGCTTCGACGGTGCGCTGGTGGTGAAGACCCTGGGCCTGGCTGACCACGAGCGTGATCGCATGGCCACCGCCGCCGACTCGTTGCGCGAGGCCCGGGTGCGCGTCGGGCGGATCCGGGGAACCTTCGAGCCGGCCATCGACGCGCTCCCGAACCTGGGCATCATCGTCCTGGCGTTGGTGGGTGCGTGGCGTATCGACTCGGGCGCAATCGAGATCGGCCAACTGGTGCAGGCCATGGCGCTGTTCGGGCTCCTGGCCTTCCCGGTGCGCATCGTGGGCTTCTTCCTCCAGGAGCTGCCCCGGTCGGTGGTGGCCACCGAGCGCCTCGACCGGGTGTTCGCCGTACCCCCAGGGCCCCCTGAAGGCGTCGGGGTCGGGCTGCCCGACGGTCCGGTGGGCCTGCGCTTCGATGACGTCGCCTTCTCCTGGCCCGACGGCACCGCAGTGCTCGCGGGCGCCACCTTCGAGGTGGCGCCAGGGGAGATCGTGGCGTTGGTGGGTGCCACCGGGGCGGGCAAGACCACCCTGTGTGAGTTGGTGGTGCGCCTGCTCGATCCCGACCGGGGCACGGTCTCGATCGCCGGGGTCGATGTGGCCGACCTCGACCCGGCCGCATTGCGCGAGGCGGTGGCCTTGGTGTTCCAGGAAACGTTCCTGTTCGCCGACCCGCTGCGCACCAACATCGACCTCAACGACACCGTGGACCTCCAGGCAGTGCAGGCGGCAGCGCGCACCGCGCACGCCGCAGGGTTCATCGAGGCGGTGACCGACGGCTACGACGCCCTGGTCGGCGAGCGCGGGCTCACCCTGTCGGGCGGGCAGCGCCAGCGGGTGGCCCTGGCCCGCGCCCTCGTGCGCCAACCCCGTCTGCTGCTGCTCGACGACGCCACCAGCGCGGTCGACCCGGTGGTGGAGGCGGCCATCCTGGCTGATCTGCGCCGTGAACTGGCCGCCACCACGCTGGTGGTGGCCCACCGGCTGTCCACCATCCGCCTGGCCGATCGGGTGCTGTTCCTCGACGGCGGGCGCATCGCCGCCTCGGGCCGGCACGAAGAGTTGCTGGCACTGCCCGCCTACGAGCGCATCGTGGCCGCCTACGAACGCGACGGCCTGCCATCGGGGGAGGCGAGGCCGTGACCCCGACCGACCCGACCCCCGACGATCTCTCCCACGGCGACATGGCGGCGGTGAGCCGGCCCGGGCGTCGTGACGACGACGTGGCCACCATCGATCCCGGGCCCGCCGGACCCGCTGGACAGAGCGGAACCGGCCAACCGCACGACACCGGCGATGCCGACCCTCTCGCCGAGGTGCTGGGGGAGACGCCCGATGAGCCGGGTGGTGCGATCTCGGTGCTGCGCCGGGCGTTGGGCGCCAGCCCGCAGCTCGTGCGCGGCATCCGCACCACCGTCGGCCTGGCCCTGCTCAGTGCCGGCGGCAAGGTGGCGGTGCCGGTGCTGATCCAACAGGTGCTCGACCGCGGCCTGCTGGGTCCGGACGGGTTCCGTCCGGGCTTCGTGTGGAGCGCCGTGGGCATCGCCGCCGTGGTGGTGTTGGGCGTGATGGTTGCCTCGCGTGCCACCTACGTCCGCCTGGTCGCCATTGCCGAGTCGACGCTGGCCGACCTGCGGGAACGGACCTTCGCTCACATCCACCGCCTCTCGATCGCGGATCTCGACGAGACGCGACGGGGCGTGCTCACCTCCCGGGTGACGAGCGACATCGAGACCATTGCCCGGTTCGCCCAGTGGGGGGCGGTGGCGTGGATCGTCAACCCGGTGGTGATCGTGGTGGTACTCGGCGTGTTGGCGCTCTACGCCTGGCAACTGACCGTGGTCGTGGTGGCGGTGCTGGTGCCCATGCTGCCGGCGCTGCGCTACCTCCAGCGACGCCAGTTGGCGGCCTACGACCGGGTGCGGACCCAGGTGGGCGAGACGCTCACCGCGGTCTCCGAGGCGGTCATGGGGGCCCCGGTCGTGCGGGCCTACGGACTGGCCCAGCGCACCGAGGGCCGCCTGGGAGCGGCCATCGACCGGCAGTATCGGGCCGAGACCCGGGCCCTGCGCTTCGTCACCGGCATCTTCTCCATGAGCGACCTCTTCGGCGGTCTGGTGGTGGGTGCCGTGGTCTTCGCCGGGGTCACCTGGGGCGCGTCGTGGGGACTCGACGCCGGCTCGGTGGTGGCGTCCATCTTCCTCGTCACCCTCATCATCGGTCCCATCACAGAACTCAACGAGGTACTGGACCAGACGCAGACTGCGGTGGCCGGCTGGCGCAAGGTGCTCGACGTGCTCGATACGCCGCCAGAGGTGGTGGACCCCGAGCCCGGTGTCGAACTCGCCAGAGGCGCTCTCAGCGTGGAGGCCGTGGGCGTCGGCTTCGCCTACCGGGGCGGGCCGCCGGTGCTGGTGGACATCGGCCTGCACATTGCGTCGGGGACGTCCGTGGCGGTGGTGGGTGAGACCGGATCGGGCAAGACCACGTTCGCCAAGCTGCTGGTGCGGCTGGCCGATCCCACCACCGGCGAGCTGCGCATCGGCGGCGCGCCACTCGGTGACGTGGCCGCCGACTCGCGTCGTGCACGGATCCGCATGGTGCCCCAGGACGGCTTCCTGTTCGACCTGACCGTGGGCGAGAACGTCCGGCTGGGTCGGCCGGGCGCCTCCGACTCCGACGTGCTGGCGGCCTTCGACGCACTGGATCTGCAGTGGTGGGTGGACCGGCTCCCCGCCGGACTCGACACGCCCGCCGGGGAACGGGGTGAACAGCTGTCGGTGGGTGAACGTCAGCTGGTGGCCCTGGCTCGGGCACAGCTCGCCGACCCGGGGCTGCTCATCCTCGACGAGGCCACCAGCGCAGTCGATCCGGAGACGGAACAGGCCTTGACCTCGGCCTTGGTCCGCCTGGCCGAGGGGCGGACCACCCTGTCGGTGGCGCACCGCTTGTCCACCGCGGAGCGGGCCGAGCTGATCCTGGTGTTCGACGGCGGTCGCATCGTGGAACGCGGGGCGCACCACGAGCTGGTGGCGGCCGACGGGCGGTATGCGGAGCTCTACCGCAGCTGGCTCGGGAGCACGCGGGACCGCTAGCGTCCCCGGCGGAGCGCGGGCGGACCGGTCCTCCAGCTGCCGACCGCGCCTCGGTGCCTCCCGGACGACGGCCACAGCGGTCACGAGTCCACAGGCGCTGCAACCCCCCGCCAGGCCACCTGCGGCACCGCGACCCGGTGTCCGATTCGAGGAGTACGAGTGAGCACCAACGAGCCTGTCCGCATCACCGTGACCGGTGCCGCCGGCCAGATCGGCTACAGCCTGCTGTTCCGTGTGGCCAGTGGGGCCATCCTGGGACCCGACACGCCGGTCCGCTTGCAACTGCTCGAGATCACGCCGGCCCTCGACGCCCTGCGCGGCGTCTGCATGGAACTCGAGGACTGCGCCTTTCCGCTGCTCGACAGCGTGGTGCAGACCGACGACGCCAACGAGGCGTTCGAGGGCACCAACATCGCGCTGCTCGTCGGCTCCCGCCCCCGCTCGAAGGGCATGGAACGCAAGGATCTCCTCGAGGCCAACGGCGCCATCTTCACGGCCCAGGGCAAGGCACTGTCGGACGGTGCGGCCGACGACGTCCGGGTACTGGTGGTGGGCAACCCGGCGAACACCAATGCCCTCATCGCCATGAACAACGCCCCCAACGTGCCCGACGAGCGCTTCACTGCCATGACCCGCCTGGACCACAACCGGGCCATCGCCCAGGTGGCGGCCAAGGCTGGTGTGACGGTGGCGGACGTGACCACCATGACCATCTGGGGCAACCATTCCGCCACCCAGTACCCCGACCTGTTCCACACCAAGGTGAACGGCAAGAGCGCAGCTGAGGTCATTTCCGACCAGCAGTGGCTGGAGGAGACGTTCATCCCCACCGTGCAGCAGCGGGGGGCGGCCATCATCGAGGCCCGCGGGTTGTCCTCGGCGGCCTCGGCGGCCAACGCCGCCATCGATCACATGCACGACTGGATCGCCGGGACACCCCAGGGTGACTGGGTGTCGATGGGTATCCCCTCCGACGGCTCCTACGGTGTCCCCGAAGGCATCATCTCGTCGTTCCCGGTGACCTGCGCCGACGGCCGCTACGAGATCGTGCAGGGGCTCGACATCGACGACTTCTCCCGCGGTCGCATCGACGCCTCGGCGGCCGAGTTGGTCGAGGAGCGTCAGGCAGTGGCCGACCTCGGGCTGCTCTGACGGCGCAGGGCCTCTGACGCGCACGCCACCCCGGTGGCCGGTGGAGGTGGCGTCCGTGCCTAAGGGTGCGGGTCAGTCGAACGAACTGCCGTGTCGCCCGCTGAACCACCCGCCGCTGGTGCGCCATCGCTGGTGGTCACCGCAGCCATGGCACTGCCCAGCGCCTTGAGGATCGGCCGAGCGGCGAGGAGCGCCGTGGTGTCCCCGCCGAGCTGCAGTCGGCCGGCGATGAATGCGTCCCGCGCGCTCAGCGTCCCCGCCGCCAGGCCATGCGCCACCTCACGGTCACACAGGAGGCGGACCGTGGCCTCACGATCTATGGGGGGACTCGTCGGTTCGTTGCTCGCTGATCCGCTGCCGGTGGACGGCGCGGGGTCACGAGGTTCTGGGACGGTTACTGAGGTCGTCGGCCCGAGTGGCAACGGACCGTCCACGTGTGCGCCGCCGCCGACGTCGACCACCACCTGCCACCGCACCGACGCCTCCCCGTCGTCGACCACCACGTGTTCGAGCACCAAGGGGAGCAGCGTGCCGTCGACGGGGATGGCCGCCTGTCGGACGGCATGGTCGGCAGCGCTGAACCAGGCGGGGGAGAGGAAGTCGGGCACGGTCTCAGGGTAGGGGCGAGGGGCACGGCATCGCCCGTCGGCTGCGCGCGGTAGGGTCGCCGTCGTGGGGGACGACCACCTGCTCGGCACGGGAACCCGTGTGCTCGACGCCTCGCCAGTTCGGGGCACCCTGCGTGTGCTGGCCACCCCCGAGGATGTGGTGGGCCTCATGGACAGCGGTGCCGACGGCGTCATCGCGCTGGTTCGCGACGCCGGCGCCACCTTCCTGGCGCCGATCTTCCACGAACTGGCCGGGGTGATCTGCACCAACGGCACGCCCGAGAGTCACATCGGCATCGTCAGTCGGGAGTACGCCATCCCGTGCGTCATGAGCTGTGCGTTCCCTCACGGCGAGCCGGCCGAGGGCGCCACCGTGGAGCTCGACTGCGCGGTCTCCCCGGCCGAGGTGCGCGTCGTCGATGGGTGAGCGCTCACACGACCCGAGCGGACGCAGTCACGTGGCGGCCGCCCCGGGAGGCGACGGCTCGTGCTGAGTGACGCGCAGGTGAAGCACCTCAACGACCTCATCGCCTACCACAGCCGCATCAGTCGCGACATGACGGTGCGGCGTACGTCCTACGACAGCCAACTGATCCCGGTCAGCGCCTACATCCTGGTGGCCTGCGCCGAGAGCTACCGTCGGTGGCCGGACATGGTGCGCCAGATCACCGCGGCCATGGACCCCGCCGAGATCGCCCGCCACGGTCACCGCCCGGGCAGCCGGGTGAATCCGGTGCACCTGTGGTCGCTGGCCAACTTCTGGCTGATCGGGCGCAAGGCGGTGTGCGGACTGGATCCCACACTCGACGACCCCGACGGGGCAGCAGTGGTGCTCGACTTCTGGGAGCGCCTGGCTCGCTCCTATCGCCACGACGACGGCAGCCTGCAGGCCGTGGACGTGGGCGAGGTGGTCCGACCCTACGGTCCCGAGGTGCTCGACGAGGTGCTCGCCGGCTGCGTTCCCGTCCCTGACGACGAGATGGCGTCAGTGCGGGCCTTCACCGCCACCGTCGTGTCGTATTTGTTCCTGCTGTGGTTCGACACCCGGGTGGGCACCGCCGACAGCGGGCCGTACCCGTTGCCCGACGGTTCCACCCTGGTGGTGCGCGACCTGCACAAGCTGGGTCGCAGCGAGTTCTGGTGGTCCGACGTGGCTGCGGACGTGCCCTACGACAACCTGGTGGCCGCCTACGTGCTCGACCCGACGGTGTCGGTGCAGGTCACCGACTGGGGCTCGACGTTCACTCGACCGGAGGACTACCTCGCCCACGTACGGCGATTCGGGCTGTTCGAAGTGGTCGGCCCTGACCGGCGACTCCGGCCGGTCGGCGCGGACGACCGCCAGGCGCTCGTGGCAACCCTGCGCAAGGTGCAAGCGGCGCACTACCGCAACATCGTGGCCATGAGCGAGGACGAACGCATCCGCTGCGGGGCGTCGGTCTACTTCGGGTTCCTCCGGCCGTTCGCCGAGGTGGCCGGGGTGGTCGACGCCCTCGACTGGACGGTGCCGCTCGCCGTGGAGCCCCCGCTGTACGAGCTCCTGGTGGCCGTCGGTCGACAGAACATCCAGCTCGATCCGGTGGCCGAGTTCTACGATCCGTTGCCGACGTCATAGCCGGCTGACCAGCACAGATCACGGAACTGAGGGCCCGTTGAGCCGGCGTACTTGATCCGAGCGCGCCGGCGTGGTGTGGTGGAGCCATGACAACCACAGCGCAACCAGACCTCTCGGTCGCTCTCACCCGAGCGGCACGAGTCCATCGCTCGACCGCCGCCGAACTCCTCGGCGAGCTCGGTCTCTACCCCGGGCAGGAGCAACTGCTCCTCGCCCTGTACGACCGCGACGGCCAGACCCAGTCCGATCTGGCCCGGGAACTCGGCGTGGAACCACCCACGGTCACCAAGATGATCGGGCGGCTCGAAGTGGCCGGCTACGTGAAGCGCAAGCCGCACCCCACCGACCGACGCGCCACGCAGGTGTTCCTGACGCCGACTGCACAGCGCAACCGACGCAAGGTGCAGAAGGCGCAGGACCGGCTGGACCAGCGGGCTCTGGCCGGCCTGTCGGACCGTCAGCGGTCCACGCTCCGCAAGCTGCTCGAGCAGGTGACCGAGAACTTGGAGGACTGAATGTCCACCCGGTCGTTCGCTGTCGACCCATCGGACGAGCGGCCGCATCCACCGTCGGGCGAGCAGTTGTGGAACGAATCGTGGTACTTCGACTTCGTCACCACCGACGGCTCGCTCGGCGGCTACGTGCGCCTGGGTCTGTACCCGCATCTCGGTGTGAGCTGGTACTGGGCCTGCCTGGTGGGAGAGGACCGACCGCTGGTGACGGTCCTCGACCACGAGGCGCCGCTCCCCAAGGGCACGTCGCTCGATCTCCGCACGAACGGTCTGTGGGCGGCGCACAACCTCGAGACGCCGCTCGAACACTGGAGCCTCGGCCTCGAGGCGTTCGGTGTGGCCCTCGACGACCCCACCGAGGTCTACGGCGAGCCCCGCGGCGAGCGGGTGCCGCTCGGGTTCGACCTGGAATGGGAGACCGATGGTGAGCCGTACCGGTACCCGACGGGCTTGGACCGCTACGAGATCCCCTGCCGGGTGCACGGCGAGGTGCTCGTCGGTGACGAACAGATCGCCGTCGAGGCCGTCGGCCAACGGGACCACTCCTGGGGCGTGCGCGACTGGTGGGCCATCGAGTGGTGCTGGGCTGCCTGGCGTCGGGCCGACGGGGCGCGCCTGCATGCCGTGACCACCCTGCCGGTGAGCCTCTTCACCGCCGGCTACGACCAACTGCCGGGCGGCGGCGGCGCTCCCGGTCTGCTGTCGGAGGTGCAGGTCTTCGAGGCCGTGCCGGTCGACGGAGCTGCTGGGGTGCCGGCATGGGTGGACCTCAGCATCGGCGAGCGTCGGGCCCGGGCGACCCCGGTGGGCTGGGCGCCGGTCCGCCTCGATGCACCCGACGGTCGCCGCACCCACCTGCCACGGGCCATGTGTCGGTTCGAGGCGGACGACGGTGACATCGGTGTCGGCTGGCTGGAGTTGAACCAACTCCAGTAGCGCGAGTGCCGGGGTTTCCGACGTCGGCCCGTTGGAGGCCGGCGCCGCTCAGGAGTTCTCGAGTTCCTCGATGAGGTCCTCGTCGGTGCGGCCCTCGATGCGCTGCGCCACGGCGGTGACGACCAGCACGCCGACGAACCCCACCACGGCCAACAGGACGGGTGCAGCCACCTCACCGGCAGTGGGCCACCCGAGCAGGGTGCCGTCGGTGCCTTCCTTGGACCCGACCCCGGTGGGCCAGGGCCACAGGATGCGCAGCGAGCCGAGCAGCAGGCCGACGAGGACGGCCATCACCGTCCGCTCGTAGGTGGCGAGCGCCCAGTGGAGGGCGTGGGAGAACAGGGCCAGGCCCACCACGCACCCGAGGGCCAGCACGGCCAGCACGGCCAGGTCGCGGTCGCTGACCGCGTCCAGGACGTTCGTGTACATGCCCAGCATCAACAGCAGGAACGAGCCCGACACCCCGGGCAGGATCATGGCGCAGATGGCCACGGCCCCGGCGGCGAAGTAGAGCCACAGAGGCGGGTCCGCCACCGTGCCACCGCCGAGGCCCAGCACGGCGAACAGGGCGGCGCCGGTGACGAGTGTGATGGCCACGAGGGACAGGTCCCACCGCTCGACCATGCGGGCAGCCACCACCACCGAGCCGACGACCAACCCGAAGAACAGCCCGGCCATGGCCACCGGCTCCTCCTCGAGCAGGTGGCGGAGCGCGCTGGCCAGGGTCACGATGGCCAGGCCGATGCCACCGAGGAGGGGCACCAGGAACGACCACTCGATCTCACCGAGCCGTCGCAGGAAGCCGCGCACATCGGCGCGCAACAGCGTGCCGAGCGCTCCGGCGCCGTCGCGGATGTTGGTCACCAGCCGCTGGTAGATGCCGAGCACCAGCGCCACCGTGCCGCCGGACACCCCGGGCACGAGATCAGCGCATCCCATGAGGAAGCCGCGCACCACCTGGAGGACGACACTGATGGCCACGGCGAGCGACCCTAGTCGGTTCCGCTCGGGTTCCCCGTGCATCGGTACGTGCCGAGTGGCCTCGATCCGGTGTGGCCGGGGGCGCGCCGGGCCGGGTCGGTGTCAGTCCTCGGTGGTGGTGCGCTCCCGGGCCGCCCGCTCCGCCAAGAGGCCCAACCCCAGTTCGCCGGCCTCGGTGCCCACCGCAAGTCGTTCGGCGTCGGCCTCACCGGGTTGGTGGGTCTCGGCCAGGATGTCGGCCCGACTCAGGCGGGCGTCGAGTGCCACCACGTGGCGTTCCGCCGCGGTGGCAGCGGCCACCGCCTGGTCGGCCAACGCCCGCGCTCGGCGTGGATCCGCCCCGGTGGCCAGCGACGCCAGGCCCAGTGTGGCGTCCACCCAAGCCTCGCTGGAGCGGGGCAGGCGCTCGTGCAGCGACGCCAGCGTGGCGCTGGAGCGACGATCCCCGAGCGACGCCAGGGCCCGGGCCATCACGGCCCGTTCGGTGGCCGAGGCGGTGCGGTCCCGGTGGTCGACCCCCATCTGCGCCATGCGGTCGGCCACTGCTCCGCCCCGCCCGGCGAACATCTCGAGTTCGCAGATCACCAGCAGCACCGATCGGGTCCACCACTCGGCCTCGGTGCCCACTGCGGCGGCCACCTGGGCCTCCAGGGCGGCCACGGCGGCGACGAGATCGCCGGCCAGTCCGCCGAGCAACGCACGAGTGGCCTGCACCGAGGTCTGCTGCGAGGGGCGCCGGCAGACGGTGGCGGCGTCGTCGACCAACGCCACTGCCCCGCTGAGGTCGGCCCGTCCCGCCCGTAGTTCGGCACCGGCCAGCAGCGCGGCGGTGCGGGCGTCGGCGTGGACGGCTTCCACGTCGTCGATGCAGGTCACCACCGAGTCCCAGGTCTGCTCGCTCAGGTCCCGGCCCACCAACACGCCCGCCCTGGTGGCCACGGCGTGGGCGGCTCGGTACGGCGAGCCGAGACGGTCGGCCAGGGCGGCGTCGCGGTCGACGGCCTCGAGGGCGCCGCCGATGTCGAGCGCCGACAACCGCCCGGCTGCCTGGTGCAGCCACGAGGTGCCGGCTTCGGGGGCCCATGGACTCTCCGGTGGTGGAGCCTCGTTCGTCACGCTGGGGTGGACCCAGCCTCCGGTGGTGCGCTCGATGGCGGTGCGCAGGTGGTCGTGCATGGACTGCTGGCGGCTCAGCGCGAGCACCAGGTGTTCGGTCCCCAGGTGGGCGTGTCCGAGCTGCTGGGCATGGTGCGCGGCGGCGTTGAGCAGTTCCTGGGTCTCGGCGGCCGGCCCGGGCTGGGCCAAGGTGCCGAGTGAGGTGGGGAGTGGGGGGACGTCGCCCAGGCGGTCGATCCAACTGTTGAGGTTGACGCCGGCGTCGGCCAACAGCCACACACCCAGACACGGGCGGCTGCGCAGGAGCCCGTCGACCACGTCGTCGGGAACCACCGGCCGCCCACCGGCCACCAGGGCGCGCCAACGAGCTCGGGCCAACGCCTCGTGGGCGGTTGGAGTGAGGGGATCGGCGGCCGGTGCGGCCGGTGGGACCGCCACCGCGCCGCGTCAGCCCTGGCGGCCGGCGAGCTTGCGGTTCTTCAGCTTGGCCTTGAGGTAGTCCCGGTTCATCAGGGCGATGAAGTCGATGGGGATCTCCTTGGGGCACGCCTCTTGGCAGAACCCGTAGTTGGTGCACGACCCGAAGAAGGTCTCCATGGTCTCCACCATGTCCTCGGTGCGGCGGAAGCGCTCCGCCTGGCCCTGGGGTAGCAGGTTCAGGTGCGCCAACTTGGCCGAGGTGAACAGCTGTGCTGCGGAGTTCGGACACGCAGCCACACAGGCGCCGCAGCCGATACAGGCCGCAGCGTCCATGGCGGCGTCGGCCACCGGCTTGGGAACCGGGATCTCGTTGGCGTCGGGGGCGGCACCGGTGTCGACAGAGATGTAGCCGCCGGCTTCCACGATGGTGTCGAAGGCGGTGCGGTCGACCATGAGGTCTTTCATCACCGGGAATCCGGCGGCCCGCCAAGGCTCGAGGGTGATGACGTCGCCGTCGGAGAAGGCCCGCATGTGGAGCTGGCAGGTGGCGGCACCCGGCCAGGGGCCGTGCGGCTTGCCGTCGATGGTGATGCCGCAGGTGCCACAGATGCCCTCGCGGCAGTCGCTGTCGAAGGTGATCGGCTCCTGGCCGTCCTCCACCAGACGCTCGTTGAGGCCGTCGAGCATCTCGAGGAACGACATCTCCTCGTTGACGTTCGGCACCTCGTAGGACTCGAAGCGGCCCTCGGCACGGGGCCCCTCCTGCCGCCAGATCTTCAGGGTGAGCTTCACGACGTGGGGCTCCTCACTTGTAGCTGCGCTGGGTCAGCTGCACGTACTCGAACTCGAGTGGCTCGCGGTGCAGGGCCTGGGGGGTGTCGGGGCCCTTCCACTCCCAGGCGCCGACGTAGCAGAAGTCCTCGTCGTTGCGCTGGGCCTCGCCCTCGTCGGTCTGGTACTCCTCGCGGAAGTGGCCGCCGCACGACTCCTCGCGGTGGAGGGCGTCGCGGCACATGAGCTCTCCGAGTTCGAAGAAGTCGGCCACCCGCTGCACCTTCTCGAGGTTCTGGTTGACCTCGTCGGCCCGCCCGGTCACCCGGACGTTCGTCTCGAACTCGGCACGCAGTGCCGGGATCTCCGACAGCGCCTTCTCGAGCCCGGTGCGGTTGCGGCCCATACCGCAGTAGTCCCACACGATCTTGCCGAGCTCCCGGTGGTAGTGGTCCACCGAGCGGGTGCCACCCACCGACAGCCAGCGGGAGATGTCGTCACGTACCTCTTGCTCGGTCTGGGCGAACACCGGATCGTCGAGGGGGACCGGCGGCGAGCCGAGCAGGGGAGCGAGTCCGTCGCTGATGGTGGTGGGGATGACGAAGTAGCCGTCGGCGAGGCCCTGCATCAGCGCCGAGGCTCCGAGGCGGTTGGCGCCGTGGTCGGAGAAGTTGGCCTCGCCGAGGGCGTAGAGGCCGGGCACGGTGGTCTGCAGGTTGTAGTCCACCCACAGCCCGCCCATGGTGTAATGCGGTGCGGGGTAGATGCGCATCGGCACCTGGTAGGGGTTCTCGTCGGTGATGCGCTGGTACATGTCGAACAGGTTCCCGTACCGCTCCTTCACGACCTGTTCGCCCAGGCGGCCGATGGCGTCGGCGAAGTCGAGGTAGACCCCGTTCTGCAGTGGCCCGATGCCGTGGCCGGCGTCCACCATGCGCTTGGCCGCACGCGACGACACGTCGCGGGGGGCCAGGTTGCCGAAGGACGGGTAGATGCGTTCGAGGTAGTAATCGCGTTCGTCCTCGGGGATCTGGTGCGGCGGGCGGGTGTCGTCGGGGCTCTTCGGCACCCAGATGCGGCCGTCGTTGCGCAGCGACTCGCTCATGAGGGTGAGCTTCGACTGGAACTCGTCGTTGGCCGGGATGCACGTGGGGTGGATCTGGGTGTAGCAGGGGTTGGCGAACGCCGCACCCCGCTTGTGGGCCCGCCACGCGGCGGTGGCGTTGCAGTTCATGGCGTTGGTCGACAGGTAGAAGGCGTTTGAGTACCCGCCGGTGCACAGCAGCACGGCGTGGCCGTTGAACGAGGTGATCTCGCCCGTGGCCAGGTCCCGCACCACGATGCCGCAGGCCTGGCCGTCCTTGGTGACCACGTCGAGCATCTCGGTCTTGGTGTGCATCTCGACACGGCCGAGGCCCACCTGCTGCATGAGGGCCTGGTAGGCGCCCAACAGGAGTTGCTGGCCGGTCTGGCCCCGGGCGTAGAAGGTGCGGCTCACCTGGGCGCCGCCGAAGGAGCGGTTGTCGAGCAGGCCGCCGTACTCGCGGGCGAAGGGCACGCCCTGGGCCACGCACTGGTCGATGATGTTCACGCTGACCTGGGCCAGGCGGTAGACGTTCGACTCGCGGGCGCGGAAGTCGCCGCCCTTGATGGTGTCGTAGAACAGGCGATGGATGCTGTCACCGTCGTTCTTGTAGTTCTTGGCGGCGTTGATGCCGCCCTGGGCGGCAATGGAATGGGCCCGCCGCGGCGAGTCGTGGAAGGTGAAGACCTTCACCTGGTAGCCGAGCTGTGCCAACGAAGCGGCAGCGGCGGCGCCGGCCAAGCCGGTACCCACCACCAACACGGTGAACTTGCGACGGTTGTTGGGGTTGACCAGCTTCACCGAGAAGCGGTGCTCGTCCCACCGGTCGGCGATGGGCCCGGTGGGAGCATGGGCGTTCAGGGTGACGGTGCTCATGGTCGGCTCCTCACCCGATGATGCCGAGTTGCACGGCGATCGGGAACGAGATGTTCGGCAGCACCACCGCAGCGGTGAAGGCCAGGGCGAAGCCTCGACGCAGGGGGTTGCGGCGAGGGTTGAAGCGGGGACTCATCGAACCAAGACTCTGGAAGATGCTCCACGAGCCGTGGTACAGGTGTACGCCGAGGGCCAGGTTGGCCACCACGTAGGCAATGGCCACCGCCGGTCGGGAGAAACTCGCCACCACGTTGTCGTACACGGCGCCGTACTGGTAGTCGGGGTTCACGAACGACCAGCCCCAGGTGAAGTCGGCCAGGTGCCACACCAAGAAGGCGGCCACGATGATCCCGGTCCAGCGCATGGTGCGGGCGGCGAAATTCGCCGCGATGGTGTCCCGGCGAGTCCCGCCACCGGCCCCGTTGCTGCGGCGGTTCATCATGGTGAGCGAGTAGGCCGAGTGGATGTGCAGGGCGAAGACCACGAGCAGGCCCACTCGCAGCAGCCACACCACCATGCTGTTCGGAAGGATCGGATCACCGAGTGTCTTGAGGCCGGCAGCGTACTTATCGAGGTCCTCTGGACCCTGGTAGAGCTTCAGGTTGCCGAACATGTGGGCGAACACGAACCCCATGAGGGCGATGCCGGTGACGGCCATCACCCACTTCTTACCGACCGCGGTCTGGTAGAGGTCGACGAGGGGGAACGTCGTCCGCTTCGCTCGTCGGTTCACCGGGGAGGGAGCGCCTGAGGCTCCCTGGGATCCGGGTGGGTGCTGGGTGGTGGTCAACCTGGCTGCCTCCGTTCGGTCGCACCACCGGTGCGCGCCGTCGACATAGGTCACAGACCGTACCCCTCTGGCCGAGGGGAGGCCCAACTGCAGGTGACGAGCCATCGGATGGTTCGGGGTGGTCGTCACCAGATGTCGCTTTGGACGATACCAAGTCGACCGTCCATCACAACGAGCGATGTGCGGAGATGTGGCGCAGTCGCCACCGGGGTCCTCGGGTGGCGGCTCAGCCGGTGGTGCGCGCACCGGTGCAGCGCGCTGTGGTGGTCGCGTGCGTGGCGGCCCGGGGGTGGGACATCCGCACGGTGACCACCAGCGGTCCCTCCCCGTCGGGAACGGTGAGCTCTGCGGTGGTCACGTAGGCCACGTCGTCAGCGGGCACCGAACCCCGCCAACGGCGGTGCGCCACCGCGTGGCCGGCCAGCTCGGCCACCAGCTCGACGTCGGCATCGGTCAGCTCGCTGCGGAGATCGTTCACCACGTGCACCGCCAGCCTCACCACCTCGCCAGCGACGACTGACGAAGGGAGCGGGTCGACGGTGACCACCACCGGCGCGCAGGCAGATCGCAGCGCCGTCTCGGGTGGCGTCTGGTCGGCCGTCGCATCGCTCCTGACTGCGGCGGCGTCGGTGGCCTGCGTGGCCACGAACCCGTTGCACGGACGCCACTTCAGGCGGCGCAGCGTGGTGACGTCGTCGACGTCGGCCCAGCCGACCAAGCGGGCCAGGCGCGGCCAAGCCCGGAGCAGGGCTGTGAGATCGACGGTGGTGCCCTCGGCGTTGCCGAACCGCAGGTGGGTGGCGCCGGCGGGAGCCCACGTCCCCGGCACCACGCCCGATGCGGGCACGACAGGGCGTGAGGGGTCGCTGCGGCGCAGGGTGCGCGCCACGGACCGGCCCAGCATCATGGTGCTCCACGACGGCCGGAGCTGTGCCGCGACCACCTGTCGCAGCCGGGGCGGCGTCGACGCTGCTGCGGGGGACCCAGCGGTGCCGCCCACGGCGGAGGCCGTCGGCACTGGCTCGTCGTGGCCGCACCACACGGCGATGCTCGGGTGGTGGCCGAGGAGGTCGACGAGTTCTCGTGCGGCTCGGCGGGCGTGCGGGCCGATGCTGCGGGCGTAGCCGCCGTGCAGCGGCAGGTCCTGCCACACCAAGAGGCCGGCGGCGTCGGCTGCGTCGTAGAAGGCCGGGGCGGCGACGTGGCCGCGCACGCGGACCAGGTCGAGTCCGGCATCGCACGCCGCCTCCACCTGGCGGTGCAACAGATCACCGGTGGCTCGCGCCGGTGGCGAGGCGGCCGGACCCGTCTCGAGGCCCTTCACGAAGAGCCGCTCGCCGTTGACCGAGACCTGCCCGCCGTGCCAGCGGATGGATCGCATCCCCATCCGACGTCGGCGTCGATCACTGACCTCCCCGTCGGGGGTGTGCACCGTCACCTCGAGCGGGTGCAGTATCGGCTCGCCGAGTGCCCGTGGCCACCACAGACGGGGGTCGGTCACGGTCACCTGCCACTCGATGCGGTTCTCCCCGGCGGCGACGGGGATCTCCCGGTCGTCGACGTGGTCGCCGATGGCGGTGCGCAGACGCACCGTTGCCGGCGGGACCACGCGGTCGGCCACGTCGAGGATGGCGCGCAGTGACACGGTGGCGGCCGACGAGTCAGCGGCGGTGCAGAGGGCGCGCAGGCGCTCGATGCGCACCGGCCCCGAGCGCTCGATGCGCACCGGCCGCCAGATGCCTCCCGGACTGCGGTCACCGAGGGGGAACGGGCCGTGTTGGTACACGCCGGTCAGAACCTGCTTCGTCCGGGGATCGGCCACCTCGGGGCAGGCCGCCTCGAGGGCCAGCAGATGGTGGCCAACGCTGTCCGCCGACGTGGCGAGGAGATCGGTGACCTCGAACGAGTGAGGGACGAAGTAGCCCTCGGTATCGCCGAGGTAGGTGCCGTCGAGCCACACGTCGCTGGTGGCGAACACACCGTCGAACACCAACCAGACACGAGTGCCCGGGGGCTCGGCCTCGACCGCCTGCCAGTCGAAGTGCCGGCGGTGCAGCACCGATCCGTGATGCTCCGACAGTGAGGGCAGGTCGCTCCAGTGACCGGGGACGGTGAGGTCCTCCCACGCCTCGTCGTCGTGATGGTGGTCGGTGTACCCGCGCCGCAAGGTGTCGTCCGCCGGCGCCACCCGCCACAGCCCACCGAGATCGAGCGCTTCGCCGCACCGGAGGGGGGCTTCGCTGGTCGCGGGCGGGGCCGGCTCGGTGGCGACGTCGGCGTCGGCGTCGGATGGTGGCGGCACAGGGCTCTCCGGGGTGGTGATGCCGTCAAGCGAAGCACGTTCGACGGCTCGACAGCGAGCGGTGACCGGCTGACATCTGTCAGCCGGCGAAACGGTTGCCGGGCCGTGGGCGGGTGCACCTGCGGCCGTGGCCGGCGAGTTCGGCAGAGAACAAGATGCTTTTGACCGACCCAGATCGGGCCGATGGCTACCATGCAGCTCGTAAGGGGGTGAACGTGGACCGAGGTTCTGGGGTTCCGGGGACGACGCCGCACGACGGTTGGACGAACGCGTTGGCCTCCTTGGTCGACCTCGACGTGCTCGACGGGTTGTTCGCGCCGTTGCGCTCCGCCGTGGTCGTCATCGACGACTCCGAGGTGGTCGTGTACGCCAGTCCGGCCATCGAGGAGATCCTCGGTTACGAGCCCCGGAGCCTCATCGGGCACAACGTCCGTGAGTTCGTCGACAGCCACACCACCGAGGCCACCCTCGACCTGGTCGGTTTCCGCAGCGGCGCCGTGCGGACCGGCACCCGAGTGCAGGCGGTGACGGCCGACGGCCGGTCCCAGGAGGTGACGGTCCACTCCGGCCAACGCGAACTCGCCGGGGTGGACGGTCTGTGGATCCTCCACGTCGAGCGGCCCGGTGGCGCCGTCGGACAGATCGACGCACTGCGGCAGCGATTGGCGGTGGAGGACCTGCTGACCGGCATCGCATCGTCGCTGGTCCGCCGCCCCATGCACGATCTCGACGAGGGCATCGTCGAGACGCTGGCCGTCATCGGACGCCACGCCCGTGTCGACCGCAGCTACCTGTTGTTGGTCGACGACCAGACCGCCACGCTGAACCTGGCGCACGAGTGGGTCGCCGAGGGGGTGACCCAGAGGCGCACCGGACAGGACACGGTCGGCCTCGGCGAGCTGGGCCCGTGGATCGACAGGCTGGCTGCGGGCGATCCGGTCTACGTGACCGCCACGCACCAACTGCGTGACGACGAGGAAGGTGGGCGGGCCCACATGGAGCGTGGCCCGGCCGAGGCGCTGCTCGCCGCGCCGGTGCTCGACGACCGGCACCTGCTGGGTGCGATCGTGGTCGAGTCGTGCACTGAACGGGTGTGGGCCGACGACCACCTCACCGTCCTCGAGTCGGCGGCCGGCATCCTGGCGCAGGCCCTCGGCCGGCGCACGGCCGAGGAGCGGGTGGCGGCAGCGTTCCACCGCGCACCGCTGGGCATGGCAGTGGTGGATCCGCAGGGCACCCACCTCGAGGTCAACCCCCACTACTGCGAGTTGGTGGGCCGCACCCCAGCGGAACTCACCGGGATGTCGGTCACCGATCTGGTGGCTCGCAGCGACCGGACCGACATGATCAGTCGGTTCCGCGCCCTGCTCGAAGGTCGGGTGGATCGCATGGTTGCCGAGGTGACCATGGTGTGCTCGAAGGGCTTGGAGCGGCGGGTGCGCGCCCACTGCGCCGCCGTGGGCGACGACGGTGAGCTGCGCCAGGCCGTCCTGCACGTCGAGGACATCAGCGAGCAGTACGCACGTCAGCAGGAACTCGAGGCCAGCGAGGAGCGCTACCGGACCCTCATCGAGAACTCGCCGGCGATCGTCACCCGCTTCGACCGTCGCCAGCGCATGATCTACATGAGCCCGGCCTTCGATCGGACCAACGACGCCTCCATCCTCACCGAACTGTTCACCTCCGAGTTCAACGTCGGCCGCTGGGAGAACGTGCTGCGGAGGGTCATGGCCACCGGGGAGCGCGACGACGGGGAGTGGGCCGTCGAGATCGGTGGTGAGCGCCGCTGGTTCCAGTCCCGGGCGGTGCCGGAGTTCGCGCCGGACGGCTCCGTCGAGCACGTCCTGGTGATGGCCACCGACATCACCGCCCTCAAGCGCACCGAGGCCGAATTGGCCCACCGGGCACTGCACGACCCGCTCACGGGCCTGGCCAACCGGACACTGCTCGAGGAGACGGTCAACCGACTGCTGCGCGACGAACCGCCGGCGCACTCGGTGGCCGTGCTGTTCGTCGACCTCGACCGCTTCAAGGTGGTCAACGACTCGCTGGGTCACCACGCCGGTGACCACCTCATCACCGTGGTGGCAGCCAGGCTGCAGGCCTCGGTGCCGGCGTCGGCCACCATCGGCCGGGTGGGCGGTGACGAATTCGTCGTCGTCCTGTCCGGTCTCGCCGACCCCGGTGAGCCCATGCGCATCGCCGAGATGCTGCGGGAGTCGCTGTCGGTGCCCGTGCAGCTCGGCACCACGGCGGTCACCCCCACCGTCAGCATCGGGTTGGCCCTCTACGGCGAGCCGCACGACTCGGCCGAGGCCCTCCTGCGTGACGCCGACTCGGCCATGTACCTGGCCAAGGCACGCGGACGGAACCGGTCGGAGTTCTGCGACGACGCCCTGCGACGTCAGGCCACCGACCGCCTCGAGCTCGAGCACCAGCTGCGCCGGTCGGTGGACCTCGGCGGACTCACCGTCAACTATCAGCCGGAGTTCGAGATCGGGGCCGACGGTGTCGTGGCCGTGCTGGGGGCCGAGGCCCTGGCCCGCTGGGACCATCCCACACGGGGACGCCTCGAGGCCGGCCGCTTCATCGAGTTGGCCGAGGAGACCGGCATCATCTTGGAGCTGGGTCGCTGGGTGCTCATGGCGGCCTGCCGAGAAGCCGGTCGGTGGCGGCGAGCGTGGCCCGCCCAGCCCTTGGTGCTGCGCGTGAACCTCTCACCACGACAGCTCGTCCAGCCCGAGTTGGCAGACATGGTGGTGCAGGCCGTGGCCCAGGGTGGCATCGAGCCGTCGCTGTTGTGCCTGGAGATCACCGAGACCGCCCTCATGGACGACCCCGAGGCAGGCGGCCGGGTGCTGGCCGAGCTGCACGACCTCGGTGTGCAGCTGGCCATCGACGACTTCGGCACCGGCTACTCGTCGCTGGCGCAGCTGAAGCGGTTCCCCGTCGACGTGCTGAAGATCGACCGGTCCTTCGTGGACGGGTTGGGGTTCGACACCGAGGACACCGCCATCGTGGAGGCCATCGTGTCGATGTCGTCCGCCCTCGGTCTCGAGGTGGTGGCCGAGGGTGTCGAGTTGGACGTGCAGCTGCACGAGCTGGTGCGCCTCGGTTGTCACCGCGCCCAAGGCTTCGGGTTGGCCATGCCCATGGCGGCGGACGACCTCATGGGGTGCTTCCAGCAGTACCTGCAGGAGACACCGCGGTCGAGCACCAGCGAGCCCGTGACGGTGGATCTGGTGGCGGCCGACGAGCAGGCGTCGGACGGGGATCGACCGCATGCGGGAACGTCGACCGATGCCACGGCTGAGATCTCCGATCATGCGGAGGCCGCGGCCACGGCGTCGGATCCCGATGTCGGACGGTAGCGTGGCACCATCGCGGTGAGCCGGGTCGGAACTGCGGACCGCAGGACCGGTGTGGCTCCCGCAGCCGGCGGCACGTCCGTGTCGACCGGGTGCCCGCTGAGAGGTGTCCGATGACTGATCGACCCACCACCCTTTCCGAGCTCAGAGCGTCGGGTTGGGTATCCCGTCCGGTGAAGGACGAGATCCGGCTGAACGCCATCGAGAGGATCAAGGCTGGTGAACCGCTCTTCCCCGGGGTGCTCGGGTACGAGGAAACGGTCCTGCCCCAGCTCGAGAATGCGCTGCTCGCCGGTCACGACGTGATCTTCCTGGGCGAGCGAGGTCAGGCCAAGACCCGCATGATCCGCTCGGTCCTCGGCCTGCTCGACGAATGGATGCCGGTCGTCGCCGGGTCGGAGATCAACGACGATCCGTACCATCCGGTGTCCCGCCACGCCATCGACCTGGTGGCCGAGCTGGGCGACGAGACCCCGGTGGCCTGGGTGCACCGCGACGACCGCTTCGGCGAGAAGCTGGCCACCCCCGACACCTCGATCGCCGACCTCATCGGCGAGGTCGACCCCATCAAGGTGGCCGAAGGCCGCTACCTCTCCGACGAGCTCACGCTGCACTACGGGTTGGTGCCGCGCACCAACCGGGGCGTCTTCGCCATCAACGAGCTGCCGGACCTGGCCGAGCGCATCCAGGTCGGTCTGCTGAACGTGCTCGAGGAGCGCGACGTGCAGATCCGTGGCTACAAGGTGCGCCTGCCGCTCGACGTCCTGCTGTTGGCCTCGGCCAACCCCGAGGACTACACGAACCGGGGACGCATCATCACACCGCTGAAGGACCGCTTCGGCGCTCAGATCCGCACCCACTACCCGCTCGAGGTGGCCACCGAGGTGGACATCGCCCGCTCCGAGGCACGTCCGCTCGAAGCCGAGGATCTGACCGTCGACATCCCCGACTACATGGCCGAGGTGGTGGCCACCCTGTCGCACCTGGCTCGCGAGAGCCCGCAGGTGAACCAGCGGTCGGGCGTCTCGGTGCGGCTCACCGTGTCGAACCTCGAGACGCTGGTGGCCAACGCCACGCGGCGATCGCTCATCCATCGCGAGGACGACGTGGTGCCCCGGATCAGCGACCTCGAGGCGCTGGCGGCGTCCACTGCCGGCAAGATCGAGATCGAGTCGATGGAGGAGGGGCGCGACGAGCAGATCGTCGAGCACCTGCTGCGCTCGGCCATCCTGGTGGTCTTCCGCCAGCACGTGCCGGCCGAGACACTCGGCGAGGTGCTGGTGGGCTTCGACAGCGGGAAGATCATCGACGCCGGCGAGGACCTGCCGTCGGCCGAGTATCCCCGGGTGCTCGAGGACGTACCGGCGTTGGCCGGTCCGGTGGAGCGTCTGGCCGGTGCGGATGCCAACGCCGCCCAGCAGGCGGCTGCCATCGAGTTCGTGCTCGAGGGTCTCCACCTGTCGAAGCGGCTGAACAAGGACTCCGTGGGCGCCCGCGCCCAGTACCGAGCCCGCTGACGACCCTGCCTGGATTCGTGCGTTCGTCTCGCGTGCTGGGACGCCGCCGACGTGCGCAGGAACATCGGGTGGACGGGTTGAGACCGCTCAGCTGGGCGCTGGGTCTCCCTCGATGTCAGGTTCCGTGTTCGGTCCGGCCATGGCACGGTACGCGAGTGCGCCGATCGCCCCTCCGACCAAGGGTGCCAGCCAGAAGAGCCACAGCTGGGTGAGGGCCTCACCGCCGACGAAGAGGGCCGGGCCCGTGGAGCGGGCGGGGTTCACCGAGGTGTTGGTGACGGGGATGCTGATCAGGTGGATGAGGGTGAGCGCCAAACCGATGGCCAGGGGTGCGAAGTGCTTCGGTGCTCGCCCGTCGGTGATGCCCATGATGACGACGACGAACACCGCAGTGAGCAGCACCTCGATGATGAGCCCGGCCTCGAGGCTGTAGCCGCCGGGCGACAGGTCGCCGTAGCCGTTGGTGGCGAACGCCCCCGCACCCTCACGAAGGCTGTCGGCGGTCACGTCGGGAGCCCCGAGGGCCACGATCCACAGTGCGCCGGCGGCGAGCACCGCACCGATCACCTGGGCGACGATGTAGGGGGCGGCGTCCTTCGCCTTGAAGCGACCTCCGACAATCAGGCCAACGGTGACCGCAGGGTTGAAGTGCCCACCGGAGATGTGGCCGACCGCATACGCCATGCAGACGACGGTCAGACCGAACGCCAGCGAGACCCCCAGCAACCCGATCCCGAGCTGCTGGTCGCCGGCCAGGAAGTTGGCGGCCAGCACGGCGCTGCCGCAACCGCCGAAGGTCAGGACGAACGTCCCGGCTGCTTCTGCGCCGAGGCGCTGAGTGATCTCCATCGGTGACTCCTGTCGGAAGTGGGACGAACGGGTGCGTCGTCCGGGGTGCGGGCGAGCCATCAGCGGCGAGGTGCTTGCGCGGCTATGGGTTCCCGTCTGGCGGTCGACCGTAGCGGCTCTGTCGAGGATTCGCCCACTCGAGCGCCAACAGCTCGATGGCGGCATACCGAAGTGGGAACGGCCGACTGCGCAGTGGCAGCTGTGTCAGTGGCGCAGCTCGCGTACCGAGCCGTCGGCGCCGGCCACGATGACCCGTTCCACGGTCGAGCCGAGGAAGATGCCGTGCTCGACGATGCCGGGGACCGCCGCCAGCGAGGCGGCCAATCGGTCAGGGTGCGCGACGCGCTCGAAGTGGGCGTCCATGAGCAGGTTGCCGTTGTCGGAGCGTTCGTCACGGGTGGTCACCCGGCGGGCTCCGAGGGCCTCGAGGCGACTGGTGACCACCCCGGGTGCGAACTCGAGCACCTCGAGCGGTGTGCCGAACGGGCCGAGGTGGTCCACCAGCTTCGATTCGTCCACCACCACCACGAACCGCGGCGACATCTCGGCCACCACCTTCTCGCGGGTGTGCGCGCCCCCACCGCCCTTGGTGAGGTTCAGCTGAGGGTCGACCTCGTCGGCGCCGTCGATGGCGATGTCGAGGGCGCCGATCTCGTCAGGGGCTACCACCTGCAGGCCGAGTGATGTGGCCAGGTCGTGGGTGCGCACCGAGGTGGCCGTGCACACGATGTCGGGCTGGCGTTCACCGAGCGCCACGATGGTGAAGTGCACGGTGGAGCCGGTACCCAGCCCTACCCGCATGCCGTCCTCCACCAGATCGGCGGCCGCACGGCCGGTGGCTTCCTTGGCTGCGGTGACGTCGTCGGAGGCGCTCATCGCTCCAGCTTCGCACGGTGAGCGCTCTCAGCATGCGCCTCGGCGGTGTGATAGCAGATCACAGCGCACTCGAGACCTGAGGTGGCAGCGGCGCACGGCGCCTCGCTGAGGCGGATCTGTGGGGAACGACATGGCCTCGGCCACCTACCTGCACCGAACGCCGGCACCACAGAAGTGGGACAAGCTCCTGGCCCTCGCCATCGTCGGGGCGCTCGTCGCTTGGGATGTCAACGCGGCGATGATCGTCCTGATCTCCGTGCTGGCGGGACTCCCGCGGGTGGGGCGTCGACGTGATGTTCCCAGCGCACTGCATCGGCTGGAGCTGTCCTGGTTCTTCGCTGCGCTACCCGCCCTCGCGGTGTCGGCCACGCTTGCAGCGACGTCGACGCTGGGTGCCGTCGGTCTTGTTGTCGGTGTGGTGCTGGTGGTTGCGCTCTACGGTGCGCGACCGGCCGTTGCGCTCACCGACGACGGCCACTTGCAGGTTCTCGGACTCGGCGAGGACAGCTATGCGAGTTCGGACATCGACGACTCGGTCGTCGTGGAAGAGAAGGTCTGGCGGTGGACGTCGAGGTGGGTGGGCATCCTCATCGACGGCGAGACAGTGTGGCTGCCAGTGGTCGACGGGCCCCTGCCTCGGCGGAGCGCGCAGGTGGACGAGTTCGTGGTTGCACTGGCCAGGTTCATCGATGCCGGACACCGCGGTGTGGGGACTGACACCGGCTGACGCGGACCTCGCCGATCACGGCGATGAGCTCAGCGCACCACGAAGTCCTCGGGATCGGGAGCACGGGTGAGTTCCCAGTACTCGAGCAGTGAGAACGGCCAGTTCTGCGCCACGCGGCCGTGCTCGTTGCGGTACCAGCTGTGCACCTCCGCTGCGCCCCACACCATGG
>JAFIEP010000028.1 GCA_020832495.1 Acidimicrobiia bacterium | reverse complement strand
GTCGTCGTCGGGGCGGACCAGCGCGGCACGCCCACCGAGACCGTGCGCGCACAGCGTCACCCGTTGGACCCCTTCCAGCGCCCAGCCGGGCACGTCGTCCATCACGCCCAGGGTGGTGACCACGGCAACGCCGGCGGTGTGCGCAGCACGGGCCAGCGAGGCCATCACCTCCACCGGAGCACCGAGACCGGCGACATCACGGACCACGACGACGGGTGCGGTGCTGGTCGTGATCAGCCGGGCGACACCCCGCAACGAGCGAGCCTCGCCCACGTCCACGTCCCGGTTGGCCAGAACACCGAACGACTCCGCCACCCGGTCCCACTCGGGTTGGGACATGCGGGCCTCACCGACCGCCACTGCGGGCACCCCAGCCTCACCGGCCACCAACCAGGCGGCCACCTCGATGGCCGACGACGCCACCACCAGCGCCGGGTGCTCGATGCGGCGGGCGATCTCGAGCAGCAGGGCGTCGCCCTGGGCGGGCAGGTCGGCTTCGACGACGGTGACCTCGCCGAGGTGGATGCCGCCGACGAGCACCCGGTCGAGCATGGCCAGGCCGGTGCTGAGCGGCGTCGGATCGGCAGGCAGCACCCTGTCGGGCGCGTCGATGCCGGCTTCCATGTCGTCGAGCAGCTCGTCGAGCACCTCGCGGAGGGCCAGGGGCCTCTCGGGTCGCCAAGACCGGTCGGTCAGCGACCGGGGCACCCCGGTCATGGCGCGCCGCTCGACGGGGCCCGGACGGCATCGGGGCCTCCACGCCGTGTGCTCCGGACGTCGGGCCCGCTGGGGACGCTCGCTCCGACCATGCCGCCCACGGTAGACCAGCCCGAACGCTTGTGCGATGCGAGTCGAGGCGCCAGTCGTCGAAGCCACCGCTGGTCGGACGCTCGTAGGGAGCGATCACCCCGTCGACGTCGAGGTACAGCTCCATCACCGCACCGTGACCTTGATGCGGTGCACCGTCTGCGGCCAGGTGGCGACATGCTGCACATTGCGGGGGATGCTGTCGGGCACGGGGTTGGCGCCGAGGCCACCGCTGAACAGGTAGCGGTGCTTCACCGAGCGCAGGTGCCCGAGCACGTCGACACGGTCGTCCACGAAGTGGGTGACGCCCAGGTCGACGCAGATGGGGGCCTTCTCCGGACGCTTGCGAACGAAGTGCAGGTGCGCGGCGGGGATCATGGTGTTGCTGAGGAAGCCGTGCAGGGCCAGCCACTCGGTGGTGAGCCGGGCGATACGTGGCCCCGCCTTCGAGACGATGTACACCCGTCCCTCGAACAGCTCCACCAACTCGATCACTGCCTCGAGCGAACCGTCGGTGCGCGGTGTGTCCATGGGGCGGTCACCGAAGAACGACGTGTCGGAGTCCTCCGCCACCCGGTCAACCAGCACGCCACCGACGTCGAGGCCCAACACGGGCGGAGGCGCGTCCGCCCGGGCGGCCTTCTTCTTGTCCCGCCGACTCATGGGTTCGACGGTACCGGCGGCGGTGGGGTCGATGGGAGGGGTTTCGTCGGGGGCGGGTCCGTCCAGGTGGCGGCGGACTCGAGGGGCGCATCGTTTCGGCACAGCACCGCGGATCGGCAAGTCGGCAGGACGACGAGGCCCTGACGCAAGGACCGCAGCGGGGCACTGGCGAATCAAGGATGTCAGGTGACCGACGGTGGCGGGCACAGAGGCACTGCCAATCTGGGATGGGGCTGCTCGGGCGGCCAACCGTTCGGGGTTGTGCGTGACGAGGAGGGCAGGGTCCGCCAGCCGCCGTGACGACGCAAGTGGCTTGCGTTACTCCATCGAGTGCGTGAGGCTTCGCCCAGGCATGGCGGCACGACACAGCTGAACCGTGGCCTGCGAGTGCGGGGCAGCCTGCAGGGCCGAGAGAAGCTCGTAGCGCTCCGCGTTGCCAGGAACCGATCAGCGCCCCCGGTGTCCCCGAGTGCAGGAGGAGCCGATCTGATGCTTGCCCTCGACCTGATCCCGCCGCACACGCTGGAGTGCACACTCGAGATCTGCCGGCGCGCCCGGGCAGCGGGAGGGCGTGGCGTCCTGGTGGGCGGAGCGCCCCGCGACGTGCTGGCCGGCGTTGCCGTCGAGGACATCGACATCGAGGTGTCGGGGATTCCCCTGGATCGGCTCGCCGCGGTCCTGGAGGGCTTCGACATCGACCCGACCGGGCAGGCATTCGGCGTGTTCAAGTTGAGCGACGTCGGTATCGACGTCTCGCTGCCCAGGCTGGAGACCAAGCACGGGTCGCATCACCGCGACTTCGACGTGACGCCGGATCCGAACCTGCCCTTCGAGGTGGCGGCCCGACGACGGGACTTCACCATCAACGCCATTGGGTTCGACCCGATCGAGCAGGTGCTCCTCGACCCGTTCGGCGGCGCAGAGGATCTGGAGCGCCGAACACTGCGCGCCGTCGACGATCAGCGCTTCGTCGAGGACGAGTTGAGAGTCCTGCGCGGGATGCAGCTCGTCGCGCGGTTCGGTCTCACCCCAGACCGTGCGACGGTCGGGTTGTGTTCCACGCTCGACATGGAGCACCTGGTGGCCAGTCGGGTGTTCGACGAGTGGCAGAAGATGATCCTCACCGGCACCCACATCAAGCAGGGGCTCGACTTCCTCGAGGCAGTTGGTTGGCTCCGCTTCTTTCCCGAGCTCGCCGCCACGGTGGGCGTACCCCAAGACCCGAAGTGGCATCCCGAAGGTGACGTGTTCGTGCACACCGGCCACTGCATGGACGAGTTCGCGCTACGGCGCGTCGGTGACGCTCACGAGGATCTTGTGGTGGGTTTGGCGGTGCTCTGCCACGACTTCGGGAAGCCGGCCACCACGGAGTTCACCGACGGACGTTGGCGGGCTCACGGCCACGACGTCGCAGGGGTCGACCCGACGCGCTCGTTCCTCCGCCGACTCACCGAACAGCCGATCTGGTTGGAGGTCGAACCCCTGGTGGCGGCGCACCTGCGACCCAGTCAGCTGCACATGGCCCAGGCGGGCAAGGGTGCCGTCCGTCGCTTGGCGCGGTCGGTGGGTCGCCTCGACCGCCTCGTGCGGGTGGCCGAGGCCGATGCGCGCGGACGCCCGCCGTTGGTCATGGACCGCTTCGAAGCAGGTGACTGGCTTCTCGATCAGGCTCGGGACGAGGATCTGACCACGAAGGGTCCGCAGCCCGTGCTGTTGGGCCGGCACCTCATCTCGGAGTTCGGCATCGAGCCAGGCCCGGCGTTCCGACCGCTGCTCGACGCAGCGTTCGAAGCGCAACTCGACGGAGCGTTCGAGGATCTCCCCGGAGCGATCGACTGGGTCCGACAACACCGGTGACGCTGTGAAGGTCACCGGGAATGGATCTCCGCGTGGAAGGTGCGCACCACGTCGAGGGTCTTCCAGTCGGCGTCCTTGACGAAGGCTTCGACATCGTGGGCGCCGGCCAGGAAGCGGATGGGGCGTCGGTGGTACTCGGTGACCCAGCGACCGGGGACTAGGACTCCGGGTGCCGGGTGGTCATCATCGATGACCCGCACCGGGGGAAGACGGACCGTGTCCTAGACGACACCGCTGAGCTCGGCACGAAGTCGACGGTTGAGATCGCCGTGACCTCCGGCGGCGATGATCGCTTCGACGAGCGCAACGTCACGGTTGCGAGTGGTGTCGGTCCGGATCCGGCGACGGGGACGGTCGTCGAGGACCCAGTGCAGGTGGCTGATGGCGTGGTTGCCGATCAGACCTGGCGGCAGAAACTTGCGGAAGTGGGCCTCGCGTCCTTCAGGTGTGGCGGTACGCAGCGCAGGGTCGCGTTCGACGCGACGCTCCGCCCATGCGATGAGTGGGCCGACCTTGTCGGCCGAGCGACGGCGATCGACAATCTCCTTGAGATCACGGTGGTGGCGAGCAGCGAAGCCGAGGTCACCTTCGTAGTCGTCGGGGTCGAGGTGGCCACGCAGGTCGTGCAGCAGTTGACGTTCGTGGGCACGTTCGCGGCCGTGAATGATGGCTCGCGAGTCACGTGCGCCCTTGCGGGCGGTTGACGGGAGCACGGACCGCGCGATGTCGCGGGCCTTCTCGTTGTGGTTGCGCATCAGCCCTCCCAAGGAGGGCCGGTGGGGACCCGACAACGGGTCCTCTCGGTTCACCGGCCTGGCGCTATCTCATGGCAACCACCTCGTCGTCTCGTCCGCTGGGCCCTCTCTGGGCAGCCGGACAACCTCTCATGAGGAGACTGGAAAGTCCAGAGGTTTTTGGGATGACACAGGTCGGCGCCCAGTCTGCAACTGCACTGCGGACCCCGA
>JAFIEP010000021.1 GCA_020832495.1 Acidimicrobiia bacterium | reverse complement strand
GTGGCCTTGGTCATCGTGGGGGGCGACGGCCGCTTGCGGGTGGCGGCCGAGCCGGCCTTTGTGCAGCGCCTGCTCCACCTCCTGGGCGGGGTCGCCGACGCGACCCACGCTGCTGACCTGCTCGGGCTCAGCCCGTTCGTCGAGACCAATGGCGATCTGTTCGGCCACTGGCAGCACTTGGCGGGCCAGCCGGACCCGGGGCTCGACGGCTGGAGCCAGCGGCATCTCGACCAACTTGCCATCCTGGAGGCGGAGGCTCCGGCGGCCACCGTCGGCTCGGACCTGCTGCACGTGGATGTGCGCACCGACAACACGATCCTGGCGAATGCCGGCCCGGGAGGCGACGTCCTCGTCGACTGGCCGGGGGCGTCGCTCGGCGCCGCATGGGTCGACCTCGTGGGCCTGTTGCCGGCACTCGAGCTCGACGGCGGACCGCCCCCGTGGGACGTCCTTCCTCTGGCCCCCACCGCTCGTGGCGCTGATCCCGACGCCGTCGACGCCTTCGTGGTGGCGCTGGCCGGGTACTTCACCCGGATGTCGCTGCTGCCACCTCCGCCGGGTCTTCCCAACGTTCGTGCGTTCCAGGCGGCGCAGGGGGAGATCGCCCGGGCCTGGACGGCCCGACGCCTTCGCCTGGGCTGACGCACCTTGGAGCACGGCGTAGCGCTCTGGGTTCGTACCCCGGGGGCCGAGGCGATGCCGACCGTAGCCACTCCGCCACCGGCCCGGCCGGCGTCGCCGCCCTCGGCGGACTACAGCCGAACCGCCGCCAACGACGCCACCTCGGAGCGCTCGCAGGTGCTGAGCCGGACGTGGCCGAAGCACGATTCGCCGGCGAAGCCGTCGATGAGGGCGGACACGGCGTTGTTGCGCTCCGACAGGTAGGGCGCATCGATCTGCGACGTATCGCCGGTGAACACCACCTTCGTGCCCTCGCCCACCCGGGTGAGGATGGTCTTGAGCGTCGTCGGTTCGAGGTTCTGCGCCTCGTCCACGACCACGAACGTCCCCTGCAGCGAGCGACCCCGCAGATAGGTGACCGCCTCGAGCGACAACTTGTTGCGCAGCGTCAACTCGTCGAGGATCGCTCGGGCGTCGGCGTGGCTACGAGTGTCGGTGAGCGCCACCAGCGCGTCGGTCACCGCCGTCATCCACGGGTCCAGCTTCTCGTCGAGCGAACCGGGCAGGAACCCCAACTCGGCCTTGCCCACCGGCACCACCGGCCGGTAGACGGACAGCTTGTCGTAGCGTCGGTCGTCCATGACCTGATGGAGCCCGGCGGCCAGGGCCAGGATGGTCTTGCCGGTCCCGGCCATGCCGTCGAGCGCCACCACGGTGACCGCCGGGTCGAGCAGCAGGTCGAGGGCGAACTGCTGCTCCTTCGAGCGGGGTCGCAAGCCCCAGGCCTCGACCGGGCGCAGCATCGGCACCAGTGTGTCGTTGCGCCGGCGTACCAACACCGACTGGCTCCCGGCCCGGCACACGGCGTACTCGTTCTCGCCGAGGTCGTCCACCTGCTCACGGTCGTCGTTGCGTAGGTCGGCCAGCGGGGTGCCACCGGGGGCGCCGTACAACACGTCGATGAGGACCGGAGCCACCTCGAACACCGCCCAACCCGTCGGCCGTCGACCATCGGGGTCGTGGCGCCGGCGCTGGTGCTCGATGGCCTCGAGCCCGACCTGGGCTGCCTTGATGCGCAAGGCGGCATCGTTCGAGACGACGGTGGTGGCCCCGTGGGTCCGCTGGCCGAGCGCCGCAGCCAGGATCCGGTTGTCGGCCTTGGTGGGGTCCAGTCCCTTGGCCGCCACCTCGTCGAGCATGAGGCCGTTCGTCTCGATGCGCAGCGTGCCACCGCCGGGGAGTTGCACCGGCTGGCGGATGTCGCCGCCGTTGGCCGTGCGCAGGTCCTCGATGGTGCGCACCACCTCGCGTGCTGCCCGGCCCACGTCATCGAGCCGGGACTTGTGGGCGTCGAGTTCTTCGATGACCACGAGCGGGATCACGGCGTCGGCGTCGGGGAAGGCGAACAGCGACTCCGGATCGGAGATCAACACCGACGTGTCGAGCACCACTCGGGTGGTCGGCGGTGCGGACGCGCGTGTGGAGGCGGGCAGCAGATCGGTCACGGTTCTCCCTCAGGTCGAGCACCGTGCCGAGCAGTCACCTCAGCAGGCTCCGCGGGGGCGGTCGTGCGCCGTGGGGAGCGAGGGAGGTGGTCCCGGAGGGGGTCCGGGATCCGGCACTGGTGCGGGATCGGTCACCGAGGTCCAGTGAAGCCGCTCCGGCACGCCAGGTGGGGGATGGGAGCGCCGTCCGCGTCAGAGTTCACGCGCCGGACATCTGCGGGTCGCGCTCGGCTCGCGCGGGAACCGCTTGCTGTTCAGGTACCGCCTGCTGTGCTGGCCGCACCGCCGCTGCGCTCGTCCTCGGTGGCGGGAACCGGCTCGGGGGTGGCCGCCTTGGCGGACGAGACCGCCGACCCGATGGCGTCGGGCGAACCGCCCCGGGTGGCGCTCGACTTCTTCGCCCGGCTGGTGCCCTTGGCCGGACTGGTCTTCTTCTTGGCGGAGGTCGTGGCGGCGGGCTTCTTGGTGGCTGCCTTGGTCGCGGTCTTCTTGGTGGTGGCGGTCTTCGCATCGGCCTGCTCGGCGGGGCTCTCGCTGGCGGTCGCAGCGTCCTTCGGCACCGCCGCGTCGCTGGTCGATGCAGCGCCGTGCTCGACGGAGTCGGCTGCTTCTTCGAGTTCGTCGAGCGCTTCGGCCATGGCGTCGGCGATCGACTGCACGTCGGGAATCAGCTCCGGGCAGGCCAGCAGCCCGAAGTCGAGGCGGTCCTGATAGCTCATGACGGTGATGTTCAGTCCGCCGCCGTCGAAGATGGGGCCGATGGGGTTCGTGGACACCACCTGAGCCCCGGCGACGTACAGGGGGAACGGCGGGCCGGGCACGTTGGAGATGGTCACGTTGAACAGCGGCCGGTGCCGGTCGGCTACTTTCAGCCGGCTGTAGACCCGAGCCGCTCGGGCGGCAATGGCCGGGGCGGCGAACTCTACCCAGTCCTGCAGGGTGTCGGCCCCGATGAGCTGTTGGGCGTCCTTGGCCGTGTTCATCGAGTCGTGGATGTGGCGCAGCCGTTCGACGGGGTCGTCGATGTCGGTGGCCAGCGAGGCGAAGGCGGTCGACACCTGGTTGCCCATGGCGTTGCGCTGGTCCTCCGAGCGGACCGAGACGGGCACCATGGCCACCAGCGGGCCGTCGGGGTGCTCGTCGCGTCGATCCAGGTAGCGCCGCAGCGCACCACCGCAGATGCCGAGGATCACGTCGTTGACGGTGCAGCCGAGGCGTTGCTTGACTGCCTTCACCCGGGACAGCTCGAGGGTGGCCAGACCCAGGCTGCGATGGGGGGTGAGCGTGTGGTTGAACGACGTCCGTGGTGCGGTGAAGGGGATCGTGGGTGTCAGGGTGTTGGGTCGGGCGTAGCGGTCACGCAGCTGCAACGCCACCTCGACGGTGCGCTTTGCCGTCTTCACCGCTCGGACCGGCTGTTGGGCGAGCGACCACATGGCGTAGCCCAAGAGCTCGGTGTCAGTGGGCACCGGATCGGGTTCCCACGGCGGATCGGCTGCGGGCTTCTGCTCGATCTCGGGCGTCAGGTCCAGCACGGCGATCATCAGTTCCTCGCCCGACGCCCCATCGATGGCGGCATGGTGGACCTTGCTCAGCAGTGCCACGTGGCCGTGCTCGAGCCCCGAGATCACCCAGGTCTCCCACAGCGGTCGACTGCGGTCGAGCGGGATGGCCACCAGGTGGGCCACCAACTCGGTCAGCTCGTCGCGCCCGCCCGGCTGCGGAACGGCGATGTGGCGCAGGTGCCAGTCGATGTCGAAGTCGGGATCCTCGATCCAGATGGGATGGTGCACCCCGAAGGGGACCTCCACCAGACGGCGACGGAACGGCGGCGCCTGATCCAGACGTCCGGCGTAGAGGTCGCGCACCTTGTCGAAGCTCCACTCGTCGGGTGACGTCGAGGGATCGACGATGATGAGCCCGGCCACGTGCATGAACGACGTCGACGTCTCCATGTAGAGGAATCCGGCGTCGAGGCCCGTCAATCGCTGCATGTTGTGCTCCCCAGTCCGATCAGTCGATTGTGGCGCGAGGCCCCGCCGCTGTCGAGGCGTGCGCGCCGTCGGTCGGTCGTGACGATCATCGGTCGAGTTCGAACGCCGGCACGCCGTCGGCCACCGTCAGGCGTCCTGGCATCCCCAGCAGCTCGAACACCTCACCGGCCATGCCGGCGGCGGCGACGGCCACGACCTCGCCCTTGTGCTCACCCGAGACGACGGTCAGCTCGAGCCGCAGGCCGGGGCCGTCGGTGAGGTCGTCGGCGTCGACCACCAGCACCTCGTAGGTCCCGTCCGCCAGCGCGGCGTCGCCGGTCACAGCTCCATCACCTTGAAGACCTCGGCACCGTCCACCAGCGCCTCGCGTACCTGTGCCCGGAAGCGGTCGATCCCAGCGGTGTCGTCCTCGCCGGCGATGTCCATCGTCGAGCGCCACTGGCTGCGGTGGGCGAGGAGCGCCTCCACCTTCGTGTCGAGCCACTCGCCGGCTGGCTCGGCGTGATCGGGCTCGTCTGCTTCGAACAGCCAGAGCGCCGCCGGCCGGTGGTGGTCAATGGGTTCGCCGGTGTTGGGGTCGGGCACACGGAAATGGGCGTCGCGCGCCGCCACACACCCGTCCACGGTGAGCCACCCGGCATGGCGGTGATCGGGATGCAACCGATAGCGCTTCCACGGGTCGTGCCCTAGCACGAGCTCAGGCTGCAGGCGCCGGATCCAACCGGCCACCGCCGTCCGCTGGTCGACCGTGGCCTGCAGTTCGCCGTCCTCGACATCGCCCACCTCGACGGTGCCGGTGGCACCGAGGGCTGCTGCTGCTGCCGCCTGCTCCTGTCGACGAGTGGCCACCAGTGCTGCGGGGTCGGCCTCGACATCCCACGTGCCCTTCGACCCGTTGGTGAGGACGAGCAGGTGTACGACCGTGCCGGCGGCTGCCCATCGGGCCAGCGTGGCGCCACAGCCGAACTCGATGTCGTCAGGATGGGCGCCGATGGCCAGCGCGCTGGCCGGCCGCTCCGCCGGTCCGCTCAGGCCCACAGAGGCACCTCGAGGTCGGCCGGCACGTCGACGTCCCACGACAGGCGAGGCTCGTGCAGGACGCGCACGGGGAGACCGAGGCGCTGTGCCTCGGCCAGGTGGCGACGGAAGGATCCGGGTCCGTAGGCGAAGCGGAAGCCGCACGCCGTTGGCAGGGCGACCACGTTGGTGCCGTCCTCGGCCCGGTCCGGCACCAGGGTCACCCCGTCGAACTCGGCCACCGCCGCCAGGTTGGCGGCGTAGGGCAGGTCGGCGTGGGCCACGATGGCGGTGGTCACCTCGGCGGCGGCGAGATGAGCGATGCCGTCGGCCACCGCTCGGTTGAGGCCCCGCTCGGGGCAGAGCAGCACGTCGGCGCCCAGGTCGGTGGCCCAGCGCCGTACCTCGGGATCGTCGCACACCACCAGCACGTCGAGCGGCGCGGCCGCACCGACGACGGTGGCCGCCATGGCCCGGGCCAGGCGGGCGCGGGCACGCACGTCGAGCGCCGGGGCGAGCCGCCGTTTCGCTTCCCCGAAGGCCTTCACCGGGATGAGTGCGGCGACAGGTCCGCTCGGCGTCATGGCGGCAGTCTACGAGCGCACGCCGAGGCTGCTTGCCGTAAGGTGCAGGGCATGCGGATCCAGGTCAGCGTCCTGGGTGGGGGATCGTGGGGAACGACGGTCGCACACCTTGCCGCCCACAACGTGCCCACCGTGTTGTGGGCTCGTGATCCCGACGTGGCGAAGAGCATCAACACCCAGCACCGCAACCTGCGGTATCTCGAAGCCTTCGACCTCCACCCCGACCTGCGGGCCACCGCAGACCTCGAAGAGGCGGTGTCGGGTGCCGACCTGCTGGTGATGGGCGTGCCCTCGCACGGGTTCCGCTCGGTGCTGGCCGAGGCGTCGGGCACCCTGCGAGCCTGGGTGCCGGTGATGAGCCTGACCAAGGGCCTCGAGCAGGGCACCCGCAAGCGCATGACCGAGATCATCACCGAGGAGGTTCCGGGTCATCCGTTCGGGGTGATGACCGGGCCGAACCTGGCCAAGGAGATCCTGGCCGGCGACGCCGCTGCCACGGTGGTGGCCATGTCCGACGACAACGTGGCCGACGAGGTGGCCAAGGCCTTCGCCACCTCGCTGTTCCGGGTGTACACCAACCCCGACATCATCGGTTGCGAGGTGGCAGGGGCGCTCAAGAACGTCATGGCCATCGCCTCGGGCATGGCCGACGGCCTCGACACCGGTGACAACACTCGCGCCGCAGTCATCACCCGAGGGCTGTCGGAGCTCACCCGACTGGGGATGGCCATGGGCGGCAACCCCATGACCTTCGCCGGCCTGGCCGGCATGGGCGACCTGGTGGCCACCTGCATCAGCCCCCAGAGCCGCAACCGTCACGTGGGCGAAGAACTGGGTCGGGGCAAGACCGTCGAGCAGGTCATCGAGGACATGCAACAGGTGGCCGAGGGCGTGAAGTCGGCCCGGGTGGTCATGGAGCTGGCTGAGGAGTTCGGGGTGGAGATGCCCATCGCCGAGCAGGTGTACCGCGTGTGCCACGAGGGCTGTTCGGCGGAGGAGGCCTACCGTGGGCTGCTGAACCGAGGCCGTCGGGCCGAACTGCACGGAATGGACCTGCGCCCGCGCTGATCGGCCGGTGCCGTGTCGGCACGGCCGGCTCGCCGACCTGATCCGAGTTGGCCGCCCGCAGGCGGGATGGAAGGATCATCAGGTGCTGTTGCCCGACGAGGTCGTGCCGCCCTGGTGGGTGCATCGCCAGTGTGATCCGAGCAGTCCCGCGTTCGCGGTGGTCGACGAGGCCGGTTCGCCGGAGAACGTCACCTCCCGTGACTGGGTGACCCTCGGTGGTCTGGGCGACCCGGCGCGGGCTTTGGTGGATCCCCGAGGATCGGTGACCCCGGCGCTGCCCGGGTGGAGCGTCGAATGGTGGGTCGGCGGCGAGGACCGGTGGTACTTCCCGGCACTGGAGCGGACCGTGCGTCAGCGGCTCGAGGGCGACGCCCCGATAATCACCACGGCGGTGCGGTGCGGCAAGGGCGACATCACCCACACGGCCTGGGTGGTGGCCGGGCACGGCGGGTCGTCGTGGTTGGCGCTGCGGGTACGCAACGAGACGGCCGCCGCGGTGGCCGTGGCCCTGGCGGTGCGACCGTGGAACCCCCTCGGCCGGGCGGCGGTCCACACGGTCGAGCTGCGGGAGCAGACGGTGTGGGTGGACGACGCAGCCGCGCTGCACCTCGACCGTGTGCCGGCTGAGTTCGTGGTGGGGTCGGTCGACCATGTCGTCGGTCGTGATCCGTCCGCGCAGCTCGCGTCCGGCCGGGATCTGCGGGACTCGACGTCGCCCACGACGGTGAGCGACGACCGCGGTCTGGCCAGCGCGGCAGTGGTGTTCCCCCTCCCGCACACGCTGTCGCTCGACGTGCTCGTGCCGCTGGCCACGGCCAGCGGTAGGGGACGCCGAGGTCGCCAGCGAACGGTGTCGGTGCCACGGTCGGTTCCCGAGCCGGAGCGGGTGGTCAGCGGCTGGGCGCTGCAGGCCGGGAACGGGCCACGATTCGACCTTCCTGACAGCCAGATCGAATCGCTGGTGGCTGCCAACCGCTGTCACCTGTTGCTGGCGCAGCGGGGGGACCGCGTCGGCGCGCCCGGTGCGCGGCTCGACGAGGTCGACGGCGCCGTCGTCCTTTCGGCGCTGGACGGCTACGGATCGGCGGCGGCCACCGCCGAGGTGCTGGCCGAACTCGAGGAGCGCCAGTCCCACGACGGCCATCTGTTGGGCGACGGTCGGCGTCGGGAGGCGGTGGGGGCGTCGCTGTGGGCCCTCGGAGAGCACTGGCAGCTCCACCGTGACGACGAACTGGTCGACGATCTCGTCGGCGCCGTGGCCAAGGCCATCCACTGGCTGGATCGGCGCACCGGCGCACGGCGTGCTCGCCGAGGGACCCACCGGGGGCTGTTGCCCGACGGGGCCGTGCCCCCGTGGCTGGGTGCCGACGGCGTGACCTACCGGGCGGCCTGGTGGTCGACGGCCGGATTGCGGGCCGTGGCCCCCGCCCTGGTGGCCGTGGGCCAACCCGAAGTTGCCGAGGACGCCGCCCGGGTGGCCGCCGAGCTGTCGGGTGCGGTGCGCAGCGCCCTGGCCGACGACGCCCGCCGACGGGGCGATGCCGTGGTGGCCAGTGGTCCTGGCCGGCCGGTGGACGGCGGTGCCGTGGGCATCGTCGACGCCATCGTGCTCGGCGAGTTGGCCGCCATCGACGAGGCGGCGACCGCCACGCTGGCCTACGTCGCCGAACACCATGTGGCGGACGGGGCCGTTTACCTCACGCGCACCGGCCAGGGCCTCAGCGCACGTCTGACCGCCCGGCTCGGCCGGGCGCGCCTGGCGCTGGGTGATGGCGCCGCAGTCGAGCAGTTGTCCTGGATGGCCGAGCACGCCACCGCAGCGGCCACCTGGCCCGAGACGACGAATCCTCGCACCGCCGGCGGGTCGAGCGGTGCCGGCCACGACCCCGTCGCCGCCGCGGAGATGCTGCTGTTCGCCCGCGACCTCCTCGTGCGTTGGGGACCCGACGGACTGGTGCTCAACCCGGTGGTGCCCTCGACGTGGATCGGCCAGAGCTGGGAGGTGCACGACCTGCCGACGCCTTACGGCCGCTTGGGCTTCGCCGTGCGTTGGCACGGCGAGCGACCGGCGCTGCTGTGGGAGTTGGAGCCCCACCCCGGCGTGGTGGCGCCGCCGGTGACGGCCCCGGGGCTCGACCCGGCATGGCGTGGGGATGGCGCGAGCGGCGAGGCGCTGCTGGCCCCGGTGGCGGTGCCATTGCCCGAGGACGTGGTCGACCCACCAGTGGCGGACACGTCGGGCGGAACGGGCGAGCCGGGCGAGATCGTCAGCGGTGGCCTGAGCATCCGGCCGCCGCGGAGGGACTCCGATGGCTGACCCGCCCGATGTGCCGCCACCGGTGGTGGCCAGCGGGCTGGTCACCGACGGGCGGATCGACCTGCCCTCTGCCTTGCGTCGTCTCGGTGTCCCCGAGGAGGACATCAACGACGCGGTGGAAGGGGGCACCATCGAACTCTTCGCCCTCGAGCGCATCGTGGAGGGCGCCGGGCCGCGCTACGACGTCGACGAAGTGGCGGAGCTGGCCGGGGTCGATCCGGCGTGGATCCTGGCCCTGTGGCGAGCCCTCGGGTTCCCCGAACCCCGGCGTGGCGAGAAGGTGTTCTCCTCCGACGACCTCGACATGCTGACCGACACCGTGCCCTTCATCGCCCAAGGTGGGCTCGACAGCGGCCTCGCCTTGCAGATGACGAGGGTGATCGGCTCGTCGGTGGCCAGGATCGCCGCGGCGCAGGTCGACGCCATCGCCAGCGAACTCGAACATCGCCGAGACGACGAGGCGGACCCCGGCGAGGATGACGCCGATTCCGGCGGCGGCGTGTCGGTGGTCGAGGACGACGTCGACCAAGAGGTCGCCCAGCGGGCAGCCACCCTCCTGCCCATGATGCCCAAGGTGATGGAGTTCGTGTGGCGTCGCCACCTGGGCCACGCCGCCCGTCGTCGGTTGCTGCGCAGCGTGGGTGGGGCGTCGGCGGTGTGCGTCGGGTTCGCCGACCTGGTGGGCTTCACCGCCCACACCCAACAGCTGGGAGCCCGGGAACTCGCCGAGATGGTGGACCGGTTCGAGTCCACGGCGTTCGACATCGTCGCAGCGCACGGCGGGCGGGTCATCAAGATGATCGGTGACGAGGTCATGTTCTGCGCCGATGACGTGGCCTCGGGAGCAGCCATCGCCCTCGGCATGGCGGCCACCTTCGGTGGCGACGAGGCGTTCTCCGATGTGCGGGTGGGGATGGCCGCCGGCGACGTGCTCGAGCGCGACGGGGACGTCTACGGCCCCGTGGTGAACCTGGCCAGTCGCATCGTCAACTTGGCCTATCCCGGTGCTGTCGTCGTCTCCGAGGACGTGGCCGAGGTGCTCGAGGACAACCCTGCGGTTGTGGTGCGCTCCATCCGCTCCCATTACTTGAAGGACATCGGCCGTGTGCGACTGTGGACGGTGCGCTCCGCCGATGCCGAGGACAGTGCCCCCTATGCGGGGGCTCGCCGACAGGCGGCCCGTCGGCAGTTCCGTCTCGAGGCCCGTCGACGCCGCCAAGAGGAGGCGCTCGCCCGGGCCCGATCCTCGGGCGGCGTTGTGTCCGAACAGCTACTGACCGACGTGCCAGCGCTCGACCAACCCACCGGAGAGATCGAGGCCGTCAAGGCGGCGGTCCTCGACGCCGATCTCGACGACCACCTCGCCGAGGAGCTGCTGACCGACATCGAGGTGGCTCGTCGACTCGGCAAGTTGGAAGCCGATGCCGCCGCCAAGGCGGAAGCGGCGGACCTCGAGGCCGAAGAGAAGATCGTCGCCGCCGAGCGCGAGGCCCGGCGCAAGGTGCGCGAGGCCGAAGCAGAGGCGCACAAGAAGGTGGCGGCCGCCCTTGAGGAGGCGGAGCAGAAGGCGGAGCGGGCCAACGCCGAGGCCGAGAAGAAGGTGCGCAAGGTGGCCAAGGACGCCGAGCGGCTGGCGCTCCAGGCCGAGCGGGAGGCCAGCAAGCGTGCCCGCCAGACCACACGCCGCCGACGCCGCGACAACGACGACTGATTCCCCGGCGGATCTTGCGTACGTTCGCGAGGTCCTGAGGCGCGAGACGTACGCAAGATTGCTGGGGTGGGTGTCGGTGGGGTGTCGCCGGACGGTGGCCAGCGCCGCCGGTCAGCCGGTGGTGCTCAGCACAGCGGGGCGCTCGACAACGCCCGCGGCGGTGAGGTGCGCTTCGAGGGTGCGCACCATGGCGCCGACACCATGGCGGGGCGGCACAACGGCAGTGCCGAGACCGAGCGCCGTCACCCGTGCCGCAGCGTTTGCGCCGGTGCAGGCGAGCATCACCTCGCCCCGGGCGCAGGCGCGGCGCAGGTTGTCGAGCACTCCGGCGCCACTGGCGGCGGCCACGAGGTGCTCCACCGATCGGGCGGTGCTGAAGGTGACCGCATCCACGGCGCCGAGGGTCATGGAGGTGGCCAGGTTGGCGGCTTCGATAGGGTCGGGGGTCACCCACCGGTAGGGCGACACCGGCGTCACGTCGATGCCGGCGTCGACCAGGTGTGCGACGCTGCCCGAGACCGGGGCGCCATCCATGATGAGCACCACCCGAGCGCTGTGGTGCGCGGCAGTCAGCTGGGCGAAGACGTCGGCGCTCCGCAGCGTCGTTGCGGAACTGGCCAGGCGGAGACCGGCGGAGCGCACGGCTGATGCCGCCTTCGGGCCGCGTGCCCACAGGGCGGCATCGTCGAGTACAGCGCGGAGTGCATCTCCGAGGCCCGCTCGGTCGGCGGCCCGGAGCCAGGCCCACAGTCCGGTGCCAGTGGTCACCACCACCACAGCAGGGCGATGGTGCAGCACTTGGCGGGTCTGGGCCTCGAGGCCTCCCTCCCACGGCAGGAGCTCGCAGCCGAGCAGCGGCACACGCTGGACGCTGGCGCCTCGTTGGTCGAGGAGGTGGTGCTGCTCGGCCGCCCGCCGGTCGGCAGTCACCACGATCCGTCGTCCCGCCAGCGGCCCGTCATTCACCCACGTTCGTGCCATGACGCCATCGTGCGCTCCGAGTGTTTCCCCTGGGTTTCGGGGTGGTTGCGTTTCGTTGGGTGTGAACGGGTGGGTCTGGGCGACCCGACGCAAGGTGTGGCACGGGGTGAACGACGCTGCGCCATGCGAACTGAGGTCAGCAGCCGCGGGCGGCGAGCGCCCAGGTGTGGATCTCGCCGGTGCGGGGGGTGAGGGTGACGGTGGCGGGGTCTTGTAGGGGGAGTGGCGCGATGGAGAACACGGTGAGGGTGTTCGGTGACGCTCGCGGGGGGACGACCATGTGGTGGTCGATGGGTTGGTCGTCGGTGTCGCGGACATCGAGGTCGAAGGTGACGACACCGTCGGCGTCGGGGTCAGCGTCGCCGGCGCGGACGTAGACGGCGAGGCAGACGCGTCGGGCGTACACACCGACGGTGCCGTCCTCTGCGTCGAAGGCGATCTCCCAGGCGTAGTAGCTGGGATCGCGTCCGCCGGGTGCGGGGAGAATATCGACGGTGGTGTCGGGTTCGACTTCGACATCGCGAGGCTGGTTGAGCTCTGCGACGTGCGGTGGGGGTGGCTCGACACCGACGTCAGGACGGCGGAGGCTGCCGAAGCTGACCCAGTGAGGATAGACGTAGAGCCAGGTGATGGAGGCTGCGGGCCGACGGTCGTCCTGGCCGATGCAGATGCCGGGGGCGAGACGGGTGATTTCGTTACCGTCGAAGCCGACGACCGAGATCCAGTGCTCCGAGCAGCCGACCGAGGGGCCGTCGGCGGGGAGGGGCAGGTTTCGGAATGCGACGATGCGTTGTCTGTCGCTGGCGCCGGCCCAGGTGGTGTCGTGTGGGCCGGCCGTCGGGCGGCTTGTGCGGTCCTGCGCCCAGGCGAGGAGCGCCGCGGTGGCTTCGGGGTCGGCGTGGTGCCGATCGAGAGCGTCGGTCGACTCGGCGGAGAGGAACGCCAAGCCATCGGAGGCGCCTCCATGGGAAAGTGTGAGGGCTGGCGGCTCGTACCCGCGGTTGCTGAACGCGCCGGGCGGCGGCTCGGTCGATGGCGGCGGCGAGGTCGACGGCTGTGCGTGGCTTTCCTCCTCGACGGCCGGCGTGTCGGCTTCGTTGGTGGTGCACGCACCGGCGCCGAGCAGCACAGCGAGCGCGATGGCGATTGCTGCGGCGGTTCGGGAGGGGTGGCCAGTGGCGGACGTCACAGTGCGAACTCCGCGACAGAGTGTGCGTCCCATGACAGAACCTCGCCGGAGACGACCTCGACTCGGGCGATCGTGGTTGTGGTGGAGTATGGGTAGACGCCCCCGTCGACTGTTGTGGTGGTGGTCGAGTTCGCAGCGGCGGTGACGAGATGCGACTGGTCACCGAAGTGAAGGCGATATTGCAGGAACCCGGAGGGGTCGTCGGTGGCACCTGCGTGGACCGTGAACTCGATGGCGTGGGCGGCGACCAAGGGGGTGAGCGTCCAGATGTACGGGCGTAGGACTCGCAGCCAGTTGTCGGTGGGCAGGCCGGTGACGGGTCCGTTGGTGTACTCGGAGATGTCCCAGAAATTGACTGGCACCTCTGTGATGCCGTCCCAGGTGTGGGTGATGGCGACCCGGACGTCGACCGGTTGGGTGTCGGGTCTGGGGTCAGTGTGAGTGATGATCAGGCTGGCGTCGGTGCAGTCGTGGTCGAGGTCGACCGACAGGGCGCCAGGGCTGTTGCGTTGGTCGATCTCGGGGGTGGCGCTGCGGGTGCAAATGGTGGGATGGCCCGCGCTGTCGTAGGCGACGAGGGTGGCGGCGACGTGGGGGCTGGCGGTGTCGACGGTGACGTCGAGGCTGCCGGGTGCGAAGTCGCCCATTTCGAGGTCGTACACCCACGCGCCGCCAGGTGAGATCCGGCCGCTCTCCATCGTGGGGATCGACGGCGACGGTGACGTCACCGTCCGTGGAGTGTCATTGAATCCGATCGGTAGTCGTGATGGGGCCATGAGCCGACGACGGTCTTGGCCGAACCCGTCTCCTTCGTCGCCGGCGGGGAGCTGATCGCCGAGCTGACCTCGCCCCTCGTCTCGCCAGTGGGTGGGGTTGCTGGAGGGGAGTTGCCACGCGAAGCGGCTGATGGCGTTGTTGGTGGTGGTGAGGAGGTGGATGGCGACCCAGAAGTCCCGTAGCGCATCGGTGAGGTCGACGTCGTGGGGGGCGAGTCGCGGTGTGAGGATGTCGGCGAAGTAGTCGATGGAGCCGGTCTCGTCGGCGATGGCGTCCCAGAAGTCGAAAACGATGTCGATGTCGGCGGCCGGGTCGTTGACGCGTTCGGCGAGGTACTGCCAGAAGATCCCTCCGGAGTACCAGCGATTCCGACCCGATCTCCTGGTTTCTTCGCTCAGGAACGGGAGGTTGGCCAGCGGGGGTTCCTTCGCGGTCAACGCGAACGCTGGGGCTTGCCAGAGGGCGGCGTCGACGTGAAGTTGCGGTGGCGGGGTGAACCAGTCGGGATTCGATCCTATGGGCATGCTGATGGTGGTCGGTAGGTCGGCGAGGGGCGTTCCCGGGAGGGCCGCGTAGTAGGCCTCGGCGTAGCGGGCGGTGGACTCGAGCGCCCACATGAACTGGTTCCGGTCGTCGGGTCGGGGAAACCCACCGGCTGGGTTGTTGGAGACGGCGTGATGGAACTGGACGAGGTGGAACACCTCGTGAACGACCGTGCGTGCGAGCGCAGACCCGGCGTTGAGGCGTATGGACCGTTGGTCGTCCCACCAGCAGCAGGCGCTGCCGTTGGGTCCGTCGAGGTCCCGGATCCAGACGGTCAGCGGTTCGGGCCAGTCGGTGATGTCGTAGCCTGCTTGGTCGAACGTGGCGAACGCTGCGTGGATGGTTTCGGCGTGCGCGTAGACCTGTTGTGGGACCGTCGCGTCATCGACCGATGGGTGCGGGTCGACGCCCGTTCCGTCGTAGGTGGGGTCGTCGGCGGGGGATTCGACGCGGTAGACGATGTCGAGGTTGACCGGTCCGTCGTCGGAGCTGTACAGACACGCGTCGAGTGGTCCCAGGTCGTGTTCGAGCTGGAAGTTCTCCGTCACGGCGGTGGGGTCGAGGCAGTTGGGGTCTGGTGGTGGCGGTCCGTGGTGACTGGCTGGCGGGTCGAGCCCTCCGCCGGGTGCCTCGCCGCTCACGAGATCGTTGATCAAGTCGACCGTTGCCGGGTCGAGCTGATCGAGGGTGTAGATCCACAGCGCTGCCAGCGTGGCGCTGGTGGACTGGTCCTCGACGTCGGACGGATCGACCGGTGGCGGCGGCCGGTAGCGGGAGGGCAGGCCGGGAAGTGAGAGCGCGGCGCGGACGAGGTGTTCGGCGTAGGTGTCGAGGTCGATGAGGCCGCGTTGGTGGTCGGCTTCGACGCGGTCGATGGCTGTGGTGTTGGTGTTGTCGACGAGCACGGCGACGGGTTGGGTGTCCCAGGTGGTGGTGTCGTCGAGGGTGACGGTGGCGGTGAGTTCGACGGGTCCGTCGTCGACGCTGGTGGTGTCCCACGCGATGTCGTTCGGTTCGCTGGCGGCGATGGGGACGCCGTTGGCGTGGTAGTCGACGGCTTCGATGGCGCCGATCTGGGTGGTGACGTCGAGGGTTTCGGTGGCGAACACGACGTCGCTGTCGGCGACACCGTCGAGGGCGACGGGGCTGGGGGTGAAGGTGGTGGTGACCGGTGGTGACGCGTTGGCTGGTTCGAGGAACAGGTCGGTGATGAGCGGTTCCCAGCCGGGTTCGTCGTGGAAGCGCGCGATTGACCAGGCGCGCAGCGTGTAGGTGACGCCCCATTGCAGGCCGGTCCAGTCGGGGGTGGTGTCGTTGTGCAGTCCGGACCAGGTGGGGGTGGTGGCGGCGATCGTGACGAGTGCGCCTGCGGGGTCGGTGACGGTGAACAGCACGGCGCCGCGACCGGCGTCGGGATGGTGGTTGGTGTAGGTGCCGCCGAGCGTGGGGTGCAGCGTGGACACCACTCCGTCGGGTGAGATGCCGGTCGGCTGGTCAGGCACCGGCACGTCGACTGCGGGGTCGGACCACCAGATGACCAGCATGCCGGCGAAGTCGTAGCCGACGGTGGCCATCAGTTCGGTGGCCGACCCGGCGGTCTCGTCCACGGCGCCGATCATCATCCCGTTGTCCAACAGCCCCGGCGACGTGCCGGCGGCCACGTCGATGAGGGTGTCGCCCACCCACCAGCTGACCAGT
>JAFIEP010000015.1 GCA_020832495.1 Acidimicrobiia bacterium | reverse complement strand
GGTCAGGAAGGCCAGGATCGAGGGCGAGTGCGCATTCGACGGTCGCAGGACGTATTCGCCGCGACGAACCACCGCACCGGCGTTGGCCACGCCCCCCTGGAGGACCACCTCTTGCTCGTCCACCCGTCGAGCCTGCCACGTCCGGTCGTGGACGTGGCCGAGGCAGACTTGCGGAGACTGCCGGTGATCAGGACGCTCACGTCCGCGAGAGGAGCAGCGATGGGCGACAACGGCACTGAGGACGACGTCGATCCCGCCGCCGGTGGTGCCCGTCGGGCGCCGCGCCGCGCCGATCACGGGGTCGAGCCGCCGTTCCCCGAGGTCGGTCCGACCTGGCTGGTGGTGGTCACCGGCTGGACGGGCGCCGGCAAGTCGACGATCGCCGACCTGATCGCGCAGGAGCTGCACGCAGCGGTCGGCAGCTTCGACTGGTTGATGTCGGGTCTCCGAGCCGTTCCCGAGGTGTGGGCTGCCATCGAGCTCCCGATCGATCGCCAGCGTCGCGTCGGTTGGAACCTCCTCGGCCGGGTCGCAGAGCAGCAGCTTCGTCGGGGCACGTCGTGCGTGCTCGACCTCGTCGCTCGAGAGGAGCCCCGTGTCGAGTGGGAGGAGCTGGCAGAGCGCTACGGCGCCGCGTTCGGTGTGGTGGAGTGTGTCTGCCCCGATGTGGGTCTGCACCGGTCGCGTGTGGAAGGGCGCCGTCGAGACATTCCGGGGTGGTACGAACTCGAGTGGGCGAATGTCGCACGCGGGCGCGAGCTCTATCGGCCGCTTGCTGAGCCGAAGCTCGTGCTCGACGCCGCCGACTCGATCGACGACAACCTCGACAAGGTGAAGCGCATGCTCTTCGGGTCGACCTGACCGACGTGCACCCGCCGAGCCGGCGATCGACGAAGAGAACCGCGAGCGGTATCACTTGACGGTGCGGGCGCGCCGTGGTGGCCTGCGGCGGTGGCCGACTTCGAGGAGATGCTGTCCGGCGGCCACCCGAACTCGCTGGGGCGAACGCTCGAAGTGGTCGACGCCGTCCTGGCCGACCGAGCCCGCTACGACGACCTGTACCAGTGCTACTTCAGCACCGACGAGGTGGTGAGGCTGCGGGTCTCGAACGCCGTGAAACGGGTGACGATCGAGCATCCCGACTGGACGATGGACTTCATCGACGGCCTGCAGTCGGACGTCGCTGCCATCGATCAGGCGTCGACGCAATGGACGCTCGCCCTGCTGTTCGACCTGGTGGAGGATCTGCTGTCGGACGGCCAGCGCGCCCGGGCCATCGAGATCATGAAGGACAACCTGGCGCACCACTCCGATTGGATCGTGCTGAACAACTCGATGAAGGTGCTCGGTGCCTGGGCGGAAGGCGATCCCGACCTCGCACGATGGCTCGAACCGCACGCCCGCCGGCTGGTCGACGACGAGCGCAAGTCCGTCGCATCGAATGCTCGCAAGCTCCTCCGTCGCATCGGCGCGCAGGACACCGAGACGTGAGGTGCGCCGAGGTGGGTTCCCTTGACGGCGCCGGACAGGAAGCCGAGCCCATCCGCCGACGGTCGTCGACGCGCATCGCTTGGTTGCCCCACTCGACGCTTTCCAGGAGAGGAACCGGATGTCGGCCGAGCGCGCCACGGTGGCAGCTTCGATCGGTTCGCCGACCGCTGGGCCCGTGACACCGCCGCTGCGGCGCCGCCGGGCGACCTCGTGGCGACGCTCCGCGCCAACGCCGCGGCGCGGTTCACGCCGCCCGGCATGGGCCCGGAGGCCTGACCAGCGGAGCGGCTTCGCTGAGGTGCCAGCCCTGCTACGGCTGGCGCGCCGTGGCGAGGAGGTGTGGGCCGAGCCCCATGAGGTCGGGCACCGCTTCGACGGCCCGCAGCGTGTCCAGGAGGAGGGCGCGCTCGTCGGCGTCTGCCAGTCGTTCGTCCAGGTCGGCGAGGGCGAAGGCGATCCCTTCGACCGCGACGAGCGATTCGAGGAGCAGCCCGGATCGCTGCACCTCGCCGCGCAGCGACGCCGGCGTGTGGGCGTAGCCGTTGAAGCTGTTGTGGTGGACCGGCCGCATCTCGCCGGTCGCCTCTGCTTCGTCGACCATGTCGAGGATCGCCGAGTGCTTCGGGTGGTAGCGCTGGACCAACACACCGTCGAGGCGCGGCGCCCATCTCGAGATGGCGGCCACGTACACCCTGCCGCCGCTGCGCACGATCCTCCGGGCTTCGCTGAGTGCCTTGGCGCGGTCGACGCCGTCCTCGAGGTGGTAGAGCGGGCCCAGCAGGAGGACCGCATCCACGGCCTCGTCGGGGAGGTCCAATGACCGCGCGTCGCCGACTCGGGCGTCGACCGCTTGGGCGTGACGTGCGCTCACCTCATCGACGTGACGGGCGACGAGGTCGCGGTGGATGACCGTGTAGCCGGCATCCACCAGCCAGTCGGTGTAGCGACCGGGACCACCACCGATGTCGGCCACGACCGCTGGCGGCGGGGGAATCGTGCGGGAGACCACCTCAACGGTGCGGAGGTACTCGACCCGGCCGACACCAACCGACAGCCGATCGCGCTCCTCGTCGCGGGCGTAGTACGCCTGCAGCTCACGCTCGGCCATGGGACATGCTGGGCGCCGGGGGGTCCGGTCGTCCAGGTGATTTCGGGGGACGCGCGCCCGTGCCTCCGGTGCAGCGTCGGATCGGAGGCGATCGATCGCGATCTCGAAGCCGAGCATCAGGAACCGGCGTCGCGCTGGGCCTCGATCTCGGCAGGCGCAGCCGTTCGCAGTGCAGCCCGATCGACATGGATGGGCTCCTCGGTCGGTCAGGTGGCTGGCCGGCTCACCCGACGGGCGAACTTCTTGTGGGCGGCTTGTCTGGTCACTCCGAGTGCCGCTGCGACATCGGTCCATGACCAGCCCTGCCGCACGGCGACGTTGACCGCCGCCAACTCGAGCCGATCGGCAAGCCGGCGGAGGGCGACCACCGAGGCGAAGGCCGCCTCCGGGTCCGAGGGGTCCGGCACGTCGATGGTCTCTGCGAGCGTTTCCACTCGTGCCAACCTACGTTGACACCGGACGACTGTCAACCCAGGTTGGCAAGCGCAGTTCAGGGTCGTCGATGAGCATCCACCTGCAACGGCCGATCCGAGCCGGTTCAGTTGCAGTCATGTCACGAGCAGCCGTTCGAGCGGAGGCGCCACGGGCCATGATGGTCGCCGTGAAGGTGATCGGGTTGGAGCATGTGCAACTGGCCATGCCCGCGGGACACGAGGGTGAGGCCACTGCGTTCTACGAAGGCGTGCTGGGGATTCCGCGCGTTTCGAAGCCGGCCCACCTCGCCGCTCGGGGAGGCTGCTGGTTCGAGTCATCGGCGCTCAAGGTGCACCTCGGCGTCGAAGGGGACTTCAAGCCGGCGACGAAGGCGCACCCCGCCTTCATCGTCAGCGACGTGCGACTGCTGGCGCGGGACGTCGCTGCTGCGGGGTACGACGTGGTCGACGACGAGCCACTCGATGGCTACGACCGGGTGTACGTCTTCGACCCGTTCGGCAACCGCATCGAGCTGATGCAGCCGCTCGCTACACCTGCGGGCACGGGCGGGCCGTCGGCACACCAGCGAAACTCTCCGATGGCGGTTCGCGATCTGACGAACGCCGATCGGCAAGCGGCGACCACCCTGTGGGCAGCCGTCGGGCTCACCCGCCCGTGGAACGACGCCGGGCTCGACTTCGATCGGGCGTTGGCGGGTCCGACCTCATCGGTGTTGGGTGCCGTCGACGAGGATGTCCTGGTGGCGACGGTCATGGTCGGCCACGACGGCCATCGCGGTTGGGTCTACTACCTGGCGGTCAGCCCCGCCCTTCGTGGCAGGGGCCTCGGGCGCCACATGATGGGTGCGGCCGAGGCCTGGTTGGCCGACGCAGGTGCGGTGAAGCTCAACCTCATGGTCCGCCACACGAACCAGGAGGCGCTGGGGTTCTACGAGCGCCTCGGCTACGTCGACGCCGAGGTCGCGGTCCGCGCTCGGTGGCTGGAAGCAGACCTGGACCGCTGACCCTGCCCGAACCGGCGAAGCCGGAGCGGCTGACATTCATCTCGGTGATACCGCCTGGTTGGTGCGACAATCCCGGCATGGCTTCGACGTGGAAGGACGACGAGAAGGTCGACGAGTCCGTCGGCCGTGTCGGCCGTGTCGGCCGGTTGGCCGCTCGTGCCGCCGGGGAGGCGGAGCTCGTCGAGGCGCTGCCCGAGACGTGCGAGTGCGTGTTGGATCTCGGTTGTGGCGACGGTCGGCTGATCGGATGCGTCCTCGATGCCCCACCGGCCTGGACAGCTCCCCTCCGATGATCGAGCGCGCTCGGAGCCGCTTCAGCGGTCACCCCCGCGTCAGCGTGGTGCGACACGACCTCGTCGCCGTGCTGCCCGATCTCGGGGCGTTGGACGTCATCGTTTCCGGCTTCGCCATCCACCACCTGCAACACGACCGGAAGCGGTCGCTGTTCACCGAGATCGCTGCACGGCTTGGATCCGCTGGCGTGTTCGCCAACCTCGAGGTCGTCCAGTGTGCAACCCCCGAGATCCAGACCGACTTCTACCGGCGGATCGGCCGGCCGGGAGGTGATCCGGAGGATGTGCTCGCCGGGGTGCACGAGCAACTCGAGTGGATGCGAGCCGCCGGGCTGGTGCAGGTCGACTGCTCCTGGCGCTGGCGTGGCTTCGCCCTCCTCGTGGGCCAGGCGGCTGGCGAGCACCCCGGTCGGTGACCTGCGGGCGACTGCGAAGCGAAAAGCGCCGCGGTTCGAACGAGCCACCTGCTGAGATGGAGCGATGGCCCGACAGGGAATCCGCAGCGCCTGGTCCGAGGTGCCGCCGAGTGTGCGGGACGCGGTGGACGCGCTGGTCGGATCCCCGGTCCTAGACGTCAGAGCAACCACGGGCGGGTTCTCACCCGGTCCTGCCGTGCGGGCTGGATTGGCGGACGGCCGCACGGTCTTCGTCAAGGCAGCGGGCAGCAGCCTCAACGAACAGTCGCCGCTGATGCACCGCCGCGAGGGGGAGGTGCTCGAGGTGCTCCCGCACAGCGTGCCTGCGCCGCGGCTGCTGGGCGTGGTCGATGACGGCGACTGGGTTGCCTTGGTCATCGAGTGGGTCGACGGCCGCATGCCGGTTGCTGCCGATCCGGCCGATGTGCGGCGCCTGCTCGACCTCCTGTGCCGGGTGGCCGCCCCGACCCCCCCGGCTGGCCAGCGCGGGCGCAGCCCCTTCGGCGAGACCAATAGGGGTCGGTTAGGCCCAAGGCCGCACATTGGCGGCCACCCCGCCCCCGGG
>JAFIEP010000013.1 GCA_020832495.1 Acidimicrobiia bacterium | reverse complement strand
GGTCAGGCCCAACCTTGCTCGAGGGTGTGGAGCACGGCGGCCAGGCTGGTGTCCGGCGCGTCGGCGGCCACAGCTCGCGCATCGGCGAGGTCGTCCACGTCGCGCAGGACGGGCAGCAACTCGACGCGCAACCCCAGTTCGAGCAGGCGGCGGTGCTGGCGTTCGCCGGTGTCGTGGCGGCCGGTGGGGATGCCAGCGAATGCCCCGGTGCAGGGGACCGTCAGCCCGATGGCCCACCAGCCCCCGTCGGACGCCGGCCCCAACACGGCGTCGATCCCGGGCTGCGCCAGGCGATCCAGGCAGTCGTCGAGCAGTTCGGGGGTGACCTGGGGGGTGTCCATGCCGATCTGCAACCCGGGAGTGCCGGTGGTCTCCCAGGTGTGGCACAGCCGATCGGCGAGCGCGCCGGTGCCCTGGTCGATCACGCGCACCGACGGTGGCACCCACCGGTGCGAGCCGTCGCCGTCGAGCGCCAGGACGACCTCGTCGGCTCGGCAGGCCGCCGCCGCCTCGAGCGTGTCCTGCAGGCAGGCGGCCGCCACCAGGGCAGCCTGCTCCGGGGTGCAGGGCGGGCACAGGCGGGTCTTCACCCGGCCCGGCACCGGGGCCTTGGCCACCACGGTCAGGTGGGTCCGGGCGCGCGCCGCGCTCACCACGGGCTCCGCAGCAGGGCCTGCAGGACGACGGCGATGGTCACCTGGGGGACGAGCCACCAGCGGGCCCGCGCCGGTGTCCACCCGACCGCAGCACAGGCCAACAGCAGCCACGGGGTGAACGGCAGCCAGATGCGTTCCACCTCGCTCTTGGACAGCATGGAGGCGTTGGCCACCAGCACCGCAGCGAGGGCGGTCACCGGGAGGATCCACAGCGCAGCGCCGGCGCGGGAGCCGTCGGGGCGGCGCTGCAGCCACGACCGGATGGCCAGCGCCAACCCGACGACGGCCGCCGGTCCGACGGACACGAACAGCACCGACGGGTTGCCGACCAGCAGGTGGTAGGGCCACGGGCGGACCGCGGCGATGCCTTCCCAGTAGAGGCCCTGGGTCACGTCGAGTCCGTCGAACCACCAGAAGCCGGCGGCCACCCACGCGGCGGTCACCGACGCGGCGCCGACCGACGCCCACAGCAGCGGTCCGAGACGACGACGCAGCACGGCCACGGCGAAGGGCACGGCCAACAGCGGGACGGCGCCGTAGGTGAGGTGGAGGGCCGTGGCCAGCACCACCCCGCCGGCCGCGGCGATGACCGCACCGGCGGCGCTCGCCGGTCGACAGACGGCCACGATCACCAACATCGCACCGAGGGCGATGACACCCGAGAACAGGGCGTCGGTCGACGTGCCCACCCACAGCAACGCCGGCGGGACGACCAGGAACGGCGCGGCTGCCCGGGCGGCGTGCTCGCCGGCCACCGCACGGGCGGCCACCAGCGCCGAGGCAGTGGCCACCCCACCGGCGACCAGCATCAGCGCCGCTGCCGGTCCGCCGCCACCCAGCCCGATGGCCTCGAGCAGCCAGAAGGCCAGGGTGGCGCCGGGCGGGTGGCCCTGCACGTGGATCGGATACTCCCGGATGGAGTCCAAGAACCCATCGGTGAAGGCCAGGGGGTCGTCGATCTCGGCGGCCAGGGGTTGGTACTCCCAGCGGGTGGTGAGCGGGTGCACCACCCGCTCGAGGCCGTCGGAGGCGGCCAACAGGAACGCCATGAGCGTGGTGGCGGCGCCGGCAAGGGTCGGCACCGCCCGCCAGCGGAGGTGCTGCGCCAGCGAGGGACCCCACCACACCACGGCGGCGCCCACGGCGGCGGCAGGCGCCAGGAGCAGGAAGCGCTCGTCGAGGTCGAAGCGCCATCGACCGACGAACGGGGCGGCCAGGAGGCCTTGGCGACCGTCGGGTGCCACCGCCAGTGTGCCCCACACCAACCCGGTGACGACCATGGCGATCCATCCGACGAGCGTCCAGACGGCGGTGCGGCGATGCCAGGGGTCGGCTGCCACGAGGGCGGGCGCGTCGGTGCCGACCGTGGGGGCGCTCATGTGCGACCCGACGCTACCGGGAACGGCTGGGCTCGGGGTCGGTGGTCGAGCCGTCGGCTGCGACGTCCGACTCGACTGCCATCGCCCAGGCCAAGGTGGCCAGGCCGACAGCGCCGATCAGCGCGGTGGACAGGTTCGAGCCGCGGCTGCCCAGCCAGTTGGTGCTCTGCCCGAACTGCGCCACCACCTGCACGGCCAGCAGGGCGTGCCCGCCGGCGGCCAGCCACAGCAGGGTGGGACGGCGGGTGAGGGCACCGGCGACGCCGAGGCCGGCGAGGGCGATGGCCACCCCGGCGCCCAAGGGGCTGTAGGACGTGCCGATCACCTCGTAGGCAGCCGTGCCGACGAACGCCCCGCGGGGCCCGGCGAAGGGCAGGTCCCTGGCCAGCCAGAGGCCCACCAGGGCGAGGGCACCCAGACTGCCCGAGATCCACACCGCGGCTCGCTGTACGGGCGTCATGACAACCGCTCCGCCACTCGTGCGAACCGACCGCCGCTCGAGCGCCACAGTGGCCGGAGGATGCCGTCGAGTCCGAACCAGCGGCCTGCGCAGGTGGCGGCAACCGCCAGGTGGGCGGCCACCATGACCACGTACGACCACGGCCATTCGATGGGCGCCGCGCCGACGCTCAGGAAGATGAACAACGACTGCGCAGCGCCGATCAGCGCCCAGGCCCGGGTGAGCAGGCCCACGACCAAGAAGGCGCCGAGCGTGGCCTCGAGGACGAGGACCCCCCACCCGAAGAGACCGATGTTGGGGATCACCACCTGCTCCATGGCCCACGAGAACGGCGGGAAGACCGGGTGTTCGACGGCCAGGTTCGAGAACTCGTAGAGCCCGGTGCCGGAGGACTCGCCGAAGTCCGGCGGCCGTTTCCATCCGGCGCCGTAGATCCACAGCAGCCCGAGGGCGATGCGCACCGCAGCCAGGGCCCAGCCCGACGCCCGACCGTCGACGGTCGGAGCCTCGGGGGTTGTCGGGGGCACCGGCTCCGATGCGGGCGCGTTCGTTGCCGTCACGTGGCGTGGAACCCGGTAGGTCGCCGGGTTCTTCCCACCGTTCGTGCGATCTCCGACGTCGTGGTCATGGTCGGAGGGGCGCCGTGGCGAACTCCTCCATGCCGGTGGCCATGTCGATCTCGGCCGACCAGCGCAGTTCGGCGGCACGGGTGGGGGAGCACACGATGTGGCGGACGTCGCCGAGGCGATAGTCGCCGGTGATCTCCGGAGCGAGCGCCGGGTCGACCGCTCGGGCCAGCGCGGTGGCCATCTCCCCGACCGTCCGCGGCGATCCGGTGGCCACGTTGAAGGGCCCGACCACCGATGCCGGTGCCTGCAACGCCGCCAGGTTGGCGCGGGCCACGTCCCGCACGTGGATGAAGTCACGGCGCTGGCCGCCGTCCTCGAACACCCGTGGTGGGCGACCGGCCTCGAGTGCGCTGCGGAAGATGCTGGCCACCCCGGCGTAGGGGGTGTCGCGCGGCATGTGCGGCCCGTACACGTTGTGGTAGCGCAGCAGGCTGATCGGCGTGCCGGTCTGGCGGGCGAAGTTCTCGACCAGGTGCTCCTGGTTCACCTTGGTGGTGGCGTACACGTTGCGGGGGTCGAGGGGCGTCGACTCGGTCACTTCGAGTGGCGTGAGCGGCCCGCCGCAGTGAGGACAGCGGGGGTCGAACCTGCCCTCGGCCAGGTCCTCGACCCGCCGCGGTGGCGCGCGCAGCGCTCCGTGGCGGTCGCAGCGGTAGGGCTGCTCGCCGTAGACCACGCAACTCGAGGCCAGCACGACCCGCCGCACGGCGCCGTCGGCGGCCAGCCGGCGGAGCAGGCGGGCGGTGCCCACGCTGTTGTGGTGCACGTAGTCCACGATGTCGTCGAACGACGTCCCCAGACCGACCATCGACGCTTGGTGACAGACGGCATCGACGCCCTCGAGGGCCTCGTCCAGACGGTCGGCATGGTCGGGATCGGCCAGGTCGGCCTCCACCCAGGTGGCACCCGGGTGCAGGGCAGGTCGCGCCCGGTGGGCGGCGGGATGGAAACAGTCCAGTCCGACCACCTCCTCACCACGTGCCACCAGCAGGTCGACGATGGCGCCGCCGATGAAGCCGGCGCCGCCGGTGACCAGGGTCCTCTGCACCGGGCGATGTCTACCAGAGCACCTCGGTAGCGTGTCGGGGTGGACCGACCGGCAGAGGTGGACGTGGTGTTCCCGGTGCTCGACGAGCGTGCCGCGTTGCCCTGGGTGCTCGGACGTGTGCCTGACGGCTACCGGGCCATCGTGGTCGACAACGCCTCCACCGATGGGTCCGGTGAGCTGGCCCGGTCGCTGGGCGCCACCGTGGTCCGAGAGGCCCAGCGCGGGTTCGGTGCCGCCTGCTGGGCCGGCCTGCAGGCGGCCACCGCACCGGTGGTGTGCTTCTCCGACGGGGACGGGTCACTCGACCCCCGTCAACTGCCGCGCGTGGCCGACCCGGTGCGAGCGGGAGATGCGGACCTGGTGCTCGGTGCCCGCCGCCCCGAGCGCGGGGCGTGGCCGGTGCACGCCAGGGTGGCCAACCGGGTGTTGGCCCTCGAACTGCGCCGCCGGTGCGGCCTGCGCCTGCGCGACCTCGGCCCCATGCGGGCTGCCCGGCGCGAGGGGCTGTTGGCGCTCGGCTTGGTCGACCGACGGTCGGGTTGGCCGCTCGAGATGGTGTTGCGGGCCCACGCCGCCGGCTGGCGCATCGACGAGGTCCCCACCGACTACCGGGCTCGGTCCGGGCGATCCAAGGTGACCGGCACCGTGCGGGGCACGGCCCGGGCGGTCGGCGACATGGGTCGCCTGCTGCGCCAGCTCTGATCGAGGCGGTGCGCACTCCGGCGTGCTCGCCGGCCGCCGGCCGCCGGGCTCCTGGGATCACCGCCCCGCTGGGTGGTAGCGCCCCTGTGCTGCGGGCGCGTCGACACGCGTGTCATGCTGGGGTGCGGTCGGCGGCGGACGCGCCGACAGTGAGCGAGGTACACCATGGCGAACGGTCGGGCGGGCCGGAACGGTTCTGGGTGGTTGCTGGGCGCGCTGGCGACTGTCACGGCCATGGTCCTGCTGATCAGCAGTGCGTCGCTGGCGCCGGTGGCCGCCGTGGGGAGCGCGGTCGACCCGGCGCCTGACCAGGCGGCGGGCGCTGCGCTCGGGGGCGAGGCAGCGGAGGACCTGCCGGGCTCGCCGTTCCGTTTGCACGACGGGGTCATCGTCAACCTCCGCCCGTTCAACACCGACTTCTCGGCGCTCGAGCCGTGGATCGACGGCATCAGTGCGGTGCGGGTGTGGGGCGGCTCGCGGGGCATGGCCACCTACCCCACCGCCGACGCCGTCCCGGAGGTGCTGCTCGAGGGGCCGTCGAGCCGTTGGAACGTGGTGACCCAGGAGGAGATCGATGCCCTCGTCGACCTGCAGGAACGTCACGGGGTGTCGGTCATCTACATGATGAGCATCAACGACACCCTCGAGAGTCAGACCGCTTTCGTGCACCGCCTCCTCGACAACGGGCTCGACCTCGTCATGTTGGAGATGGGCAACGAGATCTACCTGCGGAAGTTCCGCGAGGGCGACGTGGGTGGGCTCGGCGTCACCCGCAAGATCCTGGCCGAGGACTATGTGGAACTGCTCGAGGAGTGGGTGCCGGCGCTGCGAGCCGAGTTCGGCTTGCCGATCTACGTGGTGGGTGCCTCCCACAGCGGCACCCAGAGCGGCGGTGACCAGCACCGCCAGCACTGGAACCACGTGGTGCGAGCGGCGCTCGACGCCGACCCGACGCTGACCGACGGCGTCACCTTCCATCGTTACGCCGGGGAGGGGCGCCACGCACCCGAGGACGAGGAGGAGATCACCCTCGGCGGCTTCGGCTTCCTCGAGGATCTCGGCGATCGACCCATCGCCATTACCGAGAGCGGCTACCGGATGCTGGAGGAGACCCCGGAGAACCTCGCTGCCGCCCAGGTCTTCTGGGACGGCTTCGTCGACCGCCTCGGACCCGCGGACGCCTACGGCGTCCACGTCATGTTCGGTCCTCCGGGCCGGGTGGGCGACATCGGCTACGCGCTGTTCCGCGAGGAGGGTCGCACGCCGGTCGGGGACCGTTTCGATGCCTGGTTGCGCTGGCGTGGCATCGGACCCGCCCAGCCGTGGTGGTGCGACGAACCCCTCGACCGGCTGTTCTCCGACGTGCCTCGCGGCCATCCGTTCTGCCGACCCATCGAGGCCATGGGTGGCGACGGCGTGGTGGCCGGCTACGCCGACGGCACGTTCCGCCCGGGTGGGGTCGTGACCCGCCAGGCCATGGCAGCGTTCCTGTGGCGTCTGGCGGGCGAGCCGTCGGTCGATCCGGGCGAGGCGCCGATCGGGGCGCGTGGCGGGTTCGTCGACGTGCCGCCGTCGCATCCGTTCGCCGAGCCCATTGCGTGGCTGGCCGCCACCGGCGCCACCACCGGGACGGTCTCGGCCGACGGGACGGCGAGGTTCGATCCTGCAGCGCCCGTCAGCCGCCAGGCGCTGGCGACGTTCTTGTGGCGCTTGGCGGGCGAGCCGTCAACGCCTGCAGGTGAGGCGCCGCTCGGCGGGGCATTCGTCGACGTGTCGCCGTCGCATCCCTTCGGCGAGCCCATCGCCTGGCTGGCGGCCTCGGGCCTGGCCCAAGGCTTCGAGGACGGGTCGTTCCGACCCACGGCGGCGGTCAGCCGTCAGGCGGCCGTGGCCATCCTGGATCGACAGCGGCAGGGCGACTGACCACAGGCATCGGACCCCTTCGGCTGTTCGGCGGACCCGGCGGGCGGTCGGGATCACCCACTCGGCGTCAGCCGGTGAACCGTGGGGTGGCGACGGCGGGCGTGGCGGCAGGCGCCGTTCGGGGTGGCGTCGTGGCGGCGGGCTGCCCGGAGCCGGTCACGGTGACGGCCACCGTTTGGGCGGGGGTGCACCACGTGGTGCCTCGGGGGCACACCTCGACGGCGAAGCTGTCGGCGCCGGTGTACCCACTGCGAGCCGTGTAGGTCACGGTGCCCCCCGAGGAAGCTGCCGGATCGACGGTTCCGTGCCCGGCCGGGCCCGCCCGGAAGGTGGCGCCCTCGGTCAGCCCGGCGGGATCCACGACGGCCGATCGGACATCCACCGCTCGTGCCTGCCCGGCGGTGGCCGTCACCTCGATCGGCTGGACGGTCGGCGCCCGGGCCTCCGCTGCGCCGGCGTCGCAGCCACCCATCTGGGGCCGGGGCAGGTCGCGCTGGTCGACGCCGGTGCAACGGGCGTGGTCGGCCGGGACCCGGTCGAGCAGTGGTGAGCCGGCCGTCGGCTCCAGGATCTCGGTCGAGGGGTCGGCGACGAACCGTTCAGCGACCAGCAGGTCCTCGACGGACGACAGGTCGGTGGGAGCGTCGAAGCCGCACGAGTCGGTGGCCGCCTCGACGTTGTAGCCCTGCGACGTGGTCGACGCCGTCGTGCAGGCGTCGCCGGCACCCTCGGCGGCGGCGACGGCCGAGGCGAAGCTGGTCAGGCTGGCGCCCGTGTGCACGGCGCTGGCGGCTGCGGCCCCGTTGGCCACCACGGTGGCGTAGTCGAGGGTGACGTCGCCGGCGGTGTGCACGCCGCCGCCCGCCTGCCCGGCGCTGTTGCGCGTCACGGTGGAGGTGCGGACGACGACCGGGCCGCTGCTGCCGACACCCCCGCCGGTGGCGCCCGCACCGGTGGCACGGTTGCCGGCGACGATCGATCGCTCGATGGTGAGCGCCGTACCGGCACCCTGCGAGCCGAGGCCGCCACTGCCCGTCTCGGAGGTGTTCTGGACAACGCCCGACTGCGAGACGGTGACCGGCCCGTTGGTCGATCCGCCACCGCCGTGCCTGCCGCCGGCCTGGTTTGCGCTGAGCACCGATTGCTCCATGGTGAGGGCACCGGAGGCGAACACACCACCGCCGTCGCCACCCGCCGTGTTGTTCAGCACGCCGGTGGAGCGCAACGTCACCGAACCGTTGGCGTTGAAGATGCCGCCGCCGGCGTCGCCGGCCTCGTTGCTGACGACGGAACTGCTGTCGAGGACCAGCGGGACGTCGCCCGTGGCCGACGGGTTGTCGATCCAGATGGCTCCGCCCGAGCCCTCGGCCACGTTGCTCGCCAGGGTGCTGTGGGTGAGGGTCATGGCCGTCCCGGCGGTGAGGGCACCACCGGCGCCGGCCCGGTTCCCCGAGAAGTCGACGTCGGTCGCCGTCAGCGTCCCGCCGGCGGCGGCGGCTCCGCCCGTGGTGAGCTCACCGGGGCTGGCAGCGGTGGCCTGGTTGTCGAAGAAGGACCCGCCGTCAACGGTGAGGTCGGCGGCGGCGGCCACCCCGCCGCCGCTGGTGCGGCCTTGCCCGCCGCTGACGAGCACCCACTCGAGGGTGAGGTTGCCCGCCGTCTGCTCCAGCACTCGTTCCCCCTCGCAGGTCTGGTGCACGGTGCTCCCGTTCCCCACGATGGTGAGGGGCTGGGTGGACGTCAGCTGTCCGGCGCCGCAGTCGGTGAGCTCGTAGGTGAGGAGGCTGCCGAGCTCGATGGTGCTGGCGCCGGGCGAGGCGTTCGCCTCGGCGATGGCGGCGCGCAAGGTGCCCGGACCGCCGTCGTCGGCGGTGCTCGTCACCACGATCTGGCTGGCACCTGCCGTCGGCGCCAGGGCGATGCCGCCCCCGAACACCAAGGCGGTGACCAGGACCACGCCGGTCCATCGGGTCGGTCGTCGGGTCGTGGAGCTGCACATGCAACCAGCTTGTCAGATGGAGGAACCGGCTGCTGCGCTCCCGTCTCGAATCGGCCGGCTGTCATGCTGGCGGCATGGTCGGTACTCGTTCGCCCGTGCTCTTCGACCTCGACGGTACCATCTGCGACTCGGCGCTGGGCATCACCCGCTCGGTGTCCCACGCCGTGGCGGCGCTGGGGTTGCCGCCACTCGGTGACGCCGAGCTGCGCTCGTTCGTGGGTCCGCCACTGCGGGGGTCCTTCGCCGAGTTGGGTCTCGACCATGCCGGCGTGGAGCGGGCGATCGTGGCCTACCGCGAGTACTACGTGGAGCGGGGCATCTACGAGAACGAGGTGTACGCCGGCATGGCCGACGTCCTGCGGACGTTGTGCGCCCAGCCCGTGCCGGTGGTGTTGGCCACATCCAAGCCCGAGGTGTTCGCACGGCAGATCCTCGACCACGTCGACCTCGCCGGGTGCTTCGTGGAGGTGGTGGGATCCGAACTGGACGGTGCGCGCAGCGACAAGCACGAGGTGATCGTCGAGGCGTTCCGCCGCCTGGGCGGCCGGCCCGACGGGGCGGTGATGGTGGGCGACCGGGAACACGACGTGGTCGGTGCTCAGCGCGCCGGTATGCCCTGCATCGGCGTGGGGTGGGGCTACGCGGTGGGCGATGAGCTGCACCGGGCAGGGGCTGTGCGGGTGGTGGATCACCCGCGGGCGCTGGCCGATGAACTCACCCGTCGTCTCGATACAACCACGTCGTGAGACGGGCCTGATCACGGGATCGGGGAGGCCTCCACGCCGAAGTCGAGCAGTTCGGCGGCCCCGAAGGTGGTGAGCATGGCCACGTCGACGGCGTCACGTCCGCGGGCCACGACCACCCGGTAGGCGTCGGCGGCGTCGAGATGGGCGTCGTAGGTGTACCAGCCGTCGCCGAGGTAGACCTCGAACCAGGCGGCGAAGTCGTCGGGTGCCCCGGTCTGGATGCCCTCGAGCGCCGGCACGAAACCCGAGACGTAGCGGGCGGGAATGTTCAGCGCCCGACAGAACGAGATGGCCAGATGGGTGAAGTCGCGGCACACGCCCTGGCCCGCAATGTGGGCGTCGACCGACGTCGTCCACGGGTTCGACGACCCGATGAGGTACTCGAGGTGGTCGTGCACGTGGTCGCGCACCGCCTGCACCCGGTCGCGGTTCGACGTGAGGTCACCGAAGGTGGTCCAGGCGAACTCGCCGAGCTCGTCGGGTTGGCAGAAGCGGCTCGGCATCATCCACACGAGCATCTCGTCGGGCAGGTCACCGAGCGGGAGGTCCTCGGCCGGCGGCACCGCGCTGGTCGGTGGACCCACCAGGGTGAGCTCGGCCTCGTAGGTGAACCGGGTGGTGCCTGCGGGCAGCTCGGTGCGCTCGCAGTTGTTGCCCCACCCGTCGTGGTACCGGTGGCGGCGCGGCAGGTCGTCGAAGCGTTCGCCGTGGAGGACCTGTGTCTCGTCGTTGACGGGCGCAACCTGCAGCACGGCGTTGGTGGGGGCGGTCGTTCGCAGCTCGAACGTGCAGCCCACCCGCAGTCGGAGTTCGTCATTGGGGGCCGACACCATCTCAGGCTAACGGGCACGGTGCGCGATACCGCCGTGCCCGGTCGACCAGGGGCGGACGAGGAGCGGTCAGGCCGCTTCGCAGGTGCCAGGATCGGTGGTGGCGATGATGGTGTTGTTGACCACCAGCACGTTCACGTCCTCGAGGTCGCCGCTGGGACCGCGTTCGCTGATCTCCACGCGGACCGGGCCGACCACGCTGCCCTCCGGCTGTTCGAACAGCCAGTCGACCAACTCGTTGCAGGCGTTGAGGAGCTGCTCGGTGTCGAGCGAACCCTCGCCCACCTCCACCTGGATCTCCGACCAGCTGCCCCAGAAGTTCGAGCCGCGGCCCCGGTCCTCGCCGTCGAAGATCTCGTCCACGGCGGTGCGCAGCTCGTCGAAGTCGAGGTCCAGCTCGGCCGGTCCGTCGTAGTCGACGTCGGGGCCGCCTTCCTGCTCGAACGGCACGTCGATGTCGCCGAAGTCCTCGATGTCGTCGTCGAACCCGTTCTCGGGGGTCGTGAGGTCGTCGAGGGCCTCTTCCTGCGCCGTCAGGTCATCGTCGGGTGGTTGCGCCTGTTCGTCGTCGTCGCCGCAGGCGGCGGCGGTGAGCAGGAGCAGGGCGGCAAGGGGGGCAATGGTTCGACGCATGATGTCGACCGTAGCGAGATGGACAGGGAGGTGCATCTGACAGCCGGGTAGTGAGCGGTGTCGACGACCAGCGTCTCAGCCGGTGTTGCGCAGCCCCGCAGCGATGCCGTTGATGGTGAGCAGCAGCGCCCGATCGGCGCTGCTGTCCTGTCGACCTTCGGCGCTCTCGGTCCGCACCCGGCCGAGGAGTTCGATCTGCAGCGCGTGCAGCGGGTGCAGGTAGCGGTCGCGCACCGCAATGGTGTGGCGCAACACCGGATCGTCGGCCAACAACTCGTGGCGACCGGTGAGGAAGGCGAGAGCCTCGCGGGTGCGGGCCGCCTCCGCTTCGATCACGTCGAGCAGGCGGCGGTGCTCGGGCGGCACCAGGGCATCCACGTAGCGGCGGGCGATCGTGAGGTCGGTCTTGGCCATGGCCATCTCGACGTTGCTCACCAGGGCCCGGAGGAACCACCACTCCCGGGCCATCTCCACCAGCAGGTCGTCGAGGCCGGCAGCCCGAGCGGCGGCGATACCCGAGCCGAGACCGAACCAGCCGGGCACGATCTGGCGGCTCTGGGTCCACCCGAACACCCAAGGGATGGCGCGGAGCCCGTCGAGTCCGGCGCCGGCCTCGGGCCGGGATGCGGGACGGGAGCCGATGTTCAGCCGGGCCAGTTCCTGCACCGGCGTCGACGTGAGGAAGTACTCGACGAGGGACGGGTCGTCCACCAGGCTGCGGTAGGTGGCCCGGGCCTCGACCGACACCAGGTCCATGGCCTCGTCGTAGGTGGCCAGCGTGGTGGCGGCCTGGCGGGAGGTGGTGTGCAGCAGCGTCGCCTCGAGGGTGGCGGCCACCAGCAGCTCCAGGTTGTGGCGAGCCAGGTCGGGCAGGAGGTACTTGTCGCTGATGACCTCCCCCTGCTCGGTGAGTTTCACCGTGCCGTCCACCGCCCCGGCGGGCTGGGCCAGCACGGCGTGATGCGCCGGGCCGCCGCCACGGCCCACCGAGCCGCCCCGGCCGTGGAACAGCCGCAGCCGCACCCCGTGGCGGGCGGCGACGTCGCGCAGCATGCGGATGGCCTGGTGGATCGACCACTGCGAGGTGACGATGCCCCCGTCCTTGTTCGAGTCCGAGTAGCCGAGCATCACCTCCTGGGTGTCCCCCCGCAGGGCCACCAGCGTCCGGTAGCTGGGCGAGCTCAACAGCTCGTCGAGGATGCGATCGGCGCTGCGCAGTTCGTCGACGGTCTCGAGCAGGGGCACGAAGTCGAGGCGGGCCACGCCGGCGCTCACGTCCACCAGGCCCGACTCGCGGGCGGCCACCACGGCGGCCAGCACGTCGGAGGGGCCGCGGGTCATCGAGATGATGCAGGTGTCGCACACCTCGTCCCCGTAGTGGTCCTTTGCCCGGCGGAGCACGGTGAACAGCTCGGCCACACGGGTGGCTCCCTCGGACACTTCGGTGGTCACGCCGCTGAGCGGGCGGGCACCGGCCAGCTCCCGATCGAGCAGTGCCAGGCGCTCGGCGTCGTGTGCGGGGTAGTCGATGTCGTTGCGTGCGCACAGCTCGGCCACCAGCGTGTGGAACGCCCGGCTGTGCTCGCGGACCTCCATGGTGGCCAGGTGGAAGCCCGAGGCCGCCACGGCACGTTGTACGGCGTCGAGTTGGCCCGTGGCCACCAGGGAGCCGACGGCTTCGCCGAGGGCGCGGCGCAGCTCGGCCAGCTCGGCCGCCAGCTCGGCACCGTCGCGGTAGTCGACGCCGGGTCGGTGGGCGCCACCGGTGCGGAGCCGCCGGCGGGTGTTGACCACCCGTTGGCGGCAGTACGACAGGGCGAGGCGGAACGGCTCCTCGGCGTTGAGATGCGCCAGGCGATCCCACACCTCGGGGAGGGCTCGACGGTCGGCCTCGAGTCGGGCCGACAGTGCCTCGTCGACGGTGATGATGCGCGACGACGCCGACAACGTGGTGGCCAGCTCCTGCAGCGCCCGCTCGACGAGGGTGAGGCCGCGCTCGTTCATCCAGGCCAGCACGTCCTCGGTCACCTGCGGGGTCACCTCGGGGTTGCCATCGCGGTCGCCACCCACCCAGGTGCCGAACTGCAACGGGGTGGTGGCCGGCGGCACGGTGACGTCCAGGCGAGCCAGCTCGTCGTGCAGGTCGCTCATGACGTCGGGCAGCACGTCCCACAGCAGCGACTCGACGTAGTAGAGGACGGACTGGGCCTCGTCGGTGGGTCGGGGCGCGGCCGCTCGTAGCTCGTCGGTCACCCACAGGAGGTCCACCTGCTCGGCGATGCGCCGGTCGATGCGCCCCCGGTCCAGGCTGCCCAGACCGGTGTTGCGGCTTCGGTCGAGCAGTTGGCCGATGGTGGCCAGCTTCGTGAGCACCGATCGGCGGGAGATCTCCGTCGGGTGGGCGGTGACCACCGGCCGCACGACGAGGGACTCGACCGCGGCGGAGATCTCGGCACGCTCGATGCCGGCGTCGAGCAGACGGTCCACCACCAGGGAGAACCAACCCCGCTCGGTCTCCTCGGGTCGCCGGAGCTGGGCCACTCGGTGGGTCTGTTCGGCCACGGTGGCCAGGTGGAAGAAGGTCAGGTAGGCACGGGCCAACCCGATGGCGGTGCGGGGATCGATCTCCCGGAGGCGGACGTGCAGCTCCTCGGCGGCGGCCTCGTCACCAGCGTCGGCCCGACGGGCCAGGCGCCGCACCTCCTCGACGGCGTCGTAGAGGTCCTGGCCACCCTGGCGGACCAGGCTGCGACCCAGCTCGTTGCCCAACCGTCGTATGTCGGCTCGCAGCGCAGCGTCGATGTCGGCGCCGGTGCCGCTCATGGCAACGCCTGACGGAGCACCGATGAGGGTGGGACAGCGCTGGGCGGTGGGCCGGGAGTGCGCAACATGGCCATCACCTCTCCGGTTGGGGGGTTGCCGGGCCGTGACGAGCTGACCCTACCCGGTGGGTCTGTGAGCCCGTGGGCCCGAGGGACGCTCCGGGGTCGTCACCCCGCGGGGGTCGTCTCGCCGCCTGCGCCGAGGCCAGGCTCCTCGGCGAGCCTGGTGCTCACCGCCACGGCCAGTTCAACTCTGGAGGTCACCCCCACCTTGCGGAAGATGTGGGTGAGGTGGGACTCCACCGTGCGGGGGGACATGTGCAGACGCTCGGCCACGTCGCGGTTGGTCAGGCCCTCGGCGGCCAGCCGGGCAACGGACCACTCGGTGTCGGTGAGCGCTTCCCAGCCCACCGACGGCGCCGAGGCGCGGCGTCGTCGTCGCAGACGGACGCCGTGCGCTCGGAGTTGCCGCACCAGCAGGTCCGCTTCGCCCGTCGCGCCCCGTGTGCCGACCTCGCCGACCACCTCTCGCGCCCGGGTGGTCGCGTCGTCGGTGTCGCCCACCCGGGCGGCGGCCAGGGCCGCTTCGCCGGCGGTCCACGACGCCATGACCGGCGAGGCGACGTCCCGGTAGATGTCGACCGCCTCGTCGAGCAGCGCGACGTCATCGGTCGTCATGCCTCGGGCTCGCAGCGCTGCTGCTCGTGCGCTCCCGGTGTCGCAGGTGGCGACCAACGCCTCGAGGCGGTCGGTGACCTCGGCGGCACGCTCGGTGTCGCCGCGTGCCCGTGTGACCCGGACCAGGTCGGGTCCCACCAGCGAGCAGCGCGCCGTGAAGCCGGTGCCGATCAACAGGTCCCACAGACCACCGAGGGCCTCGACGGCACCGCCGAGGTCGTCGGCGTGTTCGGCCAGCAGGCCGCGGGTCCACCACACCCCGTCGAGGCCCATACGAGCCCCGCCGGCCAGTTCCGCCTCGGCGTCGGCCAGGTGCCCAGCGGCGGCCTCGGTGTCGCCTCGGCGCAGGGCCACCTGCGCCAGATAGGCGTGCAGCCACGGGACGCCGAGCCGGGTGCGGTGGTCCGAGGCCCAGCGGAGACCTTCGTAGGCTTGGGCGACGGTGTCGTCCCACCGTCCGGTGCGCAGGTGGAGCCCGGCAGTGACCGAGTGGGCCACGGCCGTGCCCCAGGCGGCGCCGTGCTCGTTCGACAGCTCACGATCGCGCGCCAGGCTGGTCAACGTCTCCTCCACCTCGTCATTCACGAAGTGGGCCTGGGCCAGTACCAGCCACGGCCGGTAGCGATAGGCCAGGGGGTCGCCCTCGGCGGCCAGCACGGCGTCGCGGCCGGCGGCGACAGCGGTGGGACCGTGTCCTTGGAGGGTGGCGTACCAGCTCTCGATGGCGGCGGTGGCCGACACCACGAGCGGGTCGTCCGTCTGCGCCCCGAGTGCACGAACGGTGGCGGTGGCACCGTGGACGTCGAGGGCGATGAGCCGGGCGAACGCCCCGTCGATGCGCAGGTGTCGTTCCTCCCGAGGGTCGTCGACGTCGGCGTCGAGGGGATCGAGAGCGTCGGCCGCCTCTGCAGCGTGACCCTGCAGGGTGAGCGCTCGAGCCAGCACGCGTCGCAATGCCGGGATCCTCCGCCGAGCTGCCGCGTAGGGCGAGGCGTCGTGGTCCGCTGGGTCGGCGTGCGTCGGGGGGCTGCTCTGCGGCGGCGGCCCCTCGTCGGCATCGATGGCCGCAGTGGGTGCTTGGTCTCGGTGGGCGGTCGGGGTGCGGTCCGGCGAGGTCTCGCCCAGCCGAGCCAGTTGGACCCGGACCAGGTGGCTGGCAGGTTCGGGCTGGCCTGCCCAGCAGTGTGCGGTGGCCAGTTCCTCCACGATGCGAGCGCGCAGCAGCTCGTCGTCGGGGCAGGTGGCCAGCGCTCGCTCGCCGTAGCTGATCGCCAGTCGGGGGCTGCTCCGCACACGCCGGGCTGCGGCCAGAAGTCGGGCCGCGGTATCGGCCACGGTGCCGTCAGGGGCGGCGATGAGGTGCGGTGCCACCCGCTCTGGCGGGGCATCCATGGTGACCAGGACGCGGGCAGCGGTGGCCGCGATGGCGGACTTCTCGGCGTCGCCCAGTTGGGCGTCCACCGCCGAGCGCACCAGCTCGTGGCGGAAGGCGATGTGGTCACCCTCGTCGGCCACCACCCCGTGCGCCCGCGCCTCGCGCACGGCGGCGATGACGTCGGTGATCGGCCGCTCGCTGACGGCCGCCAGCTCGGCGATGGTGGTGGTCGATCCCATTACGGCGGCAAGCGTCATCAGTTCTGCTACCTCGGGGCCGAGGGACCGCACCCGCGCCAGCAAGGCGTCCGCCGGTGGAGTGGCGGGGTGATCGGACGCCAACTCGATCGCGTCGCCGGCGGGGGCCAGCGCATCGGCCCCGTCCAGGGCGCTGAGCGATTCGAGGAGCAGCAGCGGGTTGCCGCCGGCCCCGTCGAGGGTGGCGCGCAGTGAGGCCGCCGGAGGAGCACCGACCACGTTCGTGACCAGCTCGTCCACCTCGGCGGTGTCCAGTCCCTCGAGTTCGAGCACGGTGCCGGTGACACCCAGCTCACCAAGGGCAGCAGCGACGTCGGGGTCAGGAACGGCCTGCTGGTGTGCCAGGGCGATGAGGAGTGGGAGCTCCGCCAGCCGGCCGGTGAGGACATCGAGGACCGCCAGCGAGTCCAGATCGGCCCACTGGAGATCGTCGAGGACCAACACCACTGGCGAGACAGTGCAGCAGCGGACGACGTGGTCGACGAGACGATCGAGCGCCTCGGCCCGGAGCTCGGGCACGGTGTCGAAGGGCACGGTCTGCCCGGCGTCGTCGCGTGCGCGCAGGCGCTGAGCGATGGAGGCGAGTTCCGGATCGTCGCTGGTCGGTTCGCAACCGAGGGCCTGGGCCACCACCCGGAAGGGCATGCCGGCCTCGAGTCGGCGGGCGCTGGCTGTGAAGAGCTGCTGCGGTGCAGTGGCCAGGTCGGCCAAGAAGCGGAGGAGCCGGGTCTTGCCGACGCCCGACTCGCCGCGGATCAGCACGAGGGAGCCCCGGCCGGCGTCGAGCGAGCGCGCCGCATCGGCGAGCGCGTCGCGCTCGCGACGACGACCCACGATCTCCACGGCGGCACCGACCATCCGATTCCAGGCTACCGAGGACCCCGAGGTGGGGCAGGTCGTCGGGGACGTGGGTGGCGTGGAGGGATGCCCTGCATTCCGAGGCGAGTCATGGCGCGGAGCGCGCCACAACTCGCGTCAGTACGCGGACGAGGTGGCGGGGCGCGACCCCACCGGCAGCTGAAGGTGGGGGCAGCGACACTTCGGTGGCGCGTTGAGGCGGTTGCGGACGGGTCGGTAGGGTCGGCACGGGTGAGAACCGTTCCTGTGCCGTCGGCCACGCTCGGTCGGGCCGATCGCTCGCTGGCCGTGGTGCTCTTCGTGGTGTCGGGCTTCGCCGCGCTCGTCTACCAGGTGCTGTGGGTGCGCGAGGTGGGACTGCTCGTCGGCAGCACGGCGCAGGCGGCGGCGCTGACCATCGCCGTCTTCTTCTCGGGCATCGCCCTCGGGAGCTGGTGGTGGGGGCGGCGGGTGCGGCGAGCCACACGTCCGCTGCTGTGGTTCGGTCTGGTCGAGTTGGCCGTGGCCGCCAGTGCGCTGGCCCTGTTCGGGCTGGTGCCCCTCTACGACCTGGTGGCGCCGCCGCTCGACGCTCCGGCGTCCGCTCGTCTGGTGGCCCAGGGCGTGGTGGCTGCGGTCACGCTGTTGCCGGCGTCGTTCTTCATGGGCGGCACCCTGCCGCTCATGACCGAACACCTGGTGCGCGTGCGCGAACACCTCGGTCGGCGGGCCTCGATGCTCTACGCCGTCAACACCGCCGGGTCCGCGGCGGGTGCGCTGGCCGCCGGCTTCGTCCTTCCCCTGGTCCTGGGCTTCCGCTCGGCCTACCTGCTGGCGGTGGCGCTCGACGCGGCGGTGGGCACGGTGGCGGTGGTGCGAGGACGCACGGCCCTGCGGGCCGTCGCAGATGTGCGGAGCGAGCGTGTCGGAGCGGACGAGCCAGCGTTGCTCGAGCGGGCGGCGGCACCTCTGGCCACGGCTGGCTCCACGTTCGCCCTGCTCGGCTGGGGCGTGGTGTGGGTGGTGGCCGCCGTGTCGGGCTTCACCACGTTGGCGGCCGAAGTGGTGTGGACCCGGCTGTTCGCCCAGGTGCTGCACAACTCGGTGTCGACCTACGCCTTGGTGTTGGCCACGTTCCTGGTGGCGCTGGCTGTCGGCGCCGCGCTGGCCCGCTGGCTGGGGAGCCGTGGAGGACTCGACACCACCCGGGTCCTGGTGGCGCTCCTGGTGGCGTGCGGGCTGGCGGTGGCCGTCTCACCCTGGCTGTTCGACCGGCTGACCAACGGAGTGAGCTACGTGGGTGGCGACCTCGGGTGGGTGGCCTACGTGCTGTCGGTGGGGCTTCTGGCCGCCACCTGCATCGGGCTGCCGGCTGTGGTGTTGGGCATGGTGCTGCCCTGGTGCATCCGGGTGGTGCAGGACGCGGCCGGGTCGCCGGGCGCTCGGGTCGGACGTCTGGTGGCGGTCAACACCGTCGGGGCGATCGCCGGTTCGTTGGTGGCCGGGTTCGTGCTGCTGCCCATGGTCGGCGCGGCGCGTGCGCTGCTGTTGGTGGCGGCGGCCTATCCGGTCACGGCGCTGGTGGTGGTGTGGCGGGCGTGGCCCGAGCGTGCTGGCCTGCGGGTGTCCTGGTCGGTGGCCACGGCGGCCGCCGTGGTGCTCCTGGCCATCGTGCCGGCGGCGCCGCTGGCCGAGCAGGGGGTGGTTCGAACGGGCGAGACCTTGGAGTGGTTGCAGGAGGGACCGCAGGCGAACGTGGCGGTGCTCAGCGACCAACGCGACGACTGGCGTATCCGGGTGAACAGCACCTACACCCTGGGCAGCACGGCGGGGCTCGACTCCGAGCGCAACCAGACGGTGATCCCGCTGCTGGGCCATCCCGATCCGCAGCGCGTCTTCTACCTGGGTATGGGCACCGGCATCACCGCGGGTGCCGCCCTGTCGTTCCCCGTCGAGCGGGTGGTGGTGTGCGAGCTGATCGCCGACGTGGTGGAGGCCTCGGCTGCGTTCTTCGGTCGGTGGACCAACGGGCTGTTCGACGACGGGCGAGCCCAGGTGCTGGCCGAGGACGGCCGGGCCTGTCTCCGCCGCTCGTCGGAGGAGTTCGACCTCGTCATCAGCGACCTGTTCGTGCCCTGGGAGGCCGGCACCGGCAACCTCTACACCGTGGAGCTCTACCAGTTGGGGCGGGAGCGACTGGCGTCCGGCGGGATGTTCGTACAGTGGATCCCGCTGTTCCAGCTGTCGGACCGGGAGCTGGGCAGCATCGCAGCGTCCATGGATGCCGTGTTCGACGAGGTGGTGCTCTGGCGAGGCGACCTCTTCGACGCCCGTTCCATCGTGGCGTTGGTCGGCCACCGTGACCCGGCCCCGCTCGACCCCGCCGTGCTGGTGGCCAACGCCCGTCAGGCCCCTGGCGGGCAGGAACTGTCGGCAGCCGAGCTGGAGGCCATGGCGCTGCGCCTCTACGCCGGCAACGTGTCGGCCAGTGGGATCTACGCCGATCGTCCGCTCAACACCGACGACCTCCCCTTCGTCGAGTACCAGGCGCCGCGCACCCACCGGGAGGTTCGTGCCGGCAACGCCACCTTCGTGGTGGGCGCCGACCGTGAGCGGCTCTACGGGGAGTTGGCCGAGCGTCTTCCACCCGACGACGACCCCTACCTGAGCCGGCTCGACGAGGAGCAACTCGGGTGGGTGGAGGCCGGTCGGGTCCACTCGCAGTACCGCTGGTTGACCAGCCGAGGCCAACGGATCGCCGCTGCGCCACTCCGCCGACAGTTCGACGAGCTGTCCCTCCCGTCGGCACGCTCGCAGCTCTCACCTGCCCAGGTGTTGTTGGAGTGAGGACGCCGTGCCGTCGCTTCGCCGGCGGACGTCGACCGACCGAGGCGGCAGAACGAGTTCTTGCCGGCTGTCACCTAGGATCCCGGGCACGTGGCCGGGCCGGGGGCCGGGTCGAAAGGGGTGGCGAACATGGTGAGCACCGTTCGGAGATGGTCAGCGACGGCGTGCGTCGTCACCGCGGCGATGCTCTGTGCGTCGGTCGTGGCGGTCGGCGCCGCCGATGTGCCCGACGGGTCCGCGCCGGTCTCGGCCTGGCCGGTGGTGCCAGCCGAGACCCACAACATGGACCCCGACGTGCTCGAGGGTGCACGGACCTACGCCTTCGTCCCGACCCGCAACACCCAGGGCGTGGTCGTCGTCCGCCATGGCGACATCGTGGCCGAGTGGTACGCCGAGGACCGTGACCAGGACTCCTGGGCGACGAGTTGGTCGATCGCCAAGAGCTTCGCCTCGGCGCTGGTCGGCATCGCCATCGATGAAGGGCTCATCGCCGGTGTCGACGTGCCCATGACCGACTACTACCCCGAGTGGGAGGGCACGACCCGCGAGACGATGACGCTCCGGCACGTGCTCACCATGTCATCGGGTCTCGACTGGAGCGAGAGCTACAACCCGAGCACGGCCGCCACGTCGAACATCATCCGGATGGTCGCCCAGGAGCTCGACCAGCTCGCCTACGTCCGCAGCATCGAAGCGGATGCAACACCAGGCACGCGGTTCCGGTACTCGAGCGGCGACTCCATGTTGCTGTCGGGTGTGATCGAACAGGCGACGGGCATGCCCGCTCACGAGTACGCCCAGGACAAACTCTTCGATCCCCTCGGCATCGACCAGATCGAACAGTGGCGTGACGCCGTGGGCAACACGCTCACCTACTGCTGTGTCGACACCACCACGCGGGGGTTCGCCCGCTTCGGCCAGCTCTACCTGCAGGACGGCCGCTGGGGCGACGAGCAGGTCGTCCCGTCCTCCTGGGTGGCGGCGTCGGTCACACCGTCGGCCACCTCCGCGGGGTACGGCTACCAGTGGTGGCTGAACAGCGTGGGAGGTATCCCGTACTTCAGCGCCCGGGGCCACGACGGGCAGTTCGTCTATGTCGTGCCCAGCCTCGATCTGGTGGTGGCCCGCAACGGGACCTACCACAAGGCCGACGCCGAACCGATCGCCGACCCGAACCTCTTCGTCTACATTCCGCCGCAGAACCTCATCCCCGGTTCGGGCACCGTTGGGCCGTCGTCGTGGAGCGACGGGCAGTTCCTCGCTCCCATCATCGACTCGATCGACGATCCCGACGAGGTGACCTACACGGCGCGTTACTCCGGTCAGAGCTGCGCGTTCATCGTCGGCTTCGCAGCCGGGCTCGGGATGTCGCCCGAAGAGATGATCCGCATGGGCGTGGAAGGGTTCCGAGGGGTCGCCGACGCCGGCGGGGCCACACCGCAGCCCACCGCCCCGGCCAACGACGAAGGGGACTGCGAGTTCGATGTCGTCTGGCATGCAGGCGACGACCCGGCGCTGCAGGCTGCGGCCGATGCGTGGGGCGTCAGCGTCGGTCAGCTCCACCACGGTGGCGGCCTGGTCGTGGTCCGCCTGATCTACCGGGCCCTGCTCGCCCAACAGGGCGGCTGACGGCGCTACCGCTCCTCCTTGCGCAGTTGGTACGTTCCAGCACATGGACAAGGTGACGATCTGGTTCGGCGCTGCGCTGGTGGCGCTTGGTGTGGGGGGTTTCGTGGGTTCGGGCGCCGAGAGCGTCACGGCCCTCATCCCCTCGTTCATCGGGGCGGTACTCGTCGCCCTCGGGTTCGTGGCCGCCCAGGAGGGGCGACGTGCCCTGGCCATGCACATCGCTGCGGTGGTGGCGCTCGTCGGCTTCCTGGGCAGCATCATGGGTGTGGCCGACCTCCCGGATCTCATCGCCGGCGAGGATCTCGAGCGGCCGTGGGCCGTCGGCGTCCAGTCCGTCATGGCCGTCGTCCTCGTTGTCTACCTCGCCCTGCTGATCAAGTCGTTCGTCGACGCCCGCCGCAGTGGCACCTGACCCACTCCGGCGCCTGCCCGAGCTGGTCGATCAACCGCCGACGACCGTCGGCCACCTCAGGAGGCTTCGGCGCGCTGCTTGATGCCGCGCAGCATCCGGCGGCTCATCACGAAGCTGATCAAGCCGATCGGGCTCATCGCCACCTCGGTGAGACCGTTCCTGAACCCAGAGCGTTCACGCACGAGCAACCGGGTGGCGCCGGCACTCGTCGGTCGGAGTGCGAAGATCCACAGGAACTCGTAGCCGAGCTGTTCGTCGCGACGGAGCGGTCGACCGGTGGTCACGTCTGCGGCCTGCAGGACCAGTGCCTCGTGTGGGTGCACGCCCACCACACACCAGCCGCCGGTACCGGCACGATTGGCGTACACGAGGTCACCCACCTGCAGGTCCTGCCAGGCCTCCTCGATGGCCTCGGCGCTGTGGATCTGCAGGCCGAACAGGTTCTCGAGCCAGTCGTAGCTGTAGAACCCGCCGCGATCGGCCCCGAGCTGCACGATCCAGGGCCACACGTCGGCCGGTGCAGCGTCGATGGTGATGGCCCGGGTCGCCTGCGTGGCCGGCTCTGGCACGAGGTCGTCCCCCGTCAGTGCCAGGTCGACCTCTTCGTCGGTTGCTCCCCACCGCTGGTGCCACGGTGTCAGCAGCCGGTTGTGCGCCACCGTCGCCGCTGCCGCCGCCACCCCGGCGAGAGCGAGTCGACGGTTGAGTGCCACCCCCGCAGGTTCGCCCACCGCAGCTCGGGGCGACAACTCCATCCGGTTCGCGTTCGTCGGGCAGCCGGCATCGGCGGAGAGCGGTCTGGCGTCGTCGATGGCCGACGGCAACCACCGTCGGTCACCCGCTGCGCTGGCTCTCCGCTGACCGGGCGCGCCATCGTCGACCCGCGCCACGGTGCTTCCTAGGGTGTCGGGATGACCACTGGGGGGCGGGAGCCACCTGTCGTGCGTGCGCGCTGGTACTTCGCACTGCAAGCGGTTGCCGGCGCGGTGTGGTGGGTGACGGTCTTCGCCTCGGACGACGTGCGCCACTGGACCCTCGGGCAATGGGACCCGGCGATCCTGGTCGGGCCGGATCTGGTGTTGTTCGTGGGGACCTCCGCGGTGGCGGCCCTGGTGGGGAGTCGCTTCGCCGCGGTGGCCACGGCGGTGTGGGCGACGGGGGTCACCCTGGCCTTGGGGGTCTACGGGTTGGTCGAGCAGGCGGCGGGGTGGGGTGTGGTGCTGATGAGCGTCGCCACCGTGGGCACGCTGGCCGCGGCGGCGACCCTGTGGTTCGGCCGGCTGCCCCTGGGTTGGTTCTTCGTGGGTCCGTTCTCGTTCCGCGTGGCCGCCGAGGGAACCGGTGCGCACCATCTCCGCCGCAGCCTGGTGCAACTCGTGGTGTTCTGGACGACGTTCTTCGTGCTGGTGCCGTTGACGCTGACGTGGGCCGAGACGCGGTTGCACCTGCGGTGGAGTGCACTCGACGGTGGCGTGCTGCGCTGGGTGGGCGCGGGGGCGTTCATCGCCGGCAGCGCCCTCGGGCTGTGGTCCTGCGTGACGATGGCACTGCGCGGCAACGGCACACCCCTGCCTGCCGAGACGGCCCGGCAGTTGGTGGTGGTCGGGCCCTACCGGTTCGTCCGCAACCCAATGGCCGTGGCCGGGTTGGTACAGACGGCGAGCGTCGGGTTCGTGGTCGGCTCGTGGATGGTGATCGCCGTTGCGGTGGTCGGCGCGGTGGCGTGGAACGAACTGATCCGGCCGAGCGAGGAGGCCGACCTGGCCGAGCGCTTCGGTGCGCCCTACCAGCGATATGCCGAGCAGGTGCGCTGCTGGGTGCCGAGCCGTCTGACGTAGGGCGTAGTGCCCCGCGGTGCGACACTGTCCCCATGGCCTCGGGTAGTTCCGACGACTGGCGATCCCCGACCGACGACGAATGGGACGCGCTCGAGGAGCTGGGCGACGAGGGCACCTGGGAGATGGCCGGCACCGAGGTGCGTCTCAGCAGCCTCGACAAGGAGCTACTGCCTGCGATCGACGAGCGACCAGAGGTGACCAAGGGCGACCTGGTACGCCATGTGGCCGGCTTCGCACCACAGTTCGAGCACTACCTGGCGGACCGGGCCGTCAACCTGTTGCGGGTGCCCGACGGTCTGGACGGCGACTCGTTCTGGCAGCAGGCCGTGCCCCAGGGTGCGCCCGAGTGGGTGCGACGCTGGCAGGATCCCGAGGCGACGGGTCGCCAGGCCCACGACCGGGTGGTGGTGGACGGCACGGCGTCGCTGGTGTGGTTGGCCCAGATGGCAGCGGTGGAGCTGCACCCGTGGACCTCATCGGTCACGTCACCCGACGTGGCCGACTACGCCCTCGTCGACATCGACCCCGGCGAGGACACCACCTGGGAGGATTCGCTCACGTTGGCTCGGCTGTTCCGCACGGCCTTGGCCGAGCTGGACCTGGTGGGCTGCCCGAAGGTCACCGGCAAGCGGGGCCTGCAGATCTGGGTGCCGGCGGGGGGCGACGCCGGCTTCGACGACACCAGCCGCTTCGTCGAGCAGCTGTCGCGCCACGTCGGTGGCATCGTTCCGGAGCTGGTCAGCTGGCGGTGGCGCACCGACGAACGCCAGGGAAAGGCCCGGCTCGACTACACCCAGAACGCCCGTCACAAGACGCTGGTGGCACCGTGGAGCGTGCGGGCGGCGCCCGGCGGGCCAGTGTCGGTGCCCATCGGCTGGGACGAACTCGACGACGAGGACCTGCGCCCGGACCGGTGGTGCGTGGCCGACGTGGCGGCGCGGTTCGAGTCGGCCGGCGACCCCTTCGCCGCTCTCGTGGGCGTGACCCAGGAGCTGCCCGACCTGTAGCGGTCGTTCGGGCCGCACGACGGCTCGGTGGCAGGCCCGCCTCCCTCAGCCGCCCTCCGGTCGCGGTGGCCAGTCCGTCTCGGCGACGTTCGGTGGCGCAGGCCGACGGTGTGTAGGACTGCACCGACATGAGCGTGGGTACAGTTCGGTACATGGCCCGACCGTCGTGGAGCGGTTCGATCTCGTTCGGCATGGTGTCCCTCCCGGTCGCCATCGTCCCGGCGGTTCGTCGACAGACCGTGTCGTTCAACCAGCTCGACAGCGAGTCGATGTCGCGGATCCGCTACCGGAAGGTGGCCGATGCCACCGGCGAGGAGGTTCCGACCGAGCAGATCGTGCGTGCCGCCGACGTCGGCGGTGGGAACTACGTCGTGGTCGACGACGACGAACTCGACGCCCTCACCCCCGAACGTTCCGACGAGTTGGCCATCGAGGCGTTCGTCCCCGCCGACGACATCGACCCGCTGGCCTACGACACCAGCTACTACGTGGTGCCCGACGGCGCGGTGAAGCCCTACGCCCTGCTCACCCGGGCGTTGGCGGGCACCGGGCGTGTCGGGCTGGGCAGCTTCGTCATGCGGCGCCGCGAGCACCTTGCGGTCGTTCGTTCCGACGGCGAGCGGCTACTGCTCTCCACCATTGCCTGGCCCGACGAGGTGGTGCCGCCCGCCGATCTGGACGGGTTCGACGCCGTGGCCGACGCCGATCTCACCGAGAAGGAACTGGACATGGCCGAGAACCTCGTGGAGGCCATGAGCGAGGACTTCGACCCGGAGGCCTTCACCGACGAGTACCGCACGGCGGTCGAGGAGCTCATCGACGCCAAGGCAGAGGGTCAGGTGCCCGTGGCCGAAACGGCGAGCGAGCGGTCGGCGACGGTGGTCGACCTCACCGAAGCCCTCGAGGCCAGCCTTGCCGACGCCCGGAAGAAAAAGGGCAGCCGGCAGAAGACGACCGGCTGAGCCGGCGATCACCCGCGGCGCCGGGTCGGCAGCTGTCCCACGGCGATCGCCGCACCGCCGCAGTAGTGAGGCGGCTACGAGCTGGGGCTGGTCGGATCGGCTGGCGCAGGTTCGCGCTGCACGGCTGTCGGGTCGACGTCGTGGCGGCGGCCCTCCACCACCGGATGGCGGAGTCGACCGTCGTCGGTCCACTCGGCGAACGCCACCTGCGCCACCAACTCGGGTCGGGCCCAGCGCACCCGCCGGCGATCCACCCGGGGTGGCGGCGCGAACGGCGCCTCCGACGCGGCCAGCGGTTCGAGCAGGGCCTGCCACTCGGCGCGACTGCGATCGGTGAGACCCGACCCTGCCGACCCGGCGTACCGCAGCACGCCCTCGTCGTCGTGGACCCCGAGGAGCAGCGACCCCAGCCCGTCCGCCCGACGACCGGTGCCCTCCAGCCACCCGCCCACCACGAACTCCTGGGTGGCTCGGTGCTTCGACTTCACCCAGCTCGGCGAGCGCCGTCCGGGGAGATAGGCGCTGTCGGCCCGCTTGGCCACCACGCCCTCGTAGCGCTGCTCGGCGGTGACGGCCCACAGGGCGGACCCGTCGTCGGTCACCGAGGTCACCACGAGCTGCGGTCCGGGTTCGACCAACGCCTCCAGTCGCCGGCGGCGGTCTCGCCAGGGCTCGGCGGTGACCACCTCATCCCCCGTGGCCAGGACGTCGAAGACCACCAGGGCGTGCGGGGCGGCGGCGTCGCCGACCAGCGAGAAGCGGTGCCGACCGTCGTCGTCGAGGGCGATCACCTCGGCGTCGAGCACCACGCCCGGTGGACACCGGCCGGCCAACGCCTCGGCCAGCCACGGCCAGGCGCCGGTGCGGTCGCGTCCGGTGGAGCTGGCCACCGTCGGGGTGGCACCGGTGCGCACCAGCGCCCGGTGACCGTCCCACTTGGGTTCGAACACCCAGTCGTCGCCGGTGGGCAGCTGGCCACTGGTGGCCTTCATGGGCAGGGGCGGCCAGGGCAGCCGGTCCGGGGAGTGTCGGGTGGCCATGGCGCGACCCGTCGGTCAGCGGTCCTCGGCCCAGCTCCCCCGGGCCAACGCCTCCACGGCGGCCACCTCGTCGGCGGGCACTGCGGCCATGTCGCCGACGTCGCAGGAGTCGTAGTGGAACAGGTAGAGCCGTGAGGCGAACTCACCAATGGGCAGCGACGACTCGCCGAAGCGTTCGCCGTGGGCCTCGGTGGAGACCACCACGCCGTGTCCCCAGTCCTGGCCACTGTCGTTGTTGGGGTTGAAGAAGTAGACCCGCATGGTGTCGGTGGGATCCACCCCGACGCGCAGGATGGAGATGGCGTGCCAGCCGATGAATCGGCCCAGGCTGTCGGTGACGGCGATACCCGCCGGTTGGGGGTGCACCACCGGGCGGTTGTGGTTGTAGAGCGGGTGGTAGAGGGCGTAGAAGCGGCGGACGAACTGCTCGACGTCGGTCAGGTCGCCGCTGGCCAGGTCCACCACCAGCGCCGTCTCCCGCCCCACCCACCAGCCGTGCATCTCCCGGTTCACCCAGGCGTGGGGGTCGCCCTCGCGCCCGACGCAGCGGCGACCCATCTCGGCGTAGATGCGGTCCAGGTGGGGCACCAGCAGCACCGACACCGGGTCGACGTCGGCCACCGGTGCGGTGGCCACGCCGGCGCCGAGCTCGGCCGACGAGATGGGCTCCCCTTCGAACAGCATCTGGATGTCGTGGTCGCGGGTGGCCCGGGTGATGAGCCGCAACAGGTAGTCGGGAGCGGCCAGGGCCCACATGGAGATGGCCCGTGCCGCTTGGCAGGTGGGGTTGTTGCCCTGGCCCAGTCCGAGCGGCTGGCCCAGCACGGAGATCGTGCCGGCCAGCAGCATGGTGTGCGCCGGCTGTCGAGTGCCGGCGCGCTGCAGGGCGCCCTCGACCGCCGGGGCGGCCTGCAGGCCGATCTGGCCCCACAGCGCCGGGGCGACGGCCGGGTCGAACAGCACGCCGCGCTCCACCATGAGGGCCAGGCCGTAGATGGCCTGCAGCGTGTCGGGGGTGATGGCCGTCTCGATGAGCCGGGTCACGAGCGGGCCGTAGCAGGAGAGTGCCTCGGTGCCGGTGCGGCTCAGCCCGAGCGCCGCCCCGACGAGATCCTCCCGCTCGCCGTTGACGTGGTGGAGGAAGACCTCGTGGTACGGCGAGACCAGCCCGGTGCTGTGCATGGCCAGGGCGAACTCGCGGGCCTCCTGCCACAACCCGCTCTCGTCCAGCGCGGCCACCCGCTGGCGATACACCTCAACTCCCGGGTCCTCCCGACAGCCGGCGGTGGGGCCGTAGAGGGCGCTCACCAGACGGTTCACCCCCAGGCTGGGGGCGGTCGTGGTGTGCTCGGGGTCGGCCACGTGGGTGGCCACCCTGGTGATCATGACCTTGACGTTGTCCACCATGATCGGGCGCTGGGCGAGAATGCGTTCGATCTCGGCGATGAGACTGTCGAGGACGTGGTCGTAGCCCACGCCCTCGGCGATGAAGGTGAGCACGTTGCGCACGGCGTCGCCGTGGTCGCCGCGCTGGCGATCGGCTTCGGTGGCCGGACCGAACAGGCGGTCCAGCTCGAAGGCCAGCACCTGGGCCAAGAAGTGCTGAGCGCCCTCGGCCGAGATCTGCAGGTGGAACAGTTGGCCCTGGGCCACGGCCAACAGGCGCAGCTCGCTCAGCATCTCGAGGGTGCCCAGCGCTGGCTCGCCGTGCTCGAGGGTGCCCGACGCCAGGTGGGGCTGCAGGGTGTCGGGGTGGTCCCAGTCGGTGCCCGTGAACGTGCCGGCCGCCTCGATGCGGGCGATCTGTTCGTACAGGTGCCCAGCGCCCCCGGGGCGGGCGAGCAGTCGGTGCCCGACCTCGAGCAGCGGCCCCACCACGCCGGCCTTGGCGAAGCGCGAGGCGCGCTCCACCCGCACCAGGCACTGCTCGAACCGCTCGGCGAGCTGGTCGAAGGTGGCGCGGGGTGCGGGGCCCGCGAGCGGGGCCGGACGTGCGGGCGCCGGCGTCGACGCACCCGCCAGGTCGGCGGAGGCGTCGACGTGGTCAGACATAGAAGTCCAAATCCTCCTGGTGTGCGAGGAGGTCACGCATGGTATCGGGGTCGTCCCCGGTGAAGTAGACGAGCCCCCAGTGGGTGCCGAAGGCGTTGCGCTTGGTCACCTTCGACTCGAGCGGCGACGTGAGTTCGTGTGACTCGAAGTACGGGTGCTCGGCGGTCTCGGCTGGCATGGCCAGTTCGCTCACCACCCGCTGGCGGGGGTACACCCCGAAGCACCCGGCGAACCCGTTGGCGTCGACCACCTCCTTCGGGAAGAAGGCCGCCACCTCCTCCTCGGTGGTGTGCGGGTCGAAGCACAGGATGAGGCCCTGATAGGCGTTGAAGCCGTAGACCCGTTCCAGCAGCTCGAACACCTTGAAGCCGGGCGGGCGGAAGGCCACCTCGCCGAAGTACATGGTGCCGTCGCTGGTCACGAAGTACTCGGGATGGATGAAGCCGAAGTCGATCTCGAACGTCGTGATGAGCTTCTCGATCTCTTCTTCGACCCGCGGGCGCCACGCCTCGAGTTCGGGCGAGGCGGGGACGAACACCGAGTAGCCGAGCGTCACGTACTCGCTGATGTTGAGGAACTGCACCTTGCCGTTGTGGATCCAGGCCTCGACGGCGAACTCCCACCCGTCGAGGTGGCTCTCCATGAGCATGGGGAACTCGGCGTCGGGGATGTGGTCCACCTCGTCGGGGGTGCGGATGACCCGGTGGCCGAGGCAGCCCGCCTTGTCGAACGCCTTCAGGTGGATGGGGTCGTTCGGGTCGCCGTCGAGCTTCAAGAGCGTCTGGTTGACCCTCTTGAGGAACCGGATGACATCGCCCCGGTCCCAGGCCTCCTCGAAGATGCCCACCCGGATGCCTCCGAGCTGGGCCCGCCGCTTCATGAGCGCCTTGTCGCGGAAGAGCACGGCCTGACCGTGCAGGCGCGGGTTGCCACTCAGCACGGCGTTGATGGCGCCGGCCCACTCGACGGTCTCCTCGAACAGCGGGATGGCGACGTCGACGCCCATCTCCTGGAGCGTCGTGGCGATCTCCATCGAGCGGTCGTTCAGCCGTTCGAAGTCCCACGACAGGAAGGGGATGTCGTTCGCCTCGGCGAACTCGCGGGCCCATTCGGGCGCCACCACCACGTAGCGTCGGTCGAACTGCTCTGCCGCGTCGATGGCGTTGAGCGTCCAGCCCAACAGCGCCACGTAGCCCTTGTTCGGGTCCTTTGCTGCCATTCGTGTTCACATCCCTCTCGGTCGGTTCGAGTGCGGCCGCGGTGGCGCCGGGCACCTCGAGCACTGCCGAACTGCGGACCGTTCCGGAGGTCGACGAGGACCTCGAACGGCGGGGACGCCAACCGGTGGCTGCGCTCCCATGGTGGGTGCTGTGCCGACAGCGGTCAAGGCGCAGTTCATCAGCGGCGTCGGCCCGAGACGCGGCCACCGAGTCGTCGAGGAGTGTCGGCCGTAGGCTGGACCCATGAGCACCACGCACCTGCAGTCGCACTGGCGAGGTGTGCATCACCTCGCGCTGATCACCACCGACATGGACGCCACCGTCCGTTTCTGGCACGGCGTCCTTGACGCCCGACTGGTCATCACCCTGGCCACCGACGCCTTCCGCCACTACTTCTTCGAGTTCGCACCGGGCAGCACCGTGGCGTTCTTCGAGTACACCGACGTCGACGTCGAGACGTTTGCCAAGCCGGCAGGTGTGCCCTTCGAAGGTGCCGCCCAGTTCGACCACCTGTCGCTGGGCCTGGTCGACGAAGAGGCGGTGCTCCGCCTGCGCGACCGCCTCAAGGAGCACAACTGCGAGGTCACCGACGTGGTCGACCACGGCATCCTGCGTTCGATCTACTTCAACGACCCCAACGGCATCGCCCTCGAGGCGTCGTGGGGGACCCGCGCCCCGCCCGGGCCCCCCCCCCCCAAAGACCACCCCCGGGGGTTGTGCCCTCCCGCCCCCCTGACCGCCGGG
>JAFIEP010000038.1 GCA_020832495.1 Acidimicrobiia bacterium | reverse complement strand
ACGACGCCGCCCACACGACCGGCGATTGGAGTTGACCGGTGCTCGGCATCAACCGCATCTCCGGTGAGGCTGAGGGCTACTACCTCGACGCCGTCGCGCAGGGCGTCGACGAGTACTACCGAGGGGTCGGCGAGGCACCCGGGTGGTGGGCCGGCACCGCGGCGGCGATCGAGCTGGACCTCGACAGCGAGGTCGGCTCCGATGACCTGCGGGCCGTGTGGAGCGGCTTCGACCCCCGTAGCGGCGAGCAGCTCGGGTCGTTCACGAACCGCACGGTGCGCGGGTTCGACCTGTGCTGGCGGGCGCCGAAGTCGGTCTCGCTGCTGTACGCGTTCGGCTCTCCTGAGGTGTCGAACGCGGTCCGTGAGGCCCACGACGCAGCCGTCGCCGCAGCGTTCGGCTACCTCGAAGCGAACGCCGCAGCCACCCGCAAGGGCCACGGCGGCCTGCAGACCGAGCCCGTCGACGGGTTCGTCGCGTCGATGTTCCGCCACCGGACCAGCCGCAGCGGCGACCCGCACCTCCACACGCACGTGCTCGTCGCCAACCTCGCACGGGCCGCCGACGGCAAGTGGCGCACCCTCGACGGACGGCTCTTGTTCACGCACAGCAAGACAGCGGGCCACCTGTACCAGGCGCACCTACGCCACGAGCTCACCTCTCGGCTCGGCGTCGAGTGGGGACCCGTCGAGAAAGGCACCGCCGACATCGAGGGCATCGACCGGTCGACCATCTGGGCGTTCTCCGAGCGGCGCCAACAGATCGTCGAGCACATGGACCGCACCGGCTTCCGCACCGCCCGGGCCGCAGAGATCGCCACCCTCGAGACCCGCCCCGACAAGACCACGCCCGTAGAGGGAACCATCCGTGACGTGTGGGCCGCCAAGGCCACCGAGGTGGGCTTCGACCCAGCCGGTCTCGTCGACGTGCTGGGGCGACGGCCTCACCTCGCGTACGACGAGTTCACGCTGCGGCGGTTGTCCGACGAGCTCGTCGGGCGCAAGGGTGTCACCGAGAAGCAGAGCACGTTCGGTCGTCTCGACGTCCTGCGAGCCATCGCCGACGGCTTTCCTCAGGGAGCGCCCGTCGACGTCATCGAACAAGCTGCCGACGCGTTCCTCTCCCGACCCGAGGTCGTTCCAGTCGCGGAGAAGCGCGACTACACCAACGCCGTCGAGTACTCGACCGCTGAGCTGCTCCAGCTCGAGGAACGACTCCTGACCAGCGCGCTCAACCGCCAGCTCGACGGCGTCGACATCGTGGACCCGCGCATCGTCGCCGGCGTGCTCGCCGACCGACCGACCATCGGCGACGACCAGGCCGCGATGGTCGAGCGGCTCTGCGGCGGCGGGGAAGGTGTCACCGTCGTGGCTGCCGCGGCAGGCACGGGCAAGACGTACGCCCTCGCTGCGGCGCACGATGCGTGGCGGGTGCCGGGCTTCGAGGTGCACGGCGCCGCAGTCGCCGCGAAGGCTGCCCGCGAGCTGGAGGTGTCGTCGGGCATCCCGGCTCGGACCCTCACCCGTCTCACCGACGATCTCGCCAACGGACGGCTTCACCTCGGTCCTGGCGTCGTGCTGGTCATCGACGAGGCCGGCATGGCTGGCACCCGCCAGCTCGCCCCGATCCTTGATGCCGCGGAGCAGGCAGGAGCGAAGGTCGTGCTCGTCGGGGACCCGAAGCAGCTCCCCGAGATCGAGGCCGGCGGCATGCTCGCCGCGCTCAACCGGCTCCTCGACCCGGTGTCGCTCATCGAGAACCGCCGTCAGGTCGAGGCGTGGGAGCGCGACGCGCTCGACGATCTGCGCTGCGGGGACGTCGCCAGAGGCCTCGACGCCCTCGAAGCGAACGGCCGGCTCGTCACCGGGGCCGACACGATCGAGGTGCGCGAGATGATGGCCAACGACTGGTACGAGGGGAGCCTCCAGGGCGAGGAGATGGCGATGGTCGCCATCCGCCGTAGCGACGTCGACGACCTCAACTGCCGAGCGCGCCGCATCCGTGAAGCCAACGGCGAGCTGTGGGGGCCAGTCATCTACATCGACGAGCGCCCCTACCAAGCCGGCGACGAGATCGTCTGCCTCCGCAACGACTACCGCCTCGGCGTCCGCAACGGTGACCGTGCCACCGTCGACCGTGTCGACCCCGAGCAACGGACGATGCGCGCTCGCTTCGACGACGGTGTGCGGACGCTCCCCACCGAGTACCTCGACGATGGTCACATCGCTCACGCCTACGCCACGACGATCCACAAGGCGCAGGGCATGACCGTCGACCGTTGCCTCACCCTCGGCACCGACGACCTGTACCGGGAGGCCGGATACGTCGCCCTGAGCCGCGGGCGCACCGCCAACGTCCTCTACGCCGTCGGAGGCCACGGCCTGGACGAGGAAGTCACCCACGCGCCCCAGCGGGATGTGACCGACCCGGTCGAGGTTGTGCGGAGCAGCTTCGGACGCGAGGCCGGCAAGCAGCTCGCCGTCGAGAAGGCCACCCCCAACCACGACCGGGGCCCCGGTGCCATCGAACGCCGCCGCCTCCTCGCCGAGATCGAAACCCTCGACGGAATTTCGTCTCGATCGGCGAGTGACGATGGCGGGCTGTCTGTCGAACTGTGAGATGGACCGCAAAGACCCTTCGCGGATCACCGACGGCCACCCCCTCTCAGGTCACCAGAAGGTTGGCTTGTAGCCCATACGTCGGACTCGCAGACCAAGCGGTGACCTGGGCGGTGACCGCCTGCTGGTGGACGGGAGTCCGAGAGCGAGCAGAAGCGTACGTGGTCCACGTTGCAGGTGTGGTTTGAGCCCCGGGCGGGATTCGGAAGCCGGCGAGCCTCACGGGCACCGTGAAGTTCCGAGTGGCCAGGCGCTGCAACTGTGCGCGTGCCTGCTCGAAGATGAGGACACCGTTCGATGCGGGTACTGACCATGTCCGGGTGACGATGACCAGCCCCGCAAGGGTCCCCATGCCTATCAGCGGGATGACTTCATTGAAGACCACGTCGGCACGTAGGACGTTGTTGCAGAGGTAGGGGTAGTTCGAGAACTGCCATTCAGCCAGCGTCTGGTTCCGACCTGCCTCCCAGTCACTCCCGAACGGAAGGGTCGCCGGAACGAGGATGGTGGACCACCCAGCGGCGACTGAGGCAGTCGTCAGGTAGGCGTTGGTCGCGACGGGGTCGAAGATGGGTCTGCCTTCGATGTTCTGCTGGCCGGAGGCTTTCAGGAAGAGAGGCATAGCAGTCAGGATCTGGGCGAGGCTTTGCCATTCGGGCTCGCCGCCGCCCCCAGCACCGAAGAAGTGGCCGGCCCCTTGGTAGTCCTCGATCTCATACTCCATGGCCTCCGCCCCAGTCGCGCGCTCGCAAGACCGTACGTCGCCAACCTCTCCGCCGCCGTGATCTAGCATGCGCGACCCGTCACCCGACACGCAACAGCTACGTTGAGCGAGCGACACGAACGGGCGGAGGGGAATCCGGGTGCAGTTCGAGTACAACGACTTCAACGGGGCAGAGGACGTGTTCGGCGACGGCGTGCAGTCCGAGGCGTGGGACGGTATCGCGTCGATGCTGGGAGGGATGCCTGTCTTCCTCCAGCCCTCGGATCAGCGCGGGAAGATCGGCGAGCCGATCTTCGACCCGAAGGCTTCCAACGAGTACCTCACTCGCGAGGCGACGAGGCTCGAGTGGCACAAGGTGCCGGTTCCGGCGCCACTCGTGATGTTTGGCAAGGACTGGGATGCGGGCAAGGGTTCGATCTTGGCCGAGTGGCAGTTCTCGAACTACCCGTTCCTCTGGAACAACGTCATTCGGAGCGAAGCCATCTTCAAGTCCGAGACGCGACTCCCTGGGCTCGCGCCGATCGAAGCGCTCATCGTTGTCACGAAGAGCGGGCTCTTCCCAGCCTCCAACAGCACCCTGTACTTCGAGCAGGCTTGCGCTCAGGTTGCTGCCGTCGTTCAGTACGAGACCTTTGCCATCCCGATCCGAGTTGTGGGTCTGTCAATCGATCGCCAGGCAACAGCTGTAGACGTCACGTGGACCACCTATGCGGGCAGGACATCTCGAACTGTCGCCAGCGCTGACAACAAGCGGTTTCGAGTGCTCTGGGGGACTCGACCAAGTCAGTACGGCGTCCGAGTAGCACGCTTCCTCGATCTGAACTAGATCGCCTCCTCGAAGAGCTGAGCCGGCTCCTCGGAGGTGCGCTCGCGTACCTGACCGCCAGTGAAGTGGTCATCCGGCCGCTCCTCCCCGCGTAGATCGGCTGCAAAGCAGTCCTCTTCGTACGCGAGACGTCGCTCCATCTCTTCGAGATGATGACTCTCAGGAAAGATCCTCGACTGCGATCGAGCGGTCGCGCGGGCGGCCGTCTGCGCGTCGAATCGGTAGTTCGCGGGGTCGGCCCCAACCCGCTCGCACCAGTCCCGAAGTGTCTTCAGGTTTGGGAAGACCCCTTCAGTGTTGGGTTCACCGGCGAGACGACGCAGCGCCACTTCGTGGTACCCCGGATCGAGCTCCGCGCCGACGAACACTCGACCCTGATCTCTGGCGACCACCGCTGTCGTGCCGGTGCCCATGTATGGGTCGAGGACAACGCCGCCCTCCCTCGTCGTCGCGAGAACGATTCGGGTGATCATGTCCTCGGGAAACTGACAAGGATGCACTGTCTGTTCCTCGTGATTGTGCTTCACGTTCCGAAAGAGCCAGATGTCGCCGGGGTTCTTTCCTGCAGGATTGCAGGTCAACTCTCCCTTGTTCTCACCGCGCCAAGCCTTCTTGTTCTGGTACTTCTGAGGGACGCGGATCGCGTCAAGGTCGAAAATGTAGGAATCAGACTTGGTGAACCAGAGAATGGTCTCGTGGCGAGCAGAGAACTTCTTCTTGGCGTGAAGTCCATGCTGCCGCGCCCAGATGATGCGGTTCCTGGGAATGAGGCCGAGGTCCTCGAGCACCGGGAAGAATCTGATGTCGAGCGGGATGAGCATTCCGCGATCTGCGTAGGTACCTACCTGCCAGAAGATCGAGCCTGTCTCAGACAAGAGCCGCGAGCACTCAGCGAGAACCTTGGCTTGATCCTCAACGTAGGAAGCGAGAGCGCGCTTCGACTCGTACTCCTTGCCCAGGTTGTAGGGAGGCGAGGAGACGATCAGGTCGACGGAGCCCTCGGGCAGCTCCCGCAGCAGGTCCAGGCAATCACCAAGCACGATGGCGTTCTGAAAGTCTTCCGGAAGCAGCGTCATGGGGTCCTCGCACCTGTCATCGATTGAGTTGTAGAGCTGGTCTGACCCTACTCGGGGGGTGTGACACGAACGGGGCTCTCCGCATCCGCCGCGCGCAAGCCGCGCTCGACGCTGGGCCGGGTCAGCCGTTCTCGTATCCCGCCTGCGAGAGACGCCAACGAGCTGCGGCGCGATGGTCGTCGCGGAACAACGATCGCCAGCTGGGCTGAAGGACGGCGTACTCGACGGTGAGCTCGGGACGGCCCTGCAGGATGAGCCGCTCGAATCCGTATTGAACATCCCCACTCACCATCAGGCGCCGCGCTGCCTCCGCTGCGCCCCACCGATCCAACATCGCGATCCAAGCGGTCGGCGTGTAGCCGAACTCTGCACACTCGGCGATTGCCTGACGGCACGCTGCCTCGAACTCGGCCTCGTCCGTGGTGGTCACGTCGCGGAACGTACCACTCAGCGTCGTTCGGCTCGCCGACGCGAGTGGCGAGGCGCAACGGCGTGACGTAGCCAGAAACGTAGCCAGCGACCCCGTGATCGACGTCGGCCGACCACGCGACGACCGTCGCGAGTCCTCCGCACTCGATGACACGGAGCGGACGCTCGACCCCCTATTGACCTGCGTGTTCACCTCGGACACGACGGCACGAGCCGACCGACATCGGCAGGATCTGGAACCGATTCAACAACCATATATCTGCTTTGCAAGCAGGGGGTCGTGGGTTCGATTCCCATCAGCTCCACGAGGCAGAAACGTTGGCATTGCAGTCGACACCCGTCGCCGCTCTCCGTTCAGCGGCGACGGGTCTCGTACATGCGGACGGCGACGTCGATGCCGCTCAGGGCGGTGACGACGGCGATGACCACGATGGCCGTGCGGATGCCGCCGAGGTCGGCGAGGATCCCGGCGGCGACGGCGCCGACGGCGAAGCCCAGGTCGCGCCACAGCCGGTAGACGCCGACGGCGGCGCCGCGCCAGCGGGGGTGGGCGACGTCGCCAATGGCTGCGATCAGCGTCGGGTAGGCCATGGCGGTGCCGGCGCCGAACATGGCGCTGCCGATGGCCCACACGGTGACGCTGTCGCCGAGGGCGATGACGACCAGGCCGGCGGCTTCGAGCCATTGGCCGCCGGCGATGAACCACTTGCGACCCCAGCGGTCCGACAGCCCGCCGGTGAACAGTTGGCCGACACCCCATACGGCCGGCGCGATGGCGATGAGCGCGCCGACCTCGCCGAGGGCCAGCCCTCCGGCAGCGAAGAAGAGGGGGAACAGCCCCCACGCCATACCTTCGTTGAGGTTGTTGACGAGGCCGGCCTGTGATGCGGACGACAGCGCCGGCTCCTTCCAGGTGGTGTAGGCGAACACCTGTCGAGAGGTGAGGAACCCATCGGGACGGCCCTCCTGCTCGATGTGTCCGTTGACCTCGAGGGCGACGTGCCCGGCGGTCTCGCGAACGAACAGCGCGGTGAGTCCGAGGCCCAGTCCGGCGAACGCCAGGCCGAGGTAGAACGGTTCGGGTCGCAGCCCGTAGTCGGCTGCGATCCATCCGGTAGCCCATGCCGCAACGGCGACGGCGCCGTAGCCGGCCGCTTCGTTGAACCCCATGGCCAGCCCACGACGGTGCGGGCCGACCAGGTCGATCTTCATGATGACGGTGGTCGACCAGGCCAGCCCCTGGTTGATGCCCAGCAGGGCGTTGGCGAACAACACCCACCCCCAGGTCGGCGCCCACATCAGCAGCAGGGGGACCGGGATCCCGATGATCCAGCCGGCGAGCAGCACCGGCTTGCGGCCGTAGCGGTCAGAGAGCGATCCGGCGAACAGGTTGGTGAACGCCTTGAACACGCCGAACACCACGATGAACGACAGCATCCCGGTGAAGGCGGTGAGCCCGAACACGTCCTCGGCCAGCAGCGGCACGATGGTGCGTTCCTGGCCGACCATGCCGCCCACCAAGGCGTTGACGCCGACCAGCAGGGCGAACTGCGGCAGGTTCTGCACCAGTCCCAGTCGCACCGGCCGTTGCGCGCTGGGTGCAGCGCCGCCCGCAGGCGGCGTCGAGTCCGCCGACCCGTTCATGTTCGGCACTCGGCATTCTCAAGCATCTCTTTGAGGATAACGGCCGAGTGACTTGTGATCAAGCAGATGCTTGAAGAATGGAGTGTCCCTCGATGGACTGCTCTACGGTCGGGTCATGGACGAAACCGTGCTCCGCGAGGCGATCGACGAGTGGCTGGCGGCAGAACCGTTGTCGATCGGCGAGCTGGCGGTACGGGCAGTGCAGGCCGGGCTGATCTCACCCGATGTCGACGATGACGGTGTCGGACCGGAGGATCAGATCGAGTGGCTGCTCGACCACACCGATGCGTATTGGTCGACGCGGTCAGATACCGACCACAAGGTCTTCGTCGTGGCGCGCTCGTTCACCGATTCCGGCATGACGTTCATCCACCGGGTCACCGCGGCGGAGCTGGCGGCCGGAGCGGTCGATGAAATGCCCGATCTGTCGATCGTGCTGTGGAACTGCCGCGGAGGGCTCCCGCTCGACGACGGCAGTGGCACGGTCGACACGGACTACTCCGAGCTGGCGGCGCCCAAGCTCGCCGGTCCGCTCGACTGGCTCGAAGCCGTGCAGCCGGGTGACCTGCTGGCCTTCACCCGTACCGACGGCGTGCTGTCCGTCGAGATCGTCGACGAGGCGGAACTCGGCGACGGTGAGCCAGAGATGGTGGCTCTCGCTGACGCGGCGCCGCTGTGGATCGGTGACGGAGGAGGATCGGAGGAGGTGCCCGTCGTGATGGAGGCGTTGGCGCGGGATCCGCAGCTGTTCCGATCGCCGGTCCCGCCCGTGGGTGAACTTCTCGAGGCGATCGGCCTGGAGTGTCGTGGGCACGAGTGGGGGTGGGCCGACGAGGACTGGAGGACTCGTCGGGAGGTCTTCGAGGAGGGCGATGCAGCGATCCGTCGCCTCTACGGCTTCGACCGCTGTTGCGATCAGGCCTACGAGCGTGTCGAAGCGGCCTGGCATGAACATCTCAGCGGCGGCGCCGCCGACGGAGGCACGCTGGCCGAGGATCTGGGCCACGGCTCGGTGTCGAGGGCCTTTGCTCATGTGCACGCCAGCACACCGACCCAACTCGTCGGATTCGCGTCTGCGTTGGCCGAGACGGCGACCGGGCGACACGCCGCCCCGGCCTTGACCCTCCTCGGCTTGGCCCACCTCCGTTCTCCGGATCCGGTGCAGGCCTACGCCGCTCTCACCGAAGCGGTCCGTACCGACGCGCACTTCCCGGAGGCTGCGGAGACCCTTGCGCTCCTCGAACTCGACCGCGGCAACCTTTCTCGCGCGCACAGCTTGGCCTTGCGCGACGAGGTGGATCCTGCCTTGGCCGAATGGATCGACACCGAACGGGAGCGCCAGCACTCGTTGCGCCCAACGGCCGCCCGCAACGATCCGTGCCCGTGCGGTTCGGGGAAGAAGTTCAAGCGGTGTTGCGCCGCAGGCGGAGCACTTCCGCTGACCCAACGTCTGCCGTTCGTGCTGCAGCGGATGAGTCACTACGCCACCGGGCCCGATGGGCACGGCACGATCTTCGGCCTGGCGCTGTCTGCGGCCGGTGGTCACGCCGACGTGGTCGACGCGCTCAGTCGGTTCGTCGACGAGCCTTTCTTCGTGGACCTCGCCGTGCACGAGGGAGGGCTCGGCGAACAGTACGTGGACGAGCGGGGTCCGTTGCTTGCCGACGACGAGGTGGCGCTGCTCGAAGAGTTGCTGTATGAGCCCCCACGCCTGTGGGAGGTCACCGAGGTCCAGCCGGGTGCGACGCTGACCCTGCGCGACACCGGTTCGGGCGACGTGCTCACGGTCACCGAACGCAGCGGGAGTACCGGGCGCGATCCCGGTGAGTTCCTTCTGGCCCGGGCGACGGTCGTTGAGGGTCACCCGATGCTCTTCGGCGTGTCCCTGCTCGTCCCGCTCCGACAACGGGACCGGGTGATGCGTCTGCTCGACGACGGGGTCGACGCCGACGGACTCGCCATGTGGTTCGGGTCGCTGTTTCTCCCTCCGCGCCTCACCAACCGCGAAGGTGAGGAACTCGTCCTTCGTCGAACCCTGTGCCGGTTCCGAAACCCAACCGACGAGGTCGTCGCCGCGCTCGACGAGGCGTTCGAGCGCCATGGCGACGGACTGGTCTGGCACGAGATGTTCGATCTCGACGGCCATGACCGGGTGGTGCGGGGCACCCTGCGGATCGACGGGCCGTTGCTGGCGGTCGAGTCGAACTCGGAGGAACGCCAGGAGCGGCTGCTGGCCGCGCTCGACGAGATGGTGGAGTACGCCATCGTGGAGGACGGTGAGGTCGACCACGCCGATCCTGGCGAGGCCGTCACCGGCACCACCGGGTTGTCCGACCCCGACGCCATGTCCGACGAGCTGCGGGGATTCGCCGAGCAACACATTCGTGCCTATGAAGAGCGCTGGGTGGACGAGTCGGTTCCGGCCCTGGGCGGTCTCACACCCCGTCAGGCGCTCGTCGACCCGACCCGGCGTGAGGACCTGCTCGCCCTGCTGCGGGAGATGCGCCTGCTCGAGCTTCCCGAGGGTGCAGCCGCCATGTCGGCCGAGCGGGTCGAACGGTTACTGGGAGTGGAACAGCACGGCGAGTGACGACGGACTGCCCTGCTGGTGCGGGCGGTCGGCAGTAGCCTGCCGCCGAACGAAAGCGGAGGCGGATCGATGATCACTGCACTCTTGCGTCGACGCAGCGCTCCTCTGGCGGCCATCGTGGCCGCCATGGCGCTGCTGGCCGGCGCCTGCACCACCGATGACAGCGGTACCGACGACGACCGCGATGGCGCGCCGCCGACTGGCGACGTCGTCGAGCTCGGCGACGGCGACACCTACGAGGCCACCATCCGGCGCGACAGTGACGGCGTGCCCCACATCGTGGCCGCCGACGAAGCCAGTCTGTTCTTCGGGCAGGGGTGGGCGTCGGCGGAGGACCGGAGCTGCGACCTGGCCGACCAGGTCATCATGATCCGCGGGGAGCGCGCCTCGGTGTTCGGCGCCGGCGACGACGACGAGCACCTCACGAGCGACTTGGCCTGGCGCACCATCGGTATCTTCGACCTCGCCGTCGACGACTGGGAGGACGCCTCGGCCGACGTGCAGCAGTTCTTCGGGACCTTCACCGACGGGTGGAACGGGCACCTCGAGACGGTGGGTGTCGACGGTATCGACGGCTGGTGCGCCGGGGCCGAGTGGGTGCGTCCGCTCGAACCGGTCGAGGTCTACTCCTACGGCCGAGCCATGACGCTCCTGGCGTCGAGTACCCAGCTCGTCGACTACCTGGGTGTGCAGCCCCCGGAGCCAGCTGCGGCCACCGGCGACACCGAGGCCGACAGCACCGACGCCGACAGCACCGAGCAGGCCGCCGGCACGCTCGCTCTCCCCCCGCCGGCGGCCTCCAACGGCTGGGCCATCGGAGCGGAGCGCTCGGCCGACGGTGGTGGCATGTTGATGGCCAACCCCCACTTCCCGTGGGAGGGCGAGCTGCGCTTCTGGGAGGTGCATCTGACCATCCCCGGGGAGGTCGACATCTACGGTGCCCAGCTCTCGGGATTGCCCGGCATCAGCATCGGCTTCACCGAGGACTTCGGGTGGACCCACACCGTCTCGGCAGGTAGCCGCTTCACCGCCTACCGCATGGACCTCGTGTCCGGCGACCCCACCAGCTACCGCTATGGCGACGAGGAGCGGCCCATCGAGTCGACCGACATCCCCGTCGCCGTACTGGCCGACGACGGAACCCTCGAGGAGGTGACCCAGACCGTCTGGCACAGCCACCACGGCCCCGTCATCGACTTCCCCGGCGTCGGGTGGACCGAGGACACCGCCGTCTCGGTTCGTGACGCCAACCTCACCAACGACGAGTTCGCCGAGCAGTACCTGGCCATGTTGCGCGCCGACGACCTCGACGGACTCATCGAGGCCCATGCCGAGCACAACGGCGTGACCTTCTTCAACACCATTGCCGTGTCGGCTGACGGGCAGGCGTGGTATGCCGACACGTCGTCCACGCCCAACCTGTCGCCGGCAGCGATCGAGGCCTACGAGCGCTCCATTCAGGAGGACCCCATCGTGGCCATCGCGGCGGAGAGTCGTGCGGTGTTGCTCGACGGCTCCGACCCGCTGTTCGAGTGGGTGGAGGACCCCGACGCCCGCGACCCCGGACTGGTGCCGTTCGCCGACCAACCACAGGTGCTGCGCGACGACTACGTGTTCAACGCCAACGACTCGTTCTGGATGCCCCATGCCACCGAGCTGCTCGAGGGCGACTACTCGCCGCTGCACGGAGCCCAGCGCACGGCTCGGTCGCCCCGCACCCGCGAGAACGCCGTGCTGCTCGAGGAGGTCGGCCCCGACGCCGCCTCCGGCCCCGACGGGTTGTTCACCTTGGAATCGCTGGCCGACGCCGCGTTGGCCAACCGCAGCTTCACCTCCCGGGCGCTGCGTGCCGAGGTGGTGGAGCGCTGTGACGCCGAGTCGGTGGTGAGCATCGACGCCGTCGTCGGCAGCGACGGCGAGGAGTTGGCCCCCGCAGGGGAGGTCGACCTCAGTGAGGCCTGCGCCGTGCTCGATGCCTGGGACGGCACCTACGAGCTCGATTCGCGTGGTGCGGTGGTGTGGCGCGAGTTGATCTCGGGGTTCGCCCCGTCGGATCTCACCGACCCCGGCGAGCTGTGGGCCACGGCGTTCGACCCAGCCGATGCGGTGGGCACCCCTGGGGGCCTGGCGCCGTCCGACGGCGGCCGCGACCCCGTGCTCGATCGCTTGGCCCGGGCCGTCGTCGTGCTCGACGCGATCGACATCGACCTCGACGTGCCGCTCGGCGACGTGCAGTTCGCCCTGCGGGACGGCACGGTGGTGCCCGTCCACGGCGGCGACGGCCGCGACGGAGTGACCAACCTCACCAGCTACTGGGAGCTGTGGTCGACCCTCGAGGACATCCCCACTCGCAGTGAGCCCGTGGTGGACGGTTCCTCTCTGGCCACGGTCGAGGGTCGCACCGGGTACTACGTGAACAACGGCAGCTCGTTCATGCTGGCGCTCGCCTACACGCCCGACGGCCCCGAGGCGCTGGTGATGCACACGGCCGGCAACAGCCAGGACCGCACGACGCAGACCTCGTTGGCTGCCGTCGAGCGGTTCGCCGACAAGGAGTGGCGTCCGGTGCGCTTCGCTGAGGCCGACGTGACCGCCGACCCCGCCCTCATCCGGACGATCGTCCGGGGTTGAGGCCGCCGACGGTGGTGACGGATCCCGATTGCGCGGTCGGAGGATCCACTGTGGTCGTCGGTCGGCGACGCCCGTCGGGATAGCGGTCGGGGAAGATCGAGCGGGTCTCGGCCCTCCGGCCGTGGCGTCGCACGAAGTCGCTGAGGTACGGCTTGGGTAGGAGTTTGAAGATGGACATCGACACGTAGAGGATCGTGTTGACGGCCACGAACGTGGCCAGCAGCGCGAACCACTGGGTGCCCAGGACCGACTCCGGGAGCAGCTGGGCGACGACGAGTGCCGGGACGGTGTTCACGTCGACAACCCTTGTCCGGCGTCGACAGCTCGGTGGGGGGCGCTGGCCTCGTCGAAGCCGTGGCCCCAGGTCGCCTTGCGGGCGAAGGTGATGTCGAGCACGCCCTTGACGTACACGACATCGAGGAAGAAGTCGTACACGAGTTCCGGCAACAGGAGTGCGGCCAGGAGGCGCGCCCGCCATCCTCCGTGCCAGACGCTGACCACTCGGTCGGCCACGAAGATGCCACCGATCGTGAGCCAGAACGGGTACCAGACCCAGTTCGGGGTGGCCAGCACCGTGATACCCAGCAGCAGCCAGAAGGAGGTGAGGGCGACGACGCTGTAGCCGATGCCGAGCTGTTGTGCCCAGTAACGGACGAGGGAGGGTCGGAAACCGAAGGTCCCCAGGTTCTCGAGTGCCCCGCGTTGCCACCGCAGACGCTGCGTCCACAGGTGACGCCACGTGGGCATCAGTTCAGTGACGACCCGACACTGGTGGGGACTGCGCATCAGTGCCCCGAGGCTCTTGAGGGCGAGGGTCAGTTCGTTGTCCTCGGTGAGCGCTGTCGTGTCGTAGACGTCACCGGGTACGCCGGGCAGGAGCGACCCGCGGTTGGCCGCGACCTGACGCAGGGCAGTGGAGCGGAAGATCGAGGCGGTGCCGGTCAGTACGTAGACCCGACCTCGACGTCGCTCGAGTTCGCGGCTGTAGCGGACGTACTCGTTGCGCTGGAACTGGGCGACGAGTCCACCGGTGTCGTCCCCGTAGAAGAGACCACCGATGCTCATGATGGCCCGATCGTCGGTGAACTGTTGCACCGCCACGGCGAGAAACTCCGGGTCGAGCACCGTGTCGGCGTCCACGACCATGACACAGTCGTTGTCGCCGAGCGTGTGGAGCAGTCTGCGCAGCACCTGGTTGAGAGCTCCAGCCTTCTTCTGTGTGTTGGCGACTGTCTCGACCACTTCGGCGCCGTGCCGTCGGGCGACCTCGGCGGTGGCGTCGGTGCAGTTGTCGGCGACAACGATGACTCGCTCAGGCGGCCGATCCTGCTCGAACAGCGACATCAGGGTGGCGCTGACAGAGGCCTGTTCGTTGTGCGCCGGCACGAGCACGGTGACGGTCACCGGTCCGGCGTCGACACCTCGTGTGCGAGCCATGACCGTCCGGGGCGCCAGGGGGTGTCGTTCGCCGTCGGAGGACCGCCGGACACGATCGGTGACCACCCGCTCCGACGCTGCGATGCCGACTGCGGCCAGCATCGCCAGTCCGAACGCGGCGAGGACGAGCCACCACGACGGTGCGGTGGTGTCGTACAGGACGTTCCAGGCATCGAGGAGGACACCTTCCTTCGGTGCGTTGGCAGGTCGGGCGTCTCCCGCCGAGACCGCCAGGCCCAGCAGCCCGGCCGCAGACACGACGACCACCGAGACGAAGATGCCGACCCCGCGACCCATGGTGGGGCGGTCGTCGACGACTGCCATGCCGGGGGACAACCCTGACGGACGATCGTCCGTGTCGTGAACCTCCACAAGGTGAACCTACGGGGACGCGGACGCTGTTCGTGTAGTGCGTTCGGACCTTTCCGGGCTATTTGAGGGGCGCGGGCCGGGGATGTCGGCAACGTGGTGAACATGACCACACCTCAGCGCGTGGGCGACGGGGTGGGGGACAACGACCTACCGGTCCTCCCCCTGGTTAGTGTGGCTGCATGAGCACTCATGGCACGAGCGAGCGTCCGCTGAGTGACGTGGAGGTCGAACTCGTCGCCGCCACCGACCTCGACGACGAGGAGCGGCGGCGCCTCCACCAACCTCGGTGGTGGACGGCCGTGGGGCTGGTGTGCAGCGTCCCCGTGATCGTGGTCGCCACCTTGTTCGCCCTGCCGGTCGGTGTCGTTCCCGCCGGACTCGTCCTCTCCGTCGGTATCGGGCTGCGTGCCCTCATCTGGTTCGCCGGGAGTGGTTGGGGACGTTGTCGGCAACAGCGGGTGCACGGCGGGCTGTGGGCCGGCTGGGGCCGTGGGGTGGGCCTCATGGCTGAACGCTCATGGCCCGGTGGGAGCGGCCGGGTACGGCTGATCGCTCTGCATCACAGCGGCGTCGTCCTCGGCGAGGGCCACTGGCGAGGCCACGACGTCATGATCGGGTGGCCCGACATCGAGAGAGTGCGGGTTGTGTTCAGCGCTGGCACTGCCTCGGCCGGCGTGCAGATCATGGAGCGTTCGGGACGCCAGTCCACGCTCGCGCTCCTCGTTGGCGACGACATGGTTCGAGCGCTCATCGGGCTCGGAGCGACGCTCCGAAGGGTGCGGCCAACCGCGCCCGACCCCGCCGATGTGGCACGTCATGTCGGAGTGGAGGTGATGGCCGACCCCGAGGCGGAGCCCACTTTCGAGACGCGCCGAGAAGGGTGGCTCGAGGCGGCTGTGGCGATGGCTGTGGTGCTCGGGCCGGCTGTCGCCGGCGGAGCGCTCGGCGGTTTCGTCTTCGGCTCGGGGCGAGCCATCGGCATCGGTGTGGCCCTCGGCCTGGTGGTGGGCGGGGTGCTGACGACCACGGGCTTCCACCTCGCTGAGCGCCACAGGTTCGAGCCGGGAACCTGGACGAGTGAGGGGGTCGTGTCCGGGGGCCTGTTGCCCCCGGGCGACAGCGAGGCGGTGGTGAAGTGGGTGCACGTTCACTCAGGTGGCATCGACGTCCGTGCCAAGCAGCGAGCCCCGGACGAACTGACCATTCCGTGGGCCGACATCGCTGAGGTGACGGTCGGCAGCTCGGCAACGAATCCTCTGGCGCAGGTCGCATCCTTCGCACTCCGCCAAGGAGTCACCTTTGCCTTCGTGGCCCGCCGCCCCCGGGGAGTGGGCGCGGCCGGGGACCACGG
>JAFIEP010000142.1 GCA_020832495.1 Acidimicrobiia bacterium | reverse complement strand
AGACAGCGGGGAAGGCCCCCCAAGCCACCCGAACCGGACGACAACAACGGGGCGACCTTCCCCACACACCATCGTTCACGGCGACCCTCGACCAGGTCAACCGAAGAACCGCTTGACAACCGATCCCCGATAGGGAATCAGGTGGGAACGACCTCGACGGTGATCTGGAACTGGACGTCGGCGTGCAGCTTGGCCTGCACGGCGTGGGTGCCCACCTCGCGGATGGCCTCCTCGATCTCGAGGTCGCGCCGGTCGAGTTCGATGCCGGCCTGTTCGGCGACCGCGTCCGCCACCTCGGCGGTGGTCACCGAACCGAACAGCTTCCCGGCCTCGCCGGCCTTGGACTTCACGGTGATGACCATGGGCACGAGCGTGCGGGCGATCTCCTCGCCGGCAGCGCGGGCCTGGGCGTCGCGCTGGTCGCGAGAGCGACGCATCGACTCGGCCTGCACCTCGTCGCCTGGGGTGGCCTTGATGGCCACACCTCGGGGCAACAGGTAGTTGCGGGCGTAGCCGTCAGCAACCTCGACGATGTCGCCCTTCTTCCCGACGCCGTCGACATCGGTCCGGAGCAGGATGCGGGTGCTCACTCCTCACCACCTTCGCTCTCGCCGGTGGCCACGGCCACGGCCTCGTCCATGACCTCGTCGGCCATGGGCGCATCGTCCCGAGGCGGACGACGGTCACCGCGATCACCACGGTCACCGCGATCACCACGGTCACCACGGTCGCCGCGGTCGCCACGGTCGCCACGATCACGACGGTCGTCCTTGCGGCCTCCACGCTGCTGCACGACACGGTTGGTGTAGGGCAGCAAGGCCATCTCCCGAGCGTTCTTGATGGCCTTGGCCACCTCACGCTGCTGCTGGGAGTCGTTGCCGGTCACCCGACGGGCCCGTACCTTGGCACGATCGGACACGAAACGGCGGAGGAGGTTGACGTCCTTGTAGTCGACGTACTCCACCTTCTCGGTGTTGAGGATGCTGATCTTCTTCTTGGAGCGGCGTGCGTTGTCCTTGTTCTTCACACGCCGGGACGATGATGCCTTCGCCATCAGAACGGCTCCTCGTACTCGTTGTAGCTGGGTCCGGACGGTGCAGCCGCGGGTGCACCGCCGCCGCCACCACGTCCGCCTTCGGAACGACCGACACGCTCGACGGTGGCGGTGGCCCAACGCAGGCTGGGACCGACCTCGTCGGCGATGACCTCGACCTTGGAGCGCTTGTCGCCGTCGGGGGTCTCCCACGAGCGCTGGCGCAGGCTGCCGAACACGACGACGCGGGTGCCCTTGGAGATGGTCTCGGCCACGTTCTCGGCCAGCTCGCGGAAACAGGTGATGTCGAAGAATGACGTCTCGCCGTCCTCCCACTGGCCCGTCTCGTTGTTGCGCTTGCGGGTGTTGTAGGCCACACCGAACGACGCCACCTGCATGCCCGAGTTGGTGTAGCGCAGCTCGGGGTCACGGGTGCAGTTGCCGATGATGGTCACGGAGTTGTCGTTTGCCATGGGGTGTCCTTCCCTCAGCCCACCGGGGCGTCGCCGGTGGCCAACAGGCCGCGGCGCGCCGCTTCGGAGTCCGGCAGGCGGATCAGCTTGTGGCGGACGATGTCGTCCGCGAGGCGCAGGGTGCGCTCGACCTCGTCGAGGGCGTTGCCACCGGGGCCGACGAGCTCGATCACGAAGTAGGACCCTTCCCACTTGTGGTTGATCTCGTAGGCGAAGCGGCGCCGACCCCACAGATCGGTGGAGCGCACCTCCCCACCGGCGGCGGCGATGGCGGCTTGGACCCGCTCGAACGCCGCTCGCACACCTTCGTCGTCGACGTCGCCGTCGACGATCACCATCAGTTCATAGGCTCGCATCAGCGACCCACCTCCCTTCGGACCCGGGCGTTCCCGGGGCCCCGTCGTAGCCGGAGCAGGGGCTCCCCGCGTGGGTGAACGGGGAGCAAGCTGCAGTTGTGGTGCCACCCACCGCAGCGCGTGCGGCAGGGGACCCGGTCACCGTAGTGGATGCAGCGGCTGTGGTCCTCATCGCCATGGGAGCATCGTGGTCGAGGGGTGTGACAGGTTCGCCCGGCGACCTCGGCGAGCACCGGTGCAGCGACGCCGCTACTGCTCGGTGGACACCACGGCGATCTCGAGCAGATCCACGCCGGGAGGCTGCGCCAAGGCGTGCACCACCTGGGCGGCCACCGCCTCGGGATCGAGTCCCTTGGCCGCCAGGGCATCCTGGTAGCGGGCACGCAGTTCGTCGTCGGCCACCTCGTCGAAGATGGGCGTGCGGACGTAGCCAGGCGACACGATGGTGACCCGCACCCCGTCGGGGCCCAGCTCGTCGCGCAGGCTGTCGCACAGCACATGCACGGCATGCTTGGAGGCGCTGTAGATGCCCATGGCCACCGACGCCCGCCGACGTCCCGACATGGAACTGATGGCCACCACATCTGCGCTCTCCGCCGCCCGCAGCGGCCCGAGCGCGGCGTGGCAGGTGTTGAGGAACCCCACCACGTTGACGTCGAAGGTGAGCCGCCAGTCCTCGGGGGTCACCTCGGCCAGACCGCCGGGACGCACCACCCCTGCAGCAGCCACCACGCCGTCCAATCCGTCCAGTTCGTCGGCGGCCAACGCCACGGCGGCCTGCACCTCGTCGACATCGGTCACGTCGGCCGGGGTGGCCACGGCCCTCGCCCCGACGGCACGCAGCTCGCCGACCAGCGCATCGAGTTCCTGGCCTCGGCGGGCCAGCAACGCCACCACGGCGCCCGCCTCGGCGAGGGCCACCGCCACCGCCCGCCCGATGCCCGACGACGCACCGGTCACGAGCACCCGTCGTCCGCTGAGATCAGCCATGGACCCAGTGTGGCCGATGGAGTGCGCGATCCGACCGTGGTGCGGCTGGCGCCGACCCGACGAGCCCGTCACAGAGCGTCGGTACAGTGCCCTCCCAGAGATGTGCCGGGCCGGTGCACATCGCCGAACGACCGACGACGCGGGGTACGCATGCGGATCATCCACACCAGCGACTGGCACCTGGGCCGGCAGTTCGGGCCCATGTCGTTGCGGGCCGATCAGGAGGCCTTCTGCGACTGGATCGTCGAACTGTGCCAGGACCAGGAGGCCGAGTTGGTCGTGGTGGCCGGCGACCTCTTCGACCGAGCGATTGCCCCGGTGGAGTCGATCGAGCTGTTCCGCACCACTGTCCGTCGCCTGCTCGACCAGGGCGTCATGGTGGCGGCGATCACGGGGAACCACGACGGCGCAGACCGAGTGGTGCCCCACGGCGACCTGTTGGACCTGAGCCGCTTCTACCTGCGCGGCGGCTACCACGGTGTGGGTGGCGTCGTCTCGATCGATGCCTCCGACGGTCCGCTCGACCTCGTGCTGCTGCCGTTCCTCGACCCCCAGGCTGCTCCCGACGACTTCGGCGAGGTCACCGGCGGCGGCGAGCCGCTCGACGTCGACGCCGATGCCGACACCGACGAGTTGGTGGACCGACGGCAACGCCGCACCCACCGATCGGTGCTGGAGGTGGCCTGCGCCCAGGCGAGCGGACGACTGGCCGCACCCCGCTCGCTCGCCGTGGCGCACGCCTTCGTCGCCGGGGGTGAGAGCAGCGACTCGGAACGACAGCTCGTCGTGGGCGGCACCGGGGAGGTGCCGGTCGACCTGTTCGAACCGTTCAGCTACACGGCGCTGGGTCACCTGCACCGGCCGCAGACCGTCGCCGGCAAGGAGAACGTGCGCTACTCGGGCACGCCCCTCGCCTATTCGTTCTCCGAGGAACATGCAAAGTCGGTGGCCGTGGTCGACATGGATCCAGAGGGTGCGAGCACCGTCGAGACCATCCCCGTCGACGTCGGCCGCCCGGTTCGGCGGCTGACCGGGCCGATCGACGAGCTGTTGGACCCCGCACGCCACCCCGATGCCCACAACTGCTTCGTCCAGGCGACGCTCACCGACCGTTCGACCGTGCTCGACGCGAAGACCCGCTTGGCCGAGGTCTACCCGTGGGTGGTCGAGGTCCGCCTCCGAGCGGCAGAGCTGTCCGACGAGGCGAGCGACGCACCAACAGACGTCACCGACTTGTCGACCATCGACGTCACCCGCCTGTTCTACGAGGCAGCCGAAGGCGCCCCGCCCGACAGCGCCGCCGACGAGGTGCTCGTCGGCGCCGTCACCCGAGCGACCGCCGAGGTGGACCGATGAAGCCGGTGAAGCTGTGCATCGCCGCCTTCGGGTCGTACCCGGGGACCGAGGTCATCGACTTCGAGGCGTTGTCGGCCCGAGGGCTGTTCGTGGTCAGCGGTGACACCGGCACGGGAAAGACCACCATCTTCGACGCCATGTGCTGGGCGCTCTTCGGGACCATGCCGGGCAAGGACGCCAAGGAGGTCCGTTCCCACCACGTTGCCGACGAGGTGCGCACCGAGGTGCAGTTCACCTTCGAGTGCGGGGGCGAGCGGTACGTGGTGACCCGCAACCCCGAACAGTTGCGGCCGGCCAAGACCGGCTCACGGCTCGTCAAGGAGCCGACCAGCGCCACGCTCGTTCGGGTCACCGATGGCCGGACCGAGGCCATCGCCACCAAGACCGCCGACGTGGCGAAGCAGTGCACCGAGCTCATCGGGCTGGGGGCTGAGCAGTTCCAGCGAGTGGTGCTGCTCCCACAGGGTGAGTTCTCGCGCTTCCTGCTGGCCAGCACCACCGAGCGCGAGCCGTTGCTCAGCCAGCTGTTCGGAGGCGAGGTGTTCGACCGCGTCACCGAGGAGCTCAAGCACGACCGCGACGAGTTGGCCGAGCAGGTCGGCGACACCGATCGACAGCTCACCGAGCAGCTCAACGCGGCGCGCACCAACGTCGAGCGAGCTGCCACCGAACTGGGGATCGACGTGCCCGAGGGGCTGGCACAGGCCGATCGCGCCGCCATCGAGGCGCTGCGCGCCGGGCTCGACGAACCCCTCGCCACCCTCCGCTCCCGCGTGTGCGACCTCGACGAGGAAGCGACCCGCCTCGCACGGTCCCTCGACGAGCAGAAGGGCGCGGCCAAACGGTTCGACGAGGCGGAGCACGTGCGGGGCCAGTTGCGGGAACTGGCCCAGAAGGCGGCGGAGATCACCGCAGGCAGCGACGCCGCCGCTCGCTCGGCTGCCGCTCGTCCAGTGGTCAACGCCGACGAGGCCCTCGCTGACGCCACGACGCGAGCAGCGGCCTCGCTACAGGCCCTCGAGGACACCCGCACCAGGATCGAGAAGGCCTTCGAGCCGTTTGATGTGACCGTCGACACGGCGAGCTATCCGGCGGTGGCCAAGGCGCTCAACGATCAGCGTGAGCAGGTCCGCGACGGCCGCCGGGCACTCGAGATGCGGGCGGCGGCGCGCACCGCCGTCGAGAAGGCCTCGGCAGCCGAGCAGCAACGGGCGGACGACAAGGCGACCACCGAGGCAGCGCTGCAGGGCTCCACGGACCGCCTCGGTGAGATCGAGCAGCGACTCGCCGACCTGCGGGCCGGAGCGATCGATCCGGCCGAGGTCGATCGGCAGATCGAGCGCGCCGTCGAGTTGGTGACGAAGCGAACCCAACTCGACGAGGCACTCCGTCGGCACGGCGACGCCTCGGTTGCCGCGGACGAGGCCTCCACCCGTTACCGGACCGTCTTCGAGACCTTCATTCGCACGCAGGCCCCGCGCCTGGCCGCCACGCTGGACGCCGGCGAGCCGTGTCCGGTCTGTGGTTCGACCGAACACCCGGCGCCGGCAGTCGCCGACGACGGCGAGGCGGTCGGGTTCGACCACGTCGAGAAGGCCAGCAGTGAGCAAGAAGCCGCCAACGCGGCGTTGAACGCCACCAAGGCCACCGTGGCCGAACTGCGAGGTGCCTTGGGTGACGAGGCCGACACCCCGCTCGACACGCTGCAGGCGCGCCACGCCGCGCTGCGCGACCAGGCGGCCGGCGCCCGCGCCACTGCCGCCGAGATCGACGGCCTCGGCAACGAGCACACGAAGCTGGCCGAGCACTCGAAGGACGCGGCCACGACGCTGGCCAGGCTGACCGCGCAGCTCGAGAGTGCCCGCCACGAGGTGGCGCAGTGCACCGCACAGCTCGAGGAAGCCACTGCGGCGGCTGCCGGTCTCGACCCGGACGAGATCCACCGGCGGGACGCACTGTTGGGGTCGCTCGACGAGGACTGCGCCGAGCTCAACGAGCTCCTCGGTCGGGTGAGCACCGAAAAGGGCGGCGTCGAAGAAGCCGAGCGATCACGCACCACCGCACTCGCAGCGAGCCCGTTCGACTCGGTCGAGGCCGCACGGACAGTGCTGCTCAGCGAGGACGACGAGGCGGCGCGGCGTGACGCCAAGGAGCAGTTCGAGGCCGATCGGTTGCGAGCCGAGACCAAACTCAGGGCCTTGGAGGAAGAGGGAATCCCCGATCAGCGACCCGACGTCGAGGCCATCGGACACCGAGCCGAACGGGCGAAGGCAGCGCACACCGAACAGGCCAGAGCCCTCACCACGGTCACCAACGCCGTCGACTACCTCGACGACGCCCGACGGACCCACGACGCGCTCCTCGAGGCCTCCGGCGACGTGCGCAGCCGGCTCGAGGTGGTCGAGCGGACCTACCTGGTCTGCCGTAACGGCAGCCAGGGCGTCGAGATGTCGCTCAAGCGATGGGTGCTCACCCGCGAACTCGACCGGGTGACCGCCGCAGCCAACGTGCACCTCCACCGCATGACCGGCCAGCGCTACACATTGCGCCGCCACGACGAGCGCACCGACGGGCGCAAGGTGTTCGGTCTCGACCTCGTGGTGCTCGACGCCCAGACCGGTCGCGCCCGGTCGACCTCGTCACTCTCGGGTGGCGAGCAGTTCCAGGCCTCGTTGGCGCTCGCCCTGGGCCTCGCCGACGTGGTCAGCCACGGCGGCGCCAGCAGTGGCAAGCGCTTCGAGGCGCTCTTCGTCGACGAGGGGTTCGGGTCCCTGTCGGCCGAGGCGCTCGACGACGCCATCGAGACCCTCTACCAGTTGCATGCCACCGGCCGGATGGTGGGGGCCATCACCCACGTCGATGCCATGAAGCAGCAGTTGCACGTGGGCATCGAGGTCCGCCGCCGACCCGACGGGGCCGGATCCACTCTCGTCGTCCACCCCTGACAGCCTCCGGCGACCGTGGGTCGTTGCCCGGCCGATGTGGCGACGAGGGACGCAGGTGTGGCCCGCCGCCGTCGAACGCCGTCAGTCCACCGGCACGAAGCGCACCCGGAACATCGAGGGCCAGTTCTTGCCGGTGATGAGGAACTCGTCGGTGCCGGGCACCGCGGCGATGCCGTTCAGCACGTCGACACGAGCGGCCTCGGCGCGGCTCAGCAGACCGGAGGCGTCGATGACCGTCTCGACCACGCCGCTCTCGGGGTCGATGATGACGATGTCCTCGGTCTGCCACACGTTGGCGTACACCCGGTCGTCGACACACTCCAGTTCGTTGATCCGCACCAGCGGTTGATCGTCGAGACGGACCACCACGTTGCCCACCACCTCGAAGGTGTCGGGGTCCCTGAAGGTGAGCTGGGCCGAACCGTCGCTCATGACCAGACGATCGCCGTCGTAGCAGAGCCCCCAACCCTGACCCTCGTAGGTGAACCGTTCGATGTCCTCGAAAGTGTCGGGGTCGACCACGATGGCGGTGTTCTCCTGCCAGGTGAGCACGATGAGGCGATCGCCCACCACGGTGAGTCCTTCGCCGAACTCGCTGTCGTCGAGCGGCCGTAGACGCAGCACCTCGCCGGTGGCCAGGTCGACCTCGCGGATGTCGGAGCTGCCGTACTGCCCGGTGCTCTCGAAGAGGCGACCGTCGCTGGTGACCTCGAGGCCCTGGGTGAAGGCGGTGGCATCGGCCGGCATGACTGCGAGCACCTCCACCGTCTTGCGCGCAACGTCGCTCCCCTCGCCGCCGGCCCCGTCGTCGACCACCCACGCGGCCGGGTCGGGGTCGGGGTGGGGGTCGGCACTGCAGGCCGCCCCCACCAGG
>JAFIEP010000139.1 GCA_020832495.1 Acidimicrobiia bacterium | reverse complement strand
CGATCTGTTCACCTTCGGTGCCACCAAGAACGGGGCCATGTACGGCGAGGCGGTGGTGGTCCTGCGCCCCGAGGTGGCGCCGGCCATCCGCTTCGTGCGCAAGCAAGCCGGCCAGCTGCCCTCCAAGACGCGCTTCGTGGCTGCACAACTGTTGGCCTTGCTACGTGATGACCTGTGGGTGACCCAGGCACGCCACGCCAACGCCATGGCCCAGCGCCTGGCCGATGCCGTCGAGCCCATCGACGGGGTGCGCCTCGCCCACCGCCCGCAAGCCAATGCCGTGTTCGCCCACCTACCCCGAGCGGCGATCACCCCGCTGCAGGAGTGGTCGTTCTTCTGGGATTGGGAGCCGGCCGAGTCCTTGGTGCGCTGGATGACCCACTTCGCCACCACGCCCGACGACGTCGACCGCTTCGCCGCCGGCGTGGCTGCTGCCGTCGCCGCCACGGCAGAGTCCGCCAGCGGTTCCTGCCCGCGCTGACCGTCCGCCGCCCACCGCTCCGCCGCTCCCCTGGGGTTCTTGCGTGCGTCTCGCGGGTCGGGACCTCGCGAACGTACGCAAGAAATCCGGGGCACGACCGGGCCCGGGGCGCCGTAGGTTGAGCGCATGCTCGTGGCCAGCAAGCTCGACCTCGCCCATGGGGTGCAGCCAGTGCTGGTGGACGTGTCGATCTCGGTGCACGCCGTATACATATAAAACATCATCGGCCCCAACGGCATCGGCAAGTCGACGCTGCTCGGCGTCCTCGCCGGTGAGATCGCGCCCGACAGCGGCACGGTCACTCGCACGCCACCGTCGCTGACCGTCGGCCTGTTGCGCCAGGAGGTCGACGCCCGACCCGGGGAGTCGCTGGCCGACTACCTGGCCCGCCAGACCGGGGTGGCCGCAGCCGAGGCGGCGCTCGAACGCGCCACCGAGGCCCTGGGGTCAGACAGCGACAGCATCGCCGCGCATTCCGAGGCCCTCGACCGCTTCCTGGTGCTCGGGGGCGACGACTTCGAGTCTCGTGTCGGCGAGGTGTTGTCCGAGGTGGGCCTGCCCGACGACCGCCTGGGCGTGGCCATGTCAGCGCTGTCGGGAGGCCAGGCGGCGCGCGCCGGGTTGGCGGCCATCCTGTTGAGCCGCCACGACGTGTTGCTCCTCGACGAGCCGACCAACGATCTCGACCTGGAGGGCATCGAACAGCTCGAGCAGTTCGTGGCGCGCTCCCCGGCAGCCATCGTCACCGTCTCGCACGACCGGGCCTTCCTCGACCGCTGCGTCACCCGCATGGTCGAGATCACCGAGCAGCACCACCGGGCCGTGGCCTACGCAGGTGGCTGGTCGGACTATGTGGCAGCCCGCGAGCTGGCTCGACGCCAGCAGCGGTCCGCCCACGACACCTACCTCGACGAGCGCGACCGGCTGACCCAACGGATCACCACCCAGCGGCAATGGAGCGAGGCCGGCGTGCGCAACGCCAAGCGCGCCCCGGCCGACGGCGACAAGATCCGGCGCAACGCCAAGGTGCAGCGCTCGGAGAACCAGGCGGCCAAGGTGCGAGCCAGCGAACGGCGCCTGGCTCGCCTCACCCCGGTGGACAAGCCGTGGGAGGGCTGGCAGCTCAACTTGTCGTTGGACGCCGGTGAACGGAGTGGCGACGTGGTGTGTCGCCTCGACGCCGCCGTTGTGCGACGGGGCACGTTCACCCTGGGGCCGCTGGACGTCCACCTCGGATGGCAAGAACGCCTGGGCATCGTCGGTCCGAACGGGTCAGGCAAGTCGACCCTGGTGGCAGCCATGTTGGGTACCGTGCCGCTCGAGGACGGCCAGCGATGGTTCGGCCCTGGCGTGCGGGTGGGCACACTCGACCAGCAGCGCTCGGCCTTCACCGGGGACGAGGCCCTGGCCGACGCCTTCCAGCGCCACACGGGCCTCGACCGCAGCGAGGCACGCTCGCTGTTGGCCAAGTTCGGCCTCGGCGCCGACGAGGTGGCCCGGTCCGGGGCGCAGCTGTCGCCCGGGGAACGGACCCGCGCCGAACTGGCCGGTCTCATGGCCGGCGGTGTGAACCTGCTGGTGCTCGACGAGCCGACCAACCACCTCGACGTCCCCGCCATCGAGCAGCTGGAGGCGGCGCTGGCCAGCTACGACGGCACGCTGGTGCTCATCAGCCACGACCGCTGGTTCCTCGACCAGGTTGGCCTCACCCGCACCCTCGACGTCACCGACTGCTGAGGCTGCTCATCGGAGCCCCGGGCGCTCGTCGGGTGCCACCAGCACGCAGTGGGTACCGCCGTAGATGGTGGGCATGCACTTGTTGCAGTGCACGCACAGGCCCTCGTGCCCAGCGCCGTCCTGCCACCGGGCGACGAGGTCGGGCTCGCGCAGCAGGGCCCGACCCATGGCCACGAAGTCGAACCCTTCGGCCAGGGCGTCGGTGACGGTGTCGAGTCGGTTGATGCCCCCGAGCAGGATGAGCGGCATGCGCAGCGCCGAGCGGAACTGGCGGGCGTAGGGCAGAAAGAAGGCCTCTTCGAAGGGGTACTCGGGGAGGAACTTGCGGGCGGTGAGCCGCAACGCCAGGCCCATGGGCTTGGGGAAGGCAGCGGCCAACTCGGCCACGGGGGCGTCACCGCGAAACAGGTACATGGGGTTCTGGAACGAGCTGCCCCCGGTGAGCTGCAGGGCGTCGAGGTGGCCGTCGGCTTCGAGCAGCCGGGCGGCGGCCACGCTGTCGTCGAGCCACAAGCCACCCTTCACGCCGTCGGCCATGTTGAGCTTGGCCGTCACCGCCACCTCGGTGCCCACCCGTCGGCGAACGGCCTCGGCCACGGTGCGGGCCAGACGGGCCCGTCCGGCCACGGTGCCACCCCACCGATCGCGACGGCGGTTCAGCTTGGGGCTCAGGAAGGCGCTGACCAGGTAGCCGTGGCCGAAGTGCAGTTCCACCGCAGCGAAGCCGGCGTCCACGGCCAGTTCGGCTGCGGTGGCGAAGTCGGCCACCACCCGAGCCAGGTCGTGCTCGTCGGCGGCGTGGGTGAACCGCATGGCCTGCAGGGCCAGCACCCGCGATGGGGCCAGCCCTCCTCCGCCGACGGCGGTACCCACCGGCCCGGCGTGGCCGAGTTGGATGGCGGCCCGAGCGCCCGTTGCGTCAACCGCCTCGGTGAGCCGGCGGAGGTCCGTGGCCAGGGCCGGGCTCATCACCAGTTCTCGTGGGGCACCGCGCCCGTCGGGCGACACGGCGCAGAAGGCCACCGTGGTGAGACCCACACCGCCGGCGGCCACCGTGCGGTGGAAGTCGACGAGCCCGTCGGTCACCGAGCGGCCGTCGCCCTGGCCTTCGAAGGTGGCGGCCTTCACGAACCGGTTGCGCAACGTGACCGGCCCGAGCTTGGAGGGCGCGAACGGGTCCACGGCAGTCGGCGCCGCCCTCGCCCCCCGGCCGACCTCCCCAGCAGCCTCAGCCACGGCGGGGTGCGAGTTCGGTCAACCTCTGGGCGTTGCCCCCGAGTACGGCCTGCCGATCGGCGTCGGACAGGTGCGCCATGGCCGCCACCCCGTCGGTCGGGGTGGGCAGCCCCTCGATGTGAGGCCAGTCGGACCCGTAGAGCACACGGTCGGCTCCGACCCAGCCGATGACGTCGTCGATCGAATCCTCCCAGAAGGGGTTGACCCACACGTGCTGGCGGAACACGTCGACAGGGTCGTCGGCGAACCAGCCCGGCACCTTGCGGGCCACCGAGCGGACCTTGCGGAACATGGCCGGCAGGAACTCGGCGCCGTTCTCCACCGCAGCGAAGCGCAGGTTGGGGAAGCGGACCGGGAGTTGCGCCAGGAGCATCGACGACAGCCACAGGTCGATGGCCTGTTCGATCTCGAAGAACTTGATCGACGGCACCCACCCTTGCGAGAACGACGCAGCAAACCCGTCGGTGGCGTAGCCCTGCAACGACAGGCCAGCGTCGCCGGCGTGGAGCACGACGGTGATGCCGGCCTCGTCGATCTGGCCCCACACCTTGTCGTAGACCGGATCGAAGGGTGAGCGTCGGCCGTCGGCGGTCACCGGCGCCGTCGGGAGCATGACCAGCAGCCGTGCGCCGGCATCGAGGGCCCAGGCCACCTCGGCCTCGGCCCACTGCGGGTCGGCCAGCGTCAGGTAGGCCGCCGCGTAGATGCGGTTCTCGTGAGCGAAGCCCCAGTCCTCGGCCACCCACCGGTTGAATGCCCGAAACGTCGCACACACCGCCTCGGGGTCATCACGCAGGGGCGTCTCGTAGACCATGCCGAGGGTGGGGAACATCCAGCAGCCGGCAAGGCCCTGGGCATCCATGGCGGCCAGGCGGGCGGCACGATCGTGGTACTCGGGGCGCAGCGGTTCGCGGTCGCGCAGCAGCGCCAGCGGATCGGCGGCGTCGGGGTTGCCCCGGAAGTAGTCGGCCAGCACCCCGGGGCGGGCGACCGGATCGAAGGTCGGGTTGCTGACGGCCCGGCTGACCCGCCCGCCGACCACGTGGCGATGGCGGCCGTCGATCTCAGCCCACTGCACGCAACGCCCGGCCATGGCCGGGTCGAGGTGGCGGGTGAAGGCGTCGCGGGCCTCGTAGTAGTGGTTGTCGGCGTCGAACACCCCCTGTGCCGTGGCCGCCTGCGTGGTCCGGTCCTCGATGGAGGTCATGGCCGCAGTGTAGAACGTGTTCTCGTTCTGCTCGCTCGTCAAGCCGGTGATTCCGCCGCCTGGCGGAGGAACTCGTTGCGCCGTTGCAGCAGGTCGCGCATATAGCGCTCGAGGCGGAGACGATCGACCAGCGAGCCAATGGGGCCCAGCGGGCTGCGGTAGTCGACGATGTCGATCATCAGCGTGCCGGACTCGCGTCGCTCGAAGCGGTGCTCGTGTCGCCAGCTGGCAAACGGCCCTCGGGTCTGTTCGTCGACGAAGTGGGTCGGCCGTTCGTACTCGCTGATCCTCGACGTCATCGTGAAGGGGATCCCGAAGTGCCACGCCTTCCAGGTCACCTCGTCATCGAGTGCCATCCGGCCGGAGCGGACGCCGCCGATGATCACCTCCCGGGCACCCGTGGACTGCGTGTGCAGGTCGACGTCGAGGCTGAGGTCGAAGCACACCTCCGGTGGCGACGCGATCGTGGTCGACAGCTCGAGGTGCGGCATGCAGAGCGACCCTACGTGGCCGCCGGCTTCGTTGTGGGAGCAGCGCTGGCGCGACCATGAATTCGCTGTGCAGCGACGCCAGGCAACAGCTCAGCGGATCACCGTCGCCGAAGCGATCGTCGCCTCGATGTCGACGAGTAGCTGCTCTTCCTGCTCCCGTGTCATGCCGACCAAGAAGCTGGCCGGATCAGCATGGGCCACTGCATCGACGATCACCGGGGGCTCCTGGTCGCCGTCGAACACGATGCGGAAGCGGATCCGCCAGCTGTCCCCAGGCCCGGCTTCATCGAGCAGCACCTCACGGGTGTGTGGCAACAGCGGAAGGAAGAATTCGGTAAGGGAGCCGGCAACTGCAGTCAGCGCAGGTTGCAGACCCTCGCTCGGTGAGTCGAACGTTGCATCGAACGCCCCGACCATGATGAGCGCGTCACATTCGGTGACCTCGAACCGGCCGTAGCTGGCGACCGAGGACGTGATGTCGAAGAGGTCGCCTCTCGGCGCTGGCTCCCACCCGGGCTCGAGGACGTAGGACAGGCCTGCGGTGAGATCCTCCACTTCGGTCGGCGGATCACGTCTCCTTCCGAGGGTCAGAGGACTCCAATGGCGCCTTCTACCCAGCCTCAGTCGATGCAGACTCCGAGGCAGGCGATCACCCCTTGCACCGCTGCTGGGACCACGTGCGGATCGACCCCGGGAGCCGCAGCCCTGGCGGGATCATCGATCCGTTGCGGAAGGGGTCGCAATGTCTACGCTCGAGTGCGTGAGCGCCAACCCCGCCGCCATCCCGCCAGATACCAGTGTCGAGGTCTGGAAGCGGCAGATGGCGGCCATCGCCCGGAGGACGGTGGCCGAGCGTCTCGACGAGTGGGCACAGCTCAACCGCGGCGTGGATCGCATGGCCGAACAGGCCGTGCGCCGCCGCCATCCCGACTACGACGACCGCCAGGTCTTCCTGGCACTCGTCCGACAGCGATACGGCGACGAAGTCGCCCTCGAGGTCTGGCCCGACGCAGCCGCCGTCAGGCCGTGATCGACCTCGCACGCATTCTCCGCACCGTCGTCGGGGCGCTGGAACGGTCCCAGATCGACTACGTGGTCGTGGGATCGACCGCAGCCGCCGCGTGGGGCGTGGCACGCACCACACGTGACATCGACATGTCGTCTTGCTCGACACCGAGGGATTCGACGCCGTGCTCCCCGATCTGCAGGCAGCGAATCTGTACGTGCCTGTCGAGGACGCCCGACGGGCAGCAGGTGCTGGTGGCAGCTTCAACGTGCTCGACCCCGACCACGGCGGCAAGATCGACGTCTTCGTCAACGATCCTGCTGATGCCTTCACCTCGTCCCGGCTCGAGCGACGCATCCTCGCCGAGGTGTTCGACGTGCCCTGCTGGGTGGCCACGGCAGAAGACGTCGTCTTGGCCAAGCTCCGTTGGCGACTCACCTCGCGGTCGGAGATCCAGTGGCGGGACTGCGTCGAGATCGCGTCCGTCAACGACCTCGATGTCGCCTACCTCCGACGTTGGGCGCCCGAACTCGGTGTCACTTCGGATCTCGCCGACCTCCTCGCCAAGGACTCCAGCCCCTCCAATGGCGACTGACACAGCGTGAGCCGCCACCTCTCACGATCGCCTGGTGCACCGGACCGACGCAACCAGAGCGGTGGTGTGTGTCACTGATGGCATCAGCGGCCAGTGGGTGGCGGCGGTCACGAGATTGCGTGATCGGAGCGCCAACCTCGTCGATCAGGGGGCGCCGGCGAGATTGGCCGCCGGTACCGGTGTGGCTTCGTCAGTCAAGGGTGGTTCGGAGACGTCCGCACGGTCGAAGCGGTCGAGAGCGAAGTAGCCGTAGAGAAGTGTGGCAACGACGGTGATGGAGAAGACGATCCCACCGATCGAGAAGAGCAGGAGGTCACTCATCGCGATTCACCGTTCTCGCC
>JAFIEP010000118.1 GCA_020832495.1 Acidimicrobiia bacterium | reverse complement strand
GCGAGCCGCCGTTCACGCTGCTCGACTACTTCCCCGACGACTTCCTCACCATCATCGACGAGAGCCACGTGGCCGTCCCCCAACTCCACGGCCAGTACGAGGGGGACCGCAGTCGCAAGCTGAACCTCATCGAGCACGGTTTTCGGCTGCCCTCGGCAGCGGACAATCGGCCCTTGCGCTTCGAGGAGGTGATGGCCCGGGTGGGTCAGGTGGTCTTCTTGTCAGCCACACCCGGTGCCTACGAGTTGGGGCACTCCGATCAGATCGTGGAGCAGATCGTGCGGCCCACCGGCTTGGTGGATCCCGAGATCATCGTGAAGCCGACCAAGGGGCAGATCGACGACCTGCTGGAGATCGTCCGCCAGCGCGTCGAGGCCGACGGGCGCGTGCTGGTCACGAACCTCACCAAGAACATGGCCGAGGACCTCAGCGACTACCTGCTCGAGCAGGGCGTGCGAGTCCGCTACCTGCACTCCGAGATCGACACCATCGAACGTATCGAGATCCTTCGTGACCTCCGCCTCGGGGAGTTCGACGTGCTGGTGGGCATCAACCTCCTGCGAGAAGGCCTCGACCTGCCCGAGGTGTCGTTGGTGGCCATCCTCGATGCCGACAAGGAGGGCTTCCTCCGCTCGGAGACGTCGCTCATCCAGACGATCGGTCGAGCGGCCCGGAACGTGGACGGACAGGTGGTCATGTACGCCGATCAGGTGACCGACTCCATGCAGCGGGCCATCTCCGAGACGAACCGTCGCCGTGGGCTGCAGCAGGCCTACAACGCCGAACACGGCATCGACCCGCAGTCGATCCGCAAGGCCGTCACCGACATCCTGGCCATGATCCGCCCGGCCGACGCAACTGCCCCGGTGCCCGATGGTGGTGGTCGACGCGGCAGCGCAGCCGACGCACGTCGCCTGCTCGAGGCCACCGACATGGCGCCGTCAGAGCTGGGCCGCCTCATCGCCACCCTGGAGGAAGAGATGGCCGAGGCGGCCGCCGACCTTCGCTTCGAGTACGCCGCTCGGTTGCGCGACGAGATCAAGGAACTGCGTCGCGAACAGCGCGAGGTGAGCTGAGCGGGGAGAGGGACTCCGCCGAAGCCTGTCTGCTACTTCGAGGTTTGTCGGAGGCCCTGGCTGGCCGAACGAACGTTCGTGTTCTCCGGCACGCCGCTACACTGCCCGGGTGGCCGACACCATCGTCATCCGAGGCGCCCGTGAGCACAACCTGCGCGACGTCTCGCTGGAGCTCCCTCGTGACCGCCTCATCGTGTTCACCGGGCTGTCGGGATCCGGGAAGTCCTCGCTGGCCTTCGACACCATCTACGCCGAAGGGCAGCGACGCTATGTCGAGTCGCTCTCGGCCTACGCCCGACAGTTCCTGGGCCAGATGGACAAGCCCGACGTCGACTTCATCGAGGGGCTGTCCCCGGCCATCTCGATCGACCAGAAGTCGGCCTCGCGCAACCCGCGCTCCACGGTGGGCACGATCACCGAGGTCTACGACTACCTGCGCCTGCTCTTCGCCCGCATCGGCGTGCCCCACTGCCCCGAGGACGGCACGGTCATCACCCGCCAGACCCCCCAGCAGATCGTGGACCGGGTGCTCGAGCTACCCGAGGGAACCCGCTTCCAGGTGCTGGCCCCGGTGGTGCGCGGTCGCAAGGGCACCTACGACACCCTCCTCGAGGACCTGGCCAAGCAGGGCTTCGCCCGGGCGGTCGTCGACGGCGAGTTGCACGAGTTGACCGACGACGTCGACCTGGCCCGCTACGAGACCCACTCCATTGCCGTGGTGGTCGATCGCCTGGTCCGCCGGGACGGCATCGAGCGGCGGCTCACCGACTCGCTGGAGACGGCCCTGCGGTTGGCAGAAGGGGTGGCCGAGGTCCAGATCGTGCCCGCCGAGGGGGAGGAGGCGCCCGAGCTGCTCACCTTCAGCCAGCACCTGGCCTGCGCAACGTGCGGCCAGTCCTACGAGGAGTTGGCCCCGCGCAGTTTCTCGTTCAACTCGCCCTACGGTGCCTGCCCGCACTGCGACGGGCTGGGCACCACCTTCGAGGTCGACCCGGAACTGGTGGTGCCCGATCCCGACCTCTCGTTGCGCGACGGGGCGATTGCTCCGTGGGCGTCGGCTCGCACCCAGTACTTCAGCCGCCTGGTCGAGGCTGTCGCCGCCCAACACGACATCGACCTCGACGCCCCGTTCGCCAAGCTGCCGAAGGCGCAGCGGCTGCTGCTGTTGCAGGGCAAGGGCGGCACCAAGGTGAAGGTCCGCTACCGCAACCGCTACGGGCGGAACCGTTCCTACGAGGCTCGTTTCGAAGGGGTGGTGCCCTGGCTGTCCCGGCGTCATCGCGACGCGGAGAGCGACAGCCAACGCGAACAGGCCGAGGGCTACATGCGCGAGGTGGCCTGCCCGGCGTGTGGCGGGGCCCGGTTGAAGCCGTTCTCGTTGGGGGTCACCATCGACGGCCACTCGTTGGCCGACCTGGGTGCCATGTCCATCAGTGAGGCGGCGTCCGCCCTGGCCGCCCTCGAGCTCAGCGAGCGCGACAAGCTCATCGCCGAGCGGGTGGTGAAGGAGATCAACGCCCGCATGGGTTTCCTGCTCGACGTCGGGCTCGACTACCTGAGTCTCGGTCGTTCGGCCGGCACCCTGGCCGGGGGCGAAGCCCAACGCATCCGCCTGGCCTCGCAGATCGGTTCGGGGTTGGTGGGCGTGCTCTACGTGCTCGACTAGCCCTCGATCGGCCTGCACCAGCGGGACAACCGCCGGCTCATCGACACGCTGGTGCGGTTGCGCGACCTCGGCAACACGGTGCTCGTGGTGGAGCACGACGAGGACACCATCCGGGTGGCCGACCACGTGGTCGACATCGGCCCCGGCGCAGGTGAGCACGGCGGCGACATCGTCTACGCCGGCGGAGTCAAGGGTCTGGAGCGGTCGAAGAAGTCGATCACCGGCCAGTACCTGTCCGGCAAACGGTCGATCCCGCTCCCCGCCGAACGCCGACAACCCGGCGACGAGTGGCTCGTCGTCCGGCGCGCTCGCGAGCACAACCTGGCCGACATCGACGTCCGTTTCCCCCTCGGCTGCTTCGTCTGCGTCACCGGCGTCTCGGGCTCGGGCAAGTCGACGCTGGTCAACGACATCCTGCTGCGCTCGCTGATGGCCACCATCTACGGGTCGCGGGTGCCCCCGGGGCTGCACAAGACGGTCGAGGGCCTCGAGCACCTCGACAAGGTCATCAACATCGACCAGTCGCCCATCGGACGGACACCGCGCTCCAACCCGGCCACGTACACCGGGGTGTTCGACCACGTCCGCAAGCTGTTCGCCAAGACCAACGAGGCCAAGGTGCGCGGCTACCAGCCCGGCCGCTTCTCGTTCAACGTCTCCGGCGGGCGCTGCGAGGCATGCTCGGGCGACGGCACCATCAAGATCGAGATGCACTTCCTGCCCGACGTCTACGTGCCTTGCGAGGTGTGCAAGGGCAGCCGCTACAACCGCGACACCCTCGACATCGAGTTCAAGGGCCACAACATCGCCGAGGTGCTGGCCATGTCGTGCGAGGAGGGCGTCGAGTTCTTCGCCAACCAACCACCCATCGCCCGTCACCTCCAGACCCTGGTGGACGTCGGGCTGGGGTACGTCCGGCTCGGTCAGCCGGCACCGACCCTGTCCGGCGGTGAGGCCCAACGGGTGAAGCTGGCCAGCGAGCTGGCCAAGCGCTCGACGGGCCACACCATCTACATCCTCGACGAGCCCACCACCGGCCTGCACTTCGAGGACGTGCGCCGACTACTGCTCGTGCTGCAGCGGCTCGTCGATGCAGGCAACACCGTGTTGGTCATCGAGCACAACCTCGACGTCATCAAGACCGCCGACTGGATCGTGGACCTCGGCCCCGAGGGCGGCAGCGGCGGCGGTCGACTGGTGGCCGAAGGTACGCCCGAACAGGTGGCCGAGGTGCCGGCCAGCTACACGGGCCAGTTCCTCGGACC
>JAFIEP010000110.1 GCA_020832495.1 Acidimicrobiia bacterium | reverse complement strand
GACTGCGAGCACCTCCACGCTGTTGCGCGCAACGTCGCTCCCCTCGCCGCCGGCGCCGGCGTCTAGCACCGAGCGGGCGGGTTGGGGCTCGGGCTCGGGTTCGGCAGTGCAGGCGGCCCCGACGAGGGCCACCGCGCACCCCACGGCCGCACCCCACCACCACCGGGGTCGGCGGGCGAGTGGGGTGCTCGACATGGCAGCTCGACGAGGAGCGCTCAGGCCGACCGCTCGGCCGCCGCAGCGCCGTAGAGCCCGAGCGCTTCGGCCTGGGCGTCGTTGAGGTGGTAGCTCTCGGCGTCGGCGGGGAAGCGGCCGTTGCGGACGTCGGTGGCGAAGTCGGCCATGGCGGCCACGGCATCGGCCTTGATCGACCCGTAGCGCCGCACGAACTTGGGGGTGATGCGGTCCTCGATGCCCAACAGGTCGTGGAACACGAGCACCTGGCCGTCACAGTGCGGGCCGGCACCGATGCCGATGGTGGGCACCGACACGGCGTCGGTGACCATGCGAGCCACCTCGTCGGGGATGCCTTCGAGCACGATGGAGAAGCACCCGGCCTCCTCGAGGGCAACGGCGTCGTCAACCAACTCGAGCGCTGCGTCGCGCTCGCGGCCCTGCACCTTGAAACCACCGAAGGCGTGCAACGACTGCGGCGTCAGCCCGAGGTGGCCCATGACGGGGATTTCGGCGTCGATGATGGCGGCGATCGACTCGAGGCGCTTGCGACCGCCCTCGAGCTTCACGGCCTGAGCACCGGCACGAACCAAGGTGGCGGCGTTGCGAACCGTCTCCGCCAACGAGACGTGATAGCTCATCCACGGCAGGTCGCCCACCACCAGACAACGCGGCTTGGCCCGGGCGACGGCGGCCGTGTGGTGGGCCATGTCGTCGACGGTCACCTGCAGCGTGTCGTCGTAGCCGAGCACCACCATGGCCAGCGAGTCGCCCACCAGCACGATGTCGACGCCGGCTTCGTCGGCGATGCGGGCCCCGGGTGCGTCGTAGGCGGTCACCATGACGAGCGGCTCGGCTCCGGCGCGCACCTTCTGCGCTCGCACGGACGGCGCGGTGATCTTGGCCATCGGATTCCTCCTCGTTCCGTCCAGCGCCCCACGGCTGCCGGCGGTCACCCTTCATGGTACCCCTGGTCGACGCTGGGGGCCACTGTTGGATCGCGTCGCTGGGACACCGTCAGTCGCCGAGCCGCCAGTGAGCGTTCGACACGTCCCATGACGCCGGCGAGTTGCTACCGTCGTTCAACGTGACCACCCTCTCGAGCGGCTCGTGCGAAAGCTGCGGCACCGACGACGTCGAGCTCACCGTGGTCCGGCGGTTGTACGTGACCCCCGAGGCGTGGGACACCGAGGGTCGCATCGACGAAGGCGACGACGAACGCTGGTGCTTCGTCTGCCTGACCCATTACCCCCACGCCGTCGTCGACGACGCCGCCCCCTGAGTCCAGCGACGCCGACGCCGGCCACCACAACTGCATGACCTCGACGAGCCAGCGCCCGTCGGGCCGACTCCAGGAGCAACCATGAGCGACACCTCCCAGGGACCGGGCTGGTGGCAGGCATCGGATGGGAAGTGGTACGCCCCCGAACTGCACCCTGATGCCGCCGCCCGGACCGTGCAGTACGACCCTGCCGCACACGCCGAGTCGGTGCCGTCGACCGAGGTGCGTTCCACCGGCGGCCCGCCGACCGGAGCCGACCCCACCGCCGTGGTGCAGCCACCCCAGGGCATGCCACCGACGACCCCCACGTCGACACCGCCGGCCGCCATGGCGCCGGGTGGCCCGCCACCGGGAGCGACCCCACCGGGAGCCACCCCGCCAGGCGCGACCCCACCGGGAGTTGGGCCGACCCCGCCACCGGCGCAGCCGTCACGCAACCGTACGCCGCTCATCATCGCCCTGGTGGTTCTGCTCGCCGCCGTGCTGGGCGTCGGCGCCGGACTGCTCCTCACCCGAGGGGGCGACGAGTCCACCAGCGAGCGTACGGAGCGCTCCGATCGGCAGGACCGCACCACCACGACCACCACGACCGAGGCTCCGACCACCACGACCGAGGCTCCGACCACAACGGCCGCGCCCACCACCCCTCCCCCGACCTCGCCGCCGGGGGTCGATTTCTTCGATGACTTGCCACCGGAGCTGCAACAGATCCTCACGCAACGAATCCTCGAGGACCCAGAGCTCCTGGCCGCCTTCGAGGCGTTGGGGCCGGACGAGGAACCGTCGATCGAGCTCACCGTGCAGATCCTCGGCATCATCATCGAGGCCGGCGGTCGGGACATCCTCGAGCAGGAGATCCTGGCAGACGCAGGCCTCACCGCCACCGAACAGGCCTGCGTCGCCGATCTCTTCGCCTCCCTCGACGATGCAGAGTTCCTGGCCTTCATCGAAGGAGCCGGGCGCGAGTCACCCGAGGCGCTCGCCCTGCTGGCGCCCTGCATCCCCTGACCCCGCACGGGCGACCGCACCCCCACCATCCGAACGTGCGGCGTCGCTGAGACGCCCGGTCGACCACCTCTGACGCTTCGCGCCGTCGAGGCAGTCCTCAGCCGGCGGCCGCCTCCACGGGCGGAGGTGGTGGCGGCTCGGTGGGTGGGGGCGGTGGGGGCTCCGTCGGCGGCGGCGGCTCGGTCGGCGGCGGGGGCGGCGCCGTCGTCTCGGTGGTGGCCACGGGCTCCTCCACCGTCGTGGTGGTCGTCCCGCCGCCCGAGGTGGTGGAGGTGGTCCCCGAGCCGCCGCTCCAGGTGGTGGAGGTCGTGCCAGATCCCCGGCCGCTGCCACCCACCGCCACGCCCGAGCCCACCGATTCGGGCCGTTCGAACAGGCAGCGCTCGTCGATGGTCTCGGGCTCCGCGAGGTCGAGTTGGGACATGAACGCCGCCCAGATCTCCGAGGGGAACGACCCGCCGGCCACCCGCATGCTGCCGCGCACGGCGTCCATGTAGCGGGTCTCGTTGCCGGCGTACCCCACCCACACCGCCGCCGTCATCTGACACGTGTAGCCGACGAACCAGGCGTCCCGGAAGTTCTCGGTGGTACCGGTCTTGCCCGCGGCGGGCACCTCGATCTGGGCGGCGGTGCCGGTGCCCCGCTCCACCACCTGGTGCAGCGCCCAGTTCACCTGGGCGGCCACCTCCTCGGTCAGCACCCGCTCGGTGTCGTTGGGGGCCTCCCACAGCACCGACCCGCGGGCGTCGGTGACCTTCTCCACCGGCCACGGACCGCGGCGTTCCCCACCGGAGGCGAAGACGCTGAAGGCGCTGGCCATGTCGAGCACCGACACCTCCGGGGTGCCCAACACGATGGAGGGGAACGAGGGGACGTCGGCGGTGATGCCCATGCGCTGGGCCAGGATCGACACGGGCTCGGCCCCGATGTCCACGATGAGCTGGGCGTACGCCGTGTTGGACGACACCCGGGTGGCGTCCACCAGGTTCATGGTGCCCTGCTCGGCGTCGTCGTAGTTGGCCACCCGCCAGTCGTTGCCGCCGTCGACCCCTTCGAGGGTGATGCGACCGGGCGAGTTGTAGATCTCCTCGAGACCGACGCCGTTGCCGAGCGCTTCGGCCAACACGATGGGTTTGAACGCCGAGCCGGGTTGGCGACCGCTGCCGCCGCCGTCACGTCCGGTGGCCAGGTTGACCTGCGACTCCTCGAAGTCGTAGCCACCGATCATGGCCCGGATGTAGCCCCGGTCGTCGACGGCCACCAGTGAGGCCACCGGGTCGTCGGGTTGGTTCAGCGTGGAGCGCGCCGCCGACATGGCGGCCTCCTGCGCCGCGAAGTCCATGCTGGTGTAGACGCGCAGCCCACCCCCGAACACCTGGGCGTCGGAGAAGTGGCCGCTCGATACCAGCCACCGGCGCACGTAGTCGACGAAGTACTCGGTGCCCAGCTCCGGCCGGGCGATGCGTCCGAAGTTGGTGGCCTGGGTGCGGGGCAGCACGTTGTTCCACCCCGAAGCGTCCACCGCTTCGGCCACCTCGGCGCTGATGTAGCCCTCCTCCACCATGGCGGCCAGCACCGCCGATCGACGGATGGCCCCGGCCCGACGGTTGGACTCGAAGTCGGGATCCTCGGGATCGCGTTGCACGTCGGTCGACTCGGGGGCCGCAATGATGCCCGCCAGGTAAGCCGAGTCGGCCAGATCGAGATCGCGGGCATCCTTGCCGAAGTAAGTGCGCGACGCCGCCTGGATGCCGTAGGCGCCCCGGCCGAAGTAGATGGTGTTGAGGTAGCGCTCGAGGATCTCCTGCTTGGGCAGTTCGCGTTCCAACTTCACCGCCAGCACCGCTTCGCGCACCTTTCGCTCGATGGTCTGCTCGGGCGACAGGAAGGCGTTCTTCACGTACTGCTGGGTAATGGTCGAGCCGCCCTGGGTGATGCCCTCGGTGCGGAGATCGGTCCACAGTGCACGACCGACGGCCACCGGGTTCACCCCGGCGTGGCGGAAGAACTCGCGATCCTCGATGGAGATGAGGGCCAGGATGAACACCGAGGGGATCTCGTCGTAGCTGATGGCCACCCGGTCCTCCCCGGCGGACAGCTGCGCAATAGAGGTGTCGAGGGTGCAGTCCTCCACGCCGGCGGCGCAGATGAAGGTGGTCTGTGTCAGCTCCGGTTCGCCGGGCGGCAGCGGGATCTGCCACAGGACGTAGGCGAAGCCCGAAGCCGCGGCGATGACCAGCAGCGCCAGGGCGAACACGCCGCGTCGCAACCACCATCCGAAGCCTCGGCCTCGCCGGCGTCGACGGGCGGGCGCGTCCGCACGCTGGCGGCCCTTGGTGGACCGAGCGGCGGAACGACCCTTCGGGGTGGCACGGGAGGAAGAACTCATGGTCGGTGGTGCCGCTGCGGTGCCCTCCAACGGTGAGGCACGGCGCGTACCCGTCAGCCCGGGCGGTGCGACCCCCCATGCTCGCCCGCTTCGGGGGTCCTCCGCCAGCCACCCCCCGAATTCCGCAGTCCGGACCAGGCCGAGGCGGTGCGCCGACAGGCGACCGCGGGCGCGGTCAGCTCACCTGCAGGAGGTAGGTGCGCACCAGGTGGTTCCAACGACAGCCCTTGCACACCTCCACCTCGTAGGCGGCGTGCTCCCCCCGACGACGAGACAATTCGGTCAGCTCACCCGGGGCGGTGATGCACCGGCCCGACGGCGGCAGGCGAGGTCCGAACACGTAGGTGACGATCACCAGGTTGCGCTTGGTGCACACCGGACAGCGGCGACGGGTGGGTTTCGAAGCTCGCTCGGCGTTGCGCAGCAACTCGGGCTGGGCGTCGCACACGTCGAGGACCGTGAGGTTGCCGCTGCGGAACTCGGCCAGCCGGGCTGCACGCGCGAGCCGGTAGTCGATCTCACCGGGTGTGCCGCTCGGCACCCCCCGGACGGCACCGGGGCGGCTGCTCACACCGCAGAGGCTAGCGACTTCCCGAGCGGGGGGTGTCCCCGACGGCGACATGGACCGCGGTCGGCGCGTCCTCGCCCGTGGCCAGCCATCACCTGCGGCGACGAGCACCGCTGACCAGACGTTCGCCACAGCGTCGGGCCGCAGACTGGTTGCCGGCGGGTGCACCGGCACGCCAGCAAGACGATTTCTATACTAGAGGTATCGTCTAGAATCGGATGTTGCTGGCGGACAGGGTGTGGCACATCCATGGGAGGTCTCATGGATCGACGTCGCTTCCTCGGGATGATGGGTGCGGGCTCGGTGGCCACCGCCACCGCATGGACGGCACCCTCGGTGGTGCGCGTCAACGCTGCGGCAGCGAGCACGATCGACCCGCCGCAGTTCTTCGGGCTATCCGAGGCGATCGGCAACGACTTCTTCTTCACCCTGTCGATCGACGTGGCGCGGCCCGCTGGCACCGACATCGACGATCGTCTGGTCGCCCTGGTGGCCACCAACGAGAGCGCCGGCCATCCGGCCACGTTCACTACCAGCGGGGTGGTCTGGGACCGCCTGGCCACTGCCCTGGCCCCGTCGAACAACTTCTTCGACACGAACAACGTGCGGGCATCGCTCTACACCCGGCTCGTGATCGCCGGTGAGCCCGGCAGCTACACCTGGGACTTCGGCGGCCAGTTCAACACCGGACGCTGTCGCATCGTCATCTTCGCCTACCGGGGCCTCACCGCTCCACCGCAGGTCGACACGGTTGGCGTCGTCAACTCCGGCACGTCGAACCTCACCACCCACAGCTTCCCGTCGATCACCACCGCCGGCCCGCAACGCACCGTGCTGCGGGCCGGCGCGCTGTCCCGCTACGGCGGGTCGCCGCTGCTGGTGTGGAACTCGTTCCCGGCTCCCGACGCCATCCTCCCCAGCTACAGCGGCCCACCCGATTCCGACGGCAGCCGGGCACTACACGGATCACAGTTCGTCCAGGCGACCGCCGGCGCCACCGGGGTGGCGAACGGCACCAGCAACGTGGCCCGAAAGTCGGTGCGTTTCACCCTCGCACTCGCTCCTGGGTGACCGCTCGAAGCACGACGCCCGCACCACCCTGTCGGTCGCGTCGCTCGGGACGTGCGACGCGGGACTCACCCCACGACGTCGGGCATCCCCCGCCCCGGCGCCGGCGACCACCAAACTGGTGCGGACCCCGGGAGAGGACATGGCCGACGACGAGATGACCGACGGACACCCCGCGGCGCGCCCCTCGGTGCGCGCCGTCGCCGACCCCGAGCGCTTCACCGGGCCGCTGTCGGCCACCTTCCCGCTCGAAGTGCCCGATGGCGAGACCGTGGTCTACGGCCCCGACCTGCCCGACGAAGGTGAGCTCCGCCTGCTCGGCAACGTCGAGGGGCGGCGCATCCTGGAACTGGGCGTGGGCAACGGGCGCAACGCCGTGGCTCTCGCTCGCCGCGGCGCCCGGGTGATCGGCGTCGACCCTTCACCCGAACGACTGGCGTCCGCTCGCCGACTGGCGGAGGCAGCCGAGGTCCGCATCGAACTGCACCAGGGCGACCCCGGCGACATCGCCTTCGTCCGGGCCGACACGGTCGACCTCGTGCTGAGCGTGTTTGCCCTGGCCGGCGTGGCCGATATCGACCGGGTGTTCCGCCAGGTCCACCGGGTGCTCCGCCCCGAGTGCTCGCTCGTGGTGTCGCTGCCCCACCCAGCGTGGCAACTCATCGACGCCGCCAGCGCAGACCCCAGCCGGCTGGCCCGCTCCTGGTTCGAGCGCACGCCTGAGGAGTGGACCCACGCCAAGCTGCGGGGCATCGAGTACCGCCGGTCGTTCGCCGAACTGATCGGCGGGCTCCACCGGTCGTCGTTCCGGGTGGACGCCGCCCTCGAGCCCGAACCCGATCTCGACGCCCGGGTGCGCAGCCCGTGGTGGAACGAGGTCATGCGCCGTGTGCCGGCCACGTTGATCCTGCGAGCGCGCAAGGAAGGCGTCTGAGAGCAGGACCGCCCGTCGGTGCCCGGCGTCGATCCTGAGTGAGCGTTCAAGCGGTTGTCGATGCAGCACGACGCGCCTCGGCCCCGTTCGCTACGGTCCACGCGCAGGTCAGGGGATCGTCGAGCCGAAGGGGCTGCTCGACCGGTGCTCGCCACCACGTCCCATTCCCCGGCGTCGACCCGCTCGACACCGCACGGCCTACCGCACGGCCTACCGCACCAAGGAGCACAGATGCGTCGGTTCATCGGTTCATTACTCGTGGCGATCGTGGTGGCGGCCAGCCTGGCGGCGGCACCGCCGTCGGGGGCGCAGGACGAGGACGCGCACCTGCCCATGATCTTCGTGCACGGCGGGTTGGGATCGGGCCAACAGTTCGAGTCGCAGGCGCTGCGCTTCGCCAGCAACGGGTGGCCGGCGGAGTTCATCGAGATGTTCGAACACAACTCGCTGGCCTACCCCGCCAGTGAGGACGAGGTGTGGGGTCGGCTCGACCAGGCCATCGCCGACCTGCTGGCCACCACCGGAGCGGAGCAACTCCACCTGCTGGGTCACTCCCAGGGCACCCGGGTGCTGCAGGGCTACTTGTCGTCCAGCCCTGAGCGGGCCGCCAACGTTGCCAGCTATGTGAACCTCGACGGTGGCTCGGGCGGCACGGTGCCCGAATCGGTGCCCACCCTGGCCGTGTGGGGCGAGGGCGACCCGTCGCGCGAGGTGCCGGGCGCCACCAACGTGCGGTTCGCCGAGCAGGGCCACACCGAGGTGGTGAACTCCCCCGAGACCTTCGTCGAGATCTACCGGTTCTTCACCGGCAACGAGCCGCAGTTCCGTCACGTCGTCCGTGAGCCGGCCGACCAGATCAAGGTGTCGGGTCGGGTGCAGCTGTTCCCCGAGAACGTGGGCGCCGCCAACGCCACGCTCGAGATCCACCAGGTCGAGCCCACCACCGGCTACCGGGTGAGTGCCGGGCCGGCCGCCACCTTCGAACTGTCGGGCAACGGCGACTGGGGCCCGTTCGCCGCCGACGGCAACGCCACCTACGAGTTCGCCATCGTGCGCGACACCGGCGTCCACCACGTGTACGTCCAGCAGTTCGCCCGCAGCAACCGCTGGGTGCGCATCCTCACCTCCGAACCAGGCGGGCTGGCCGACTCCTTCTGGGAGCACGGCGACGACCACAGCAACGTGGTGGTGTTCCGCAACAAGGAGTTCTGGGGCGGCGAAGGGGCAGCGTCCGATTCGCTGATGCTCAACGGCCAGGAGGTGCTGAACGGCGCCACCAGCCCCCGGTCGAACCGCACCATCGGCATCTTCCTCCACGACGACGGGGTGAACGGCCAGACGAACCTCGAGGAGCCGACGGCGCCGTTCGGGGTGTCGTTCCTCACCGGCATCGACATCCATTTGCCGGCGTCGTCGCCCCCCGACGCCACCATGGCCGTGGTGACCACGCCACGGCTGGGCAGCGGCACCGAGGCCATCTGCACCCCGAACTGGGCCTCGAGCACCGACCGCATCAGCGTGCAGCTCAACGCCTATCACCAGTTGGTGAACCCCGACGGCACAGCCGCAGCTGGCTTCCCCAACCCGACGTGCGCCGCGGCCGCCACCGTGACCCCCGAGGCGCCGGCGCCCATCGCCGCCCCGGCCCCGGCGCCGCGTCCGGCCACCCCGGTGCAGGTGACCCCCCGCTTCACCGGCTGAGGGACCGGGCACACAGAGTGCGGGTGCGGGTGCGGGCCGTGTGCCCGCCCCCCGCGCGGGCGCGCCCAGTGAGCGGCCCGCGGTAGCCCACATGCCGCCTGCCGCTCCCGCCTGCC
>JAFIEP010000109.1 GCA_020832495.1 Acidimicrobiia bacterium | reverse complement strand
TCCAGGAGTGCGCATGAGAGCCGATGTCGGCCGGGTGGAGCGATCGGGCGGTGCGCGCCGCCGTGTCGCGCCGCACGTCCGGGTGGCCATCGTGGCGGTCGTGCTGCTCGCCGCCGGCGTGCTGTTCCTGGCGCTCACGTTGCGGTGGCTGAACGAGGTGCAGGAACCGGTGGATGTCGCCACCACATCGGTGCAGCCCGCGGCTGCGGAGCTCCGCCAGCTCACGGTGGGACTGGGTCGGGTGCAGTACCTGTTCGACTCGGCCATGCTCGAGGCTGACCCCGTCGTACGGGTGGGCCACATCGAGGAGTTGCGCGCTCAGCGCAGCGTCAACGAGGAGGCATGGCGGGCCTTCCGCAGCGCCTCGGTCGATCTCCCCGGCGAAGCAGCACTCATAGCCGACTATGAGGCGGCGGCGGCGCGCCAGGACGACCTGGCCGGTGTGGTGGGCTATGCCCTGGTCCTGGCCGACGACCCTGCCGGGCTGGTCCGCGACGACGACGTGGTGTCGCTGCTCGCCGCCCAGGCCGATGCCCAGGAAGCGGTGGCGGGGCTGACTTCTGACGTGTACGACGCTCGCCTCCGTACCGAGCTGGCCAGCGCGGCCGCCGCAGTCGACGCCACGCGTAGCCGGTTACTGGCGCTGTTCGCCGCCCTGGCAATGGTGGTGGGGGCCATGTCGGTGGTCGCCATCCGCTCGGCCTGGCGCGAGGATCGGCGCCAGCGGGGCGAGCAACGCCGCCGAGCGGCTGAGGCGCGGCGCAACGAGTTCGAGGCCCGGCTCTACCGGGCGCTGCAGATGGCCACCGGTGAGTCGTTCGCCTACGAGGTGGTGGCCCAGGCGCTCCGCGAGACGTTGCCAACCGCGCGTGCCGAGCTCTTGGTGGCCGACAGCGCCGAGGCGCCGTTCCGTCGGACCCTGCGGTCTGATCAACGCGACCGTGGCGCCGGCTGTCGGGTGGCGGGCCCGTCGCACTGTCCGTCGGCTCAGCGTGGTGACCGTCTGGTGTTCACCTCGGCCACCGACCTCGACGCCTGCCCGTATCTCCGCGAACGGGCGCCGTCGGACGGCACGTTGTCTGCCGTGTGCCAACCGGTGGCCATCGCCGGACGTTCGCTCGGCGTGATCCACGCCACGACCCGCGACGGCGTGCCCTCCGACGAGGCGCTCTCCGCGCTCGACCTGATCGGGCGTCGTTCTGGCGATCGCATCGCCCTGCTGCGTGTGATGGCCGAGACCGAGTCGCAGGCACGCACCGATCCGCTCACCGGGTTGCTGAACCGTCGCAGCCTCGAGGCCAAGGTGCGGGAGTTGGAGGCGGCCGAACGGGGCTACTGCGTGGCCTACGGCGACCTCGACCACTTCAAGGCGCTCAACGACACCCACGGTCACGAAGCCGGCGACCGGGCGCTGCTGCGCTTCGCCGAGTTGCTGGTGGCGTGCATCCGCCCCGACGACCTGGCCTGCCGCTTCGGCGGTGAAGAGTTCGTGGTCGTACTGCCCGACTGCGAACTCGACGAAGCGGCGGCGGTCATGGAGCGGGTGCGTGTGTCGTTGTCCGACGCCCGTATCCCCGACGACGAGCCCCCGATGACGGTGAGCTTCGGCGTGGCGTCGTCAGCGCAGGCCGAGAGCTTCTCCCGGGTGGTGGCGCTGGCCGACGGCGCGCTCCTGCGGGCCAAGTCCTCCGGGCGGGACCGGGTGGTGACGGCCACACCGCTGGCCCTGCCCGGTGGCGACCGCACCGTCGGCGAGGTGTCGTCCGGGTCGTGAGCCTCCGGCCTGGCCCGCTGGCGGGACCGCGCCGCGGGATTCAGGCGAGCGGGCGGCCGAACGGCAATTCCTGGCGCCACGTCGAGAGGTAGGTTTCTGCCGCCTCACACGCCCCCAGATAGGTGCCCTCGGCGTGGTGGCGCGCCTCGGCGATGATGCGCTCGGCCCGTTCGGCCACGCCGACCAGCAGGTCGGAGGGTTCGGCCGGCGGTGGATCGGTGGGGTCGAGGCCCATGGCCGCCAGCGCACCCGAGCAGCAGACGAAGTCGGGGAGCACCTCGGTGCCGGCCTTGCGCAGCAGTGCCAGCCCGCGGGCGGTGACCGGAGCCGCACCGGTGGCCACCACGACGGCGGTCGTCATCTGCGTGGCCACCACGTGGTCCACCACGCCGGCCTTGGAGCCAACGGCCAGCACGTCCACTTCGGCCGCCAGCGCCGTGGCGTGGTCCTGGGGCTCGCCCCCGGCCAGGACCGCAGGTGCCTCGCTCCCGTGCTCGGCGTAGGCGGCGGCCACCGTTGCGGGGTCCAGGCCGTCGTCGTCGTGGACCGCGCCGGCGGGACTGGCCACCGTGACCAGGCGCATCGCACGCTCCGCAGCGGCGGCGGCCAGCGCAGCCCCCACGTCGTCGAGGTGTTCGATGGCCAGGCGGCGACCCTCGAGTGGACCGGTGGCGGCGAGCGCACCGAGGATCGAGGCGGCGGCAGCCTCGTGGCGGTGCGCCCAGAAGCTGTCGGGGCGGGGATCGGCAGCGCGGAGCGGCTCGAGCGCCTCGTCGGGCACGCCCTTGCCAGCGGTGAGGAGCAAGCGCCGGTCGCGCACCAGGGGCTCGACGGCGGTAGTGAAGCCGGCCAGGGCCTCGGCACGGGTGTCGGGCTTGGCGTTCACCGCCGCCGATGCCCCACCCACCTGCTGGCCGAGCACGGCAAAGCCGTAGGTGACCGAACGGGCGAGCAGGGAGGCACCGTCGCGCAGCACCTTGGGGGCGCTGCGCACGATGCCCACGGCCGTCGGCGCGTCGTCGAGGTCGGTCACCCAGAAGCCGTCGAGGTCGTCGATCGTGTAGAAGGTCACCCCGGCATGATGTCGCCTCGGCGGCGCAGGAGCCAGCCTGTGGGGTGGGCTCGGGTGGTGCAACCTGTCGATCCGCCCGTACGCTCGGGGCGTGGGACCGACCGATCAGATCGGCCTGGTGTGGTTCCGTCGTGACCTCCGTCTCGACGACAACCCTGCGTGGGCTGCCGCCACGAGCGAACGCGACTTCGTGGTCGCCCTCTACGTGATCGATCCCCGGCTCATGGCGGTGGCCGGGCCGTTCCGCCGTCGGCAGCTCATCGCCAACCTCCAGGCGTTCGACTACGACCTCTTCGAACGCACCGGCGGGCGCTTGGTGGTGCGCTCGGGCGACCCCGTCGACGTGGTGCCCGAGACAGCGGCTCGCCTGGGGTGCGGCAGCGCCTATTGGAACGACGACGTCACACCGTTCTCCACCTGGCGGGACCAGCGGGTGCGTCAGGCCCTCGACCTGCCGGTGTCCACGTTCTGGGGTTCGCTGATCCTGCCGCCCGGGTCGGTACTCACCAAGAAGGGGACGCTGTCGCGGGTGTTCAGCGCCTTCCACCGCACCTGGTCCACCACCACCTGGGACGAGTGGCCCGAGCCGGGTGACGCCATGATCTACCCCGACCCCGCCGAGCTCATCCCCCGACTCGACGGTCCGGCTCCGCTGCCCGAGGGAGAGGGCGAGGCCCGGGCGCGGCTCGAGGCGTTCCTCGAGCGAGTCGACCGTTACGACGAGGATCGGGATCTGCCGGCCCTCGACGGCACCTCGGGGCTGTCGGTCGACCTTCGGTTCGGCAGTCTCTCGCCTCGGACGGTGGCCGAGGCGGTGGGCACCGAGACCAAGGGGCGTAAGGCGTTCGTCCGCCAGTTGGCCTGGCGGGACTGGTATGCGCACCTGCTCCACGAGTCACCGTCGATGGTCACCGAGGACCTCAACCCCAAGGCCCACACGCTCGAGTGGCGCGACGATCCCGGTCAGTTGGCGGCCTGGAAGGGTGGCTTCACCGGCTATCCGCTGGTCGACGCCGGCATGCGCGAGCTGCGCTCCACCGGGTTCATGCACAACCGGGTGCGTCTGGTGGCGGCATCGTTCCTGGTGAAGGACCTCCTCATCGACTGGCGGGTAGGGGAGCGTCACTTCCGCCAACTCCTCGTCGACGGCGACGTGCCCCAGAACGTGGGGAACTGGCAGTGGGTGGCTGGCACCGGTACCGACGCCGCCCCCTACCACCGGGTGTTCAACCCGGTGACGCAGAGCCGCCGTTTCGACGAGAAGGGCGATTACATCCGCCGCTGGGTGCCCGAGTTGGCCGCACTCGACAGCGACAGCATCCACGAGCCGTGGGAAGCGCCGGCCGAGGTGCTGGAAGCAGCCGGGGTCCGCCTGGGCCACGACTACCCCGAACCCGTCGTCGATCACGCCGAGGCTCGGGAGCGCTTCCTGGCCGTTGTCTCCGAGGCTCGCGACGAGGCTGCGGCCGGCGACGACTGAGCCCGGCCCGCCGTCGACGTCCTGCGCCCCTCAGGAGGCCCGGGACTGCTCTGCGGTCTGGGTGGCTGCCTCGGCCGCCTCGGCGGCCGCCGCCTGCACTGCCCGTCGACTGATCGACCGGGGCGGGTAACCCGCCGCCGCGCGCTCTTCCTCGTTCTCGCCGCCCCAGAAGCCGTTCTCACGATTGCGTCGGGCCAGTGAGCGGCACGGGTGCAGCACGGGGCAGCCGGCGCAGATGAGGCGTGCCGCTGCCTCACGTCGGATGCGGCGTTCGGGGCGCTCGCCGGCAATGCCGAAGAAAAGCTCCAGACGCCCCTTACACGCAGCGTCGTCCATCCAGGGTTCCCGGACGCTGGTCACCAGGGCCGCTAGATCGTCGTTGGTCTCGTACATGGTGGCCTCCACGACCACGTCGTCGGCGCCGCCTGTTCGGTGGGCCGTGTGCTCCCAGGGTATCAGGAGCCCCCGAGTTTTAGCACTAATCATCGAGTCGAGCGAGCGACGAGGTGATCGGAAGTTTCCGGGAACCGTGGGGGCGTGGTGCTCGTCACAGTCGGTGTCACCCAGCCGGCGTAACGTCGGCGTGAACCTGGGAGGGATCGTGACCCGACGAAGGATCCGCACGGCCACATCGTTGCTCGCCGCCGTGGCGGTGGGAGCCGCCGGTCTGGCCTGCACCGACAGCACGTGGGTGGAGCGCTCGAACGTCCAGCGCGCCGAAGGTTGGCCCGACGCCGATGTGGCTTCGCTGGCCGCCTATGACGATTGTCGTGGGCTCGAGGGCGTCATCCACGAGCACGCCCTGGCCGACATCGGGCCGTGGGGGGTGGGTTCGGAACGCTTCGAGGCCGTCGCCGACGTGATGATGGACTTCGACGACGGCATGGCCTTCGAGGAGGTGGGCGACGCCGTCGCCGCCTCCCCGCAGATGGACAGCGCGTCTCGCAGTGCCGAGTCCGCTCCGGTCACCACCACAGCACCAGTCATCGGCGGTGACGGCGAGTTCTCCGACACCAACGTCCAAGAAGCGGGGGTCGACGAGCCCGATGTGGTGAAGACCGACGGCAGCCGACTGGTCACGGTGGTCGACGGCACGCTGCGCATCATGGATCTGACCACGCCCGTGCCGGCCGAGGTCGGTTCGCTGGCGCTCGACGGCGGCCACGGTCACCGACTCTTCCTCGACGGGGACAGGGCCGTGGTGCTGTCGTCCGACTCGGTGGCCCGACCCCAGGTGGGACCCGATGCGGGTCGCCGTGGTCGGTCTCCGGAGTGGTCCGGTCCCGGGACACGGGTCAGCGTGATCGACGTGGCCGACCCTGCGGCGCCGACGGTGGTGCAGGCCTACGTGCTCGACGGGTCGCTGTCCGCCGCTCGGCGGGTGGGGGACCAGGTGCGTCTGGTGACCACCGCCGACCCACAGCCGGTGGCGTTCACCTATCCCGACGGTTCCGGTCGGGGCGCCGAGCTTCGTGCCGTCGAGGCGAATCGTGATGCGGTGGCGGCCACTTCGGCGGAGGACTGGCTGCCCCAGGTGCGTACGGTCGACGAGCGGGGGCGCCACGGCGACGCCGAGCCGCTGGTGGCCTGCGACAGCATCGGTGTGCCGGTGGAGTTCGCCGGATTCGGTTCGGTGGTCGTGTCAACACTCGACATCGGCGATGCCCAGCTCGACGCCGGTGCCTCGGTGGGTGTGATGGCCGGCGACGCCACCGTCTACGCCTCGGCACAGAACCTCTACGTGGCCACCACGGAGTGGATGTCGTTCGACGAGTCGGTGACCGACGAGTGGTCGCCGGGCGCCTCGGCGACGGGGATCCACATGTTCTCCATCACTGGCGGTGAGCCGGCCGCGTACCTGGCCAGCGGCCAGGTGGAAGGTCGGCTGCTGAACCAGTTCGCCATGTCCGAGCATGCCGGCCATCTCCGGGTGGCCACCACGCTCGATCCGGACTTCGGCGGGCGCTTCATGCCCGTGCCCGACCCGATGCCCATGCCGGTCGAGCCCGAACTGGGGCTCGACGACGTGGCCGGCGGTGGCCGGGCGTCGAGCAGTGACGACGCCGCCGGCTCACCCGGTCGTCGGATGCTGTCGGACAACGCCCTGCACGTGCTGGCCCGTGACGGCGCCAACCTCGTCGAGGTGGGCTACGTCGACGGGATGGGCATCGACGAGCGCATCTACTCGGTCCGCTACCTCGGGGACATGGGCTACATCGTGACGTTCCGCGAGACCGATCCCCTCTACACGATCGACCTGTCCGACCCGACCGACCCGCGGGTGCTCGGCGAGCTCAAGATCCCTGGCTTCTCCACCTATCTGCACCCGACGCACCCGGGTCGCCTGGTGGGTATCGGCCAGGACGCCACCGAGACGGGCATGCCCATCGGCCTGCAGGTGTCGGTGTTCGACGTGGCCGACCCCACCGATCCGCAGCGCACGGCGCTGTGGACCCTCCCCGATGCCACCTCCTCCGCCGAAGGCGAGCACCACGCCTTCCTGTGGTGGCAGGCCGAGAACCTGCTGGCCGTGCCGGTCTCGTCGTGGGGTGACGGCTTCGAAGGCGTGATCGTGCTGGACGTGACCGACACATCGATCACCGAGCGAGGCCGGATCGAGCACCTCCCCGGTGACGAGGCGGCCACGCCGTGCGACGTGCCCGGGTGTCCCGGTGTGGATCCCGAGCCGACGACCACCACCAGCGAGCCGCCCGAGACGACGACCACCACGGTCGACGACCCGACCACCACGACGACGATCCCTGCCCCCGGTCAGGAGCCGGGGCCTGGTCCCGGGCCTGGTCCGACGGTGACCACGGAGCCGCCGGCGACACCGCCGGTCACGGGTAGCGAGCCGAGCCCGGCCACCACCGTCCCCGAGAGCCAGCGTGGTGCGGGCACCGAGTCGACGCCGCCGCCACCGTCGGGCAGGGTGCCGTTGGACGACCTCGTCGTCGACGAGTTGGCCGTGGATCCCGGCTTCGAGGACCAGTTCGACGTGATCGAACCGTTCGAGCCCCTGCCGTTCGAGCCGACGCCGCCGGGAGGTGGACGGTCGTGGGCCGTGCCCATCGCTCGGGTGCTCGTGGTGGGCGACACGCTCATCACCGTGTCCGAGGCGGGCGTGAAGGTGTCGGGGTTGGGTGACCTGGCCACCCGAGCCTGGCTGCCGTTCGCCTGAGCCGGGCACCCCGCCCGCCGCCCGCGCCCGAATGCGCCCGCCGCTCGCCTGTCGCCCCATGCACGCTGACTGCGCGCAGCTGCCCACCGTTGTGGTGGCTGGTTGCGCGCAGTC
>JAFIEP010000108.1 GCA_020832495.1 Acidimicrobiia bacterium | reverse complement strand
TGGGCGCCCCGCCCGACGGCATGGAGATGACGCCCCCCGGCACGGACCACGTTCGCGGGGTCGAGCGGGGCGCCCAGCACGTCGAGACGCCACCGCCGGGGATCGACGCCCCGCGGGCTGAACGACCACCACAGGGCCTCGGGGTAGCGGGTGGCCGCCTTGTCGAGCCACACCAGGTCGATCTCCACCTCGGCCCGGTCGTCGGGCAGGCCGTAGGAGAGGACCACCTCCCGCGGACATCCCCACCGATCAACCGCATCGGGGTGGCCCGCCAGCCACACCACCAGGCGCTGCCCCGACTCGTCGGCACGTAACGCTCCCGAGCGGACGTCGGTGACGGTGAACGGCCACCACCCGGCCACCGGCGGTGGGTCGGCGGACTCGAGACCAGGCTTGGTCTGGTCGGCACGAGCCCACCACTCGTCGGCCGACTCGGCCACCACGTAGCAGTCCCACCACCGTTCGTAGTCGGCCACGTCGAACGTCTGGTAGCCGACCACGGCGAGCAGGTGGTCGAGGTCGGCCAACACCCGGCCGTCGCTGGTGACGAGCATGTCCAGCGCACCGGTGGCCCCATCGACGCGCACGGTGGCATGGCGGCCGACGAGCGGCACCGACGGGTCGTGCGGCGCCAGGTCCTCGCGCACGGTGTCGAGAGTGACTCGCTCGACGACGGTGGCGGCCAGTGCCTGGTCCACCGCGCTGCTGAGCCCGGCGTGGCGCAGGGCCTCAGCGGCGGCGTCGACGTAGGCGCGCTGTTCCGCCCAACTGGCCTCGAACCGGCGCCACCGGTCGTCGTGGTGTCGGGCGCGGTCCACGGCGGTCGACGTCCAAGTGGTGGTATCGGGCAGGTGGGTCTTCTGGTCGAGGCCCCAGGTGTGCTCGGCCACCAACAGCAGCGCCCGGGTGGCCCGCTCCCCTGCTCCATCGTCGGCGTCGAGTCGCCCGTCGGCGCGCATCGCGGCGCGCACCCGCTGGAGTGCCCGTGCCCGGGCCAGCTTGGTGGGGTCGGTGGCGGCGCCGTGGATCCAGGTGTCGCCGATCTCGGCGCTGACCTCGGGCAGGGGTCCGTCGTCGGCTGCGCGGGCGGCCAGTACCCGGGCGGCGTCGTCGAGGGTGGCCGCTTCGATGCGCGCCGTCGGGTACTCGGCGGCCAGTCGAGCCCACAGGTGCCGCACCTCGGGGGCGGCGGGTGGCCCGAGGTTGTCGCCGGTGTGGGCCACCACCAGCATCGTGTACCGATCCAAGCGCACCGCCCCGCCGTAGCCGCCGTGCTGATAGGCCACGTGCAGCCAACGTCCGCTGCGGCGGTCGACCCAGCGGAACAGGTGCGGGACATCGGGTGGACGCGACGCCGGGTTCACCCCCACGTGCAGGAAGGTGACGCCGCCATCGGCCAGCACCGGCACCAGCGCGCGAGGGTGGCCGGGCACGTCGGTCATCTTGGCAGCGGTGGTCCGCCGCCCGAAGCGCTCATCGAGGCGGGCCGACAGACCGAGCGCATCGGTCGCCAGGGTCGGGTCGAGCAGACCCGTGTGGGTGGTGAACGGCCAGGCGTGCCAGGCCAGGTCGCCGGCGTCGATGGCCCGCTCGATCTGTCGCCGGCCCAGTCGGTCGCTTCGCTCCAGTGCCTCGGTGACCAGCCAGGACCCGACCGTCCAGGTCAAGCGCACCGTGTCGTCGTGTCGGCGCAGGTCGTCGGCGGTGTCGAGCGCTGCGGGCAAGTGGCGACCCAGGTAGTCGTCGAGCACAGTGGCGGCCAGGTCGGTGAACCCCACGTCGAGGTGGGTCTTGCACACCACCAGCACCCGGGAGGGCGGGTCGTCGTCCACCGCCGCACCCTACGTGGTGCCCGGTCCACGACGAGGTGCAGGTCCGGTACCGCCGCCCGTCGTGGGCGACCGACGGACGCTCGGGAGACCCTGGCCGGCCCGCCGCTGGCACTACCGTGAGGTCCGTGCCCGAGCTCATCGCCTTGCCCTCGGTCGGCAGTGACGAGTTCGTGGGTTGGCTGCAGCGCTGCTGGGAGCGCGGCGCCGCCGCACTTCCCGTCGATCCCCGCCTGCCGCCGACCGCAGCCGAACGCCTCCTCGAGGCGCTGCGACCCACGTCGGTGCTCGACCACCTCGGACCCCTCGCTCAGCCGAGACCGTGGCTCGACTCGGCGGGGAGACCAGGCGTCGAGGTCGAGGACGGTGACGCCCTGGTGGTGGCCACCAGCGGGTCCACCGGTACGCCGAAGGGTGCCATCCTCACCCACGACGCCGTCGCCGCCGCCGCCGTGGCCACCAGCGGTCGGCTGAGGGTCGACCCGACCCACGACCGATGGTTGGCCTGCCTCCCCCTCTCCCACGTCGGTGGGTTGTCGGTGGTGACCAGGGCCCTGCACACCGGTTGCGCCCTCGTGGTCCACGAACGACCCGATCCCGACCAGATCAGCGAGGCGGCCCGCCTCGGCGCCACTCGCACGTCGCTGGTGGCGACCCTACTCCCCCGCTGCGATCTCACTGGCTTCCGCACGGTGCTGGTGGGTGGGGGCCCAGCTCCTTCTGCTGCGCCGCCCAACGTGGTGGCCACCTACGGCCTCACCGAGTCCGGCGGCGGCGTGGTGTACGACGGGCGTCCCCTCGACGGCGTCGAGGTGCGGGTGGTGGACGGCGAGGTCCGCCTCCGCGGCCCCATGCTGCTGCGCGCCTACCGCCACGGACCGGCACGTTTCGACGACGACGGCTGGTTGTGCACCGGCGACGCCGGGCACCTCCGACCCGACGGAACCCTCGAGGTGGTCGGGCGGGTGGGCGACATGATCGTCACCGGCGGGGAGAAGGTGTGGCCGGCGCCCGTCGAACAGATCCTGGCCGAGCACCCCGGCGTGGCGTCGGTGCTGGTCGTCGGTCGTCCCGACGACCACTGGGGCCAGGCGGTCACCGCCCTGGTCCAACCGGTGGACCCCGCCGACCCGCCGCGGCTGGCGGCCATCAGGGACTGGGCTCGGGGGCGCCTGGCGCCGTGGCAGGTACCCCAACGGCTCGAGGTGGTCCGGGAACTGCCCCGCACGGCATTGGGCAAGGTCCGTCGCCAGCCGCGCTCGGCCGACGACCTCGCCGCAGAGCTCAGCGACGCTGACGACAACCCCGGTGACGAGGGCGGGTAGGCCTCGCCCGGACGGCGTCTACAGCGGGTAGGCGGACACCACGTGCAGGATGAGCGATGCCGGATCGCAGGGCACGACGCTGTCCTCCATGGGGCCGACCACCGCCCGGCGTTCGGTCGGCGCCCAGCGCCAGTCGAGCGCCTTCACGCCGACATCCTGCACCACCTCGCCGAGCGCGTCGAGCACTGCAGGCGCGCCCGAGAGCACCAGGCGTCCGTCCACCACCGAGACCACCAGCTCCGCTCGTGCCTCGTCGATAGCTACCTCGAGGCTACCGGGGTGCTGCTGCCAGCCATCCCGGTCGGGCCCGGCCAGGTCCACGGTGGCAGCCACGTCGCTGCGCAACCACCGACCGAGGGCCAGCACCGGCTCTGGCGGGCCGTAGATCTCGGCTTCGGGACCCCGTCGTCCGGCCGAACAGCGCACCAGGCGGGCCACGTCGGGGACGGGCGACTCGGTGATCGACGGCAGTTCGTCCACCCCCACAGCATGCCGCACCGGTCGGCGGCGAACCAGCGCCGACGGCGGCGCTCGGGTCAGGCCGAGCCAGCAGCAGCGCTCAGAGGAGGCACCACTGGCGGCGCATCTCGTCGGTGAACGCCGTCCGGGTGATGACCCCCGCCCACAAGTCCGCCACGCCGCCGATGTCGAGCGCGACACCGCCACCCTGCTTGACGGCGTGGCAGTACGCCTTGGCCAGCAGGCCCGCAGCCACCAGGACCAGTTCGCCCGACTCGACCTCGCAACGGAGCTCCTCGAGGAGTTCCCGATACCGATGTGGGTAGTGGCCGACCCCATCAGCGGCAGATGCGGCGAAGTGAGCCTGCACCGGCACCGCGTGGAACTCGACGTGGGTTGCCCCGAACTCCGTGACCAACCGTTCGGCGAGCACGGGACGGCACGACACCACCCGGACGCGACGTCCGTGGACGAGGGAGCGATAGTGCGCCAACAGCGAGTGGCTGAACGCCGCACTGGTCGCCACCTTGTCGGCCAGTCCGAGCGTCGTCGCCTCACGACCGAGGTACTGCAGGCAGCAGATCTGTCCGAACGCCCCGGCGCACCACCCGAACGCGTCGCTCCGACCTTCCTCGAGCGCCCGGCGAGCCCGACGGGCGCTGGTCACGACCGAGGAACGGCGGGGGATGCCGACGAGGTCGGCGGTGGCGATGGCACCGGTGAGGTCGGGAACCAACTCGCCGCGGACGTCCTCGGCGGGGACCGGCCGTCCGAGGTGCTTGACCAAGCGGGCCGATCCGAACTGTTCGGTCAGCCGGTCGTGTCCAGCCAGTTCGTAGGCCAGGAGCGTCCCCTCGCCGTCGCCGAGGCGCAGACCCATCCACGGCCGACCGTCGGCCAGGGCATTGTCCACCATTGCGGCGACGGTGACACCCACGTCGTCGATCGCCTCGGGCCGAGAACCGGCGTCCTCGAAGAGTGACGCCCCGAAGGACCGGTCCACTCGTCGCCACAGTCGGCGAGGGTCCGGGACCTGCGCAGCGAAGGCAACGACGTCATCTACCAAGAGATCAGCACCCACGAACCGGTCAGCCCCCACGAGCGGATCAGCACCGGTCATTGTGCCATCCTGACAGCCAGAGGTGGGAGACCGATCCCGCGAGATGACCGCACGGTCAGGTTGATCCTCGCCCCCGGTACGGTGATCGGGTGCCCAACCGACTTGCTTCGGAGACCAGCCCGTATCTCCGCCAACACGCCGACAACCCGGTCGACTGGTGGCCCTGGTGCGAGGAGGCGTGGGACCTGGCACGACGGCGTGACGTCCCGGTGCTCGTCTCGGTGGGCTACTCGTCGTGTCACTGGTGCCACGTGATGGCCCACGAGTCGTTCGAGGACCCTGCCATCGGCCTCGCCGTCAACGAGGCCTTCGTGGCCATCAAGGTGGATCGTGAGGAGCGGCCCGACGTCGACGCCGTGTACATGGAGGCCGTCCAGGCCACTACTGGTCGAGGCGGCTGGCCCATGACGGTGTTCTGCACACCCGACGGTCGCCCGTTCCTGGCCGGCACCTACTTTCCGCGCTACGGCCGAGGCGGCATGGTGGGCTTCGGGGAACTGTGCGAACGGGTGGCCGACCTGTGGCGCACCCGCCGCGACGACCTCGAGGAGCAGGCGAGCGAGATCACCGCCGCTCTGGGCGCCACGGCCACGCTGGACCCAGCCGACGGGCTGCCGGGCTCCGACCTCCTGCAGCGGGCGGTGGCCGCTGCACTCGATGCCCACGACGACCGCCACGGCGGCTTCGGCACGGCCCCGAAGTTCCCCCACGCCATGATGCTCGACCTGCTCCTGCGCCACCACGTCCGCACCGGCGACGAGGCGGCGCTGACCGCCGCCCTCCGCACGCTCGACGCCATGGCTGCCGGCGGTATGGCCGACCAGCTCGACGGGGGCTTCGCCCGCTACTCGACCGATGACACGTGTAGCGTGCCGCACTTCGAGAAGATGCTGACCGACCAGGCGCTGTTGGCTCGCGTGTACCTCCATGCATGGCAGGTCACCGGGGCGCCGCGCTACCGCCGGGTGCTGGAGTCGACCATCGGCTACGTGCTGGACGTGCTGGCCCAACCCGGCGGCGGGTTCGCCTCCGCCGAGGACGCCGACAGCGACGACGGCTCGGGAACCCCCGTCGAGGGCGCCTACTACGTGTGGACGGCCGCCGAGCTGCGTGCGGCGTTGGCCGAGGCCGGGCTGGCCGACGACGAGATCGAACGGGCCGCCGCCTGGTGGTCGGTCGAGCCGCTCGGCACCTTCGAGGGAGATGCCAGCGTCCTGCAACTGTCAGGCGGGCTGACCGACGAGGAGCCTCCGCCAACGGTGGAGCGAGCCACTGCCGCGCTGGCCGCCGCCCGTCGCCGGCGGCCGCGCCCCGGCCTCGACGACAAGGTGCTCACCGAGTGGAACGCCCTGTTCGTGGCCACCCTGGCCGAGGCCGCCGGAGCCTGCGAACGGAGCGACTGGGCCGACGCCGCGGTGGGGTGCGCCGAGTTCCTCCGCGACACCCTGCGACGCGACGACGGGCGCTGGCTGCGGTCCTGGCAGGGCGACGACCCCGACAGCGGCCAGGCCCGTCACCTGGCCACCGCGGCCGACCTCGCCGCGGTCGTGGCCGCCTTCGTCCGGATCACGGAACTGACTGGCGACGGGCGTTGGTTGGTCGACGCCACCGACACGGCGACGCAACTGGTGGAGCTGTTCTGGGACGACGAGCGAGGCGGGCTCTACAGCACCGGCAGCGATGCCGAGCCGCTGGTGGTCCGACCGAAGGACCTGGTCGACAACGCCACCCCGTCGGCCAACAGCCTGGCCGCCGAGGGGTTGATCCGCCTGAGCGTGCTCACCGGTGACACCACTTGGGACGACCGAGCCCGCCGAATCGTACGCCTCGCCGCCCCGCTGGCCGAACGCCAGCCCCTGGCCTTCGGCCACCTCCTCGCCGCCGTCGACCTGCTCACCGGAAAGCGCCAAGAGGTGGTGGTGAGCGGCCGACGCACCGACCTGGTGGGCGTGGTGCGCTCCCGCTACCGACCAGGCACCGTGCTGGCCTGGGGGGAACCGTGGGACGGGCCCCTCTGGGACGGGCGTCGCGACCCGAACGGCAGCGGGCGGGCGTACGTGTGCGAGGGCTATGTCTGCGCCGCGCCATCGTCGGATCCCTCGTCGCTGGTCGCAGCGCTCGGCGACGAGGAATCCGGCTGACCAGCACCGCCCGCCGCCGGTCGAACCCTGCGGTCGGCCAATGGGTGTCACCGACCACCGCCGTCCACCAGGGACCAACGACACTGGTCAGCTCGCACCACCCGCCGTAGCGTGCACCGTCGTGTCGGACATGGTGTGGATCCTGATCCCTGTTGTCGTGGTGATCGCCGGGTTGTGCCTGGTCGACGTGGCGCGCCACGATGCCCGCCACCTCCCGAAATGGGCCTGGGTGTTGATCATCCTCCTGGTGTCGTTCCCATTGGGTGCCATCGCCTGGTTCGCCCTCGGGCGGGTGCCACGAGGCGAGGAGCGCAAGGGCGAGCCCCCGGTCGGCCAGGCGCAGGGTGACGTGGCTGCCCCTGTGGTCCGGGCCGCTCCAACGGTGCCCACGAACGGCACCGCCAACGGTGACCTTCCGCTGGCGGTGCGCACGACGGGCCTGAGCAAGATCTACGGCGACACCGCAGCGCTCGACGACGTCGACCTCTGCGTTCCGGTCGGCAGCACGTACGGCCTCATCGGCCCGAACGGGTCCGGCAAGACGACCATGCTGTCGGTGCTGGCCGGGTTGCGTCGTCCCAGCGCCGGCGAGATGGAGCTGGCCACCACCCGCCAACACATGGGGCTGCTGGTCGACACCCCGCTGTTCGAGCCGTGGCTCACTGCCCGCGAGGTCGTCGACCTGGCCCGCCACATGACCGACCCGACCGCGCCTCGGGACCGGGTGGAAGAGGTGCTGGTCGACGTGGGACTGGGTGACGCCATCGATCGGCGCTGTGGCGGCTTCTCCCGCGGCATGCTGCAACGCCTGGGACTCGCCGGCTGCCTGGTGGGTGACCCGGAGATACTGGTCCTCGACGAGCCGTCGTCGGCACTCGACCCCGCCGGTCGGCGGGAGGTGCTCGACCTCGTCGGGCGGTTGGCCCACACCAAGACCGTGCTGTTGTCGACCCACATCCTCTCCGACGTCCAGCAGGTGTGCGACACCGTGGGGGTCATCGACCGTGGTCGGCTCCTGTTCCAGGGTCCGCTGGCGGAACTCCTCGCCCGCACGTCCACTTCCTATGTCCTGCAGGTGCGACCCCCGGCGGACGACCTGGTGCAACGGTTGCGAGCCCAGGACTGGACCACGGAGGTCACCGAGTACGCGCCGGGCAGGATCCGCATGGTGGTCGCCGACGCCGTCGTGGCCGAACGGGAAGTCCCGGGACTGCTGGCCGCCTGCGGCACCCCCCTGGTGTCGTTCACACCGGCCACCGATCTCGAGAGCGCCTTCTTGGAGCTCACCGCATGACTGCCACCTCACGCTCCGCCAACGCCGCGCGCGCTGCTCGCTCGATGACGCTGTGGCGACTGGAGGTGCTGCGCACGTCGCGCACCCACCGCTGGGTGCTCGTGTTCGGTGTCTACGCCTTCTTCGGTGTCACCGGGCCGCTGCTCGCCCGCTACCTCGAAGAGCTCATCTCCAGCTTCGGCAGCGGCGAGGTCACGATCATCGCCGGCGACCCCCGACCGGTCGACGGCATCATGCAGTTCATCGGCAACGGGAGCCAACTGGGACTGCTCGCCGTGATCGTCCTGGCGGCCAGCGCGCTCGCACTCGACGCCCACCCCGAGTTCGCCGCGTTCCTACGGACCAAGGTCACCCGCGCCCGCACCCTGCTCCTTCCCCGCTACGCCGTGGCGACTGCCACATCGGTGGCTGCACTGTGGGTCGGTACCGCCATTGCCTGGGTGATGACGGCTGCACTGCTCGGGGACCTGCCCGCCGGCGCAGTCCTGGTGGGCACCCTGTTCGGCTCGCTCTACCTGGCCTTCGCCGTGGCTGTCGTCGCCGCCATGGCCAGCGTGGTGCGAAGCATCGCCGGCACGGTCTTCGCCAGCCTCGCCGCCTTACTGGTGCTCCCCATCGTGGCGCTCGTACCGGCAATCTCTCCCTGGTTGCCCAGCGAACTCCTCGCTGCGATCGGCGGCCTCATCGAAGGAGCGCCGGCATCGGACTACCTCCGCGCCACCATTGTCGCCGTGTCGGCGACGGTGTTGCTCGTTCGCTTCGCCGGATGGCGGGTCGAGCACCGCGAGCAGTAGGGCCGTCCCGAGGTCGCCGCTGGGGCACCCCTGGGCCGCCCGAGTGGTCGTCAGTGCGTCCATTCGAGGGCGTGCGTGCCCCGCCCGCACGGCGGCCGGTCCCACCGTGACGGGGTCACCGAGAGGTGCTCCACGGGACCGAGGTGCATGAGCGGCCCCCACTCGGTGGCCGTCAGTTGCTGGCGCGCAGCCACGTCGCCGAGGCCACAGGCCGTGCCGGGGTCCAGGTCGGTCCCCAGCCGGACGAGCCAGGCGGCGGTGGCGCAGAGCGAGACCTCGACCAACCACGACCCGCCCTCGGACGCTTGACGGACCAGCGCCTCGACGGCACCGGCGGCACCCAGGTAGCCGGTCGTGTAGTCGGTGGCGGCAGCCGGGACGAGGCGCGGCCGCTCGGGATCCTCGCCGTGGGCGACGCCACTGGTCGCCTGCGCCAGCTGTTCCCAGCCGCGCCGGGTCGACCACGGCCCGTCGGCGCCGTAGCAACTGACCTCGACGACGACCACCCCCGGCCTGCGGGCAGCCAGATCCGAAGGCCCGAGCCCTCGGGCCTCGAGCGCACCGGGGCGGTACCCGTGCACCACGACGTCGGCCTCATCGGCCAGCGTGAGCAGCCGGGCGACGTCGTCAGGGTCGTCCAGGTCGCACAGCGCCCGCCGCTTGCCCCGACCGGTCTCGATTGCGAACGCCTCGATCGTGGGCAGCCGGGGTCCGTCGACCCGCAGGACCTCCGCGCCGAACCCGGCGAGGGTGCGCCCCACCGTCGGGCCGGCGAGGACCCGGGTCTGGTCGAGCACGCGGATCCCGGCGAGGGGACGGTCACCGGAGTGGCGGGCGAGGGGATCAGCGTCGCCGAGGCGGGTGAGGCGGACCCCCGCCCGGTCGACCACCCGGCGTCCGTGCGGGTGCTCCGCCCACTCCTCGGGGCTGCGGACGACGACGCCGCACATCCCGGCCCCGGCCAGCGCATCCTCCAACTCGGCGGCGTCCCACCGCGCCACGGCGCGGGACAGGGCATCGGGGTCGGGTCGGCAGCCCAGCAGACGTGCGGTGCCATCTGCGAGGTGGGGGAAGCCGCCGTGAAGGTGGATCAACCGATCGTCGGCGGTGCGGAACAGGTCGGTCACCGGGGAGGACCAACGAGCCAGGTCGACCTTGCCGTCCACCGACTGGAACGCGAACCCGAGCAGGGCCGTGGCTGCTGCGGTCACGTCCACCGTCACGGACTGCGGCGGCAGCCCCCGTAGCTCACCGAAGTGGGCGGCCCAGGCTCCGGCGGCGCCGGCCGCAACGGCGGCGGCCTCGCCGACGCGATGTCGGGCGGCGATCACCGGGTCGGACCCGACGAGACCGAGGTCGGTACCGTCGGGCAGGTCGATGCCCGCCGCTCCGAGGTGCGCCAGTGGGTTCCACCGGTCGTTCATCCCGCCAGTCTCCCATCCGGTGAGAAGGCCGACGAGGTAAGGACGGTGCCGTGTGCCTGACGGCGCCGGTCAGGCGTCTACGTTCGACGGCTACGTCGGCGCCGGGTCCCTCGCCCACCGGATGGCCCACGCTCCGTTGGTCTCGCCCGGACCGTCGCACCCCGCAAGCAACTGCAGCGCTTCGTTGATGATCAGAACTGCTCCGATGAGGCGACCGGGACGACATCGACGGCCACGAAGCGCCCAACCCATCGGCGCACCTGCTCGTGAGGAATTCCCTCACTCACAGGTGACACAGGCACCACACTCGCGGACCGGTCCGCTCACCAACCGCCCCGGTGCACGACCTCGTCGAACGGTCGACGACCTCGGTCGGCCGAGCGACCGGGCCGGTCCTCGAGCGGGTGCCCGATGGCCACCACGCCCAACGGCCGACACCGCTCGGGGACACCCAGCGCCGCCATGACCTCACGTTCGTGGCGGAACAGGCCGAAGAAGCAGGCGCCGAGCCCCTCGTCGACTGCTGCGGCCAACAGCAACATGGTGGCGAAGGCCGTGTCGGTCAGCCAGTAGGGCACCGCCCAGGCGTCGGGGTCGGCCCCCAAGCCCGAGCCGGCCTTGTCGGACTCCGCGTACCGTCCCAACGTGAGGTCCGGGTCCGCCACGGGGAGCACGAGCAACGGGGCGTCGAGCAGGCCCGGCCAGGCGAAGCCGTCCCGGCGCTGCGGAGGCAGCGTCACGTCCCACAGTCGAGCGGTCTCGTCGGGGCCGCTCAGCACCACGAAGTGCCATGGCTGGCTGTTCCCCGCCGACGGCGCTCGCGCGGCGGCAGCCAGCAGTCTGTCCACCTGTGGGAGTTCGAGGGGTCGTCGGGGGTCGAAGCGACGCACCATTCGCCGTCGAGCCAACACGTCGGTGAACTCCACGGTCCCGGACCACCTTCGGATCTGCGCAGCCGGCGGCGTCGCCCGCCAGCGGTCAGTTCAGCTTGGCCAGGTCCTCGGCCATGGCCCAGCCGAAGGCCACCAGCGAGTCGCCCCGGGCGACATCGATCTCCTCGAAGAAGGCCACCACGTCGCCGTCGAGGCGGTCGGGCTTGGAGCTCTCGTGGTCGAACACCAGCGGGAAGCTGCCGTCGCCCGACACGGTGAACTGGCGGTCGTTGTAGTTGCCGTTCTCCACGCCGAAGCGCTTGGCCAGCCGCCGTCCCCACGCCCGCTCTTCCCCGGTGGCCTTGTGGCCGGGACGGGGCACGATGTCGAGGAGGTTGCGGTAGGCGTCGAACCCGTCCGCCGAGCAGAACCGGGTGCCGACCAGCACGTCCTCGTCAGGGAAGGCCAACACCGCCCGACGGAACTGGTCGGTCATCATGGCCCGCAGGACGGTGTCACGCTTCGAGGTGCGCCGCACCGATGCCAGTCCGATGAGCACACAGGGCGTCCCCCCGATGCGCTCGAGGGTGCAGAAGGCAAACCCTCGCAGGTGACTGCCTTCACGGGCCATGGTGACGAGCACCCAGGCCTCGGCCTGCTTCGAGAGCAACCCCGCCTCGAACTTGCTCGGGCCGTCGGCGCAGATGTCGGCCATCTCGGCCAACTCCGCATCGCTCAACGCCGTGCAGTCCTTGGTCACGACCTCGATCGCCATACGGTGAGCCCCCAGGATCCTCGGGAAATGGTCCCCCATAGTCCAGTCGCGTCAGGCTCCCGGCGCAACTCCGAGCGCCGTTCACCGCTTCAGGCGCCCGCCAGCGGCCGCCCCAAGGGGCGCTGGCCGCTGCCCGTGAGCGACGATCAGGCCACCACGGCGTCGGGGCCGAGCAGCACCCGCAGCTCGCCGAGCAGCCCGTTGTGGGCCTCGACGTTGAACTGTCCCGGCAGGCGGAGCACCTTCGACTCACCCAGGTGCAAGAAGACCTCCGACTCGCCAGGGTGGTCGCTCAGCACGCCCTTCAGCTCGCCGAGCAGCGAGGCGGTGACCACGTTGGGGTGCAGCCGCAGACGCAGCGGCGGCGCCCCGTCGGCCATGGGTTCGAAGCGCTCGATCTCCATGGCGATGAGCTTGGGTTGGTCTTCCTTGCCGTCCACCCGGGCCCGCACGATGACCACGGCGTCCTCCTCGAGCAGGTGGCCGTGGGACTGCATGACCCGTGGGAAGACCATGACCTCGGCGGAGGTCTGCAAGTCCTCGAGGGCGAACACCGCCATGAGATCACCCCGCTTGGTCCACTTGCGCTGCAGGTCGGTGACGAGGCCGCCGAAGGTGCGCACGGCGCCGTCCTCGGCCGACTCGAGTTCCATGAGCGTCATGTCGGTGCGGCGCCGCAGCCCCTGCTCGGCACCCATGAGCGGGTGGTCCGACACGTACAGGCCCAGCATCTCCCGTTCGAAGGCCAGCCGCTGACGCTTGTCGAACTCGAGGTCCGCAATGACGATGCGGGCGTCGTCGAAGGCATCGGTAGCGGCCTCGTCGAAGGCGAACAGCTCGAACTGGCCCTCTGCCTCCTTGCGGCGCCGGGCCATGACCCGGTCGATGATGGCCTCGGCAGCCAGCACCAGGCCCTGGCGGGGGTGACCCAACGAGTCGAAGGCACCGGCCTTGACCATTGACTCGATGGTCCGCTTGTTCAACACCGTGGGGTCGACCCGTTCGCAGAAGTCGTAGAAGTCGACGAACGGGCCGTTGGCCTCGCGCTCGGCCACGATGAGTCGCACCAACCCGGCCCCGACGTTGCGCACCGCCGACAGGCCGAACACGATCGAGCCGGGCGACCCCTCGGGCCCCTCCCCAGGCAGCGGCACGAAGTCCACCTCGGAGCGGTTCACATCGGGCACCAACACCGGGATGCGGTGGATGCGGCAGTCGTTGAGGTAGACGGCCGCTTTCTCGAGTTTGGTCTTCACGCTGGTCAGCAGCGCCGCGAGGTACTCGACGGGGTAGTTCGCCTTCAAGTAGGCCGTCTGGTAGGCGACGAGGCCGTAGCCGTAGGAGTGGCTCTTGTTGAAGGCGTAGTCGGCGAACGGTTCGATGATGTCGAACCACTTCGTACCCAGCTCGGCGCCGTAACCCGACGCCTCACAGCCGGCCACGAACTTCTCGCGCTCAGCGGCGATGAGCTCGCGGATCTTCTTGCCGCAGGCCTTGCGCAGGTTGTCGGCCTCGGCAAGCGAGTAGCCGGCAAACTTCTGCGCGATCCGCATCACGCTCTCCTGGTAGATCATCAGCCCGTAGGTGGACCCGAGAATCTCCTCTGCGTCGGGATGCAGGTAGGCCACAGGCTTGCGACCGTTCTTGCGATCGGCGTAGTCGTTGTGCATGTTGGCCGCCATCGGACCGGGGCGGTACAACGCCACCAGGGCGGCCACGTCCTCGAATTCGGTGGGCGCCAGACTGCGCATGAGCGCCCGCATGGGCCCACCCTCGAGCTGGAACACGCCGATGGAATCGCCCTGGCGCAACAGCTCGTAGGTGGCCGGATCGTCCAGCGGCACGGTGTCGATGTCGAGTTCGATGCCACGGGTGGTGCGGATGAGTTCGAGAGCGTCGGTGATGACGTCGAGGTTGCGCAGGCCCAGGAAGTCCATCTTCAGCAGGCCCAGCTCCTCCACCCCGTGCATCTCGTACTGGGTGACGACGGGGGCGTCCTCGGGGGCCTGTCCCGACTCGGGCTTGCGCTGCACCGGCAGGTAGTTCGTGAGCGGCTCGTCGGTGATCACCACCGCGGCAGCGTGGATGCCGTCCTGGCGGCGCATGCCCTCGAGCCCACGAGCCACGTCGACCACCCGGCGGATGTCGTCGTCGGTCTCGTACATCTCCCGCAGCTCGCTGGCCATCTTGTAGCCGTCCTCGAACTTCGGGTGCTTCTCGAGACAGGCGTAGAGCGGTGTGTCGCGGCCCATGACCAGTGGTGGCATGGCCTTGGCCACCTTGTCGCCCACGATGTAGGGGAACCCAAGCACCCGGGCGGCGTCGCGCACCGCAGCCCGTGCCTTGATGGTGGAGAAGGTGACGATCTGCGCCACGTGGTCGCGCCCGTAGCGCTCCGCCGCGTAGCGGATCATCTCGTCGCGGTAACGGGAGTCGAAGTCCATGTCGATGTCAGGCATGGAGATGCGCGACGGGTTGAGGAATCGCTCGAACAGCAGGTCGTAGCGGATGGGGTCCAAGTCGGTGATGCGCAGGCAGTAGGCCACTGCGCAGCCCGCCGCGCTGCCACGACCGGGACCCACCCGGATACCCGAGGTGCGGGCATGACGGATGAGGTCCCAGGTGATGAGGAAGTACGAGCTGAACCCCATGTCGCTGATGACCCGCAGCTCGTAGGCCAGCCGCTCGACCACGTCGTCGGTCAGGGTGTCGCCCCAGCGCTCCCGGGCCCCCTCCATGGTGAGATGTTCGAGATAGGTGTCGGCGTCGGCGAAACCCTCGGGCAGGGGGAACTCGGGCAGCTTGGGCTTGCCGAACTCGATCTCGACGTTGCAGCGCTCGGCGATCCACAGACTGTTGTCGCACGCCTCGGGCACCTCGGCGAACTGGCGGCGCATCTCGGCGGCGGTCTTCAGGTAGTGCTCGTTGCCCTCGAACTTGAAGCGGTCCGGGTCGCTCATGAGCGAACCGGTGTTCACACAGAGCAGCGCGTCGTGGGCCTCGGCGTTGTGGCGGTGGGTGTAGTGGCTGTCGTTGGTGGCCAACAGCGGCGCCCGGAGGCGTCGGGCCAGCTCCACCAGGCGTGGATTGGACCAGCGCTGGGCGCCGATGCCGTGGTCCTGGATCTCGACGAAGAAGTTGTCCCGTCCGAAGATGTCCTGCAGGCGTCCGGCGATGTCGCAGGCGTTGTCGAAGCGTTCCCGCTCGTCGAGGGGGTCCTTGAGGTTCGGGTCGCGCTTGAACTTCTCGGGCTCCATGACCGCAGCGGGCACCAGGGCCTGCAAGACCTGGCCACCGAGACAGCCGCTGGTGACGATGACCCCTTCGCTGTGCGCCTCGAGCAGTTCCCAGTCGACGCGGGGCTTCTCGTAGTACCCCTCCAGGTAGGCCCGGCTGGCCAGCTGGATGAGGTTGCGGTAGCCGGTGTTGCTCTCGGCCAGCGTGGTGAGGTGGTAGTAGGCCTTGCGACCGAGCTCCGTCTCCCCACCGGTGTCGTCGATGCGACCACGGCGGCGGGTGAAGCGCTCGGAGCGGTGCTCGTAGGCCTGGTAGAGCTCGCAACCGATGATCGGCCGGATGTCGTGGCGTTGGGCGGCCTTGTAGAAGTCGAGGACCCCGTACATGTTGCCGTGGTCGGTGATCCCCACGGCCGGCTGCCCGTCTGCGGCGGCAGCGGCGACCACCTCGTCGACGCGCGAGGCCCCGTCGAGCATGGAGTACTCGGTGTGCAGGTGCAGGTGGGTGAACGAGTCGGGCACCACAGGCTCCTGGCGGGCGGTGAGAAGGGCGAAACGGTGGACGGGCGCCCATCGGGCCACCCGGCGGGGGCGGTCACCTGGTGGGCAGCTCGTGATCCCGTGGCGTCCCCGACCGGAATCGGCGACGTCGAGTTTGATCCACAGGCCATCCACAACCGGCTTCCACAGGCTGTGGATGGATTACACCGGTGTGATTCCTCCGCGCTGCCGACTGTAGCGCGGCGGGCTCGATCCGTCGCACGGGACTTCCCCACCTCCCCGGCGGATCTGGCGTCCGAAACACACGCTGGAGCCCCGCGAACACACGCAGGAACCCCCGAGGGGAGGCTGGCGTGCAGGCCTCGGGCTACGGGCCCGCTAAAGGTAGGTACCGGGCCGGTCGTCGACCGGGCCTCCCGGGCCCGGCGCCTGGGGCAACTGGCCCCGCATGCGCTCGAGTTGCTGGCGAGCGGCCATCTGCTGGGCGAACAGGGTGGCCTGGATGCCGTGGAAGAGCCCTTCGAGCCACCCCACCAACTGCGCCTGTGCCAGGCGCAACTCCACTTCCGACGGCGTCTCGACGGCGTCGAAGGGGAAGGCCAGCCGGTCCAGTTCGTCGCGGAGGTCGGGCGACAGCGCCGAGCCCAACTCGGCCACGGACGTGTCGTAGATCGAACGCAGCCGTTCACGGGACGGCTCGTCGAGCGAAGTGGCCCGCACCTCCTCGAGGAGCTGCTTGATCATCGAACCGACGCGCATCACCTTGGCCGGCTCCGACACCGACCCGCCGCTCTCCTGCTCGGGCGCACCGTCGGACGCAGCACCCTCCAGGCCTTGCGGCGCCTCGGAGGAGTCGAGCACCTCGGGACGCTGCCGAGCAGGATCGTTCAGGTGGCCGGGGTCGGGTTCGGTGGACACGGGGCCACCCTATCGCCAGCGATCTGGCGTCAGCCCCGTCAGGTCCGAGCGACGAGCAGCGGCACCCGCACCTCTGCGGCGGTGAGTCCACCGTGGCGTCCGAGCAGGACATAGGGGCCGGTGTCGGCGGGGTCGAGATAGGCCACGTCGTCACGGGCGACCAGGGCCACCGACCCCATGCGGGCCACCGACGACGAGGTCGAGGTCGGACCGAACCACTCCTCGTCGAGCACCTGCTCGCGGCTGGCCACCCACCCGGTGTCGCTGTGCAGGGCCGTGGCGGCCTCGAACAGCTCGCGTTCGTGACCCGCTGCGGCGTGCAGCCAGCGGAAGCGCCCCTCACCGGAGAGCAGTTCGACGTGGCTCTGCAACTCCGGGCCGAGTGGCACGGTGTTCTCGCCGACGTCCACATGCCCGTGGTCGGCGGTGAGCACCAGCGCAGTCTCGGACGGCAGTTCCTCGATGAGGCCGGCCACGAAATCGTCGATGGAGCGCAGCTCGGCCGTGTAGTGGGCACCGAGCCCGTACTCGTGGGCCACTTTGTCGAGCCCGTCGTAGTAGGCGTAGATGAAGGGCTCGTTGCCCGCAGCCAGCCGGGCCGTCTCCGCCGAGAGCGTCGACAGCATCCGGTAGCCGTTGAAGCGCACCCCGTCGAGGTGGGCGCGGGTGAAGCCCGAGTCGCGGAACTCGGTCCGGGTGACGACCGGGGGGCGCTCGGAGCAGAACGGCTCGTGGTGCTGCAGCTTCTCGGGGGTGATCCGCTCGCGGACGTCTCGGCCGTCGACCGTCCACCGCAACACGTTGAGCACCTCACCCTCGACCGCCATCCGATAGCCGATGATGCCGTGCTGCCCCGGCGGCAGACCGGTGGTGATCGACGTCAGCGCCGTGCTGGTCGTTGTGGGACACACCGTGTCGATGGGCCCGCCGGCCAGGCCGACCAAGGTCGGTGCCACGTCCGAACGGAGGCAGAGCTGCTCCCAGCCAAGACCGTCGAGCACCAACAGGACGATCTGTGCCGCTCCGTCGACCTCAGCGGGGAGCCAGTCGTGGGGGGCCTCGTGCTGGCCGAGCAACGCGGGGACGAGGTTCGCCACGCAAGGCCCGCCGTATCGTGGGATCACCGGTTGCTGGCCCACCCTCTTCCTTTCCGCGACGTCAGGGCGACCTTATCGCCGTCGCACCCCCACTACCATGTCGGCCGTGAAGGTCTCGACCCGCGGCGACTACGCCAGCAGGGCATTGCTGTCCCTGGCGTTGCACGTCGACGAGCAGGGGCCCACCTCCGTGCGCGATCTGGCCGAGCGCACCGGACTCCCCCAGCCCTACCTCGAACAGATCCTCCTGGCGCTCAAGGGTGCCGGTCTGGTGCGGTCGAAGCGAGGGGTGGGCGGTGGCTACGTGCTGGCGCGCCATCCCAAGGACATTGCATTGTCCGACATCCTCGCCGCCGTGGACGGCCCCATCGTGGTCGGCGACTTCGGCGATCCCCACACGGGCGGGGCCTGCGACCACGAGGGGCAGTGCGTGGTCCTGGCCCTGTGGGCGCACGTCGGGAACCACATGCGCACCCTGCTCGAGCAGATCAGCCTCGACGACCTGGTGGCCATGGCCGAGGGTCGCGCGCCGTGGCCCGCCGAGGCCGACGGACCCTGACCGACGCCACGGTCCACACCAGCACCACGGCGACGCGCTGGTCCCACCACGCCAGGGGCTACGCCGACCCCCGCGGTTGGGCGCAGGCCTCGAGCACGGCCGTCAGCTCGGACGGCAACGGCGAGGTGAACCGCAGCGTCTCGCCCGTGCGCGGATGGACGAACCCGAGCTCGGCGGCGTGCAACCACGGCCGGTCCAAGGGCAACGACGCCCGACTGCCACCGTAGGTGTCGTCACCCACCACCGGGTGACCGATGCTGGCCAGGTGCACACGGATCTGGTGCGTGCGACCGGTGAGCAGCCGGCAGGACAATCGGGACACCTCTGCGGGCTGTCGCCAGGCGGCGACCACTTCGTAGTCGGTCACGGCCGGTCGCCCGTCGGCCACCACCGCCATACGGGTGCGCTGGCGCCGTGACCGCCCGACGGGAGCGTCCACCCGACCGCGAGGGCTGTCGAGCCATCCCCACACCAGTGCGTCGTAACGGCGTTCCACTCGACGCTCCGACAGTTGGGCCACGAGAGACTCGTACGCCTCCACTGTCCGAGCAGCCATGAGCAGTCCGCTGGTGCCGACATCGAGGCGGTGGACCACCCCGGGGCGCTCCGGATCGCCCACCGTCGCCATCTCCGGGTAGCGGGCGAGGAGCCCGTGCGCCAGCGTGGCCGTCTCGCCGCCGGCGCCCGGATGGACCACCAACCCAGCAGGCTTGTCGACCACCACTACGTCAGGATCCTCGTGCACCACGACGAGGTCGACGGTGGCGTTGGCGCGCAGCGGCTCGGGTGGCGGGACCGGATCGGCATCGACGTCGAGGTCCATCCCCTCGACCAACCGCTGCGAACGGGTCGTCGCCACCCGCCCGTCGACGAGCACACGGCCTTCGTCCACCCACCGGCCCGCCTGGGCCCGGCTGCACCCGGCCATGATCGCCACCGCCCGGTCGAGACGCTCACCGTCGAGGGCGGCCGGCACCCGTCCACCCGCCGTCGCGTCCGCCCCATCGGTGCGCCGCGAGCCATCGCTCGGACGGTCAGTCACCGTCGGACGTCTCCGGGTCGCGTTCGACACCCGAGCGGTTCGTTCCCGCGCCCGGTTCGGCACCGGCTCCGGGTTCGGCATCCGAATCGGTGTCGGCCCCTGTCTCGGGCTCGGCCTCGGTCTCGGCGCGCAGACTCACCACCAAGAGGGTCAACCCGCCGAGGACCACCGCCATGTCGGCGATGTTGAACACCGGCCACCACTGCAGGTCGATGAAGTCGATCACCGCCCCGCCGAGCGGACCGGCGTCCGGATCACGCGGGTTGTCGCGCACCGCTCGGTCGAACAGGTTGCCGATGGCGCCGCCGACCACGACACCGGCAGCCACCACCGCCACCCGACTGCCGAGCACTCGGGCGTGCCAGACCAACAGGCCGACCACGATGACGGCCGCCACGGTGACGAACGGGCCCCACCACGACCCACCACCGATACTGAAGGCGCTCCCGGGATTGGTGACCAGGTTGAACCGCAGCGTCCACACCACGTCGATGGTGTGGCCGTCGGCCAGCGCGTCCACTGCCCACCACTTGGTCAACTGGTCAAGCACCACGACTGCGGCGGCAACCGCCACCAAGAGCACCCATGGCAACCGGGCCACCGAATCAGGGGCAGCGGCCGGTTCGGGTGCGTCGGCGTCGGCCTCGGACCGCTCCGGAGCCACGCCGGTCAACGGCGACCGAAGTCGCCCACCTTGTACTCGACCCGCTCCCGGGCCCACGGGATGGCCTCCAGGCGCTCCTTGGGGATGAGATCACCGGACACCTCGCACACGCCGTAGGTGCCGTCGTCGATCTTGGTCAGGGCGTGATCGATCTCGGCGATCGTGTCACGGGCCTGGGCGCTGCGGGCGAGGTCGAAGTCACGTTCGACCGCCAGGGTGTCGCCTTCGCCGGACTCGTCGTCGAACTGCACGTCCCCCGGCTCACGCTCCGCTGCGAGTGAGTCGGCCTCGGCCTTGAGCACGTCGGCCTGGTGGCTGAGGGCCACCCGCTCTTGGAGGAGGGCCTCGCGCTGCACGGCGAGGAACTTGGCGTCGTAGCCCTTGGCCTTCTTGGCCGGCGCCTTCTTCGAGGTGGACGCCTTGGTCGACGACTTGGCAGCAGCCTTCTTCGCTGTCGACTTCTTGGCCGGGGCCTTCTTCGCTGTCGACTTCTTGGCAGCCTTGGCCGGAGACGCCTTGGCCGACTTCTTGGCCGCAGCCTTCTTCGCTGTCGACTTCTTTGCGGAGCTGGCGCTGTCGCCGGCACCACGTGCCGCTGGGGGCATGGCTCGACCTCCGGGGTCTGGCAAAGGTGCCGGATCATAGGACGAGGCGGGGCGGATCGTCAACACGTTCCTCCCTCCCCGTGCCGGGGTGGAGCCGCCCGCTACCGGCTTCTGGCCACGAGCGGCACCGACGTAGGCTGCGCCCATGGAGTTCGGCCCCACCGAGGAACGGTTTCACCTGCCCACGCTCGAAGAGCGTGCACTCGAGCGGTGGCGTGCCATCGACCTCGAGGAGAAGGTCCGAGCCTCTCGTGCGGGCGGACCTCGGTGGGTCTTCTACGAGGGTCCCCCCACCGCCAATGGCCGCCCCGGCCTCCACCACGTGTGGGCTCGGGTCTTCAAGGACCTGTACCCGCGGTTCCGAACGATGTCCGGCTACGACGTCCCCCGCAAGGGGGGTTGGGACTGCCACGGGCTTCCCGTCGAGCTCGAGGTGGAGAAGGAACTCGGGCTGCACGACAAGTCGGCCATCGAGCGGTACGGCATCGCCGAGTTCAACGAGCGCTGCCGGGCCTCGGTGCAACGCTACGTGGGCGACTGGACGGCCTTGACCGAACGAGCCGGGGTGTGGATCGACACCAAGGACGCCTACTGGACCCTCGACAACGCCTACATCGAGTCGGTGTGGTGGCTGATGGCGCAGCTGTGGAACAAGGGCATGCTCTACGAGGGCCACCGGGTGTCGCCCTACTGCGCCCGCTGTGGCACGGCACTCAGCTCCCACGAGCTGGGCCAACCCGATGTCTACCGCGACGTGGTCGACCCGTCGGTGTACGTGCGGTTCCCGCTCGAGGACATGGACTGCGACCTGCTGGTGTGGACCACCACGCCGTGGACGCTGGTGTCGAACGTAGCCGCCGCTGTGGGGCCCGACATCAGTTACCTGCGCGTGCCCGCCTCGGCCTTCGACGCCGAGGGACGGGATCTCGTCGTGGCCGAGGAACTGGTGGACGCCGAGGCCCGGCCCCAGGCGGTGGAGCGCTTCTCGGGTCGATCGCTCGTGGGTCAGCGCTACCGCCGGCCGTTCGACTTCGTCGAACTCCCCGCCAAGGGCGCCGATCGTGCGCTACGGGTGGTGGCCGACGACTTCGTCTCCACCTCCGACGGCTCGGGCATCGTCCACCTGGCGCCGGCGTTCGGCGAGGACGACGCCCGCATCGGAGCGGCAGAGGGGCTGCCGGTGCTGAACCCCGTCGACGCCGAGGGCCGCTTCGACGACCGCATCGCGCCGTGGGCCGGTTGCTTCGTGAAGGACGCCGACACCGACATCTGCGAGGAGCTCGAGACCCGCGGCCTGCTCGTTCGCCAACTGCCCTACGAGCACAGCTACCCCCACTGCTGGCGATGCTCCACGCCGCTCATCTACTGGGCCAAGACCTCGTGGTTCGTGCGGACTTCCGAGCATCGCCAAACGTTGCTCGACGAGAACGAGCGCATCGGGTGGCACCCGGAGTTCATCAAGCACGGCCGCTTCGGCAAGTGGCTCGAGAACAACGTCGACTGGGCGTTGTCGCGTGACCGCTACTGGGGCACGCCGCTGCCGGTGTGGCGCTGCGACGACTGCGGTGACGAGGTCTGCGTCGGCTCGGTGGCCGAGCTGTCCGAGCGGGCCGGGCGCGACCTGTCCGAGTTGGACCTGCACCGCCCCTACGTCGACGAGGTGACCATCACCTGTGGGTCGTGCGCCGGCACGGCCCGTCGGGTGACGCCGGTGCTCGACGCCTGGTTCGACTCCGGCTCCATGCCCTCGGCGCAGGCCCACCACCCCTTCGCCGACGACGACGCCTTCGACGGTGCGTTCCCAGCCGACTTCATCTGCGAGGCCATCGACCAGACCCGCGGCTGGTTCTACAGCCTGCTGGCGGTCAACGCCCTGGTGTTCGGGTCCACCCCGTACCGCAACGTGGTGTGCCTCGCCCTGGTGGTGGACGAGCACGGCCAGAAGATGTCGAAGTCACGGGGCAACGTGATCGACCCGTGGGACATCTTCACCAGCCAGGGAGCCGACGCCCTGCGCTGGTACTTCCTCTCCCAGGGCCAACCATGGACCACCCGACGCGTCTACGAGGACGGCATCCGCGAAGCCGCCAGCCAGACGCTGCTCACCCTGTGGAACGTCCACTCGTTCTTCGCCACCTACGCGACGCTCGACGAGTGGGACCCGAGCGGCGAGGTGGCGCCGGCCGACGACCGCCACGTGCTCGACCGCTGGATCCTGTCGGAACTGGACCGCACCATCGCCGAGGTGACCGAGGCCCTCGAGGGTTTCGACGCCCTGGCCGCGGCCGGGCGTCTGGCCGGGTTCATCGACGACCTGTCGAACTGGTACGTGCGGCGGTCACGCCCCCGTTTCTGGCGGTCGAGCGACCCCGCGGCCCACGCCACGCTCCACGAGTGCCTGGTCACGGCCAGCACGCTCCTGGCGCCCTTCTGCCCGTTCCTGGCCGACGAGTTGTACGTGGGGCTCACCGGTGAGACCTCGGTCCACCTGGCGGACTGGCCGGCGGCTGGCGAGCGCCACGACCCGGCACTGGCCGCACAGATGTCCGGGGTCCGCCGCCTGGTGGCGTTGGGCCGGGCCGCCCGCACCGATGCCAAGGTGAAGGTACGCCAGCCACTGAGCCGGGCACTGGTACTGCACCCCGACGTCGAGCTCTCACCCGAGCTGGTGGCCGAGATCGCCTCCGAGTTGAACGTCCGCCACGTCGAACAGATCGACACGCTGTCGGGGCTGATGACGTGGCGGGCCACCCCCAACTTCCGCACGCTCGGCCCTCGCCTCGGCCCGGACGTGAACGCCGTGCGCGACGCCTTGGCCAAGGGCGACGGCAACGCCATCCGCACTGCCCTCGACGAGCAGGGGTGGGTGGAGGTGGCCGGTCACCGCCTCGAGGCCGACGACGTCGAGCTGCGGGCGGCGCGTCACGAGGCCTTCGCCCTCGCCGAGGAGGACGGATGGGCGGTGGCCCTCGACCTCGAGATCACCGACGACCTGCGCTCGGAGGGCATCGCACGCGAGCTGGTACGCGTGCTGAACGAGCGACGCAAGGGCGCCGGGCTCGCCATCGCCGACCGGGTGGTGGCCACCCTCGACGCCGAGGGGCCGGTGGCGGCCGCACTCGACGAGCACCGGACGTGGATCGCCGGCGAGGTGCTGGCCGTCGAACTGCGCAACGGCGAAGGCGACGTCGAGGTGACCGTCGACGGGTGGCCGGTGCGGGTGTCGTTGGAGCGGGTCCCGAACGACGGCTGAGCCGGACACCGGCGTCAGGCGGCCACGCAGGGCAGGGCGGTGCCTGGCCGCACCACCACCTGACGGGCTCAGACCGCGGTCTCCGTCTCGACCTCGACCCGGTTCCGACCGGCGATCTTGGCCCGGTACATGGCACGGTCGGCCCGGGCCACCAGTTCCGTGACGGACTCGGCGCCGTCGGCACCCGCGCTGAGCGCTCCACGTGAGGCGCAGCCGATACTGACGGTCACCGGTCGACCCCCGACGCTGACCTCCTGTTCCACTGCCGCACGAACTCGTTCGGCTACGTCGACGGTGTCCTCGGCCGAGGCGTCGGGGAGGAGCACGACGAACTCCTCCCCTCCCCAACGGGCCGGGACGTCACCGGGCCGGACGTTGCGGATGATCGTGTCGGCAAGGTCGTGGAGCACCTCGTCGCCTCGTTGGTGGCCGTACTCGTCGTTCACCCGTTTGAAGTGGTCGACGTCCACCATCAACACCCCGAGCGGACCACCGCGGCGCCGGTGACGCTCGAAGTGGCGCTCGAGCTCGCTGCGGTTGGCCAGGCCCGTGAGTTGGTCGAAGCGGGCGGCAACGGTGACACGCTCGCGGTCGACCAGCACGGTGTGCAGCCGGGCCACACCCACCGTGGCGATGACGGCGAGCACGAGTGGCAAGAGCCAGGGCAGCCACCACTGGGCGTCGAGGGGAGCGAAGAGTTCGCTCTCGGGCACCCAGCCGATCACGTACCAGCGCGAGTCGCCCACCTCGCGAACCACCAGGTGCACCGATTCGCCCGCCACCGTCGCCGAACCGGAACCTTCCTCGAGCGTCTCCGCTAGCCAGGGCATGGTCTCGCCGATTGAGCCGACCACGTCGGCGTCGCTCGTGAGCACGACGAGACCTCGACCATCGACGAGCGCTGTCTGCTGCCCGTCGAGCGGCAGCATCGTCTCGACGAAGGAGAACAGCGGCGTGGAGGTCACATCCAGCAGCCCCTCGAAAACCAGATCACCCTCGCTGCCCGGGACCGGCAGGGTCACCCACAGGCCGCTGTCGGTCGCGTTGGTGATCTCACCCGCCGGGTCGAACGGGTCGAGGGGGGCATCGATGTCGGGTTCGAAGTCCTCCGGGGCTCGCGCCACCACTTCACCGCGGCGGTCGACGACACGAGCGCCGGCGAGATCGGTCACCTCCACCACGGCACGCAGATCGGCGTCGTCCGGCAACGGATCGTCGAATTGCACGGCCACGGCCCGATTGACCGCAACGATCAGGTCAGCCCCGTAGGCGTTCACGAAGTCGGCCGTGGCCGCCACCCTGTCCTCGAAGCGGGCGGCCACGAGCGAGCGCGCCTCGCGGTCGGCAGCCACTGTCTGGACGACGATTGCCGCCACCACCACGGCAGCGAACGCGGCGGCGACCCCCGTCCACACCCGTGCGCGGTGGCGGCCGATCCGACCTGGTCGGTCGGCCCCAGCCTCGCGTCCCATCATTTCCCCGATCGGTCGACTCGCCCCGCCCGCCGGGGCCCGGCGAGCGACCTCCACCACTCCATCGGCCGATGGACGGGAAGATGAAGCTCGGCGTCGGCTCGCGCCGCGCGAGACCCCATCCCGATACGAGGGGGCGGGATATCGACGCCCGTGACTCAGCGGCGGCGGCAGTTGCCGCGCGAGGTGCGCT
>JAFIEP010000089.1 GCA_020832495.1 Acidimicrobiia bacterium | reverse complement strand
CGCCGGTCGCCGTCGACGTCGGTCAGGCGCAGCGCGGCGGCACCGTCGAGCTCCACCCGTTCGATGGTCGGCGGTGCCTGGCCCGTCGGGGTGGGGTAGTTGAGCGTGAGCCCCTGTACGTCGTCGGCGGTGATCTCGTTGTACAGCGCCGTGTACTGGCCCAGGCTGTTGCGCCGCTTCTCGTAGAACTCGTCGCGGTGGCCCACCGTCGGTTCGCCGGCATCGAACGCCAAACCCACCGACACCCGGGCCGCCGGTCGCTCCCACACCGCCCCGGCGTCGGTCAGTGCGAAGGTGCCGCCGCTGCCCTCGTAGGGCGTCTCGGGCAGCCCGCCGATGCCGGCCGGAGGCCGTTGCGCTGGCGACTTGGCCGGGACGGCCGGCATCACGCCATCGGTGCCGCCACCCTGGCCGTGCACCGGCCAGTTGTAGGCGCGGACCTCGTCGCTGGTGGCCCGGTCGGCGGTGACCAGGTAGGTGTCGTCGAGGAACAGGAAGCGTCGCTCCACGAGCGCGCCGCCTCCGGTGGAGGCCCCCTCGCCATAGCGGGCCGTGACCCGGGCCGTGCCGAGGTGGTCGGCGTCGAGGGTGTGGGAGATCTGGGCGTTGCCGTCGGCCGGCACCGGATAGCCGGGCACGGATCCCCACTGCGGCGTGGTGATCGACGCCGGCAACGGGTCGACCGGATGCTGGGGGTCCTCGGGCGGGCCGACCAGCACCATGTTGTGGTCGCTCGGCTTGTTCATGATGCGGTGCATCGACCAGGCGTAATCCATGTAGCCGGGATCCATGAGCAGTCGTTCGCCGTAGGCATGCAGCAGGAAGGCACCGGGGTCGGCGTGGTCGTGTGCTGCGCTCCAGATCTCGCCCACGCCGTCGCGGTTCCGACCGAACTCTCGGGCGGCGCCGTGCTGGCCCTGCACGATGACCATGCGGGCGTCCTCGCTCCAGTCGCTGCGGAACACGGCGTTGCCGCCCTCGACGTAGAAGGCGCTCGGCCGACCCGAGGGTTCGGCCAGCGGCACACTGTCGTCGTGGATGGCCATTGACCACGGCCCCATGTCGATGGCGGCGTCGGTGTCGAACGGGGTGGGGGCCTGCCCCCACCGCCAGGCGAAGGCTCCGGCGTCGTCGGCCTCCGGAGGCACGTTCCCGAAGTGACCGCTCTCGTCGACCTTGTTGTCGTCGAGGGGCGCCAGCGAACCGTCGGGCAGCGTCATGTCCAGCAACCAACGCTGCATCAACAGGAACGTGGGGTGACGCCACAGGCTTGGCAGCTCGATCCCGTCGCGGGTGGCGGTGGTGGCGCCGTCGGCCACGCGGTCCCAGGCCCGAATCATGGGCACGATGTTGATGGCCGCGTAGCGCCAGTAGTGCGGCCCTTCGCCGTAGGTGCCGTCGCCCGGTCCGTAGGTGAAGCGCTGCACCAGATCGACGCGTTCCAGCCCGAAGTCGAGCCAGTTGTGTGGGTCACCCCAGCCGTTCGGGTCGAGTTCGGGGTCGACCGGCGGCACCAGGTCGTGCAGCACCATGGCGCCGATGGCGATGGTGGCCGCCCCCTTCGACCGATGGTTGTTCACGGCGAAGCGGGACGCCCCCAAGATGTTGAAGTTGGGGCTGTTGGGCTGGTTGTAGTGGGAGTAGAACTCGGCGGTGGTGCCGACGAGGTTGTCGAGCACCACGTCGGCGTGTTCGCCGAACTCGTAGCCGGCCGCGAGGAGGTTGTCGTAGGCCACCAGCCCGCTCAACAGCTCGTTCGAGGTGTTGATGTCCCGGTCGACCTGCACCTTGGTGCGGCTCTCGGCGCACATGAAACGCAGGTAGTCGCGTGCCCGGTCGCCCATGGCCTGCCGTTCCTCGGGGGTCGGTTGGCGGGCGGCACGGAGGTCCGTGTCCCAGGTGCGGTCGATGAGGTAGAAGAACGACAGGTTCGACGCCGCCCGCATCTTGATGAACTCGCGGGCCACGTTCGGGGTCTGGACGCAGTCGGCCTGGTCGGCAGCGTTGGGTGGTGGCGCTGCGTTGATGCGGTTCTGCATGCGACGCAGCACGGTGTCGTAGGGGTCCCGCCCGGCGTCGGCCCGGTCCACGATGATCGGTAGCTCGGCGGGTTGGGCCACGATCCGCGGTCGGGTCGGATCGGCGGCGTCGAGCAGGTCGACCGCCAGGGGCAACGTCTCGGTGGCGTCGGCGGGCGGCGGGGTCGAGGCCGGGGCGACGACTCCGAGGAGTGTGAGCACCAGGGCGGCGGTGGCGATGGTGGCCACCGCACGGGTGGGGATGCGGTGGCGGATGAGGGGGCTGGTCACCAGTGTCTCCACGGAGGCATGCCGACCCGTGGTCGGGTGTCGGCCGGATGTGGCGTCGCCGGGACGACCTGCAGGGTGCTGCCCCCGGTGAGCACTGTTCAGACGCTAGTGCCTCGCCGCCTCGGTCGGGCGGAGCCCTTTACCTCATCACCGGCCGCGAGTGGTGGATCCTCGCCGTACCTCGTATCCTTTCGAGGGTCGGGCGGACCGACGGGTCGAAAGGGGCCGTATGCGCACACGCGCGTTGGGTGGACTGGTGCTGGCGGTGGCGTTGCTCGTCGCCGCCTGCGGCGCGCCCAGCGACGCCCCGCTGGCCGTGGGGTCCGACCCGTCCTCGGCCAGCAGCGATCCCGCCGATGTGGTCAGCACCACCACGGAGGTGCCCGAACCTGAGCTGGCCGAGCGCATCCCTGTGTCACAGGCCGTGGTGCCGCCGCCACCGCCCACACTGTCCGCCGGCGCCCGTGGCCCCGAGGTCTACTCGCTGCAGGCCCGGCTGTCCGCACTCGGCTATGGCACGCTCGTCGTCGACGGCCACTTCGGGGAGTACACCCGCTTGGCGGTGGAGGACTTCCAACGCGGCCAAGGGTTGGGCATCGACGGCATCGCCGGAGCGGCCACCTGGCTGGCGCTCGTGGCCCCGACGCCGTTCACGCCCGGCCCACTCGTCATCGAGGAACCCGAACCCGAACCGGAACCGGAACCCGACGGAGCCGACGCACCCGGTTCGGCACCCGATCCGGGTGCCCCCTTGGGCTACATCCCCGACGACGGCATCGGCTACGTGGTGGTGCGCCTGGCCAGCCAGCGGGTGCAGGTGTTCGGCCACGGTGACCAGTTGCTGTTCGACTTCGGCGCCTCCACCGGCCGGTCCGGGCTCACCCCGCGCGGCGAGTTCCGCATCACTCATCGGTCGGCTTCGACGGTGTCGGTCACCGATCACCAGGTGTCCATGCGGTGGATGACCAACTTCAACGGCTACATCGGGTTCCACGGGATTCCGGTCCGGCACGGCTCGGAGCTGTGGACCCCGCTCGGCCAGGAGGCGGTCAGCGCCGGATGCGTCCGGCTGTCCGACGACGCCGCCCAGCTCATCTTCGATCATGCGCCCAACGGCACTCGCGTGATCGTCACCGACTGACCCGGCGGGCACCATGACCGCAGACGGTGCGGCTCGTCGACGCGCCGGGTTGGCAGTGGCTTCGGCAGGGGTGCTCGGGGTGGCCGGAACGCTCGCCGGCGCGATGTGGTGGCGGCGACTCCCTGAGCCGCGGCGCCTGCGGCTGCGTCGCTCGGCGCGCATCTGGCGGCTCAGCGCCCGACGCGCCGCACACTTGGGATCGGTGAAGGTGCGCTCGGTGGGTTCCGACGCCCAACGACGCGACGCGCTCGAGGCGGACTTCGCCATCCGCACCGCACAGGACGTGGCCGCCGAGCTGGGTCAGATGAAGGGCGTGCTCATGAAGCTGGGGCAGCTCGCCTCGGTGATCGCCGACGGGCTGCCGCCCGAAGCGCGCCAGGCGCTGGCGTCGCTCCAAGCGGACGTTCCGCCCATGGACCCGGCACTGGCGGCCGACGTGGTGCGTGCCGAACTCGGGGCCGGACCCGAGCAGCTGTTCCGCTCCTGGGACCCGATGCCGGTGGCCGCCGCCTCGATCGGTCAGGTCCACCGGGCAGTGACCAGCGACGGTCGCACGGTGGCCGTCAAGGTGCAGTACCCCGGCGCAGCCGACGCCATCGCCGCCGACCTCGACAACGCAGAGCTGCTGTACTCGATGGTGGCATCGGTGGCCTATCGGGGTCTCGACGCCCACGCCGTCGTCGACGAGCTGCGCCAGCGCATGGGGGAGGAGCTCGACTACCGGACCGAGGCCGCCAACCAGACGGCCTTCGCCGAGCGCTTCGCCGGCCACCCGTTCATCACCGTTCCGACCGTGGTGACCGACCTGTGCAGCCAACGGGTGCTGACCACCGAGTGGGCCGAGGGGACCGGGTTCGCCGAGGTCGAGGCCGCCACCGACGACCGCCGCCAGTACGTCGCCGAGGTGCTGTTCCGCTTCGCTCAGGCGAGCGTGCACCACCACCGCGAGTTCAACGGCGACCCGCACCCGGGTAACTACCGGTTCGCGGCCGACGGCAGCGTGGCCTTCGTCGACTTCGGTCTGGTGAAGCGGTGGGACCCTGTCGAGTTCGCCCATCTCATGACCGTGTTGGACCCGGTGCTGGCCGGCGACCCCGAGGCGCTCGTCGAGCGCATGCAGGACGTGGGCTTCCTGCGAGCCGATGCCCGACTGGACCCGCAGCGGGTCTACGACTGTGTGGCTGCCCCCTACGAGCCATATCTCACCGACGAGTTCACCTTCACCCCGTCGTTCACCACCGCCTCCATGCGGCACGTGGCCGACCCGACCGGGGAGCATCGCGACGTGGTGGCGGCACTCAGCCTGCCCCCGTCGTTCGTGGTGCTGAACCGGGTGGTGTGGGGCATGAGCGGTCTACTCGGCCGGCTGGAGGCCACCAACCGCTGGGGTGCCATCCTCGACGAGTACCGCCACGGTGCGCCGCCCGCCACCGCACTCGGTGCGGCAGAAGCCCGATGGGTGGCGGCCCGTCAGATATCGGGCCGCTGAGCGGCGTCGACGTCGTCGCCGTCGAGGGCGCGGGCGATGAGGAAGCCCCGGGCCCGTTCGGCCAATGGGTAGCGGTCCACCAACTCGGTGAACGCCGGCGAGTGGTCGGGGACGGCCAGGTGGGCCAGTTCGTGGACCAGCACGTAGTCGAGCACCCACGTCGGGCACTGCTGTAGCCGGTCGGAGATGCGGATCCGGCCGCTGTCCACCGAGCAGGAACCCCAGCGTCGGCGTTGTCGCGACGACCAGCGCACGTCGGTCGGTTCGGGGAGGTCGAAGCGGCGGGCCAGGGCCACCGCCCGATCGTGGAGTTCGACGTGGTCACTCCGCCGTCGACGATCCAGTCGTTCGACCAGCTCGGCCACGTAGCGCTGCTCGTCCTCGGCACTCATCGACGCCGGGACTCGCACGCGCACCAGGTCGCCCTGCAGCTCCGCTTGCACCGTGCGGCGTCGACGTGCACTGCGCACCACCTCGACCCGCAACGCCGGGACCCCCGAACCCCCCTCGGTCGGTGCGGCCACGCTCACCGGTCCTGCGTGTCGGGAGCCTCGTGGGGCGAGCCGGGCTCGGCCACGGTGGCCTCACCTCCGGTGGTGTTCCCCTCGGCGGCCACGTCGGTGCCCTCGAGCAGGAGTTCGCGCTCGCCGAGGGTCAGCCCGTCGGCGCCCCGGCGGACCCGGCGGCCCCCCAGGTTGGGGATCCGTTCCCACGGCAGGCCGCGGGCCGTCTCGAGCCCGTAGATCACCCCGGCGTGGCTGACCACCAGGACCTCTGCGCCGTCGTAGGCGTCGGCCAGGGTGCCGAGCCCTTCCTCGATGCGGTGGTGGAAGTCCTCGTCGGGTTCGAACTCCGGGGGACGCCGCTCCTCCTCGAGGTAGCCCGGCCAGCGAGCGCGGATCTCGTCGTGGGTGAGGCCCTCCCACTCGCCGACGTGGCGTTCGCGGAGACCGGCCACCGTGACCACCGGCCCGACTCCGAGGTGCTCGGCCACGATGGCGGCTGTTTCCGCCGCCCGCTGCAGGTCGGAGGACGCCACCACGTCGATCGCGCCGATGTGGCGGGCGGCGGTCGCTGCCTGGCGGCGACCGAGGTCGGTCAGCGGTGGGTCGGCCTGGCCTTGCCAGCGACCTTGCGCGTTCCACTCGGACTGGCCGTGGCGGAGCACCAAGAGCGACGTCATGGCGACGACGGTAGTCGCCGCAGCGCTCATCTAGGCTCGTCAGGTGGCCACCCTCCGACTCTTCGCCTCCGCGCGCGAGGCGGCCGGTTGCTCGATCGACCAGTTCGCCGGCGCCACGGTGGGCGACGTGCTCGACGACGCCGTCGAGCGGTACGGCGAACAGTTCGCCCTCGTGCTCGACCACAGCAAGGTGTGGTGCAACGGCGAGCCGACCGAGCGGGATCGCCCCGTCGGCGCCGACGACGAGGTGGCGGTGCTCCCTCCTGTGTCGGGCGGGTCCTAGGTGGCCACCGGCGCTGCTGCGGCGCGGCGCGCGCCGGACGACGGCTTGGCCGCACGGCTGTTCGAACCCGTCGAGACCGGCCGAGCCAAGGTGGTGGCCGGGCTGGTCTGGGCGACGGCCCAGTTGGCCGCCGTGCTGGTGGGGCCGGTGGCGCTGGTCGTGGTGTTCGCTCCCGTCGCGGCGGTAGCCGGGTTGCACGCCGCCCGGGCGTGGCGGCCGGCGGGGGTTCGACCGAGCCGTCTGGTGGCCGGGTTGGCGGGGTTGGCCTTGCCGGCGGCGGCCACCGTGGGGACGGGCATGGCCGGCGCCGTGCTCCTCGGAGCGGCCGTGGCCGCCTTGTTGGCCGCCATCGTGCGGCCCGGGCGCGTCGGCATCATGGTGACCGCCGGAACGACGGTGCGGTGTTTCCTGGCTCCTGCCCTGGCCGCCGGTGCGGTCGTGCTCCTCGGTGCCGTCCACTGGACAGTGGTCGGCAGTCTCCTTCTGCTCGCCGCTGGCTACGACCTGGCGGTCTACGTGTGGGGGGCCGACGAGGAAGGGCCGCTGGTGGGCCGAGTGGTGGGGATCGTCACGGTTGGCGTGCTCGGCTTCTCCCTGTCGGTGGTGCAACTCGTGTTCTCCCTGGGCCCCTTCGCCTCGGTGGGCGTCGTGTGGGTGTTCGCCGGGTTGGCCGCCACCACGTTCCCGCTCGGGCAGATCGTGGCCTCGCTCATGCTGCCCGACGCGGCGGCGCCGGCGCCGGCGCTGCGACGGATCGACTCGCTGCTCGTGGGCGCGCCGCTGTGGCTCTTCGCCCTGTGGGGCTACCTGGCGTGAGCGCTCGTTGCGGTCGCGTTGGGACCTCCGGGCAGCCTGCAGGCACGGCGGCGGCGTGGGACCTATCCTTCCGTCGAGGCATCGTCGTCGGCCGTCGAGGCATCGTTGCCTGCACTCGCTCATGGAACCCACATCAGCTCGACTTCTGGAACCGAACCTGCTCGAGGGCCTCGACGAGCGCCCGATAGAGGAGCTGCGCGAGCTTCGGACCGCCTGTCAGGAAGTGGAGATCGGCCTCTCCTACCAGCGCCGTCTGGTCCAGGGTCCGCTCGACATCGTGCGTAGCGAACTGATCCGGCGCACCGAAGGGGGAGCCAGCGACCTGGCATCGCTGCTCGAGGCCTTGCCCGAGGTGCTGTCCGACGGTCCACGCAGCCCGGCTCTGGCCCGGCCCCCCACCCGCCTCGAGCCGACCCAGCTCGATCCCGAATTCGGACAGGTCATCGACGACGTGCTGGGCGACGGTCGTCTGACCCGGGTGCACGAACTCGACGAAGCGGAACTCACGGCCGTGGCCGAACGCCTCGCTGAACTCGAACAGCAGATCTCTCGGCGCCGTCGGGCGTTCCACGAGCGCATCGATGCGCTCCAGAGCGAGATCACCCGCCGCTACGCCAGCGGTGAGGCCTCGGTCGACTCGTTGTTGCCCGACGGCTGAGCGTCGTCGGGCGGAACGGCTCCGTTGCCGGCCGCGTCCGAGGTCGTGGGCTCGTCGTCGATCGGCGCATCGCCGCCGCTCTCGGCCTCGAGTGCGGCGGCCTCGAGCGAGGCGGCCAACGACTCGTTGGTGGTGCGGAACGACTCGTAGATGTGGACCAGGGTCTTCTTCTGTTCCTCGGTGAGCCACGGATCCCGACGGATCTCGGCGGTGACGTCGAGCCCTTCCTCACGTTCGTCGAGGATGCCGGCACGCACGTAGAGCGTCTCGGCGGAGATGTGCAGCGCCTTGGCGATCTGCTGGAGGATCTCGGCCGATGGTCGCCGCAGGCCTCGTTCGATCTGGCTGAGGTAGGGGTTGGAGATGCCGGCCATCTCCGACAGCTTCCGCAACGACAGCTGGCCGATGTTGCGCTGCTCGCGGATGAACTCGCCGAGGTCCGCCCACCGTTGCTCCAGCTCGTTCACCCTTCCAGCGTAGGCCGTGTGCCGCTTCGATCGGTACCGCACGGTGGTGGATCGACCGGGCGGCCGGGTGGGTGTCTGCTGGCCACGCCGTCGCCGTGGGGATCCGCCAGCGGCCGCCGGTATGCTCCCGAGGTCGTTCGCTCTCCGGAAGTGGCCGCTCGTGAGTTCCCTCGCTGTCCTGTCGTTGCACACCTCGCCGCTGGTGCAGCCGGGCGCGGGCGACAGCGGAGGGATGAACGTCTATGTTCGTGAGCTGGTCGGTTCGCTGGCTCGCGCCGGTGTGGCGAGCGACGTGTTCGTCCGCCGCTGGCACGACGACCTGCCCGAGGTGGTCGAGGTCGAACCGGGGTTCCGGGTGGTGCACGTCACCGCCGGGCCGTCGGAGCTGGCCAAGGAGGACCTCCCGTCAGTGGTGCCGGCCTTCGCCGAGGGGGTACGTGCCCACCTCCGCCAGCGCAGCGACGTGGCTGCGTTGCACGCCAACTACTGGCTGTCGGGGATGGCGGCCCACCGCATCAAGCACGAGTTGGGCCTTCCGCTGGTGTCCACGTTCCACACGCTGGCCCGGGTGAAGGCCATCAGCGGTGACGCCGAGCCGGAGCGGCGGGTGCAGGCCGAAGCCGAGGTCATCGGTTGTGCCGACGTGCTGCTGGCCTCGTGTCGCACCGAAGCCGAGCAACTCGTGGACCTCTACGACGCGCAGCCCGATCGCATCGAGGTGGTGCCCCCGGGGGTCGATCACGCCTTCTTCTCCCCGGGCGACCGCCGCGGCGCCCGCACGGCGCTGGGCCTCGACGAACGGCCCGTGGTGCTGTTCGCCGGGCGCATCCAACCGCTGAAGCGACTGGGCCTGGCCGTCGAGGCGTTGGCCTCGAGCACGGTGGACGACGCCGTGCTGGTGGTCGTCGGTGGCCCGAGCGGCCCCGACGGGGCCGACGAACTGGCGGCGGTGCGTGGGCGCATCTCGGCCCTCGGCCTCGAGGGTCGGGTGCGGTTCGTGCCCCCACAGCCTCATCACCTGTTGTCGAGTTGGTACCGAGCGGCGGACGTGGTCTTGGTGCCCAGTCGGTCGGAGTCCTTCGGGCTGGTGGCCCTCGAAGCCGCAGCGTGCGGCGTGCCAGTGGTGGCTGCGGCGGTGGGTGGTCTCACCACGGTGGTCGACGACGGCCGCACCGGCCACCTCGTCGACGGCGATCGCCCGTCCGACTACGCGGCGCGCATCGACGATCTCCTCCGTGACGATCGGTCGCGGCGGGCCATGGGCGCCGCAGCGGCCGACCACGCTCGTCGCTACACCTGGTCCACCACCGCCGCCCGGTTGCGCCGCATCTACGCCGATGTGGCCAGCCGCTCGCTCGTGCGCTGCTGAAGGAGTCGCCATGGCCGACGAGATCGCCGATCCCGCCACCTTCCGGGCCGCCGCGGCGCACCTCGACCAGTGGCTCGAGACCCAGCGCGCCGAGAACCCGATGGTCGATGCGCTCGAGCGGGGCGAACCCGACGAGTACCGCTGGTACCTGCGGGTGCGCGGCGAGCAGAAGGACGTCTTCACGGTGTGGTGGACGCTGCGCCAGCGCACCCTCCACTACGAGACCTACGTCCTGCCGGCGCCCGAGGAGCGCGCCGCTGAGGTCTACGAGTTCCTCCTGCGCCGCAACCGGCAGATCTTCGGGGCGGCCTTCTGCATCGGTGACGAGGACGCCTGCTACCTGGTGGGGCAGATTCCCATTGGGCAGATCGACGATGGCGAACTGGATCGCATCCTGGGCACGCTGTGGGAGTGGACCGAGCGGTCGTTCCGTCCCGCCATGCGCCTCGGTTTCGGCGACCGCTTCAAGGGCTGACGAACCGCCGCGCATCGTGGTTGTTCTCGTGAACTTTCCTGTCTCCCCATTGTCTTCAGATCAGCGGCATCGTAGGGTGCGGCGCGGTGTCGGGGACCGCGGCCGTGGTTCCTTGGGGAAGGTCCCATCGCCGCAGGCCCCCGACGCCCGACCAGGGCACTTTCGGCCGTGAACCGGCCGACGCGCACCCCGCTGCTCGTCATCTTCTCGGTGACGCTGACGGGCATCATGGCCAACACGTTGCCCAACCCGGCGCTGCCCGACATCGTGGCCGAGTTCGATCGCTCCCCGGGCGAGGCTGGCATCTTCGTGGCTGCCGGGGCGTTGCCCGGCATCGTCATGGCCCCGCTCATCGGCATCCTGGCCGACCGCTTCGGTCGGCGGGCCGTGCTCGTGCCGTGCCTGGTGGTCTTCGGCGCCTTCGGGCTGGCCGGCTCGGCGGCGCCGACCTTCGAGGCCCTGGTGGCCAGCCGCCTGGCCCAGGGGGTGGGCTCGGCCGGGCTGATCAACTTGGCCATCGTGCTCATCGCCGACTCGTGGGACGGCACCACCCGCGCCCGCTACATCGGGTGGAACGCAGCAGTGCTCACCGTGTCGGTGGCCGTATTCCCGGTGCTCGGCGGAGGGTTGGCCGAACTGGGCGGCTGGCGCTGGTCGTTCTTTCCCTACGCCTTCTCGGTGGTGGCGGCGGTGGCGGTGGCCCTCACCGTGCCGAACCGCACCCGCCAGACGGTCACCCTGCGCAGCCAACTGGGGCGGGCAGTCACCGTGCTGCGTCAGCCGGCGGTGGCCGGCGCCATCGTCTACGGCGGGCTGCTGTTCGTCCTCATCTTCGGGCTGTTCCTCACCGCCCTGCCGCTGCTGTTGGCCGACCGCTTCGACATGGGGCCCGGCCAGCGCGGACTGGTGTTGGCCTCGCCGGCGCTCGGGTCCACCACCGCGGCGTTGCTGTTGGGTCGGCTCCGTCGGGCGCTCGGTGCGCGCCGCCTGCTGGTTGCCGGGGCCGTGCTGTTCGGTGTCGGCTTCGTGGCCGTGGGCACGTCGCCGGTGCTCGTCGGGTTGGTGGTCGGCGCCGTCATCTACGGGTTGGGTGAAGGCGCCTCCATCCCCACGGTGCAGGACATCGTGGCCGGCGCCGCACCCGACGAGAGCCGGGGTGCGGTGGTGGCCACCTGGGTGGGCTCGGCCCGCTTCGGGCAGGCCACCGGTCCGCTGGTGGTGGGTCTGGCCATCGCCGGCATCGGCCCCGACGGCGCCTTCCTGGCCGGCGCCGTGGTGGCGGCCGCCATGGTGGCCACCTTGGTGCTCGTCCGACTACCGGCCATCCGGGTGCCGGAGACCCCGACCAGCCCGGGGGCCGCTGTGTAGGGTGCGCCCATGACAGCACTGCAGGTCATCGGTGGTGGACGGATGGGCGAGGCGCTGGTGCGCGGGCTGCTCGAGGCGGGCACCGACCCCGCCACCGTGGCGGTGGTGGAGGTCCACGAGACCCGACGCCAGGAGCTGACCGAGCGGTTGCCCGGCGTCGACGTGCGCAGCGACGTGGGTGACGCCGACGCCATGGTGCTGGCGGTGAAGCCGGACCAGATCGTGTCGGTGTGCGCCGGGTTGGGTGACGCCGCACCGGCACGGGTGCTGAGCATCGCCGCCGGGGTCACCCTGGGCACGCTCGAAGCGGTGCTGCCGCCCACCACGGCCGTGGTGCGGGCCATGCCCAACACCCCGTCACTGGTGGGATGCGGCGCGGCGGCGGTGGCAGGCGGCCAGCGCGCCTCCGACGACGACCTGGCCTGGGCCGAGGAGATCCTGGGCTCGGTGGGGACGGTGGTGCGGGTGCCCGAACACCTCCTCGACGCCGTCACCGGCCTGTCGGGATCGGGCCCCGCCTACCTGTTCGTGGTGGCCGAGGCCATGGTGGAAGCGGCCGTGTTGGCCGGACTGTCACGACCCGTGGCTGAAACGCTCACCGCCGCCACGCTCGAGGGGGCCGGCCGGCTGCTCGCCGAGTCCGACGACAACGCCGCCGCCCTGCGCGCCGCGGTCACCTCCCCCGGCGGCACCACCGCTGCCGGGCTGCGGGCGCTCGAAGCGGGCGGGGTGCGCGCCGCCGTGTCCGACGCCGTGCTGGCCTCCGCTGCCCGCGCTGGCGAGCTGGGTCGGTCCTGACCTCGGCCGCGCTGACGTGGCACCTGTCGGTCGGCGCCGGTAGCGTTCGCGGCGCGTGCGCTACGACACCATCACCTTCCTCTCCGACTACGGCCGCTCCGACGAGTTCGTGGGTGTGGTCCACTCGGTGATCCGCTCCATCTGCCCCGAGGCGGCGGTCATCGACCTCTCCCACGATGTGGTCCCCTACGACGTGCGCGGGGCCGGGCTCTTGCTGGCCCGCTCGGCGCAGTACCTGTGCCCCGGGGTGGTGCTGGCCGTGGTGGACCCCGGGGTGGGCACCGAACGCCGGGCGGTGGCGGTGTCGATCGGTGATGGGGCCTCGATCCTGGTGGGACCGGACAACGGCCTGCTGGCCCCCGCCGTCGGCATGTGTGGCGGCGCCGACGCCGCGGTGCACCTCACGTCCGCCGAGTACCGCCTCGAGAGCCCGGGCGCAACCTTCGACGGCCGCGACGTGTTCGCACCGGCTGCGGCGCACCTGGCGGCGGGTGTGCCACTCACCGAACTGGGCGAGTCGATCGACCCGGCCGGGCTGTTCCCCGGGGTGCTCCCGATGCACGCCACCGAGGACGGTCGTCTCGAAGCCGAGGTGCTGTGGGTCGACCGCTACGGCAACGCGCAGCTGAACATCGGTCCCGACGACGTCGAGGTACTGGTCGAGGAGGAGGACGACCCCGTCGAGGTGACCGTGCGCGACATCAGCCGCGTGGCCAGCCGGGTCACGGCGTTCGCCGAGTTGCCCAACGACCGGCTCGGCCTGGTTGTCGACTCCTACGGTCTGGTGGCACTCACCGTCTACCGCGGCTCGGCCGCCGACGAACTCCACCTCGAGCCAGGCAGCGCCGTGTTCCTGTCGGCGCTCGACGAGGGCGGTGCCTCCGCTGACGCACCCACCACGCCGGTCACACTCCGCCCAGCGGGTGGGCCAGCCGGCGGCTCGGGCAGTACGACCACCGGGGGATCCGCCACCGAGGAGTCCACCAGCGAGGGAGAGACCTGATGCGGCGCGGTACCACCATCGTCCTGGCGGCGCTCATGGTGCTCATCTTGGGGGCGGCGTTCCTCCAACTGGTGATCCTGGCCCGCTGAGCGGTGCACCGGAGGCGTGCAGACCGAACTGCGCCTCCTCACCCGTGTGGCCTACGGGTTCCGCCCCACCGACGACCTCATCTCCCTCTGCCCACCCGACCGAGGCGGCCCCTGCCCACCGGAGCGCACCTCCGCGTGCTGGAGGCCGAGGGGCCGCCCGCAGCTCCGTCCGGCCTCGCCGGTTCGCTCCCCGATCTGCCCGACGTCGATTGGGATGGCTTCGGGCGAGCGAGCGATCTGGCCCGGCAGGACCCCGGGCGGTAGAGGGCCTGCGGCAGTCCCCGTGGGTCAGGGGTTCGGGTCGGTGGCTGGTCCCATCCGGTGCAGTAGCCGGCGAGCAGCGGCGAGCAACGGTGGTAGGTCATGGTCGATGGTGGCTTGCACGATCGAGTGCGCGGTATCGAAGTAGCGGTGGGCGAGGTGGTCTCGCATCCCTGCGACGTCGCGCCACGGGGTCTCGGGTTCGTCGGCAAGTACCTCGGGGTCGATGTCCTTGACGGCCTCACCGATCTCGATGAGTCGTACACGTACCGCGTCGAAGACGAGGTCGTCATCGAGACCGCCGCGCTCGAGGTGCGAAGCGATCGCCTCGGCGGAGGCGATGACGTTGGCGAGCCGTTCGTCGTCCCGCCGGCTCACAGCGGCACAGCCTCGCGTTCGATCTGCTCGCGAATACGAGGCTTCAGCGAGTCGGCGGGCACGACGTCCACGTCGACTCCGAGCAGCTCGGCGAGCTCTCGCTCAAGCCCGATGAGGTCGAGCAGCCCGACGCCTTTTTCGAGGTCGACGAGCATGTCGACGTCGCTGGACTCGATGTCATCACCCCGAGCGACACTCCCGAAGACCCGCACGTTGTGCGCCCGACGGTCCTCGGCCGCCCGGATGATCGCCTTGCGGCGCTGTCGCAGCCGTCGGCCGAGCGGCGTGCATGGAAGCCCGAGGGTACGTTCTGATGCGGCGACGACATCGATCGTGAGCTCGTGGCCGGTGGCTTCGACCAGCCGGATCAAGGTGGGCAGGCTCGGCTCTCGGCGTCCCGACTCGTAGGCGCTGATGACCGACTGCGCGACGCCCGCCCGAGCAGCGAGGTCGGTCTGCGATAGGCGAGCGTCCTGGCGGGCCGCTCGCAGCAGTGCAGCGGAGGTCACCGGCATGCCCAAAGCCTATGACGGATCGTCTATTGGTACAACTGTCAATGGCAGGTCATCTTGTTCGCAGAGTTCCGCTGTTGGCTGCGGTCGGGGTCGCTGCCGTCCTGGTCCGGTTGACGTGGAGACGTGGAACTGCGCGGCCAACCTGACCTCGCGCCGGGAGCGGTGCCGATGGCGGCCCAGCTCGCGCCCCAGTGCAGGGCTCGGGCCACGGTCGTCCCGAGGTTGGCTTCGACGGCGCGGAACTCGGCAACGGCGCCTCCGGCTCGGATTATGGCCAGACACGTCGGCGCGTCTGGCGGGGCTCGGTCGGTCAGGACCGCGACGCCAACCGGTCGCGGGTGAAGCGGCGGGCGTTGATGCCCACCAGGGCCAGCGCTCCCATCCAGATGATGCCGCCCACGACGAACACCCACACCAGCGGGGCCAGCAAAAGCGCCGAGGCCTGGCTGGCAGCCACGAAGATGAGGGGCAGGATGACCACGCCCCCGAGCTGGTTGGCCTCCTGGGTGGTGCGTGCCCGTGACGACACGAACACCAACGCCCCCAACGCCAAGAGCGCGATGGCCGGCGCCACCCATCCCATCACGGCCAGCCACTGACCGAAGGGCAGGATGATCCGTCCGGTGACCGGCCAGGCCACGAGGTTGGAGACCCCGGCGTAGACCGCCGCCCCGGCCCAGGTGATGGCCACCGCCGGGACGAAGGCCACCAGGACCTTGGCCAGGAACAGGTCGCGGTCGGCCACCGGAAGGTGCAGCAGCGTCTCGAGGGTGCGTCGTTCCTTCTCGCCGGCGAAGGCATCGGCGGCCAGCACGGCCGACACCATGAGGGGGATGACCAACAGCACCGGCGACAACAGGTAGCCGAGGATGAGCACCGGCAACTGCTGGTCCTCGGGCAGCGACGAGATGGGCTCGAGCAGGCTGCGTGCCAGCGGCGAGCGCAGCGCGTTGGCCACCTGGTCGGGGGGTGCTGCTCGGGCGTAGGAGCCGAGAGCGAACGGCATGATCGCCACGAGCAGCGTGGGCACGATGATCATGGGCAGGGTGATGGACTTCGACCGACGGATGGCGGTGAGGTCCTTGCGCATCACGGCCCAGATGGCGGGCAGGTCGCGGCCCCGGTCGCCCGGCTCCACCCGGGGTGCCGGGCCGCCGCTGCGCAGCGCACTGCGCACACCGCCGCCGCCGTTCGCCGACGTCGGGGAGGCGGGTGCGGGCCGGGTCGGAGGTGGGCCAGGCGGTGCTGCGCCGCCACCGCCGCTCGCGCCCGCACCGGCGCCCGTACTGGCACCCGCCTCGGCGCCCGTTCCGGCACCCGCGCCCGCACGGGCCCCGGTCGGGGTGTCCTCGTCGTCGCTCACGAGGTGGCCTCGTACGCCGGGGCGCCGGCCAGGAAGGCGTCGTTGATGCCGGCGCCCTCCTCGGCCATGATCCGTGCCTCCACGGCGAAGTACACGTCCTCGAGGGTCGGGGCGTGGGTGCGGACCTCGAAGACGTCGGCGCCCGAGGCCGCGGCTGCTCGCAGGACGTCGGGCACCACCTGGCGGTCGCGCACTCGCAGGGCGAGCCCCACGGGAGCGTCATCCACCTGGTGGACCCCACCGACGGAGGCGAGCGTGTCGGCCAGCCCCCTCGGAGGCGGTCCGCCGAGGTCGAGCACCACGCCGATGCCGTCGAAGATGTCGGCGGCCAGCTCCGCAGGTCGGCCGAACGCTCGGAGGCGACCACGGTGCAGCACGGCCATGCTGTGCGCCAGCCGGCTGGCTTCGCCGAGGAAGTGGGTGGCCAACAAGATGGTGCGGCCCTCCGCAGCCAGTTCACCGATCAGGGCCACCACGTCGCGGGTGCCGGCCGGGTCGAGCCCGGAGGTGGGTTCGTCGAGGAACAGCACCTCGGGGTCGCCGAGCATCGCCCGGGCCAACGCCACCCGTTTGCGTTGGCCGGTGGAGAAACCCTGCGTGAGTTGCTGGGCCCGCTCGGCCATGCCGAAGCGTTCGAGTAGGGCCATCGAACGCCGCACTGCCTCGTCGTGCTCGAAGCCGCGCAGGCGGGCCACCACTTCGAGGTTCTGCAACGTGGTGAGGCGGTCGTCGATGCCGGCGATCTCGGTGAGCACGCCGGTGCGACTCCGCACGGCGTCGCCTTCGGTGACCGGGTCGTAGCCCATGACCTTCATCGACCCGGCGTCGGGCTTGAGGATGCCGTTCAGCAGCCGCACTGTGGTCGTCTTGCCGGCGCCGTTCGGCCCCAACAGGGCGAGCACCTCACCGCGGGCGGCATGGATGTCGAGGTTCTCGACCGCCAACCCGGCGGGGAACCCGCGGGTCAAGCCCTTGGTCCAGATTGCCGGGTCATCAGGCGTTGCGGCCGCCTCGGACAGCATCGTGGCGACGATACTCGCTCGGTGTGCTCCCGCCCGTGCCGCGCCCGGTCTGGGGCGGGGGTTGGTATCGAAGATGAGACGCCCGATGTGGCCGAGAACGTGGCAAACACGGGCCGTTCCGTCCTTCTGACGGCGGGGGGTCGGGCACCAGCTGGGTCGTCCAGCCCCGGTTCACCGCCATGTCGGAGGGTGTTTCCACAAGAAGGGGTTGCACAGGGGTGGTGGTGGGGCTAGCTTGCCGGCTGTTCGCGTTGGGGCCTGCTCGGTGGCAGGTGTGAGCTTCGGGGGTTTTCGGTGTCACGTCGCCGTTCGGTGTGTGTGTGTGTGTGTGTTGGTGGTCGCGTTGTTGGGGCTGCCGGGCTTCGTAGCTGATGTGACGACGGCGTCGCCCGCCGCGGCCCAGCCGTCCGATCCGTATGTCGACGCGGTGGCGGCTGGTGGTGCGGTGAACCATTGGCGGCTTGGGGAGGCCGACTTGGCGGCTGGCCCGAAGGAGGCGTTGAACGCCGTGGCGGGTGGTCCGTCGCTCGAGTACCACCAGGAGCACGATCCATCTACGACTGCCGACGGTGCGACCGCCGATGGCGACGGGACGCTTGTACGTCCCAGTCCGGAGTACGCCAATCGCGTGAACTCGGACGGGTTGCATCCGGTACCGTCGGGCGGTGAGTACTCGGTGGAGTTCTGGTTCAGGGCAGACGCAACGCAAACCTCGACGGGCAATGAGTACCTTTTCCGCCGAATGAAGGGCGACTCGCTCGTGCACAGGTTCGGGGTGTACCTCGCCGATGCTGGTAGCGAGTTGAGGTTGCGAGTGCGCCGCTATCGGCACAGCAGTTGCACCTCGCTGTCGACCAACCAGGAACTCGTGATAGACGGCGACTTTCGCGACGGTTCGTGGTACCACGTGGTTGCTACCGCGGGACTTGGTGACGTCAGGCTCGTGATCAACGGTTCCCTCGCCGGCATCGAACCCAACCCGGAGGGGTGCGACATCAAGTGGTCGTCCGAGGGTGATCGGCTGGTCGTCGGTTCAGTCTTCGGCAATAGCCAGCAGTTCCGGGGTTGGATTGATGAGGTGGCTGAGTATCACTCGGTGGTGACGGTTGCGGAGGCGCGGGATCGGTGGGTGGCGTCGGGGCGGGATCCGGTGCCGGAGTGGCAGTTGGATGGGTCGTGGGTGCCGCCGGAGGCGTCGGCGACGTGCAACTGGGTGTCGCGGTGGGTGGGGTTGTGTGACAACTCTGAGGGGAATCCGGTGTCGACGCGCTCGGGTGCGTTGCACGAGTCGTTCGTCGATGTGGCGGTCGATGGCCCGGGTGCGGGGTTGGTGGTGCAGCGGGGCTACAGCTCGTTGCGCGCTGATGCCGATGGGCCGTTCGGGCCTGGTTGGTCGACGAACGTGACGACGCATCTGTTGTTCGATGAGCCCTCTGATGGGGCGGTGACGTTGGTGATGGGCTCGGGGGCGGAGACGAACTGGTTCGATGACGGTGCCGGCGGGTTCGTGGCGGCGCCGTGGGTGGAGTCGTCGTTGTCGGTGTCGGGGAGTGGTTCGTCGGCGGTGTACACGATTGAGGGCCATGACGGTCGGGTGTTGGAGTTCGACGCGGATGGTCGGCTGGTGGAGTTGGCGGACCGCAACGGGTACGTGAACGAGTACTCGTACGACTCGTCGGATCGGCTGGAGACGGTGCGTGAGGCGGCCACAGGCCGTGAACTCACCTTCGAGTGGGATGGTGATCTCATCGAAAAGGTGATTGATCCGGCGAATCGGGAGGTGGTGTACGGCTACGACGACGGCCGGTTGACGTCGGTGACCGATGTCGGCGGTGGGGTGTGGGCGTTCGACTACGACAGCGAGGGGCGCCTCACCCACAAGATCGATCCGGTGCAGTCGGCGTCGTCCACTCCGGCGGCGACGGTGAGCGAGTACGACAGTGAGGGGCGGGTGTTTCGTCAGACGGCGCCTGATGGTGGGGTGTGGGACTTCGATTACGACTCGGTGCCGGACTCGACGGTGGTGACCATGCCAGGTGCGGGGTCGCACGCGTCGGGCCCCCATGATGCGGTGCGTCTCGACGAATACGACTGGACGGGTCGGCGGGTGCGGTCCGTCGAGGGGTACGGGTCGGCGGATGCGATGGTGTGGCGTTACGACTACGACCACCAGACCGGCGGCATCACCGCGGTGGTGTTGGAGTCGGTGTCGCCGGAGCGGCTGGTGGCCGAGACGTCGTACGACCCGGCCACGGGTCTCGTGGAGTGGACCCGTGACGCGTTGGGTCGCCAGACGTCGTTCGGGTCGTACACGGCGTTCGGCCAACCCGGGCAGATCACCCATCCTGATGGTGCGGTGACCACCACGGTGTACGACGGTGCGGGCAACGTGTTGTCGTCAACGACGGAAGGCGTCGACGAGAAAACGACGTCGGTGAGCTTTGTGTACGACCCGGCGCACCCGGGGCGGGTGGAATCGATGACCGACCCTCGCAGTGAGGTGTGGAGCTATGACTACGACGACAACGGCTACCGCGACGAGGTGATCGACCCGCTGGGCAACAAGACGACGTGGGAGTTCGATGCGGTGGGTCGCATCGAATGGTCGACGGCCCCGAAGGGGCACCTCTCCGGTGGTGAAGGGTTGTACACGACGTCGTTCGAGACGAACGCGTTCGGGGAGGTGACCGAGGTGACGAACCCGTTGGGTGAGTCGACGTCGGTGACCTACGACGAGTTGGGCCGGCCCGAGGTGTTCACTGACGCGGAGGGTCGGGTGACGACGAACCACTACGACGCCGCGGGTCGGCTGTGGCGGGTGGAACGCAACGATGCGTCGGCAATTGAGACGGAGTTCTGGCCGGACGGGTCGACCAAGGCGCAGGTGAACGCGGCATCGGAGCGTACCGAGTTCGATTACGACGAGTTGGGTCGCCTGCGCGTGCAGCGCGATCCCCTGGGACGGGCCACGGTGTTCAACTATCGGCCCGATGGGGCGTTGTGGTGGCGTCAGGACCCTGGTGGTGACTGTGTGGCGTTGGTGCGGTGTGCGGTGTATACGAGCGACGACGCCGGGCAGGTGACGTCGATCTCCTACAACGACCCGGACACCGCAGATGTGACGTCGATCCTCTACGACCAGGCGGGTCGCCGCACCCATGTGGTGACGACTGATGACACGTTGGTGTTCGGCTACGACGGTCTGGGACGGCTGACCAGCTCGACCGAGGCCGGCAAGACGGTCACCTACGGCCATGACCCGGCGGGGAACGTCGAGACGGTCACCTACCCCGACAACGCCGTGTTCTCGGGTTCGAACACCATCACCCGCACCTACGACAAGGCGGGCCGCTGGGTGAAGCTCACCGATTTCGACGGCCGCGAGTTCCACTTCACCCCCGATGAGCACAGCAACCTCAAGACGATCACGTTCCCAGGTGCGGCCGGGCAGGTCGACAGCTACGCCTACGATCGGGCGGATCGGATGGACGGTGTGACGTTTGCCGACGGGGCGGGCGTGTGGGCGTCGATCGGCTACGAGCGTTTCGATGACGGCCAGTTGAAAGAGACAACCCAGGCCGGCCTGGCCGGGCCTGCCAGCGAGGCGTACACCTACGACGCGTTGGGACGCCTGAAATCCGCTGGTGGCCTGTCGTTCGGGTACGACGACGCCGGGAACCTCCGCGATCGGGGCGCGTTCGTGCAACAGCGATTCGACCAGGCGAACCAGTTGTGTATGCGCATGTGGCCGGCAGGTGCGGGCGCACCGGAGTGTGACGACCCGCCGACGGCAGCGACGATGTTCGATCATGATGATTCGGGTCGGCGGGTGGCGGTCGATCCGCCTGATGGGGCAGGTCCGCCGTCTGATTTCGCCTACGACGCTGAGGGGCGCATGACCGAGGCAACGGTGCCGACGTTCGCGGGCAACGACGGCGAGTTCACGGCGGTGTCGCCGACGAGAATCATCGACACCCGCACCGGGTCGGGGATGTGTCCGGCGTCGGGGTGCGGCGAGTTGGAGCCTGACGACACGATCGTCTTCGACGTGGCCGGGCTGGCGGGTGTGCCGGCTGCGGGGCAGGTGGCGGCGGTGTCGTTGACGGTGACCACCGAAGGGATTGATGACAACGGTTGGGTGGTCGTGTATGCAGAAGACGTGACGGTGACACCCGATGCGATCAGCGCCCATTTCATGGACGGTGAGGAGCATTCGGTTGGTGTGCTGTCGCGGGTGTCGACGGGCGGGCAGGTGAAGCTCACCAATCATGGGCACGGGTCGGTGGAGGTGACCGTTGATGTGACGGGCTGGTTCTCGTCGGCGTGGGGTCCGTCAGGTGGGACGCTCACCGCAGCGGATCCGCAGCGTCTCACCGGTTCCACACCACTGGCGGTGGCGTCTGCGTCGACT
>JAFIEP010000082.1 GCA_020832495.1 Acidimicrobiia bacterium | reverse complement strand
TGCGCCATCCGCACTGATCAGACCATCGTGTGTTGGGGGACCGACACGAATGACCGGCTCGACGCCCCCGCCGGCACCTACACGACGTTGGCCACCCGCAACGCCACCACCTGTGCCATCTCGACCGACGGCGACCTGCACTGCTGGGGTGGCACCTCCAATTCGGCCACTGCGCTGCACACGCCACCCGCTGGCACCTACACCGCTGTCGTGGTGGGCGGGACCTATGCCTGCGCGGTGGCCACCAACGGCGAGCTCGACTGCTGGGGATCGGTCGGACCCGGCGAGCCCCCCGCCGCACCCGCCGGTGGCTTCGTGGACGTCGTCGGGTCCAACCAGCACGCCTGTGCGCTGGCGACCGTGGGATCGGTGCACTGCTGGGGTGCCGACCACGAAGGTCGGAGCAGCCCGTTCCCCGGCACGTACGACCAGATCGCCGGCGCCCACGGCAGTCGGACCTGCGCCCGCCGCGTCGACGGCGTCGGTTCGTGTTGGGGCACCATCGTCGTGAGCGGCGACCCCTACGTCGTGCAGGTGGACGAGTCGCCCGACCTGCCCGACCTGGCGGTGTGGCCAGGGGTCATCGGCGACAGCGGACCGGTGTCGCTGCAAGTGCTCGGCGTGTCGGTCGAACTCGTCAGCCGGGTGTCGCTCGTGCGCGGAGGCGGGCACGAGCACGTCGCCGAGGCGGTGCTCGACGGTGGGGTGGCCCGCACCGAGGCGCGCCTGGTGCTCGACTCGATCGACCAGGGATCGTGGGACGTGCTCGTCCAGATGGCCGACGGGTCGGTCGTGCTCATCGAGGACGCCGTGCAGGTGGAAGAGGCCACTGGCTACGACCTCTACGTGCGCCTGTCCGCACCGCCGATGACCCGGGCCACGTTCCCGTCGATGGTGACCGTGTCGGTGGGCAACCTCGGCAACACCGACGCCCGGGTGGTGCCCGTCTACCTGGCTGGCATCCCCGAGGCCGCCACGCTCACTGGTCGGTTCGACCTGGCCGAGCTCCCGGCCGAGCCGGTGCCCGGACTCGACGGCCGGCTGCTGCCGCTCGACGCCGTGCCGGTGATGGTGCCCGACGACCGTGGCACGGCCATGGCGCCGATCCTGGTGTCGAACGTTCCCGCCAACTCCGAGGTCAGCTTCTCGATGCTCGTCACCGTCCCCGAGGCCGGCGCCCCCGGAGGCGTCCCGGAGTTCGAGCTCTCCGCATGGGCCAACGCCTGTCTCGGGGATCTCGACCTGTCGCTGCCCGAAACCTCCGACGCGGCCGACATGGCCGGCGCGGCCGGCGCGGACCGGCGGAGTCTCGCCGAGATCGATGCCCTGGCCGAGTGCATCGTCGACGGCCTGGCGTTGGCCGTCGACGTCGGCTTGGAGTTCATCCCCGGCGGCGGCTGCGTGAAGGGCGGCTTCGGCCAGTTCACGAAGTCCCAGGTGGCGGGCGCCGCCGCCGGCGCAACGTTCAACGCCATGGAACAGGCTCGCACCGGAGAGGCGGTGTGGGGCAGTTGGGCGACCACCACGATCGGCTCGGCGGTGGTCGACTGCGCCGCCGACATCTTCCCGTACACCAAGGCGTTGAAGGTGGCGAAGACCGTCGTCACCTGGGGCAACCGCATCATCGCTGGCGCGGAGCTCGCCAACGACATCGCCGGTGGGTGCATGCCCGAGACGGTGGCGGTGCCCCGCACGGTCACCGTGATGGGAGCGTTCGACCCCAACGAGAAGGTCGGCCCGCCGGGCGTGGGCGAGGAGGGCTACACCACCCCCGACGTGCCGTTCGGCTACACGATCTACTTCGAGAACGACCCCGAGGCCACCGCCCCGGCGCTCATCGTGGAGATCACCGACGAGATCGACACCACCGTGTTCGACCCCGACACCATCCGACTCGGGCTGATCACGTTGAGCGACGAACTGGTCATCACCCCGCCCCAAGGGGTCCGCGAGTGGTCGACCACCGTCGACGACCCCGGCAGTGACGACCTCATCGACATCGACGTCACCTGGCACGACGACACCAGCGAGCTGGTGTGGACCATGACGGCGGTCGACCCCGACACCGGCGAGCTGCCCACTGATCCGCTGGCCGGATTCCTGCCACCCAACGTCGAACCCATCGAGGGCGAGGGCAGCGTGAGCTTCGTCATCGAACCGCGTGAACGCACCGACGGCATCGTGTTGTCCAACGCGGCGTCGATCGTGTTCGACAACAACGAGCCCATCGTCACCGACGCCTGGGTGAACACCCTCGACGGCACCCCGCCCGTCGGGTCGGTGGATCCGCTGCCTGAGGTGTCGACCACCACCGACCTGGAGGTCAGCTGGTCGGCCGAGGACGAACTCTCCGGCGTCGGCGGCTACCAGCTGCTCGTCAGCGTCGACGACGGGCCGCTGGTGACCTGGTTCTCCGTCGACGACCCGACGAGGACCACCGCCACCTACGAGGCCGAGCGGGGGCGCAGCTACGGGTTCGCCGTGCGCGCCTGGGACCGGGCCGGGAACCTCGAGGCGGTTCCGGTGGAACCTCAGGCCGTCACCGCCGTCGCCCCCAGCCTCTGTTTCGACGACGACGGTGACGGACCATTCCCCGACGTCGGCACCTCCCACCCGTTCTGTGAAGCCATCGAATGGTTGGCCGACGAGCAGATCACCGGCGGCTACGGGGATGGGACGTTCCGTCCGGTGGCGCCGATTTCTCGGCAGGCGATGGCGGCGTTCTTGTGGCGGATGGCGGGGTCGCCGGAGATGTCGGTGGATGGTGACGGGCCGTTCCCCGATGTGGGGCTCGAGCATCCGTTTGCCGAGGCGATTGCCTGGTTGGCTGACGAGGGCATCACCGGCGGGTACGAGGACGGGACGTTCCGTCCGGTGGCACCGATTTCTCGCCAGGCCATGGCGGCGTTCTTGTGGCGGATGGCGGGGTCGCCGGAGATGTCGGTGGCCGGTGACGGGCCGTTCCCCGATGTGGGTGCGGGGCATCCGTTTGCGGAGGCGATTGCCTGGTTGGCTGACGAGGGCATCACCGGCGGGTACGACGACGGGACGTTCCGCCCGTTGGAGCCGATCTCCCGACAGGCCATGGCGGCGTTCCTGTGGCGACGCGCCGGCTTCGGCTGAGCGAGCCGCCCTCCCCCTGCCGAACTGCCGGCGATGTGCCCTGTATGTGTCCCAGATCGCCGGCAGTTCCGAGGGTGGCCACGCTCCGTCGTGTGTGTCGACCGAGCGTGGTGGACCGACTGTGGGCGCCCGGCGCCCGTCATCCCGGTCAGCTGGCCAACAGCCAGGCCACGGTGAACGATCCGCTGTTGGTGGCCACGTGGGCGATCATCGGGGCCAGCAGGCTGCCCGAACGGAGCCGGAGCCAACAGAAGACCAGGCCCGCCACGGTGGTGGTGGCCACCGCCGCGGCCACGATGGCCACCAGACCGAGCGGGTCCTCCACGGTTGCGCCTACGTACACGTTGCCCCGCGCCGCGGGGATCGACGGCACGATGTGCCACAGCCCGAACAGCACACTCGAAACCCACGTCGCCTGCCACAACACCGCCGGTGAGGCCGACCCGGCTGCGTCGCCGAGGGCCTCGCTGGGGTGTGCGGCCTGGGCCTCGTCTCCGGGCTCCCAGCGTCGTGTCAGCCGACGCAGTCCGAGCCAGCGTCGGGCTCGTGCCAGGCCGCCAGCGGTGGGGTCCTCGTCGGTGGTGTCGTGGGGCGCGGTCGGAGTGGTGCTCCCCGGGTCGGTGACGTCCACGCGGGTCGGTCGCCCGGCGAGCACCCGCACCAGCAAGGCCAGCAGGATGCCTCGGAAGGCCACCTCCTCGAGCACCACCGTGCCGAACGGGATGCGCACCAGCGCGTAGAAGGCCAGCCCAGCCCCGTCGACGTCCACCCGTTCGTCGGTATAGGCGTCAGCGGCGAACGGCACCAACGTGCCGAGTGCCACCACGACCAGCACCGCTGCGGCCACGACCCCACCCCAGCGCACGCCCTGCGTCACTGTGCCCCGAGACAGACCCACCTCCCTCGCCCGCAGTCCGGCCCACCAGGCCACGGCCACCAGCGCGCCAGCCACCGCCAGGTTGGTGGGCACGTACCAGGCGTCGGGCACTGCCAGGTTGCCCACCAGGTTCCAGGCCACCAGGAGCCCGACCACCACGGTCAGGGCGGTGCGCGACCGCTGCGGGGTCGGCGACTCGTGCGATGTGGTGGCTCGAGCGACCACGCCGCGGTGACCTACCCCTCCGGCCTGTTCGCGATGCGCGATGCGTATGGCGTGCTCGCTCTCGCTCCGCTCAACTGCCGGCGATTCGCGCTGCATCTGGCTCGGATCGCCGGCAGTTGGCGGGGTGGTCACCCGCAGTGGTTGGCGGTGGCCAGAGCGTGGCCGTGGGCGGCCAGGCGGGCCCGCAACTCGACCGGCGCGACCACCTCGACACCCCACACGCCCACCAACTGGTCGGCAGCCACCTCGACGCTCTCCACCCGCAACGACACCCGCAGCCGCCCGTCGTCGCCCGGCACGGCCGCCTCGACGGCCGTGCCCGTGAGATCCCCGGGCACTGCCCGACGCAGCGCACCCACCGACCCCGACGGCACCACCAGCTCACACTCGACCCGCCGCAGGTCGGCATCGAATTCCGCGGCGGCGGCGTGCCAGTAGTCGGCCAGGTCGAACCCGGCTGGTCGCTCGAACGACTCGGGTCGACGACGGACCGAGCGGATGCGCGACACCCGGTAGGTGCGGATCGACCCCCGGTGGCGGGCCACCAGGTACCAGACGTTGGCCTTGTCCACCAGCCCCAGCGGGTCGACCCGGCGGGAGCGCACTCGCCCGCCACGCTGGTAGCCGAGGTCGATCCGCGCCGCACGCCACACCGCCTCGGCCAAGTCCGCGAGCAGCGGTGGGGTGGGTTCGGGTCGGAACCACGCAGAGGCGTCGAGCAGGAACCGTTCGGCCACCAGATCGAGTTCGGCCCGGACCGGCGCCGGCAGACCCGAGCGCAGCTTGGAGCGGGCCACCGCCAGCACCGACCCGAGGCCCAGGTCGGCGGCCGGTCCGCCACCCACGGCCAGGGCCCGCACCTCGTCGGACGTCAGCCCCTCGATCGACGAGCGCCACCCGTCCACCAGGCGGACGCCGCCGCCGGCGCCGGGCACCGTGTAGAGCGGCACGCCCGCCTCCTGCAGGGCGGCGACGTCCCGGTAGATGGTGCGGACGGACACCTCGAGCTCCTCGGCCAGCTGCGGGGCGGTGGCCGTACCGGTGCGTTGCAGCGCCATGAGCAGGGCGAGCAGCCGCGAGGAGCGCATGGTGGCAACCTATCGCCTGAACCTGACAGGTTCTGTCAGGTTCGCCTGTGCACGATAGACACATGGAGACCTCAACGACCGCACCCCTGGCCGATCGCATCGCCCTCGTGGCCGGCGCCACCCGAGGCGCCGGGCGGGGCATCGCCGTGGCCCTCGGCGTTGCCGGCGCCACCGTCTACTGTAGCGGCCGCAGCTCACGCACCACCGGACGGTCCGACTACGACCGACCCGAGACGATCGAGGAGACCGCCGAGCTGGTCGACGCCGCCGGTGGCACCGGCATCGCCTGCGTCACCGACCACCTCGATGTCGACCAGGTGCGTCGCCTCGTCGAGCGCATCGACGCCGACCACGGTCGGCTCGACATCCTGGTGAACGACATCGGCGGTGAGCACTACGTCGACTTCGGAAAGAGTTTGTGGGAGTACGACCTCGATCGTGGCCTCCGCCTCCTGCGTGCGGGGCTCGAGAGCCACTTGGTCACCAGCCACGTCGCCCTGGGGTTGCTCACCCGCCGGCCGGGCGGGTTGGTGGTGGAGATCACCGACGGGTCGAACGCCTGGAACGACACCCGCTTCCGCGAGACGGTGTTCATGGACCTCACCAAGACGGCGGCGAACCGGCTGGCCTTCGGCGAAGGTCACGAGCTGGAACCCCACGGGTGCTGCGCGGTGGCGGTGTCGCCGGGTTGGCTGCGTTCGGAGATGATGCTCGACCACTTCGGGGTCACCGAGGCGACGTGGCTCGACGCCACCCGCCGCCCCAAGGTGGAGGGTGAGCCCGATCCGGCGCACTTCGCCATTGCCGAGTCGCCGGCCTTCATTGGCCGGGCCGTGGCTGCCTTGGCGGCGGACCCTGAGCGCCAGCGGTGGACCAAGGGGTCGGTCACCGCCTTCGATCTGGCGTCGCACTACGGCACCACCGACGTCGACGGGTCCCGACCCGACGCCTGGCGCTTCATCGCCGACGCCAACGAACGCGGCCTCGACGTCGACGCTGCGGACTACCGCTGACCAATAGTTGACCACGATGGCGCCGGGACAGTCGGCGGTGCTGCTGCGGTCGTCCACCTCGAAGCTGTGGCCGTCGGACATCGACTCGATCACCCCGGATTCGGCCAACCCGAGCGACTTCGACAGCGTCTCGAGGTGCGTCATGTGGTCGCTGTCGTGGGAGCTTTCGCACCGGAGGTCTCGTCGGAATTGTGGAGGTGCCCGAGTTCGGGCAGCCACACCATGACCTGGCCGGCGCAGTGCCCTTGGGTTCGCTCGACGGCGACCTTTTCGTTCGAGTACGTCCACCTCGACCAGGGTTGCTCGCGTCGGGGGCGGCGCCCTGCGCCAGGCGAAACGAAGCGGTGAAGCTGGCGGTGTGGGCGTGCTGGGTGGCGTGCTGGGTGGCGTGCTGGGTGTCGCGGTCGGGTCCCGACACACCAGGTGGCGCTCGTGGTGGGCGTCGGGGTCGTCGAACTGCCGGCGATACGGGGCACATGTGGCGCACAACGCCGGCAGTTGGTGGGAGTGGCGCACAACGCCGGCAGTTGGCGGGAGAATCCCGGCGACCGGTCTCGCGCCCAGGTCGAGCCGAGGCTCAGTCCAGGGCAGCGATGCGCTGGTCGAAGTCGTTGGCCAGGGCCGCCAGCGCGGCGCGGCAGTCGCCGCTGAAGGCCGGGCCGTGCATCAACGCCAGGGTGTCGATGTCGAGTTCGGCCAGTCGTCGCACTGTGGCACCCGACGAGGGGTGCAGCGACAGCGAGCCGGGCATGTCGTCCTCGGCCTGCACGGCCGGGCCGACGATGTCGTCGTCGGAGGTGGCCTCGTACTCCCCGAAGCGGGTGAACAGGTCGCCGCAGAACAGCGTCCTGGTGGTCTCGTCGTAGAGCACCCCGGCTTCCCAGGCGTGGGGCACGTGAGGGGTGTCGAACCACTGGACCACGTGCCCGCCGAGGTCCAACCGCTCGCCGTCGGCCAGAGGGCGGGGCGGTCGGTCGGCCAGGTCCTCGATCGACACCATGCACCCGATGACGCTCTGGGCCACGGTGGCCTGGGGAGCGATGGCCAGCCACTCGTTCATCGACCCCGACTCGTCGGCCTCGACGTGGCCGAAGCTCACCCAACGCAGCGACTCGGGTGCCACGACCTTCGCCACCCCGGCCGAGATGAGCGGGAACATCTGGCGCATGCCGGTGTGGAACAGCAACGGCTCGTCGGCAGCGACCAGGTACTGGTTGAACCCGACGGGGGCGCCCACAAAGGTGGACAACTGGTAGATGCCGTCGGCAACTTCGGTGACTCGGGTTGCCATCAGAACGGAACCTCCTGTGTGAGCAGGCCGGCACCGGCGGCACGGCCTGAGAGTATGCGGCAGAACTCCAGGGTGTCGAGGGTCAGAGGTTCGCCGCCGCCACCGAAGACGAACTCGCCGCCGGCGGGGCCGGTGAGCGTGAGCGTGAAGGGGGTCCCGTGGCGGCGGGCCCACTCGGCCACCACGTCGGCCACGATGCGTCCGTCGTGTTCGGGGGTGAGTTCCATGGTGCAGCCGGTGGCCCGGGCGGTGTCGACCCGGTGCATCCACGGGTCGCGGGTGAGGATGCGCTCGAGCAGGTAGCCGAGGCGCCACGTCTCGGGCACGCCGCCCACCTCTTCCTTGATCGGGATCCTGCGGAACAGCGCCGGGCGGCTCGTGCGCCACCGGGCGGCTGCCGACCCGACGCTCTCGATCTTGGTGATGAGCTGGTCGGTCGAGAGCCCGACGTGGTCGGCCACCTGTCGGGCAGTGAGTGCGTCGACCACCGGGCCGCCCGAGCGCTTGGCCGCCTTGGTGGCGCCGCTCATCGTCCGGGCGAACGTGCGGTAACCGGTGAACGTGGCCATCATGCCGGCGGTGTGGCCGGCCATGTCCCGTACGTCCCACAGAGGACAGTCGGTCGGTTTCGACCAGTCGTCTGCCGCCAGCGAGCGGAGCTGGTCGGCCACCCGCTGGTACTCGGTGGTCGCCAGTCGCCCAGCCTCGGCCTGGGTGATCGGCGGGATCTCCTCCACGAGGGTCGTGGTCATCATCGTGTGGTCCTCCCCAGTTGGTGGCGCTCAGCGCGCCTGGTGGTGTGCTCGTAGAACATCTCTGCCGCATCGTCGATGAGCCGGATCCAGCGGTCGCCACCGGGGTCGTTCGACAGTTGCTGGTCGGCGATGCCCGTGGTGAGGGCGGTGAACAGGTCGAGCATCTCGGGATCGGTGATGCCGAAGCCGGTGAGCAGTTCGGCGACCTCGGCCAGGCTCTCCTCGGCGATGCGGTAGGAGGCCGCCGACGGCTCGAACCCCGGGATGGTGCGCTGGAACAGCAGTTGGTAGCGGGCGGCGTCCGCTGCGCAGAACTCGACGAAGAAGCGCATGCCCGCCTTGAGCGCGTCGAGCGGCTCGTCGGGCAGCGGGTACAGGGCCCGTTGGGCGTCGACGAACTGCTGGGTGCCCTGGGCGTACATGGCGTCGTAGATGGCGTGCTTCGACTCGAAGTAGCTGTACAGCGACGGTGCCCGCATGCCGACCGTGCGGGCCAGGTCCCGCAGCGACAGTGCGGCCAGGCCCTCTGCCCGCACCTGGGCCCACGCAGCGTCGAGGATCTCGGCCTTGGTGGCCTCGTGGCGTTCAGCTCTCCGGTCCCTCTTAGGCTTATCTAACATAGTTAGGAGTATCGAACGGCGTTCGCACGATGTCAAGGGGCGGCGGGCGGCGGGCGGTGTCGCGACGGCGCCAGTGCCCAGCGTCGTGGTCGCTTCCCTTCCGAACCCGCGAACTGCCGGCGTTCTGCGGCTCATCTGCTCCATATCGCCGGCACTTGGAAGGTTGGGAGGCCCGGGACACATGAGGCCCGCGAAAACGGTGCGCGGCATGCGGGATCGGCATGCGGCATGTGGGCTACCGCGTGCCGCTCACTGGGCGCGCCAGCGAGGGGTGGGGGGGCCCCGCCCCCCCCCCCCCCCCCCACAAGGTTTGGCGGGCCCGCAGCCCCGGGAGCGCGGGGGGCCCAGGCAACCGGGGGGGGGCCGCCGCGCCCGGGCGGGGGGGGGGGGGGGGGGCCGCGGCCGGGGGGGG
>JAFIEP010000025.1 GCA_020832495.1 Acidimicrobiia bacterium | reverse complement strand
GCGACGGTCTCGTCGACGAACTCGAACCCGTCACCGCCCGCGCCGACGGTGACGGCCGTACCCACCGCCGCTACACCATCACCGACGCCGGGCGGCGGGAGGTGGCCGCCTGGTTGGCCTCGGGATCCGGCGACAAGGCACCACCACGGGACGAGCTGCTGACCAAGGTGCTGGTGGCCCTCGGCCGATCGGCCACCACCGCACTGGCCGTCATCGACACCCAACGGAACCTGCTCTACGACGAGCTCCGCCGCGGCCAGCACCAGCAACGACGCCGCGCTGCGGGCCCCGAGCGCCTGGCTCACGACGCCCTCCTCGCCCGCCTCGACGCCGACATCGACTGGCTGGACCGCTGCGAGATGCACATCACCGCAGCGGCCGCCGCCGGAGCCGGGCCGACCGCGCCCTCGGCCCACCCCACCGACGTCAGCTCCGACACCACCGACCCCACCGACGCCAGCTCGGACCCCCGGCAGAACGAGCCGGCCACGACCGACCGCACCGACCCCACGGAGCGCCTCTCATGACCACCCAGCCCACATCCCCGCCGGCCCTCGCCCTGGCCGGCGTCCACCGGCGCTTCCGCGATGGACCCGACGAGATCGTCGCCCTCCACGACGTGACCTGCACCGTGCACCACAGCGAGATGGTGGCGCTGACCGGCCCCTCGGGATCGGGGAAGTCCACCCTGTTGCACCTGGCCGCCGGCATGGACCGACCCGACGGCGGCACTGTGACCGTCGAGGGCACCGATCTGGCCACCCTCGACGCCACCGGGCTGGCTGCGCTGCGCCGCCACCACGTGGGGGTCGTGTTCCAACGGCTCAACCTGGTCACCACGCTCACCGCCGAGGAGAACGTGGCCCTCCCCCTCGAACTGGACGGCGTCTCGGCCGGCGAGGCCACCACGGCGGCACGCCAGGCGCTGCGACGAGTGGGCCTGACGCCGCCCTTCGACCGCTACCCCGACGCGCTGTCCGGTGGGCAGCAGCAACGGGTGGCCATCGCCCGCAGCCTCGTCGGGCAGCGCCGCCTGCTGCTGGCCGACGAGCCCACCGGGGCCCTCGACACCGCCTCGAGCGAGGCTGTCTTCGGTCTGCTGGCCGACCTGGCCGCCGACGACGGCTGCGCCGTGGTGGTGGTCACCCACGAACCCCGCCTGGCCGCTCACGCGGAGCGCATCCTGCGCCTGCGCGACGGGGTGCTCACCGAACAGGGCGGGGGTGCCGCCCGGGCGGTGAGCAGCGCCGAGACCGACGCACCCCACGGCACCGAGGTGCGGTCATGAGGGTGCCCCTCGACCTCCGCCTGGCCGGACGCGAGCTGCGCCGGCGGCCGCTGCGCTTCGCGCTGGTAGCGCTACTGGTGGCCGTGCCCTGCACCGCCACCCTGGTGGCGCTCACCTGGGTGAGTCACCTCGGAGTCCCGGCGGCCGAACGCCACGCCGAGGTGCACGGCACCGTCGACCTCGTCCTCTACGCCGACCGCTACCACACCCTCACCTTGCCCAGGGAGGTCCCGGTCGACGAGCTGACCCCGCTCCTCGATGCCGATGCACGCTTCACCCCGGTCGTCGACGAGCTGCTCACCGACGTCCTTCCCGACGAGAGTCGCTGGCTCACCGAGCGAACGGTGCGCGAACGGGTGCGCCTCGACGACGTGGCCGCCGCCTTCGTCCTGACCGACCTTCCCCTCGACCACCCCCTCACCCGCGACCGGTTCACCGGCCTGTCGGGTCGCCTACCCACCTCGGCAGGCGAGGTGGTGCTCACCGAGCCGCTGGCCCAGACGCTGGGGGTGGCCATCGGCGACACCGTGCGCCCACAGGTGACCGACGAGGAGATGACCGTGGTGGGCACCGTGCGCTACCGCTCTCCCTACGGCACCCGCGCCGCCCACGTGGCGCCCGGCACGCTCGACGACGAGCCGGCACGGGCAGAGACGATGCTCATCGACGTGGCCGGCGTCGACGACCGCGACAGCCGTTGGGCGATGCGGACCGCCGTGGACGCCGAGCTGGCGGACACCTTCACCGAAGCACGGGACCGAACCCCAGACGGCGACTCGGACCGCATGGTCGGGCCGCCGACCGAGGCGGCCGACCCTCCGGCCCGGGACCGCACCGACACCTTCGAGGTGGACGGCATCCCCATCGAGCCGCCCGACGACCTCATCATGGGACCGGCGATCGAACTCTCCCGCGCCGGGCTGTTGGAGCTCGACGCCGCCAGGTGGACGACCTGGGGCTGGGACGAGGGCGCCGCCGGCCCCCGAGCAGCGGTGTCGGTGGCCGGCGCGCTGCTGCTGGCCGTCACCGGCGTGCTGGTGGCCGCCGCCTTCGCTGTCAGCGCACGGGCACAGCTCCACCGCATCGGCCTGTTGGCCGCCGCCGGCGCCCCACCTCGCCGGCTGGTCCGCATCCTCGTCACCCAGGGGGCGGCCGCTGCGTTCCTCGGTGCCGTGCTGGCCGTGCTCGCCACCAACGGCCTGCTCCGAGCCATCGGGGACGCCCGCTGGTCCTCCGCCGTGGACCGGGCGATCACCGTGCCGTGGACCACGCCGCTGGACGTCGCCGTGGTGACGCTGCTGGCGGTGGCCTGCGGCGTGGGAGCCGCCGCCGTGCCCGCCCTCCGAGCGGCGCGCCTGCCGGTGCTCACCGCCTTGGCCGGACGGGTGCCCACCCACCCGGTGCAGGCCCGCGTGCCGGTCGTCGGATGGCTGCTCGTCGGCAGCGGCGCTGCGCTGGCCGCCCTGGCGGTGGTGTGGCGAACCAGCGGGAACATCGGCGCCACGGTCGGGGTCCTCGGCGGGGTGGCGGTCCTGGCCGGCATCTGCGTCCTGTCGCCGTGGGTGGTGTCGCTCATGGCCCGCCTCGTCGGGCGTCGGTCGGCCACCGCCCACCTGGCCGCACGTGGGCTCGAGCGCAGTCGGGTGCGCGCCAGCGCCACGGTGGCCTCCATCTGCGTCACCGCCACCGTGGTGGTGGCCCTCTCCACCACGCTGGCCACCACCGGCGGCTGGCGTGCCATCGACGCATACGTGCCCGAGACGCCACCGGGCACCGTGCTGATCTCCAGCTTGGGACCCGCCGGGGCCGTCGACGCCGACCAGCTGGCCGAGGTGGCCGCCGACGTCGCCGCCGCCGTCGGACCCGACGCCGAGGCCACCCGGGTGGACACCGTGGCCGAGGTGAGCGCCGTACACGCCGACGCGCCGCCCGTCGTCCCCGACCCCGAGAGTTCCGACCCCGGCGAGCCGCCGCCCCAGGCCTCCGGCCTGTTGCCGTCACCGGTGGGGGTGGCCACCGAGGACACCCTCGACGTCCTCGACCTGCCGGCCCACGTCCGGCAATCGATCGCCGACGGCCACGCCGTGGCCCTGGCGCACCCCTCGGGCGGCTATGTCCCCGGCCTCCCGCTGCCGTTCGACGTGGACGAAGCCGATGCCACCGTCACCCTGGTGGACCGCGACGGGGACCCGATCGCCCTGTCGGTCACCGTCGTGACCAGCGATCGGGTGGCGTGGCGGCTGCCGGCGATGTGGGTGTCGCCGTCGGTGGCCGAGCGCCTCGACGGCGTCCCCTCCTCGATGTGGGTGGTCGACACCCCTGACGGCCTGAGCGCCGCCCAGGCCGGTGCCGTGGAACTGCTGGCTGACGATCTCCGGTGGCAGGCCGACGCTGACAACGGCCTCGGTGCCCTGATCGGCCAGCCATCGACGGCCATCGAGATCAGTGTCGGACCCCACGACTCCGGGTGGACCGAGGTGCAGGTCCGGGCCGCCGTCCTGGGCGGCGCGGTGGCGCTCATGGTGGCGGTCATGGCGCTCAGCCTGGCCCTCGCCGGTCGCGACGGACGCGAGGAGCGGGTGGTGCTGGCTGCGGTGGGTGCCGGACCACGGCGGCTGCGCGCCATGTCGGTGACCGCCGCCGCCCTCACGGTCGGAGGTGCGGCGCTGGTGGCGCTCCCCGCCGGGCTCGCTCCGGTGGCGGCAGTGGCCGCCGCCTCGAACGTCGGGCTCGGCGAGCTGCGAGTGGACTGGCCGACGATCCTCGCCCTGGTGGTCGGCGCGCCGCTGGCCGCCGCGGCGGTCACCTGGGCAGCCACCAGCCTGCGAGACCGGGTCCGGCCCGTGCCGGTGGATCCGGCGCTGGTGGTCGACTGACGGCGGTGCTCAGCCGGTGACGCGGTGCTCAGCCGGTGACGGCGGTGCTCAGCAGGCGGCCAGGTCGGCGGGCACGGCCACGTCGACGGTCACCTCGACCGTCGAGCGGCTGCCGTCGCGCGCCGTGAGCGCCGCCGCACCGACCACTCGGCCGTCGTCGATGCGGTACGGCTGGTCGCCGACCTCCTCGTCGTCGAAGCCCAACCAGACGTCGCCCGACTGCAGGAAGCTCGTGCTGTAGTTCCCCTCCGGTCCGGACCACTGCGCGAACTGGGTGGCCAGCCCTTCACCGGGGGTCAGCTCGATGTCCAGCCGGCCCTCTTCGCCGTCGCCGCTGCCGACGACCACTGCCTCGATCCAGCCCTCCGCCGCATTCCCACAGGCGGCGATCTCCTCCATGGCATAGGAGCGTCCGTCCACGGTGACCGTGCCGTCGGCCGCCACCGCAGCCGGCCCGCCCTCCGCCTCGGACTCCTCGCCCAACTCGCTGTCCATCTGTGCGGCGGGGGCCTCGCCCGGATCACCCAGCTCGACACCCTCGAGCCCTTCGACGCCGCCCTCGGGGTCGCCACCTTCGGTTCCGCCGGGAGGGGTGTCCCCGGCCTCGGTGGTGGTACCGGCGTCGGCGTCGTCGCTGTCGTCGCCCGCGCACGCCAACGGGACAACCAGCGCGGCGGCCAGGAAGAACCCGGCCGCCCGCCGGGCAACACCCGAGGCTGAAGATCGGTTCGATGCGGTGGCCATGGGCGAAGTGTACGAACCCGACGGTCGCCAGAGAGGTCGCCCCCGGGCCGATCGCACAGCGGATCGGTGGACGGGGTCGGCCCACCCGCACCGGTCGGGTCGGGCGACCGTCGGGAAGCGGTCCGGGGCGCTACCCGGTGGGAAGTCGCTCAGCCAGGTTGCTGCGCAGCTCCGTCGCCCCTCGCAGTTCGACCTCGAGCAGTCCTGGCCCGCCTTCACGCACGATCACGCGCAGCGGATCGGCGGCGTCGTCGGCGGACGCCTCCGCCGTCAACGCGCGCACCTGGCGACGCAGACCCCCGCTGGCCGCCAAACGCAGCACCAGCCGGTCCTCGTCCACCGACCAACCCTGGGCGGCGCCGAGCAGGCGGAGCCAGTGGTCCAGCGCAACGGCCACGTCGTCGGGCCTACTCGTCGTCCTCGTGCTCGGGCACCACCAACACCGGGCAGGTGGCGTGGCGCACCACGTACGAGCTGGCCGACCCAACCAGCAGACGCTGGAAGAGGTTCTTGCCCTCGGACCCGACCACCAGCACGTCGGCGTCCATCTCCTCGGCGAGGCGAACCAGCGTGGGCCCCACCTCGTTGCCCTCGACCAGCATCCGCTCACCGGCGCCGTCACCGAGCGCCTCGACGGTGGCGTCGAGCACGGTCTGCCCGGCCGACCGTTCGGCCCTGGCCTGTTCCTCGGCTTCGGCCTCGGTCATGGCCGGCCCGACGATCCCCCCGGCGGTGTCGAGTGGTGACTCGGGTTCGGGGATCACGGTGACGAACACGATCCGGGCCGGCGAGCAGAGCAGCGACGCCGCCCGACGGCCGGCGTCCAGTGCGGCGTCGGAGCCGTCGGTGGCGATGAGAGCAAGCATGGGTCCTCCAAGGGGGCGATCCGCCACCATTGTGCCCCGCGCCGCCGGGCCGTGGTCGGACGAACAGCTGCGCAGCGCTCAGGCCGGTCAGTGCTGGCCGTCGGCCACCTGGTCGCGCAAGGTGCGCTTGAGGATCTTGCCGGTGGCTCCGCGAGGCAGTTGCTCCTCGGTGAAGATGATCTTGGTGGGCACCTTGAACGACGCCAGGTGCTCACCCACGTGCGCGGCCAGCTCTTCCTCGGTGAGGGTGAGCCCGGGGCGCACCACCACCGCAGCGGCCAACTCCTCACCGAGACGCTCGTGGGGCACGCCGAACACGGCCGCTTCGTACACCGCCGGGTGCTCGTAGATGGTGGCCTCCACCTCGGTGGTGGCGATGTTCTCCCCGGCGCGGATCACGATGTCCTTGGCCCGGTCCTCGACGTAGACGAAGCCCTCGTCGTCGAGCCGGCCGATGTCACCGGTGCGCATCCAGCCCTCGTCGGTGAAGATCTCGGCGGTGGCCTCGGGCTTGTTCCAGTAGGCCCGGAACAGGTTGGCCCCCCGGAAACAGATCTCGCCGACCTCTCCGGTGGGCACCAACTGGCCCATCTCGTCGAGGACCGCCACCTCCATCACCGGCACGGTGCGACCGGCGCTGGTGGGCTTGTGGACGTAGTCGTCACCCACGTTCTGGGGGCCGTAGGCGTTGGTCTCGGTCATGCCGTACCCGATGGTCGGCCGACCGGCCGAGAAGCTGGAGTCGATGCGGCGCACCAACTCGGGCGGCGCCGGCGCACCGCCGCCGCCCACCACCTGCAGGCTCGAGGTGTCGCGCTCGGCGAAGTCGGGGCACTCGAGCAGGTCCCAGGCCATGGTGGGCACGCCCACGAAGGTGGTGACGCGCTCCCGCTCGATGAGTTCGAGCGCCCGAGCCGGGTCCCACTTGTACAGCATCACCAGCTTGTAGCCGCCGAGCACCGACCCCAAGAGCACCGGCACCAGGCCGGTGACGTGGAACAGCGGCACGGTGAGGATGAACGACGTCGGGTAGGGATGCGGCTCGGCCGGCGGATCGTCGGGCCCCGGCGCGGAGGCCAGCGCCTGGGCGATGGAACGGCAGGCGTAGGCCATCAGCGCGGTGAGCACGGCGCGATGCGTGGACACCACGCCCTTGGGATGGCCGGTGGTGCCCGAGGTGTAGAGGATCATGGCGTCGTCGTCAGCGTCGATGGCCACCTCGGGCATCGCCGCCGTGCGGTCGATGACCTCCGACAGACGGTCGACGCCGTCAGGCAGATCGCCGTCGGTGCGCACGGCCAACACCGACAGCTGGCGCTCGGCCAGCAGCGGCTGCAGCCGTTCGAGGCGTTCGTCGTCGGCCAGCACCACCTTGACGCCCGAGTCCTCGAGGCCGTAGTCGAGTTCCTCGGTGGTCCACCAGGCGTTGAAGCACACGGCGATCGCCCCCACCGACGTGATGGCAGCGAAGGCGGCCACCCACTCGGGGTAGTTGCGCATGGCGATGCCCACTCGATCGCCGGGCTGCACGCCGTAGCGGCCGACCAGCAGGGCGGCGATCCCGTCGATCTCAGCCAGCAGGCGGGCGAAGGTCCACTCCTCGTCCTCGAAGACGATGAACACCTCGTCGGGGTCCTTGAAACGGAGGAGGTCCCACAGCGCACGGAACGACGGCGGCGTGTTCTCGAACACCTTGGTCGACCGACCGGCCACCTCGGTCTCCACGATGGTGAAGCCACCGCCGGGCTTGATCAGCTCGGCGACGGCCGAATCGAACGACATCCCCACGACGACTACCTCCGTTGACGACGGCTGGACGGCGCCGGTGGTGCGCCCCCGGGGCAGGCTAGGGCGGCGCCGGTGACCGCCACCAACCCCGCAACACTCAGTGGGAGATGCCGGCCGGCAGCGTCGGAGGACCGGGGTCCTGCTCGCTCAGGCGTACGCCTGGCGGCGCCGTGCGTCGGCCGAGCTGAAGTAGGACCCCAGGTCGACGAGGAAGGCGAAGCCCACCAGGAACCACCCGAAGCCACCGACACCGGGACCGGGCATGAAGGCCACGGCGTAGGCCAGCGAGGTCCATGGCAGGAAGAAGAAGCCGGCGAGGCCGATCCAGCCGCTCTCGAAGGCGATGGTGAGGCGGTCGGTGAACAACCACAACAAGAAGAGGGCCAAGCGGGGCGAGATGACCGACGCCAACGCCACCAGACATCCGCATCCCATGGGGAACTCCTCTCGCACGGCTCCGAGTCGCGACGTTAGTGCCCGATCCGGCGACGTGAGCGCTGACCGTGCACCGGCCCGGACGTCGGCGAGCCGAACTGACACAAGTTATGGGCCCATAGAGCACCGTAACTTGTACCAGAACGGCGAGCACCGCCGCGAGTGCCACCCGACCCGGCCGTTGCTTCACCCGCACCAGGCCGCCATGGACGACCCAGCGGTAGCGTGTGCTGCCATGTCCCGCACAGGGCTGCGATCTCTCGCCGGCGAGGCCCTGGTCACCAGCGACCTCGACGAACGCCTCGAACGAACCGAGCGGCTCGCGCAACGGGTGGGGACGGGTGAGGTGCACATCGAAGCGCACCTCGAGCCCGTGGCACCGGAGGCGGTCGGACGAGTCGATCGACCGGTGCTGGTGGCGCCACGCCAGGTGCCGCGTCGCCGGTTGGGCACGCTCGCCGGTCGTCAGGCCGCGGTGCACGCCGTCGCCCACATCGAGGCCAACGCCGTGGCCTTGGCCCTCGACGCCGTCCACCGCTTCGACGGCCTCCCCGACGACTACTACCACCAGTGGGCAGACGTTGCCGCCGAGGAAGCCCTGCACTTCCGCCTCCTGCGCAACGAGTTGCGCCGCCTCGGCCTCGACTACGGCGACCTGCCCGCCCACGACGGGCTGTGGGGCGTCGCCACCCGCACTGCCGACGATCCGCTGCGCCGCATGGCCCTCGTGCCACGGGTCTCCGAGGCCCGGGGGCTCGACGTGACCCCCGCCATGATCGAACGGTTCGACGCAGCCGGTGAGCCGTCGGTGGCTCGGGTGCTCGAGCGCATCCTGGCCGACGAGGTGGGCCACGTGGCCGTGGCCGACCGGTGGTTCCGCTGGCTGTGTGCCGGCCGCGGGCTCGATCCCGAGGCCACCTTCCGCCGCCTGTGCACCCAGGCCGGCGTGGTGGTGGTGCCCCCGTTCAACCACGCCGCCCGGCAGCGGGCGGGGTTCACCAGCGGTGAGTTGGCCGACCTCGAAGCCGAGCCCCTCGGCCGACCGGGCTGACCGGGGTGACCGAGGGGGGGTCGACCCCCGACTCGCCCACTACCAGCCCGGTCCGGTAGCCGCTGCCGGGGGCGGGCTCACCTGGTAGCCGGCTGGCGGTTCCAGATCGAGGAGGTGGCGGACCACCGTGTCCCACGAGCGCCGCACGTAGTACGGGTGACGCCAGCACGGGTGGGCCTCGCCGGCCAGCACCACCAGTTCGACGTCGCGCCCGGCACGGACGAACGCGTCGTAGAGAGCGAACGTGTTCGAGGGGTGCACGTTGTCGTCCAGCTCCCCGTGCAGCAACAGCAGGTGTCCCTCGAGTCGATCCACCAGCGACAGGTTGGACTGCTCGTCGGCGTCGAAGGTGCCGAGCATCCCCTGGTACTTCTCGCCCCAGTAGGCCATGTAGCGGCGGAGGTCGTTCACCGCCGAGCCGGCGATGCCCACGCGATAGCGGTCCGGGCGGACGAGCATGGCCCGCACGGTGGCCGCCGCCCCCGCGGAGTGACCCTGGGCGCCCAGCCGTGCCACGTCCATCCAGGGCCGATCCGCCGCCAAGGCGTCCACGGCCGCCAGGTGATCGGCGATGGCGTGGTCGGACAGGTTGCCGTAGGTGGCGTGATGGAACGCACGGGAGCGCAGCGGCGTGCCCCGACCGTCCACGTTCACCACCACCAGCCCGAGCTCGGCCATGGCCTGCGCGCCCCACGGCCCTGGCCAGGCGTCGACCCCGGCGTCGTCGTCCACCGTGAAGCTCTTGGGGGTGCGGATGAGCTGCGGGCCCGGGTACCAGCTGTCCACCACCGGGTAGCGACGCTGGGGATCGAAGTCGCTCGGCAGGTAGAGCACGCCGTGCACCTCGGTCACGCCGTCGGCGCCGGTGACGCAGAAGCGTTCCGGCGGGCGCCACCCGAGTGCCGCCAGCTCGCTGAGGTCGGCCTCCTCCAAGTCCAGCACCAGCGTGCCGTCGCTGCGTCGCAATCGGGTGACCGGTGCGGTGGCCACCGTGGAGCAGGTGTCGAGGACGAATCGACCGCTGGGGGACAGCTGCGGGGTGTGATCGGCGTCCTCGGGGGTGAGCAGTTCCGGCTCGCCACTGGCCAACGGCACCCGATACAGGTGGCGGAAGTACGGGTCACGTCGGGGTTCGCGGCCACAGCCGGTGCACCAGATCCACTCGCCGTCGAGTCCGAGCACATCACGCACGGTCCAGTCGCCGCTGGTGAGCTGGCGGAGGACCTCGCCGGTGTCGGCGTCGAGCAGGTAGAGGTGGCGGTGGCCGTCTCGCTCGGACGGCCACACCACGGTTGCACCGTCCACGCCGACCTTCACCGACGAGGGCCACGGCAACAGCGGGTGCGGCTCGACATAGTCGTCGGCAGCCTCGGTGATCACCTCGCGGACCGCACCCCCCGGGACAGCTCGGCAGAGGGTGAGCGCCGTGGCCCCGCGTGCCTCGCGCAGGAACCACACCTCGTCGCTGTCGGCCGACCACCACACCCACCCCAACTCGAGGGGCGACACGAACTCGACGAGCAGGGGGTCGCCCACTTCGTGCACTGTCGGTGCCTCGCCGTCGAGGTCGACCACCACGAGCTGCGCGGTAGCCAACTCATCGCCCAGGAAGGGCATGCGGTAGGTCCACAGTCGGGGCCGGTGGCCTTCGTCGGGCCGCATCTCGACCAGCGGGGTCTCGGGGACGGCTCGTTCGTCGAGCCGATGGGTGAGGAAGCGCCGCCCGTCGGGCGACCACACCCCCACCGGCGGGGATGGCAGGTCGGCCCGGCGAGCACTCACCCAGGTGGTGCTGCTCTGCGGCGACGCCGCGTAGGCGCAGCCGACTTCGGCATCGTCGGTGACCACCTGTCGCCGGCCGGTGGTGCTGTCCTCCACCACCAGGTTGCCATCGACGACCAGCACCGCCGCCGAACCGTCGGGTGCCACGTTTCGGTCCGTCGAAGGCGGCGACGGGACGCCAGGTGGTCCCGACACGACGGTGGCCGTCGCTGCGTCGGGGTCGACCGACACCACCTCGGTGCGGCCGCCGGGCAGCTGGCGCTCGTACCAGAACTCGTCGCCGTCGCCGGTCCACTGCGGGGTGACCGTGACGTTGCGCACGAGGGGACGGACGTTCCACTCGCAGAACTGCTCGGCCCGCCGGTAGCGCTCGGCGGGGAACTGACGGGCGAGCCCGGCAGGTTCCACCGCCGCCGTCGCCTCCGACACGGGCGGACCACCGACGGTCAGGAACTGCTCGAGCGCTTCGAGGCTGGCCACCCGCAGGTGACCGTCGTCGGGGCGGAGACCGAACGGGTCGAAATGCACCGCCAGGGCGCCTGCCGCCGTCGCTCCGTCGACGTCGTAGTGCACGCTGTCACCCACGTGGAGCACCTCGGCCGGCATCACCCCGCACCGCTCGGCGGTGATGGCGAAGATGGCCGGGTCAGGCTTGGCCACGCCCACCGCCCCGGAGTCCACCACGGTGACCAGCTCCACCCCCGGCCCCGGGCCCACCTGGGCGATCTCGAAATCGGCCAGGATGCGCGCCACCGACCCGTCGCTGTTGGACGTGACCGCCAGCGGGACGCCCAGCTCCACCAGGCGCGCCAGCCCTCGGCGAGCGCCGGGCACCGGCTGACACCACACCGGCGAACCGAACAGGTCGTCGAGCAGCGTCCGAGCTCGATCCCGAGCCGCGCCGCTGGCGTCCACGGCGTCGAGCAGACCGTCGAGGTAGTCGGTGAAGTCCTCCGGGGCGGAACGGGCGGCATCCACCGCCGCCATCGACAGGTAGTGGACGCGCCGAAGGTCCTCGTGGTCGTGGGCCACGCCGGCTCGGTCGAGGGCGCGGCCGACGAGGGCCGTGTGGGGCAGCACCAGCACGCCACCGACGTCGAGGCTGATGACCCGTACCGCAGGGCGTGCCGACGTGGAGGAACCGGCCGGACGCTCCGAGGCGACGGCACCGATGCCGCCGGCCCCACGATCCGACGTTCCAGGCGACGAGCAGGACTGAGGTCGGTCGTCGGGCGCCATTCCCGGAGCGTAGAGCCGCCGTCCACCGCCCTCGCGCACGTCGCGGCCGCCGTTCGGCCGACCGTCCCCGGCCCCACTCGACGACTCTCCCCAGCGAGCCTCGCTCATCTCTCGTAGGGTTGGCGCCGTCGGATGCGCTGCGCTCGTCGACACCGCTCATGAGTGCAGCGGTATCGGCCGATAGGCAACGACAGGATGACGACAGGGGAGTTGGTAGGTGTGAGCGACACGTTGGAGCTGCGCGCACCGCGCAGCATGGACCAGCTGGACATTCCGCAGGGCCTGGTACAGGACCTGACACTTCGACGGGCGCTCTTCGAGGGGCGCACGTCGACCTTGAAGCTGTCGACCACCCTGTGTCTCAGTCCGCAGCTCATGACCGAGGTGATCGACGAGTTGCGCGATCTCCGCCTCATGGAGGTGCTCGGCCTCGAGGGCCACAACTACATCCTGACCCTGACCGAGTACGGACGGGAGCAGGCGAACGACCGCCTGGGCCAGTGCCGCTACGCAGCGGCAGCCCCCGTCGGCCTCGACGACTACCGCCGGGTGGTCAACGCCCAGACCGCTCACCCGACCATCAATCGCCAGGTCATGGTGGACGGCTTCAACGACCTGGTGATCAACACGCGCCTGTTGGACCAGCTGGGCCCCGCCCTCATCTCCGAAGGCGCCATGTTCCTCTACGGCCCCCCGGGTACGGGCAAGTCGTCCATCGCCGAGCGCCTCAACCGCATCCACACCGACCACGTGCTGGTCCCGCGCGCTGTCGAGGTCGACAGCCAGATCATCACGGTGTTCGACCCGGTCATCCACGTGCCGATGGATCCCCAGCCGACGGGCATCGACCCCCGGTGGGTGCTGTGCAGCCGCCCAGCGATCCTGACCGGTGGCGAGCTGACCAACACCATGCTCGACCTCACCTACGAGTCGACCTCAGGTGTGTACCTGGCGCCGCTGCAGATGCAGGCCAACAACGGCATCCTCGTCATCGACGACTTCGGCCGTCAGCAGATCACCCCGGAAGCCCTTCTGAACCGCTGGATCGTGCCCCTCGACCGGCGAGTCGACTACCTGTCGCTCTCCTACGGCATGAAGTTCCAGATCCCCTTCGACGTGAAGGTGGTGTTCTCCACCAACCTCGAGCCTTCCGACCTCGGCGACGAGGCCTTCTTCCGGCGGATCCAGAGCAAGATCCTCGTGCCGTCCATCGCCGACGACGAGTTCGACGAGGTGCTCCGTCGGGCAGCGGTTGCCTTCGACGTGACCATCCCCGAGGACTCGTTCGACTACCTCCGAAAGGTGAGTCGGGAGATGGGCGACGGCGACCTCCGTCCCTACCTTCCCCGCGAGGTCTGCCGCATCCTCCGCTCAGTGTCGGTTTACAACGGCACCCCGCCCGTGCTCGACCGCTCCGCCATCGAGCAGGTGGCCTCGGTCTACTTCACCCAGGCCGCCGAGATGCGAGGCAACGAACTTCTCGAGCAGCTCCGCAAGCCGGGGTCGTCCAGCTCATCGCTGCCCGGCGCGGATGCGAGTTCACACGCCCCGGGCGCAGAGGGGTCGCCCGAGTCGGCGGCGCCGGCGCAACCCGGCGCCGCACCGTCCGACGGGCAGGGCTCCGACGGACCTGATCTCAGCGATCTGCTGGCGCAGCACCGTGAGGCCACCGGGGCGCCGGCCCCGCCAGCTCCGCCACCACCCCCGCCGCCAGGCTGACAGCCCACACGAGCGACGCCGCCTGAACGGCGATGTCGCTCGGTTCGGCTGATCAGTTCGGCTCGGCTGATCAGTTCGGCTCGGTGATCGTGAGCGTACGCACGTCCTCCAGCACCTCACCGGTCTGGAACTGTGCGCGCAGACGGTACTGATACGGACCAGGGTTGGCATTGCACCTTCCGTCCTGCACTGGGACGGGACAGATCCCGGGAATCGACCCACTCACACCGACCCCGCCGTTCGGCGTCCCAGGTCCGAAGAGTTGGACCGACACCACGTTGCGGTTGGCTGTGACGCTCCAGCTGAGCGTGGGCGGGGTTCCACCGGACGAGATTCGCTGGTCGGGAAGCAGGCTCATACCCGAGTTCCACTGCAGCGGTGCCGTGATCGGGGGTGCGGTGATGGGAGGAGGTGCGGTCGTGGGCGTCGGTCCCGGGACCGGACCCGGGCCGGGGCTCGTGCCACCGCCACCGCCGCCGCCGCCACCACCGCCGCCGCCACCACCAGGCGCCACGGTGGTCGTCACCACGAGCTCGTCCTCGAGTTCCTCGATCAGTTCCTCGATCTCTTCTTCGATCTCCTCGACCAGGGGTGCCTCGGTGGTCGTGGTGGTGGTCAGCGGCGGTCGAGTGGGCGGCGGGGGTGTGGTCGTCGTCTCCGAGGGGTCGGCGCGCGCCACGCTGCCCTCGCCCGTGGCCAGGTCGGCGTCGTCGTCGCCTCCGGAGAACACGATGAGCGCCACGATCAGCACCACCACGGCGGCCGCGGCCCCGGCCCCGACGTAGAGGCCTGTGCGGTTGCGTTCCGGCGTGGGCTCGTAGTGGGTCTCGCTGGCCGGACGACCCGACAGCGTGCTGACCGGTTCGGTGGGCTCGCCGCGGAGGCCATCACCACCCGCTGCACCAGCGCCGGCTCCGGCACCTGCTCCGCCGGCGGCAGCCGCCACCAGCGGCACCTCCTCGGTGGCGTCGGCGTCGTCAGCGCCGTCGTCCAAGCCGTCGGGTTCGCCGTCAGTGGTCGCAGCGTCGTCAGCGGCGGCTTCGTCGGCCTCGGCCGAGCCGATGGGTTCGTCACCGTCCGGTTCCGCGGCGCCAGCAGCCCCCGCAGCGGCGGCACCGACCAGCCCACCGGCGGCGGCTCCGGCCACCAGTGCGCCACCTGCCGCACCGGCATCGTCGTCGTCCGCTTCGTCCTCGGTGTCGGCAGCAGCGTCGGTGTCGGTGTCGGTGTCGGCAGCAGCGTCCGGTCCGGCGGCGTCGCCGGGTGCGGGCTCGGGTTCGTCGGTCACGTCAGTGCTGTCAGCGACCGCCGCCACACCGACGGTGTCCGCCGCGGCGTCGTCCGAACCCGCCTCGTCGGCCGGCTCCGGGGTGGTGGGCGCCTCGTCGACCACCGCTGCGGCGGTCTCGGTCGGTTCCTCCACGTCGGTGTCGCTCGACCAGGCAGCGTCGGGGGCGAACTCCGAGCGCCCCAGCGGCACACCTGCGGCCACCAGGGAGGTGGCCGTCGAACGCTTCAGCGTGCGTCCGGCGGTGGCCAAGGGCATCGCCGCGAAGATGGCGGTGGGCCCCAGCGGCACCATCGACCGGGCCCGCGCCTTGCTGTCGGACCGCAGGTGGCGCACCACCGTGCGCACGGTGTCGGCATCGAACACGTCGGTGCGACCGCCCAGGGCCTCGGCCAGCGCCGGATCGTCGGGTCGCCCGCCGCGCCACAACACCCGGGCGCGCACCACCTGGTCGTAGGCCGCCGGCAACTTGGTGATCAGTTCCGACACCTCACCGGCGGAACGTCCGGTGATGGCGGCGATCTCGTCCGCCGTCAGTCCGTGCCGGAAGTGCAGGTCGAGCGTCTCGCGACCGCGCGGTCCCATGGCTGCCGCCGACTGCCACAGCAGGGCGGTGATCTGGGGGTCACCCGCCGCAGAACCGAGGCTGGTGGCCTTGGTGAGCCGGTCCTCAGGTGCCGGCGACACCTCGACGGGCGACGCACCACCGGGGGTGAGACGCCCGCGGGTGGCTCCTTCTGCCAACCGCATGACGACCACACCGAAGGCTTCGCCTCCCCCGCCATTCACCGTTTCCCAGGCCCGGGAGAAAACCGAGGCCAGCGCCTCGTCCAGCTCCGCACCCTCGAGGCCGGCGTTCACCAGGTGGTCGTGAACCGGATCGATCCAGGCGTCGTACAGGCGACCGAAGCTCTCGTCGTCACCGACTCGCAGCGATGCCGCCAGTCGCTCGTCGCCCTCGCGGCGTACCTGCGCACGACTGACGGTCTCCTGCAGGGGCCCTGCGGCCGATGATCCCGATTCTTGGTCTGCCACGTCGTCCTCCCGGAGTACCGGTCGCCCCCTTGGCTCACCACCCGGCTGGCGCCTGCAGCACACGACATGCCCGGACGATCGCTGCCCGGTCAGTTCGATGGCGGAGGTGCACCGATGTGCACCGCGTCCATCCTAGGTGGTGGTGGTGCCGCGTGGGGTGCAACCCCTCGGTCGCCCCAGTGACGACACTGAGCGGTGCAGCGACCGAGCAGCAGGAGCCACGGAGCGCGGCGACGGGCCGCACCGCTCGGCGATCATGTCGAGCGGTGCGGGTCCGTGCGCGATGATGCCTCGGTGCAGCCCGTCGATCGAGCCCTGTTGGATGAAGCCGTCGCCATCACCCGCGCTGCGGGTGAGTTGACCCTCGAGTGGTTCCGCTCGCCGGCGCTCGAGGTCGAGCGCAAAGGTGACGGCACCCCGGTGACGGCGGCCGACAAGGCGGCCGAGCGCTTCCTGCGTGAGGCCATCGAGCAACGCTGGCCCGACGACGCCGTCAACGGCGAGGAGGAGGCCGACACCGAGGGGTCGAGTGGGCGCACCTGGATCCTCGATCCGATCGACGGCACCAAGGCGTTCACCCGGGGCATCCCCCTGTACACCAACCTCGTGGCCCTCAACGACGCCGACGGACCCGCCGTGGGGATCATCAACGTGCCCGCCATCGGCCTCACCGTGTACGCCGGACGGGGGCTCGGCTGCTTCGAGAACGACCGGCCGGCCCGCGTGAGCGACAAGGCCACCCTCGAGGCGGCCTACGTGTCCACCTGTTCCTACAGCCGGTGGCCCGACGAAGCGCTGCTGGCCCTGCGCCACAGCGGCTGCGCCATGCGCACCTGGGGGGACGGCTACGGCTACGCCCTGGTGGCGGCGGGGCGTATCGACGCCATGGTCGACCCCGAGGTGGCACCGTGGGACATCGCCCCGATGCCGGTCATCCTGGCCGAGGCGGGCGGTCGCTTCACCGACCTGCGGGGGCAGGACACGATCGACGGGGGCGACGGCATCGCCACCAACGGCAAGCTGCACGACGAACTGTTGGCACTCATGGGCCGGGCCTGACCGCACCGCGGCGCGGCCAGCATCACCCGGGCGGCGTCACCCGGGCGGGGTCACCCCAGCGGCATCATCCGGGCGGCGGGTCGTGCTCGTCGTCGTGGGCGCACAACGAGTGGTCGGCACCCGTGGCGTGGTGGTGGGCGTCGTCGACCACCGCCACGGTGGAGTCGTCGAGCACCAACAGCCGCGAGCCGTAGGCGCGACGGAGCACGTCGGGCACCAGGACCTCCGCCGGTCGCCCCTGGGCGACCACCTTGCCCGACAACACCACCAAGTGGTCGGCCAGGCGGGCGTGGTCGAGGTCGTGGGTGGTCATGACCACGCTGCGACCGGCATCTCGTTCCTCCGCCGCGATGGCCAGGATGGCCTCTGCGGAGACCATGTCGAGGCCGCTCATCGGCTCGTCGAGCAGCAACAGGTCGGCCTGCTGGGCCAGTCCCTGCGCCACGAACGCTCGTTGCCGCTGACCGCCGGAGAGCTCCCGCAACTGCCGGTCGGCGAGGTCGGACAGTTCCACCCGCTCGAGGGCCTCGGCCACCGCCTGGCGATCAGCCCGCGACGGGCGGCCGAGGAGCCCGACGGTGCTGTAGCGGCCCATGGCCACCACCTGGCGGACGGTGATGGGCAACGACGGGTTCACTGCAGCGGACTGCAACACGTAGGCCACCGAGCGTCGCCCGGCGACCGGGGTGGTGCCCAGCACCGACAACGTGCCGCTGCGGACCGCCAACAGCCCGGCCACGGCATGCAACAGGGTGGACTTCCCCGACCCGTTGGGGCCGACGACGGCGGTGAAGGCGCCGGTGGGGACCCGCAGGTCGTCGGCCACCAAGGCCACATGATTGCCCCTGGTCACCGTGACCCCACGGGCGACGATGACATCGGGACCACCACCGCGCTGGGGGGTGTGCTCGTCCGACCGAGCGGGTTCAGCCATGCTGCTCGGCGTCCGACTCGCCGGTGGCGGCCACCAGCTCCTCGCGAGCTCGCGCCACCCGTGACCTGATGGTGCCCACCGGGCAGTCGCACACCTCGGCCGCCTCTGCGTAGGAGAGTCCCAACAGCTGAGTGAGCACGATCGCCTCGCGTCGGTCGGGCGACAGGGCGTCGAGGAGCGCCACCAACGGCACCGACCGCTCCGGGCCGCCGACAGCAGCGGAGCTCTCGGTGCGAGCCCGCTCGAGCAAGTGTTCCTGGCGGCGTCGGCCGCGCACCCGTCGCCGGATCTCATCGGCGCAGGCCCGACGGGCAATACCGAGCAACCAGGTGCGCGCCGACGAACGGCCCTCGAAACGGCCGAGTGATCCCATGGCCCGGATGTAGGTGTCCTGGGTCAGGTCATCGGCTGCGCCCCGGTCCACCAAGTGAGCGCACAGCCGCCACACCTCGGCTTGGGTGCGACGAACGAACTCCTCGAGGGCACGGCGGTCGCCGCGACCGGCCGCCATCGCCACCTCGGTGAGCTCGTCCATCACTCCAGTGTGGCCCACCGCACCCTCGCAACCCCACCCGCCCGCCGGATCCCGGCGACGCTGCGTCCCGCGCCCGGGTCCTCGCACGGGGCACCCCACGCCTGAAGCAATGGCCAGCGGCAGCCGACCTGGCCGGGAACTTCGAGCCTGCGCGGTACGACAGACTGAGAGATGCCTTGCGTCGACCAGGCGACGACCGCACCCAGCTCGCCCGCTCCTCCCCCCGTCGGGGGGTGGACGACCGTGCTGCGCGTCCTGCTGGCCAGCGCCGTGCTCGTCCTGTCCGGCGGATGGCTGCTGGCCTCCCCTGCGGGCGCGCACGCCGTGCTGACCGGGTCGAGCCCCGGCGACGGTGAACGGCTGGGCGAGGCACCCGAGAGCGTCACCATCCGCTTCAACGAGCCGGTGGGCACCGAGCTGGGTGGCTTGACGGTGCTCGACCAGACCGGGGAGCGAGTCGACCGGGGCGACGTCCTGCGACCCTCGTCCGACAGCGTCCAGGTCGAACTGGACGACGGCGTTGACGTCGGCACCTACCTGGCCAGCTACCGGGTGGTGTCCGCTGACGGCCACGTCATCAGCGGCGCCGTGGTGTTCGCCGTGGGGGACGATCTCGACCGCGATGCCGTCGCCGGCCTGGCCATCTCCGACGATCCGCTGGTGGTGGGCGTCGGGCGCCTGGCGCAGACGCTGGCCTTCCTCGGCGTGCTCGTTGCCGCCGGACTGACCTTCTTCGGCCGCTTCCTCCACGACGGCGCTACCGACCGCGGGGGCTACGCGCCGTTCATCCGCGTGGCCTGCGTCGTCGCAGCGGTCGGCGCGGTCGGTGTGGTCGTCGCCCGGGCGGCCGAGGGCACCGGGGGCGGATTGGACGCCATTGCCTCCGACGGCATCGCCGGCGCGGTGCTCCGCACCGGCGGGTTGGGCTGGTCGGTGGCCGTGCTGGCCCTGGGGCTGGCCGCCATCTACGTGGCCTCGGCCCTGCGGTCCTCCACCGTGGCCGACGGCCTCGGCTTCTACGGATCGCTGTTGGCAGTGGGATCGTTCGCCCTCACCGGCCACACCGCCGATGCCCCCCAGCCGTTGTTGGCTGCGCTGGCCGACGTCACCCACGTGGCGGTGGCCGCCCTTTGGGTCGGGGGGCTCCTCGGCATGTGGTTGCTCCTGCGCTGGCGTCGCAACGGCTCGCCCGGGCAGTTGGCCGACACCACCGGGGTCGCCCTGCGGCTGTCCACCGCCGCGGCCGTCTCGGTGGCGGTGCTGTTCGCCAGCGGGCTGGCCCTGTCCACCGGCACGCTCTCGGGGCCCGGCGACCTCATCGACACCGCCTACGGCCGCACACTGGCGGTGAAGGTGCTGGTGGTGCTGGCCGTGCTGGCCGTCGCTGCCTACAACCGTTGGGCCCTGGTGCCCCACATCCTCCGCCAGCTCCCCGAGTTCGCCGACGAAGCCGACGATGACGACGCCTCCTCCGCCTCCGACGGCGAACCGCCCGTGGCCACCGCCGCCCGCCCCGGCGACGAACCGACCGCAGCGCTCGACGAAGGCGGGTCGGTGCTCACCATGGTGCGCGACGATCCAGGCCCGTGGCAGCAGCTCCGCGGCACGCTGCGACTCGAGTTGATCGGCGTGGTGGCCGTGGTGGCCATCACCGCCGTGTTGGTCACCACACCTCCCGCCCGCATCAGCGAACTCGGCGCCGACCCGTTCAATGACACGGTCACCGTCACCGAGGGTGTGGACCTGAACCTCTTCCTGACCCCGGGCGAGGTGGGCACCAACACCTTGCACATCACCTATCTGGGACCGGGCAACGCCACCACCGACCGAGTGGGGTCGGTGTCGGTGACCGTCGCCCTGCCCGCTGCCGACGTGGCGCCCATCACCGTGCCCGCCAACGGGCTGGGCCCCGGTCACTGGATCGCCTCCACCGACGCCATGGCCGTCGCCGGCCTGTGGCAGGTGGAGGTGACCGCCCGTGTCGACGGCTTCAACCAAGAGGTGTCCAGCTTCGAGGTCCCCATCGGGGAACCATGACCACTGGACCTGTCCACTCCCCCGTTCACCGCCATTTCCGCACGACCAAGGAGACACCTTCCATGCCGCACCGTTCCACTCGCCGTCGCACCACGGCGCTGCTCGCCGCCGGCGCCTTCGGCGCTGCCTCTCTGGCTGCCGTCGGCACAGCCGGCGCCCACGTGACGGCGGGCATCGACGCCATCGAGGGCACGACGTCCACCGTGGTCTTCAGCTTTGACCACGGCTGCGACGGCGCCGCCACCACCGGCATCGAGGCGCTGTTCCCGTCGAGCACCACCGACGTCGACCCCGTGGACGAGGACGGCTGGACGTCGAACGTCGACGAAACGGATGCCGGCGTGGTGGTGAGCTGGACGGGCGGCTCGGTGCCCGACCACACCGCCATGTCGTTCACGGTGAACGTCACCTTCGGTGAACCCGACGGCACGCGGGTGCTGCTGCCCACCATTCAGAGCTGTGGCGACGACGAACTGGCCTGGATCGACCCGGACGCCGAGGCGTCCTACCCGGCGCCAGCCGTGATCGTCGGCCAGACCGGCAGCGCCCCCGGCGGCCACAGCCACGGCGACGACGACAACGGCCACGCTGGCGACGAAGGTGACGAAGGCCACGACGACGCCGCAGACGACACCACGACCACCGACGACGCCGCAGACGACACCACCACCGACGACGAGACCGACGGCGACGAACCCGAACCGCTGGTGGCCGAGGCCGAGACCACCGCCGAGGAAGCCTCCGACATCGGCCAGGGCGCCAACGCCGGCGGCACCGCCGGGCTCATCGTGCTGATCGTGGTGGTGGTCATCATCGTCGGTGGCGCCACGACCCTCTACCTGCGCAACCGCGGCAGCAGCCCCCCGCCCGCCGACTGATCCCCGCTGCCCGGCTGTCGACCTCGTCCTCGGTGGCGCGGCGGCAGCCGGGCGGGCAGGCTTGGCTCATGGACGACGACCTGCGACGCGCCACCTTCGATCGAGCCGACACCCACTTGGCCGCCACCACGGCTGAGGAGCTGACCGCCGCCATCCCTGCCTGCGAGGGCTGGGACGTGGCCCGGCTGCTGCGCCACGTGGGTCGGGCGCAACGCTGGGCGGTGCTGGCACTGGCCGCCGAACCGGGCACCCCCATCCCCGACCCGCCGCGCCCCGGACCCGACGAGGACCCGGTCGACTGGTACCGACGGGGAGCCACGGAGCTGACCGCTGCGCTGGAGGCCACCGACCTCGACCGACCGGTGACCAGCTGGGCCGGCGAACAGACGGCGCGTTGGTGGGCACGACGCATGACCCACGAGGCAGTGATCCACGCCCTCGACGTGGCCGACGCCACCGGCCGCCCCTTCGCCGTCGACCCCGTCGCCGCCGTGGACGGCGTCGACGAACTCCTCGAGGTGTTCGTGGCCCACCGGTTCGCGCTGGCCGACTTCGCGCCGACGGGCGAGACCGTGCACCTCCACGCCACCGACACCGAGGGCGAGTGGCTCCTCACCTTCACCGCCGACGGCGTCGAGGTGGAGCGGCGTCACGCCAAGGGCGACGTCGCCGCCCGTGGCCCGGCGCTCGACCTGTTGGGCCTGTTGTGGTCGCGTCGATCGCCCGAGGCACTCGAGGTGTTCGGGGACGCCACCATCTTGGACCGCTACCAACGAGCGGCTGCGTACTGAGAGAGCGGCCGCAACGGCTCCGGCGAGCCGGAACTCAGTCGGGACGACGCTGGGAGAGGCGGTGCTTCCAGTCGCTGGCCCCCGCAATGGCGTTGGCGTAGGTGGCCTTACGACGAGCCGTGCGGCCGACCAGGCCGTCGGCGGGGGCGGTGCGACCGGCGTACTGGGCCTCGATGCCTTCCTTGAGCATGGCCAGGCCCTCGGAGCGCAGCTGAGAGATGCGGGACTCGGTCACGCCCAGGAACCGAGCCAGGTCCTGGCTGGTGCGGCCCTCGAGGAAGTAGCCGACCACCACGAACCGGTGGCGCTCGGGCAGGAGCCCGACGGCGTCGCGCAGGTAGGAGTGCAGCTCACGCGCCTCGAGTTCCTCCAGGGGTTCGAGGGTGGCCCGGTCGGCCAACACGTCCACCAGGGTGAGGTCGTCCTCGGTGCTGTCGTAGACCTCGTGTTCGAGGGCCAACACCACCGAACGGAACACCCGGGCCTGGATGCGGCGCAGGTCGTCGGGCGTCATGTCGAGGGCCTCGGCCATCTCGTCGATGCTGGGCACCCGTCCCAGCTCCGAGGCCAGTTGCTGCTCGGCCGCCTCGAGTCGACGCGACAGGTTCCGCACCGAGCGCGGCGCCCAGTCGGCCGCCCGCACGGCGTCGAGGATGGCCCCCCGGATGCGCTGAGCGGCGAACCGCTCGAAGGGCACCCCACGGTCGGCGTCGTAGCGCCGCGCCGCTTCGACCAGGCCGAGGGCGCCGGCGTGCGCCAGCTCCTCCCGATCGACGTGACGCGGAAAGTGCACCGCCACCTGGAACACCACGTGCTTGACCAGCGGCAGATGCTGCTCGATCAAGACAGAGTGGTCCAACCCATTCCCCCTCAGCTGGCCCATCGGTCTCCCTCCGTGTCGGCCACTGCCCCGGTATCGGAGCATCCCCGGGGGAGACTTTAGGAAATCTCAGACAACGACAGTGAACTTCACGCGTGTCATTTGCCTGCGGGGCTGGGCTGGGGCAACGGATCAGCGCCGTCACCCTCGAAGATGGCGCAGCGCACACCACGTGCGGCGAGCTCCGCCAGGAACGGACCGGGTGCCACCAGCTCACCGAGACCGGCCACGCCCGAACGGTTCATTCGACCGGCGAGCAACCACTCCACCGCCTGTGCGGCCACGGCACCGGCGGCCACCGAGGGGCGATCCATGGCACCGAACACCACCACGGCCCGACCCTCGCCGACGGTGCCGCGCAGCTCCACTCGCACGGCGCCCGGACCAGCCTCCGGATGGGGGCGACGCAGCATGGGGAGGCGGGCGGTGAGCCGGTCGCGGCGCGTGGCCGCCATGCGAGCGGTCACCCGGGCCACACCGGGGAAGGTCGGCACCAGGGTGAGGGCGTCGGGCAGCGCACCCCGGTAGCAGTCCTTGGCTCCCACCGGATCGGGGAACCAGTGCAGCTCCCGGCCCGATCCTCCGGGCCGTTCGCTCCAGCCGCCGTCACGCCAGTCCACGGAGTGGCCGCCGAGCGCTCGGTGGTGCTCGCGAGCACACGCCGGACCGGCGGTACCGCACTTGGACACGTGCACCTCGTCGACCGCGGTCAACCGACGCGCACCCAGCGCGGCCAGCACATCGGTGAGTCCCGGCGCCATCCCGGCCCCGGCCACCACTGTGATCCCACGCTCGCGCGCCTCGGCGTCGAGGGCCAGCAACGCACGCATGTCCTCCACCCCGTCCGCCGTGGTCACCACCGGCAGACCTCGGCGCAGGAAGGTGCGGGCCAGCGGCGCCTGGGTGCCGGCAGGGCCGGTCACCACCACGGCGTCCACGTCGAGGGGGGCGTCGTAGTCGGCCTCGTCGGCTCGTGCGGGCTCACCCAGGCTGGTCACCACGTCGGAGCGCCGTCCTGCCCGGTGCTCGCGCACCACCAGTTCCGTCACCACCTCACCCGTCACCAGTTGGCGACAGGTGCGTGCACCGACCGCGCCGGCGCCCAGGACCGCCACGCGCACCGTGATCAGTCCAGCTCGTCGGGACCGAGCTCGCGCCAGCCACCGTCGGTCGGGGGGGCACCACCGGTGCCCCGCAGGCGGAGTACCGCAGCGATCATGCCGGCGAGGCCGAGGGCGATGAGCGCCCGACGCAGCATCTTCATCGGATCCGGGTCCTCCCCGTGGGGTCGGGCCGACGTGCTCGGCGGTCGGAACGTGGGGCTAGCTGGAATCGAACCAGCGACCTCACCCTTATCAGGGGTGCGCTCTAACCGACTGAGCTATAGCCCCGAACGAGAGCGAAACGCTAGCCGTTCTCCGCGCAGCGGCACAATCGTTCACCGGCGACGTCGGAAGCGTCCACGAGCACGGCCCCCGGCGTCGGTCGACTCGTCCTTCTGCGTGGGGACCACCTCGAGGATGCGCAGCCGAATGCCGCCGGTCAGGTCACACAGGCCGTTGAACAGCACGACGCCGAGCACGGTGAAGGCGGCCGCTGCCGCCGTGAAGATGCCCCCGGCGATGGCCGCCACCCGGAAGATGGCCTCGCCGTCCCACTCGACCGATTCCTGGCCCGTGGCCTCGGCCCAGAAGTTCTGGGCGTTGGCCAGCAGTCCGGTCTCCTCGCCGACGCGCCACAACACGACGCTGGCCACCATGACCACCACCCACAGGCACAGGTACCACAACAACCCGACCTTGAAGACCGACCACGGCGAGATGTGACGCACGATGTGCACTCGGCGACGGGCCACCACCTGGCCCTCAGGGGCGGTACCGGGCGAGGGGGCCACCCGGGTGGCAGTCGAGGGGACATCGCCCGCAGCCCCGTCGCCGTCCGTCGAGGCGGGCGCAACCACCCGGGCCGGACGCCGGGCCGATCCACTGCGGCGGTGCGGGAGGGGTTCGTCGTCGTCAGGTGGTACTCCCTCGATCGGGTCGCGCCCGATGGGCACCGACTCGGTACGGGAGGAAGCCACACCACGAGTGTACGACGACACCGCCACCGGCCACCGCCTGCCCGGCTGGCCGTCACGAAGTCGTCACACACCGACGCCGGCCGTCGGCTACTGCGATCAGTAGCGCTCGAAGCGTGCACCGAGGCGAGTCATGTCGTCGGCGTCGGTCGTGACGATGAACGTTCCGAGGCTCTCGGCAACGACAGCGAGGTGGGCATCGACGATCAACGGCCGACACCCTGTCGGTCGAGAACGCTGTCGGCCCAGTCGAGGTGCTCCGACGCGATGGGTCCGGCCTCGGCCTCCCAGGCAGCGATGAGATCGATCATGGCCTGGCTGCGTCGCCGGCGCTTCACCTCGGCGAGGAGCGACCGCTTGATGGCGAGCTTCTTGGTGCCATCGAGCGCAACCAACTCGGCGAGCGCCGCCTCGCCGACCCGATGCCAGACCCGTTCAGGGCGGCGCCGGGGACTGGGAGCTGAACCGGCTCACCAGGTCGGTGATGAGGGTGGACCAGTCGTCCTCGTCCACCTGCGGCAGATCCATGGCACGCAGGAGCAGCGCTCCGAGCGAGAGCATCACGAGGAATCGCGACACGGCCTCGACGGGCACGGTGCCGTCGAGGGCACCCGCCGCTTGCGCTGCCTCGAGGCGAGCGGCGAGCTTCGCCTCGTTCGCCGTGAAGTGGACGGCGAGGAGTGCGGCCACGTCGGGGTGGCGTTTGGCGGCCACGATGGCTTCGACGATCAGCGAGCTCTGGGCGTCGCGCTTGCCGACGAGCAACAGCCCACGGTCGCGGATCATGCTGATCGCTTCGTGCGGTGGACCGTCGACGTCGAGCAGGTTGTCGACCTCGCGAGCGCCGTGGGCGTGCAGGGCGGCGACGAACAGCTCCGCCTTCGAGGGGAAGTGCGAGTAGATCGCCCCACCGGTGACGCCGGCGTCAGCAGCGATCTGGGCGATGCTGGCGCCGTCGTAGCCCTTGCGGGCGAACACTGATGCCGCGCTGGCCAGCACCTTGGCCCGCGTCTCCTCGGCGGTGACCCCGGCGATTCGTCCCACGGCGGGCTACTCGGTGCCGATGGCGTACTCGGGGCAGTTGTCGACCGCCGTGCGTGCGGCGGCCTCCAGGTCAGCGGGCACCTCGCCCTCGACCAGCAGCACTGCCTGGCCCTCGTCGTCACAGCTGAACAGCTCGGGCGCGAGCGAGTAGCACCGCCCGTGTCCCTGACAGAGCTCGGTGTCGAGTCGCAGCTTCACGTCACGCCCCCCTCGTCACCGAGACGGGGAGCGTCCGGGGACCGCGCACCTGCCCGACCGACCAACTCACCGCGGCCGGGTCGGCAAGGTGGAAGTCGGGGAAGGCCTCGAGCCACACCTCGAGCGCCACCCGCATCTCCATGCGTGCCAGGTGTGATCCGGCGCAGCGGTGGATGCCGAGCCCGAAGGCGGCATGGCGGTTGGGCTGGCGATCGATGATGACCTCATCGGCCCGCTCGAACATCGCCGGATCGCGGTTCGCTGCGGGGAACGACAGCAGCACCCACTCCTCCGCCTTCATCGGACACCCCTGGAACTCGACGTCCTCCTTGACCAGGCGCGCCATCGTGACCGGGGCGTAGGCCCGGAGGAACTCCTCGATGGCGGTGGGCAGCAGCTCGGGCTGGGCCACCAGGCGCTGACGATCGGACGGCGTGGCCGCCAGATGCCAGATCGACGACCCGATGGCCGACCACGTCGTGTCGATGCCGGCGATGAGCAGGAGACCGACGGTGCGGATCACGTGGAACGGTGTGAGTGGCTCGCCGTCGATGTCGCTGCCCACCAACATCGAGATCACGTCGTCGGTGGGGTTGGCCGTGCGCTCCTCCACGTAGGGCAGGAGGTACTCGTACAGTGCCAGCAGGATGTCGACCCTCTCCTCGAGCGGCCGGGCGACCCCTTCGAGGACGTCGTGCACGAAGCCCCGGAAGCGGTCGCCGTCCGACTCGGGGAGCCCCAACATGTCGGCGATGACGCGCACCGGGATGTGCTGGGCGTACTCGGTGGCGGCATCGACCACATCCCGTCCGGCCAGCAGGTCCACGAGCTCCTGGCAGTAGGCGCGGGTCGACGCCTCGAGGCGGGCGATGCTCTGCGGCGAGAACACCGCCAGCAGCATCTTGCGAGCCGCCGCGTGGAACGGAGGATCCGACGAGATCGGCGGGGCGATGCCCTCGGGCGCCAGTTCCATGGGCGGGCGGTGCGGGGTGACGATGATGCTGCGCGAGGTGAAGTGCTCGGTGTCGTTGGCGATCGCCGACACGTCCTCGTGGCGCGTCGGGAGCCACGCTCCGCCATAGCGCTCGGTGTGCGCCACCGGACACGTTCCCCGCAACTCGTCCCAGATGGGGAAGGGGTCTGCTGCCCACTGTTCGTCGGTGTGATCGAAGTCGGTGGCCCAGTCAGCCACAGGTGGGTTGCTCATGGACAATAAATATCAGTTGTTCGATTCTTTTGCAACGGCCCGGTGCGACGCGGCGCGGGGGCGTGGCGATCACCAACTGCCCACGCCCCCGCCTCCCCCACCGGCGCCGACCACCGGAAGCCCTCCGGAGGAGACGGCGCGCGCTGCCGCCTGGGCTCGGCCGCGCCGCACCTGCACGACCACGCTGCCGTCACGGTGGCGGGTCAGGTCCACCACGGTGGCCTCGTGGCGGGCCGCAGCGTCGGCCGCCGCTCGCTCACCACCCATCACCGCCGCCAGGGCGGCGGCGTCAGCGGCGGTGCGGGCCACCGCCCGATCGTGGGCCACCACCCCCACCGCCGCGCACACCGCAATGGCCACGGTGGCCACCACCACCCACACCACGGCCAGCATGGTGGCCTGTCCGGCATCGTCGGTCGTCACCTGTGTCCTCCTGGCGTTCACCCCTGCGGTGGCCGGCACGACCGGCGAGAGGTGGCGACGCCACGAGGATCAGGGACCGACACGCCCACTCGGGGCGCAACGCCCACGGGAACGGTGGTCGGGACGGTGGTCGGGTCACCCGGGCGGCCGCCCGGGCCCCGACGAGGACGGGGACGAGGACGACGTCAGTCGTCGACGGTGAGCACGGGTGCGACAGCGGCCACCTGCTGGCCCTCGGCCAGGTTCATGACCCGCACGCCGGTGGCGTCACGACCCTGCGACGAGATGCCCCGCACTGCCATGCGGATGAGTCCGCCACCCTTGGCGATGACGAAGATCTCGTCGTCGATGCCCACCATGAACGCCGCCACCACGTGGCCCTTGCGTGCGGTGAGCTTGATGCCTCGCACCCCTTGGCCGCCGCGGCCTTGGGTGTTGAACTTGTCGAGTTGGGTGCGCTTGCCGTAGCCGGCGTCGGTGACCACCAGGATGGCCACGTCGTCGCGGGCCACGTCGCAGGACACGACCTCGTCCTCTTCGCGCAGCTTCATGCCCCGCACGCCAGCGGCGGCACGGCCCATGGAACGGACGTCGGACTCGGCGAAGCGGATGGCCATGCCACCACTCGACACCAAGAAGATGTCGTCGCCGTCGTTGCAGGGGATGACCCGCACCAGCTCGTCACCCTCGCGCAGGCCCAGGGCGATGATGCCGGCGCGCAGCGACGAGTCGTACTCGGTGAACTTGGTCTTCTTCACCTGGCCCTTGCGGGTGCAGAAGAACAGGTACTGGTTGGTCTCGTAGTCGCGGGTGTCGATGATCGACTGGATGCGCTCGCCGGGCGCCAGCGGCAGCAGGTTGACGATGGCCGTGCCGCGGGCGGTGCGGTCCTTGATGGGGATCTCGTGGGCCTTGAGGCGGTACACCCGACCGCGGCTCGAGAAGAACAGCAGGTAGGCGTGCGCCGAGGTGTGCACGATGTGGCGCACGAAGTCCTCGTCGCGGAGCTTGGCCCCGGCCACACCCTTGCCGCCGCGCCCCTGGGCGCGGAAGGCGTCGGCCACCACGGCCTTCACGTAGCCCTTGTCGCTCATGGTGACCACGAGATCCTCGTCGTCGATGAGGTCCTCGATGTCGATGTCGCCAACGTCGTAGGTGATCTGGCTGCGGCGACCCTCGGCGTAGCTGTCGCGGATGGAGCCCAGCTCGTCGGCGATGACCGCCCGCAGCTTCACCTCGTCGGCCAGGATGGCCTCCAGCTCGGCGATGGTCTGGCGAAGCTTTGCCAGCTCCTCTTCGAGGTCGGCACGCCCCAGACGGGTGAGACGGTGGAGGCGCATGTCGAGGATGTGGGTGGCCTGCACCTCGGAGAACTCGAAGGGTTCGGCCATGAGCGCCGCCTTGGCGGTGGGCGTGTCCTCGCTCGAGCGGATGGTCTCGATGATGGCGTCGATCATGTCGAGCGCCTTCACCAGGCCTTCGACGATGTGCGCCCGCTCCTGCGCCTTGCGCAGCCGGTACTCAGAGCGGCGGCGGATGACCTCTTTCTGGTGGGCCACATAGGCCACCAGGGCGTCGCGCAGGTTCAGCGTGCGGGGCACGCCGTCGACCAGGGCCACGCAGTTGACCGAGAAGTTCGTCTGCAACGGCGTGCGCTTGTAGAGGTTGTTCAGGATGACGAGACCCGGCGCGTCCTTCTTCAGCTTGATGACCAGGCGCAGCTGACCTTTCGACGACTCGTCGTTGAGGTCGGCGATGCCGTCGATCTCCTTGTTCTCCACCAGGTCGCGGATCTTGTTCAGCACGGCGTTGGGGCTGACCTGATACGGCAGTTCGGTGACGATGATGCGGTCGTTGCGCGACCCCTCCTCGATCTCGGCCTTGGCCCGCAGGCGGATGGAGCCCTTGCCGGTGCGGTAGGCGTCGAGGATGCCCTGGCGACCCATGATGAGCGCCGCGGTGGGGAAGTCGGGGCCCTTGACGAACTCCATGAGGTCGTCGGGGGTGGCGTCGGGGTTGGCCAGCAGGTGCTGGACGGCGTCGATGACCTCGCCGAGGTTGTGGGGCGGGATGTTGGTGGCCATGCCCACTGCAATGCCCTGGCTGCCGTTGACCAACAGGTTGGGGAAGCGGCTGGGCAGGACGCTGGGCTCGCTGTCCTGGCCGTCGTAGTTGAGGGCGAAGTCGACGGTCTCCTCGTCGATGCCGTCGAGCATGTGCGAGGCAATGGGAGCGAGGCGACATTCCGTGTAGCGCTGGGCTGCGGGAGGATCGTCGAGCGAACCGAAGTTGCCCTTGGGGGTGACGAGCGGGTGGCGCAGGGAGAAGCCCTGGCCCATGCGCACCAAGGCGTCGTAGATGGCCGAGTCGCCGTGGGGGTGGTACTTGCCCATGACGTCGCCCACGATGCGGGCGCACTTCACCGTGGGACGGTCGGGACGGGCCCCGGTGGTGTGCATGCCCCACAGGATGCGGCGGTGCACCGGCTTGAGGCCGTCGCGGGCGTCGGGCAGGGCGCGCGACATGATGACCGACATGGCGTAGTCCAAGAAGGAGCGTTCCATCTCCTCTTGGATCTCGATGGGTTCGATGGCGAGCGAACCCGGTTCGCGCCCGTTGTCGTTCGTCGGTTCAGTGGTGTCGTCGGGCATGGCAGGTGGCTCCGGTCAGCGCCGTGGATGGCTGATGTCGTGTGATCGGGTGTCGAGGAATCAGATGTCGAGGAAGCGGACGTCCTTGGCGTTGGCCTGGATGAAGTGCTTGCGGGCTTCGACGTTCTCGCCCATGAGGATGGCGAACACCTCATCGGCGATGGCCGCCTGCTCCACCGACACCTGCAACAGGGTGCGACGGTCGGCGTCCATGGTGGTCTCGCCCAGCTCGTCCCAGTCCATCTCGCCCAGGCCCTTGAGGCGCTGGAACTCCTTGGTGTGGTTCGGGTGCTCGGCGCGGAAGCGGGCCAGCGCCCCGTCGTCCTTGAGGTAGATCTTCTCCTTGCCCACCACCGTGGAGTACAGCGGCGGCTGGGCGATGTAGACGTGGTTGTGCTCCACGAGTTCCTTCATCTGGCGGAAGAAGAAGGTGAGCAGCAGCGTGCGGATGTGCGAACCGTCCACGTCGGCGTCGCACATGATGATGACCTTGTGGTAGCGGATCTTGGCCGGGTCGAAGTCGGATCCCACCCCGGCGCCGATGGCAGTGATGAGCGTCTGGATCTCGGCGTTCTTCAGCATCTGGTCGATGCGAGCCCGCTCGACGTTGAGGATCTTGCCCCTGATGGGAAGGATGGCCTGGGTGCGTGGGTCGCGGGCCTGGATGGCGCTGCCGCCGGCGGAGTCGCCCTCGACGATGAAGAGCTCGCTCTCCTCGGGCTTGCGCGACGAGCAGTCCTTCAACTTGTCGGGCATGCCGGCGCCTTCGAGCGCCGACTTGCGCCGCGTGGCCTCACGGGCCTTGCGGGCGGCGAAGCGGGCTCGCTGAGCCTGCACTGCCTTGGCCACCGCCTTGCGGGCCTCGGTGGGGTGCTGTTCCAGCCACTCGGTGAGCTTGTCGTTGGTGGCCCGCTCCACCAGCGAGCGCATGGTGACGTTGCCCAGCTTGCCCTTGGTCTGCCCCTCGAACTGGGGCTCGGCCAGGCGGGCGGAGATGACGGCGGTGAGGCCCTCGCGGATGTCCTCGCCGGCGAGGTTCTCGTCGTTGTCCTTGAGCTGCTTGGCCAGGCGGGCGTACTTGTTGACCACGTTGGTGAGGGCCTTCTTGAAGCCCTCCACGTGCATGCCGCCCTCGACGGTGTTGATGCCGTTGGCGAAGGAGTGGATGCCGTCGGAGTTGTAGCCGGTGCTCCACTGCAGGGCGATCTCGACTTCCTGGTTCTCCTCGGAGTGCTCGAAGTGCACCACCTGGCGGAACAGGGGCTCCTTCGACTGGTTGATGTGCTTGACGAAGTCGGTGATGCCCCCGGCGTAGCGGAAGACGACCGTCTCGTGGTCGTGGCCCTCACGCTGGTCGGTGAAGCGGATCTCGAGGCCGCGGTTGAGGAAGGCCATCATCTGGAAGCGTTCGAGCAGCGCCTGGGCGCGGTACTCGGTGCTCTCGAAGATGGTGGGGTCCGGCCAGAAGCGGATGGTGGTGCCCCGCCGCCCTCGCGGCGCCTTGCCCACCTTGGACAGCTTGGCGTCGACCTTGCCGCCCTTGTGGAACGAGATGTGGTGGCGGACGTCGTCGCGGTCCACCTCGCACTCGAGGCGGCTGGAGAGGGCGTTGACCACCGACACACCCACGCCGTGCAGCCCGCCGGAGACCTTGTAGCCGTTGCCGTCGAACTTGCCGCCGGTGTTGAGCTGGCTGAGCACTGCCTGCACGGCGGGCATGCCCTTCAGCTTCGGGTCCTTCATGGGGTCGATGGGGATACCACGACCGTTGTCGACCACCTCGCAGCCGCCGTCGGGGAGGATGGTGACGTCGATGCGGGTGCAGTGGCCGGCCATGGCCTCGTCGACGGCGTTGTCCACCACCTCGTAGACGAGATGGTGCAACCCACCGACGCCAGTGGACCCGATGTACATCCCGGGTCGCTTGCGGACGTGCTCCAGACCTTCGAGCGCTGTGATCGAACTGGCGTCGTAGGTTGTGTCGGTCGTCTGCGCCACGGCGCGGGTCTCCAAAGCTGTCGATGATGAGAACGGCGGCGTCGGCACACGGAGCGACACAACCCCCTGGCTGGTCGCATGGAGCGATCTGCCCAAGGCATGTCCGGTGGGCACGTTCGCAGGGCCGAGCCTCCAACGATTCTACCAGCCGCAGCACCCGACAACGGACCACCAGAGCCCGGAGACGGCCCTGTGCGCTGGTACCGTCACCCCATGCGCGTCCCCCCACCGTCGGAGGCCGTCGAACGCCTCGGACGGCAGGTACAGACGCTGTGGGCACGACGCTCGCGCGGAACAGCGCGCTGGTGCCCGATGTGTGGCTGGTCGGGGGCGCGTTTCGTGGACTACGGCTGGTCGGAACGGCGTCGGCCCGACGCCCAGTGCCCCCGGTGTGGGTCACTCGAGCGCCACCGCCAGGCGGCGCTGGTGCTGGGTCCGGCGCTCGAGGAGGGACCGCGGGTGCTCCACCTCGCCCCCGAACCGGCCGTCGTCCGGTGGTTACGGGCCAGAGCCGGCACCTACCGCTCGGGCGACCTGGTGCCCGGACGGGCCATGGAGGTGCTCGACCTCACCGACCTGGACGTCCCGTCGGCCTCGGTGGACCTCGTCTACTGCTCGCACCTGCTCGAGCACATTCCCGACGACCGGGCAGCCATGGCGGAACTGGCCCGGGTACTGGCCCCCGGCGGGCTGGCCGCGGTGATGGTGCCCATCCATCCGTGGCCCACTGACGAGGACCCCACGGTGACCGACCCGGCGGTGCGTCGGGCCCGCTTCGGCCTCGAGGACCACGTGCGCTACTACGGGTTGGACATCGTCGAGCGCCTGGAGGCGGTGGGGTTCGCCGTGGAGGTGCACAGTTCGCTCGATCCCGGCCCCGAGGTGGTGACCCGCTACGGGCTGGCCGGCGACTGGCCCGACTACCTGTTCGTGTGCCGTCTCGACAGCCGGCTCCACCGCCGGTGAGCCCGGGCGTCCGCTCCCCTGCCCTCGTGCTCCTCAGCGCTCGTCGACGCGCACCCGCACCTCGATGGTCTCCACCACACCGGGGCCGAGGCCTTCGGTCAGGCGCTTGACCACCTCGTCGCCCATCCACCGCAACTGACTGGCCCACGCCGGGTCCGACACGCTCACCACCAGCGTCGTGCCGGTGAGGGCCACCGGTCGAGTGTGGGCGGCCACCTGCGGTCCCACCAGGCGGTCCCAGTCGGCGAACAGCGGGGCCAGCGTGGTGGCCGGCGGGGCGTCGAACGACCGCAGCACCCGGTTGAGTCCGTCCACCACCGGCTTCGGACCGTTGTCATGATGCGACGAGCTGGGCACCAACGCAGTCAAGCAGACCAGCGGGAACGCCACCCGGTCACGGTCCTCCGTCGGCGTCCGCTGGCTCCGCGCCTCCATCAACACCGTCACCTCCGCCGGGACCCCCGGGGCGCAGCGTGCCCGCCTCGACGGTGAGGACCCGACCCGGGGCGATGCCCGCCGGCAGGTCGCCGGCGGTGGTGAGCAACGTCTGGCCCTCGGGCAGCCAGCGCACCAAGGCCGCCTGGCGGGCCGGGTCGAGCTCGGAGAACACGTCGTCGAGCAGCAGTACCGGGGCCGAGCCGGCCTCGTCGGTCACCACCTCGTGGGCCGCCAACCGCAGGGCCAACGCCAGCGTGCGCTGCTCACCCTGCGACGCCTGCGAGCGGGCGGGCATGCCACCGATGGCCAGCTCGAGGTCGTCGCGGTGCGGGCCCACCCCGGTCACACCACGCCGCAGGTCCTCGTCGCGCCCGACCACCAGGGCGGCGGCCAGCCCCTCCTGTCGCCACCACGGCTCGTAGCGAACGCTCACCTCGCTGGGGACCTCGGCCAGCCGCTCGTACGCCGCCGCCACGGCCGGGGCCAAGCGTTCCACCAACGCCGCTCGGGCCGCTGCCAGCTTCTCGCCCGTCTCGGCCAGCCGGGCGTCCCACACGTCGAGGGTGACGGCCACGTCGTCGCTCAGGCGTCCTCCGGACTGTCGCAACAGGGCGTTGCGCTGACGCAGGATCTTCTCGAGCGCCAGGCGCAGCTCGTCGAGGCGTGGTCGGGCCGATACCAGCGTGGCGTCGAGGTAGTCACGTCGCAGGCCGGGCCCGCCCTTCACCACCGCCAGGTCGTCGGGCGCGAACACCGACACCCGCATGGCGCCGAGCAGGTCACGCGACCGCTGCAGGCGCTGGCGGTTCACCATCACCCGGTTGCGCCCCACCCGGTTGATCTCCGCCTCGACGAGCAGCGACCGGCCGTCGCGTTCGCCCTCGGCCCGCACCACCGCCGAGGGCATGCCCGCCCGCACCAGGTCGTCGGTGGACACCCCGCGGAAGGATCCCAGCTCGGCCAGGTAGGCCACGGCCTCGAGCAGATTGGTCTTGCCCTGACCGTTGCGCCCGATCACGACGGTGAGGCCCTCGTCGAGCTCCAGTTCCGCCGAGGCGAAGTTCCGGAAGTCGGTGAGCCACAGACGTTGCAGTCGCACCTACGCCGTCCCCCTCCCCCAGGGATTCCTGCGTGCGTTCGCAAGGCCGGAGCCTGCGTCTCGTCCGCAAGAACCCGAGCTGGTGTCGCCAGCGCCCCGGCGACGCACTAGGGGAAGCGCACCGGCATGAGCACGTAGCGGTACTCGGGACTCTCGGGAGAGCTGACCAGCGACGGCTTGAGGTTGTCGATGGTCTCGATGGTCACCTCGTCACCGGTGGCTGCCTCGACACCGGCGGTGAGGTACTCGGGGTTGAACGCCACCGTGAGCTCGCTGCCCTCGTACTTGGCGTCCACCTGCTCGAGCGCGTTGCCGTAGTCCTGGGTGGTGACCGACAGTTCGAGGCCGTCGGCCGACATCTTGAGGCGCACCGGTGTGGCGGTGTCGCGGGCGACGACCTTCACCCGTCGCACGGCGTCGAGCAGCACGTCACGACCCACCGTCAGCTTGTTGGGGTGCGACGAGGGGATCAGGCTGCGGTAGTTCGGGAACGCTCCCTCGATGAGCCGGGTGACGATCTGGGTGCTGCCCACCTCGAAGGTGGCGTCCCGCTCGCCCAGCCGGAGGGTCAACGACTGCTGGTCGTCGAGCAGGCGTGCCACCTCGCTGAGGGCGATACGCGGCACCAGCACCTGCTGGCCCTCGGCCAGGAACGTGGTGCCCGGCAGATCGCGGACCGACAGCCGGTAGGAGTCGGTGGCCACCAGGCGCACGCCGGCGTCCTCGGTCTCCATCTGCACGCCGCGCAGGATGGGGCGGTCGACGTCCTGGCTGGCCGCGGGCAGCACCTGGCGCACCGCAGCAGCGAACATCGCCGCCTCCACCTCGACCCCTTCTGTGGCGGGTTCGGGAAGGTTGGGGAACTCGGCGGCGGCCACGGTGCGCACGGCGAACTCCGAACGCCCAGCGCTGATGCGAGCCTCCTCGTCGTCGACCTCCATGCGGACTGCGCCTTCGTCGAGCACGCGGACGATGTCTGTGAGGAGCTTGGCGTTCACCACACCGATGCCGTCGTCGTCGCCGTCCACGTCGACCACCGAGCTGATGGTCAGGTCCAGATCGGAGCCGGTGACGCGCAGCGTCCCGTGGCGCAGTTCGAGATGCACGCCACTGAGCACGGGCAGCGACGCGCGGGCACTGACCGCACGGCCCGCAATCGTCAGGGCTTCGGCCAATCGGTCGCGCTCACACTGAAACTTCACCGATTACTCACTTTCTGTCGCACAGGAGATCTCTCGTCAATAGTGGTCATAAGCCTGTGGATTGTGGATGAACAGCCAAAAGCCCTGGTCAGCGGCGTGCGGTTGTCCCCCGGTCCGGGCGTGGCTCCACAAGGGTGGCACGCCGTCGCGGAACGTCGGGGGATAGCCGTGGCATTCTCCACCGGCAGGACCGCTGTCGTCCACAGTCCCTCCGCAGGGTCGTCCACTGCCGCCGCCGGGGCCACTGACGGTGTTCGGGCCGCAGCCCCTGGCCTTCCTGCGTGCGGTCGCGAGGCCGGCGCCCGCCTCTCGTAGGCAAGATTCCGCGGGGCGGGGGTCGGGAGTAGGGGGATGGCAGCGGGGCGCAGCACCGGTCAGCCGCCGTTGCGGATCATCTGGGTGAGCTCGGTCACCTGGTCGTAGACCTGGCGGCGCTCCTTCATGAGCCCTTCGACCTTCTCCACGGCGTGGATCACCGTCGTGTGGTCGCGGCCACCGAACTCCCGGGCGATGGCTGGGTAGCTCATGTCGGTGAGTTGGCGGAACACGTACATCGAGATCTGGCGGGCCTGCACCAGCGGGCGTCGCCGGCTCTTCGACTGGATCTCCTCGACGCTGAACCCGAACATGGCCTCGGTGGCGTTGAGGATGCTCTCGGGGGTGATGGGTCGAGGGCGGCTGTCGGTGATGAGGTCGGCCAGCACCCGCTCGGCCAACTCGGTGGACAGTTGTTCCTTGGTGAGGCTGGCGTAGGCGCACACCCGGATGAGCGCACCCTCGAGCTCGCGGATGTTGTTGGTGATGTTGGTGGCGATGAACTCGAGGACGTCGGGCGGGGGCGGTTGACGCTCCGACTCGGACTTCTTGCGCAGGATGGCCAGACGGGTCTCGAGATCCGGTGGGTTGACCTCGGTGGTCAGGCCCATCTTGAAGCGGCTGCGCAGCCGGTCCTCGAGCGTGGCGATGGCATCGGGGGGGCGGTCGGAGGAGAGCACCACCTGGCTGTTGGCCTGATGGAGGTGGTTGAACGTGTGGAAGAACTCCTCCTGGAGCCCTTCGCGGCCTTCGATGAACTGGATGTCGTCGAGGAGCAGCACGTTCACGTCGCGGTAGCGCTTCTTGAAGTTGGCCCACTCGCCGGTGCGGATGGTGTCCACGTACTCGTTGAGGAACGCTTCGGTGGTCACGTAGCGCACCACGTAGCCCGGGTAGTTCTCGGCGACGTAGTGACCGATGGCCTGCAGCAGGTGGGTCTTGCCCAGCCCGGCTTGGCCGTAGATGAACAGAGGGTTGTACGACCGGGCCGGGGTCTCGGCCACCGAGAGGGCCGCCGCGTGGGCGAACCGGTTGGAGGTGCCGGTGACGAAGGCGTCGAAGGTGTAGCGAGGGTTGATGCCCACGGCGGCGCCGTTGCCCGGGTGGCTTTGGCTGGTCGATGCTGCCGAGGCGGCGTGGGTGGCTGCCGAGCTGCCGTTCCCGCCCGGGCTGGGCGGCGCCGCCGGCTGGCTGCTGGTGGGCTCGGTGCCCGCCTCGCTGCGCGCTCGCTCGTCGCGGGACTCGGGGGTCTCGGCGGCGGCCTGGGTGGCCTCGGCGTTGGGGGCGCGGACCTCGATGCGCAGGGTGAGGTCCTCGATGCTGGCGTCGCGCAGCGTGCTCTCGACGAGGGTCAGGTAGCGGCTCTCGATGCGGTCCTTGAACACAGCGCTCGGCACGCCCAGGACGAAGAGACCGTCCTCGATCCGCAGCGGTCGCACGGCGTTGAACGACGTGAGCCACACCGCTTCGGAGACCTGCTCGCGCAGGATGTCCGCACACTGTTTCCACAGGAGTTCCGCGTCGTCCACCAGCCTCAACGCCTCCTGTCCGGCTCAACGATCCACAGTGCAGTCCACACCTGTGGATAAGGGGGACTGCGGTCGGCGCCACTGATGTGGGGAGGGCTGAAAGCCTTGTCCCACTTGGGTCTCGGGCTGCGGCGGCCGACGAACGGCGGAACGTAGCACCGAGTCTGCGCGGGCGCACATGGGTCGAACGGCAGGGGTATCGGTCCTGCTCAGGTCGGGTGAACGACACCGTTGTCATCCACAGGACCTCGGGTGTGGACATCGGCGTTGTCGGATGGCCCCACCGACGGCGCCGTTCGAGGAGGGGGGTGAGTTGGCGGTGGTGGTGGCGGCGACCTACCCTGATCGAAGCTGCCCCTCTCGCGTGTCGAGACGGGGTCCGCCGCCACGTCACCCGCTGCCGTGTCACGGCGGCAGCTCGACGGCCTTGCCGCACGGGTCTGGCTGACAGATCGTCCAGGTCAAAGCCCCTCCTCGTGATGGTCGGGGCTGCACCGGCGGATGGCCCGCAGGCCCCGCCCCAGGAGGCATTTCGTGAAGCGTACGTACCAACCCAACGTCCGGAGGCGGGCACGCCGTCACGGATTTCGCCATCGCATGTCCACCAAGGCGGGTCGACGCATCGTGCAGTCGCGCCGTCGGAAGGGTCGCCTGCGCCTGTCGGCCTGATCTGGAGGGTCCGCGAACGGCGGACGTTCGAGGCGTTCCGGCGCCACGGGCGTTCGGGTTCTGACGGACCGATCACCGTCGTCCACCTCCCAGCGGAGCACGATCCCCTGGCGACGGTGGTACCCGACGGGCCACCTCGGGTTGCCTATGCGGCTGGCCGGAGCGTGGGTTCCGCAGTGGAGCGGAACCGCCTGCGGCGGCAGTTGCGGGTGGCAGTAGCGCAAGAAGCTGCTGAGCACGGACTCGAGCCGGGGGCCTACCTGGTGGTGGTGCGGCCCGGAGCGAAGGGGCTCAGCTTGGACGAACTACGAGGGCATGTGCGACGAGCACTACGACGATGCGAAGCCAGGGGCCGACGGTGACGACCGTCGCGTCGACCGGGGCTGGAGCCGAGCGCTCCGCCGGCCTGGCATCTCGCGCTGCCTCGGCGCTCGTGCACCTGTACCAGCGCCTTATGGCAGGACGTGCATCTCCATGCCGTTTCGTGCCATCGTGCTCGACCTATGCCTTGGATGCCTACGAACACCACGGGTTCCTGAAGGGGAGTTGGCTGAGCGTGCGTCGACTGGCGCGCTGCCATCCGTGGGGCGGGAGTGGGTGGGATCCGGTGCCCGATCGTGACGGCCATCGTGCCCCGGAGCCGACGGGGACGACCGACTGCGGGCACCTGCCGACTGAGCGGAGGAACTCCTGATGCAGTGGCTCTTCGACGGCATGGCCAACCTGCTGGCCATCTTCTACGACTGGGTGCCGAACTACGGGCTCATCATCATGCTGTTGACCCTGTTGGTCATGATCGTCTTGACCCCGCTGACGCTCAAGGGCACGCGGTCGATGATGATGATGCAGAAGCTCCAGCCGGAGATCCGCAAGCTGCAGAACAAGTACAAGGACGACCGGCAGAAGCAGAGCGAAGAGCTCATGAAGTTCTACCGGGAGAACAACGTGAACCCGGTGGGGGGTTGCCTGCCGTTGTTGGCGCAGGCACCGGTGTTCATCGTGCTCTACACGGTGTTGCGGGGTCTCACCCGGCGGAACTCCGACGAGGGCTACGCCCTGGGGTGGGCCGAGGGCCTGCAGCAGGCGGGGGCCGAGCCCAGCGAGGCCCCACAGGTCCTGCGGGACTTCGATCCGGCCTACATCTCACCGGACACCAGCCTCTATCAGTCGTTGTCCGACCGCAACGAGATGCTGGCCTTCGGGATGGATCTGTCCCGCAGTGCAAGCGAGGTCTTGCAGGACTCGATCATTGCGTTCATCCCCTTCGTCATTCTCATCGCCATCGTGGCGGTCAGCGGCTTCGTGCAGCAGCGCCAGATCCAGGGCCGGATGTCGAAGGATCAGGTCAATCCGCAGCAGCAGATGATCATGAAGTTCCTGCCGATCTTCCTGCCGGTGGTGTCGTTCTTCCTTGCTGGCGGCTTGGTCCTGTACTTCGCCGTGTCGAACATCTACCGGGTGGGCCAGCAGTGGTTCATCAGCCGGAGCATCTATGGGCTGAAGCGGGGTGAGACCGTCGACACCAAGTCCAAAGAGGTCAAGCCGGACGGTGACGACGACGGCGCCGCCGCCGAGGACAAGAAGGGTCGGCCGACCCCGACCCAGAAGGAAGCCCGAGCGGCTGCTCGCTCGGGCGGCAGTGGCAAGAAGTCGGCCAAGGGTTCGGGCAGTTCGAAGTCCGCCAAGTCGAGTGGCAAGAGCGGCGGCCGCGGAAGCGCCCGACGCCCCTCGGCCAATACGGGCAGCCGCACCGCCGCTGCCCCGGTGACCAATCCGGTCTTGCAGCCGCGTGCTCGCAAGAACAAGAAGAGGTGATGGCCTGTGGAGTGGGTTGAGACGACCGGCAAGTCGGTCGACGACGCCAAGGACGCTGCGCTCGACGAACTCGGGATCGCCGAGGACGAGGCAGAGTTCGAGATCGTCGAAGAGGCAAAGCAGGGCCTGTTCGGGATGCTGCGACGCGAGGCCCGGGTTCGGGCCCGGGTTCGCCCGACGCAGCCCCGACCGAAGGTGGAGCGCCGCCGCACCAAGAAGGCGAGCGGGTCCAAGGGCGGTGGCTCGAAGGGCTCGGAGACGAAGTCGTCGAAGCCTTCTGAGAAGAAGCCGGCGAAGAGCGCCGTGGCGGCCGGTGGCGCGTCGGCTGGCAAGGGCTCCGGGAAGGGATCGACCTCGAAGGGCCGGTCGAAGCCGGCCAAGGGCGCTGACACGGCCTCGGCGAACGGCGACGAGCCGGAGAGCACCGAGAGCCCAACCGGGACCGACCAGGGCGCCTCGAGCAGCCCGACAGCAACGGACGGCGGTGGCGAGTCCCATTCTGCGCCCGGTGACGCTTCCGACGGCGGCGATGCTGACCGTGGGCCCGCCGGCGCCCGTGCCGTGGACGCCCGTCGTCGCTCTGGTCGCCAGCGTGAGCGGTCTCGATCCAAGGCGAGCGCCGATACCACCTCTTCATCCGACACCACCCAGGGAGCCACCATGTCAGAGTCGACTGCATCACTCGAGGAGCAGGCCGAGATCACCGAAGAGTTCCTGCAAGGGTTGCTCGACGCCTTCGGCCTCGATGGGGAGGTGTCCACCGTGAGCGTCGACGACGAAACGTCCGAGGTACGCATCGAAGGGGACGAACTGGGCCTGCTCATCGGCCAGAAGGGCCGCACCCTGCAGGCCGTGGGCGACCTGTCCCGCACCGTGCTGCAACGACGCCTGCCCGGCCGCCACGAAGGTCGTCTCCGCGTCGACGTGGCTGGCTACCGGGAACGGCGTCGTGAAGCGCTGCAGCGCTTTGCGCAGGATGTGGCCGAGCAGGTGCGCTCGTCGGGTACCCGTCGGGTCCTCGAGCCCATGAACCCAGCCGATCGCAAGGTCGTCCACGACGTGCTGAACGAGGTCGACGGCGTCACCACTACCTCCGAAGGCGAGGAGCCCCGCCGTCGAGTGGTGGTGCTCCCCGACGACTGATCCTCGTGCACGACGAGGTTTCGGGCGCCGACGCAGGCCGTCCCTCCACTGGTGGTGTCCCCAACGACACCACCAGTGGCGCGTCAGGAGAGCCAACTCCCTCCCCCGCTGACGGTGCCGGGGTCGAGGACCATTTGACCGTCGGCGCCGGCGAGCGGTCGCCCGGCACCGTGATGCCCGCACATGGGGTGGTCGCCTCGCCGGCGCCTGGGCAGTCCGAGCCGACGGCGGCCGGTAGCGACCCGTCGCCGCTCCCACCTGCCGTCATCGCCGGTCTGGAGCGGGCTCGCTCGCTGGGCTTCTTCGGCCCTGGCCCACTCGACGGACAGTTGGAGGTGGCCAACCGATTCGCTGCCGCCCTGCGGATGCTGCCTCGGCCCGAGCGCGCCCTCGACTTGGGATCCGGGGGTGGGCTGCCCGGATTTGCCCTGGTCATGGAGGATTCCACCAGCGAGTGGTTCCTGCTTGATGCCATGGCCCGACGGACCACCGTGCTGGACGAAGTGGTCGTCGATGCCGGCCTGGAAGAGCGGGTGACGGTGGTGACCGCTCGAGCGGAGGACGCGGCGCATGACCCGGCGCTCCGGGAGAGCTTCGATGTGGTGGTGAGTCGCTCGTTCGGGGCCCCGGCGGTGGTGGCCGAGTGCGCCACGGCGCTCCTGCGGCACGGTGGCCACCTGTTGGTGAGCGAGCCGCCCGACGCGGGAGCCACGACCGATGAGCGTCGGTGGCCACCCGCCGAACTCGCTGCCCTCGGTCTTCGCTCGCTCGACACCCGCCACGGCATCCACGTGATGATCAAGGATGGCCCGACGCCAGCGGATCTACCACGCCGGTCGGGCGTGCCCAAGAAGCGCCCGCTGTGGACCTCCTGAGTATCTGGCTTTCTGGCCTCCGTACATCGGGCGGGGTTTCCTGAGGACCCCGACCCCGGTGCGTTTCACGTGAAACACGCCCTGTTGCGGCCACCTGTGTGGTTGTGCACCGGAGAGCGATCAGCCCGGCGGGTTGGCCGGGGTTGGGTGAGAGGCCGCAACTCGCCGGATGGCGAGAGAGCCGCCAGGCTCGGTGAACGGCCGGCGCGCCTCGGGGAACAGCCGGCGCGTGGGAGCAGCGCTGACGATGTGGTGTCTGCGTGCCGGTCGGGGGCAGAGGCGCAGCCAGGGGAAGTATGTGACACGGCGTCGGTGACCGGGTGCAGAAGAGGAGTCTCCCGAGTGGTGTGGGATGTACTCCACTACCACGGTCATGTGTGTGTCGCCCGAGCGCGGGCGCCGGTGCCGTTGTCACGGTCGAAGCGAGGCCTGAGGGCGGCGCTCGCCTGACTGGCCTCTCGAGGGGCGGACTCCCCGCTCCTGATCGCACCATGCGCTCGTCTGGTCACGGGTTCGCCTCCCACGGGCTCACCGGGTCGCCTGGATTGGCCGAATGACCGATAGCCACTGGTCGTGGCGGTGGGGCCCCGGGGAAGGGCCGGATGTCGACAGGTCGCAGGCCGACCGGCGGGGTGGTCGCCGTGGTGAGTGGTCACCTGGTCCGGCGGCGGACCGACCGACGGCCACGTGATGAAGCGGGGTGGCCCGGCGGACGGTGAGACGCTGACGGGTCGATCGGCCACGTGGGCGCCTGGTTGACCGAGCAACCGACCAATCCAGCAACCGACCGGCAGTCGTCGTGGCGGCGGAACCCGCCAGGGCGGTTGGGTGCCCCGACGGCGTCGGCTCCCTGGTCCACCAGGTCCCGTGCGCTGGGCCGGGCCTCCAACCGATCGGCTCGGCGGGAACGAGGGGTGACCTACCGCTCACTTGCCGACAATCGACGTCAGGACTTGTCACCGGCTGCCCCGGCGCGGTCCGAGACGGCCCGTCGGGTCGCATGCCAGCGTTCGGCCGCTCATCGACCGCGGTTCGGGGGCGGATGAGGCCCGGGATAGCCTCTCGTTGTTCCACGTGAAACACTTGGGGCGCCATCGCTGGTGCGCACGAAGCACGACAGTGGGCCTTGCGGGCCCGCCGGGGGATCGGCGGCCAAGGAAAGTGGATGGGGACAACGTCGGTCGCGCCGGCGTGCCCCAGCATCTGCCGGCCCAGGATGCCACGGGGGCCAATCGCAGGTCGACAGGCATCGGGTGTCGACCTCGGTGGAAATGGTCGGAATTGCTCACCGAACGGGCTGCCCGGACGACCCTGCGTGGTTCAGACGGGGAGAACCTCCCGACGGTGCTTGACCTGAGGGTGCTCAGCGTGAAGGATGGGCCGGTGCACGCCCAGGAACCGGGTGTGGACGCTCCTGCGTCCCCACCGGAAGGTCAGCAGCCCGTCAGCATCCCTGAGTCCACCGATCGATGGTCGGGTGGTGGCCTCACCACCGACTCATCGCCTGTAAGTGGAACAGCCGTTCAGGTCGGGGAGGTCGGGGAGGCCGGAGTTGACGGCGCCGGGTCGCCCGGGGCCGTGGCCACCGATCAGGTGACCGCAGCCGATGCCCCCGAGGCGGCACGACCGAGTGCACCCGGTGCGTCGGGTCTACCGGAGGCGGGACCGGTGTCGGTGACCGACGCTCCGGCGGCACCCACCATTCCCACGCCCCCCGAGGCAGCCGCCATCATGCGGGGCCCGGGTCCAGAGGGCCGACCACTCCCCCGCCTGATCGCCGTGGCCAACCAGAAGGGTGGCGTGGGGAAGACGACCACCTCGGTGAACCTCGGAGCGTCGCTGGCCGAACTGGGCTACCGCACCCTGGTGGTGGATCTCGATCCCCAGGGCAACGCCAGTACCGGACTCGGGATCAACACCCGCCAGCTCGACGCCTCCATGTACGACGTCCTGCTCACGGAGACCCCCCTCGACGACTGCATCGAGGGCAGCAGCGTCCGCAACCTGTTCGTGGCGCCGGCCAGCTTGGACCTGGCCGGGGCCGAGATCGAACTCGTCCCGGCATTCTCCCGTGAACTCCGGCTACGTCACGCCTTGGAGCAGGTGAGCGACGATTACGACTACGTCATCATCGACTGTCCCCCATCGCTGGGCTTGCTCACGGTGAACGCCATGGCGGCGGCATCGGAGATCCTGGTGCCCATCCAGTGCGAGTACTATGCGCTCGAAGGGCTGGGTCAGCTCCTCAAGAACGTTGACCTGGTGCAGCGCAACTTGAACCGGTCGCTCGAGGTGAGCGCCATTGTGCTGGTCATGTTCGATGCCCGTACCAAGTTGGCTGATCAGGTGGCCACTGAGGTGCGGACGCACTTCGGTCCCAAAGTGTGCCGCACCGTTGTGCCCCGGACGGTCCGCCTCTCCGAGGCCCCCTCGTTCGGGCAGCCGATCACAGTGTTCGATCCGACGTCCCGAGGCGCTCTCGCCTACCGGGAACTTGCCAAGGAGGTCAGTGGTGGGCCGGCGTAGCGGACTTGGAAAGGGACTCGGGGCGTTGCTTCCCGAATCAGCGACGCCCACAGCGGCCACCGATGTCGGTGGTCTGCACGAGTTGCCCATCGATCAGATCCGCCCGAACCGCTTCCAGCCGCGTTCGGTCTTCGATGAGGAGTCCCTCGAGGGGCTGACGGCGTCGATCCGGGTGTTGGGTGTGCTCCAGCCCGTCTTGGTCCGACCGAACGATGACGGCCTGTTCGAACTGGTGGCAGGGGAGCGGCGGTGGCGGGCGGCCCAGCTGGCTGGCCTGGCCTCCATTCCGGCCGTGGTACGCAGCACCGACGACGGCGGTTCGCTCGAACAGGCGCTGGTGGAGAACCTGCACCGTGAGGACCTCAATCCGCTGGAAGAGGCGGCCGGGTACCAGCAACTCATCGACGAGTTCTCACTCACTCAGGACGCCGTAGCCGAACGGGTCGGTCGCAGCCGGTCGGCGGTGGCCAACACGCTGCGTCTGCTCCAGCTCCCGCCGTCCATTCAGCGCTTGTTGGCCGAACGCCTGCTCAGCGCCGGTCACGCCCGAGCGCTATTGGCCCTCGACGACGAGGAGCAACAGGCGGCCCTGGCCCAGCGCATTGTGGACGAAGGCCTGTCGGTGCGGGCCACCGAGCAGATCCTCAAGCAGTTGGTGGCCGCCCAGTACGCTGACGAGGAGGAGCCTGCCCCCCAGCCCGGGACCACCAAGCCCGCACCGCTGCTCGAGTTGGAGCGGTTGCTGGGCGACCATCTCAACACCAACGTGCAGGTGTCGATGAACGGCGAGCGAGGCCGGCTGGTCGTGGAGTTCGCCACACTCGAGGATCTGGAGCGAATCTACCGCGCCATGACCGATGGTGGGGCTGAGCCGGTGGCCGAGGTCGAGGCAGATTCGGACCCCGAGCCGAGCGGTATGTGAACACCGTCGTCACCTGATGACAACCTACATGTCATCGCTCAGTCCCTGAACGGTAACGTTCGGGTGAGGTGCATCCGTCATCCACAGCCTGTGACAAAGTCTGTGGTAAACGTCCGGACGTGCGACATTCGTCACAGCTGAGGGATTCGCCACCCGGATGTCGAGGGTGCAGATGCGCGGGCGATCGCCCGGCGATCAGTGGTCGATCAGCGGTCGATCAGCGGTCGAGCGGCGTGGTCACCCAGGCGCGCACGGCCTCGAGGGTGGCGCGAGCGACGTCGGCGGTGTGGAGCACCACGACCGACGGCGGCCCCAGGTGGACCACCACGGCTGGCATGCGCGTCTCGCGCAACACGGGCAGGCGCATGGGGCGAGGCTCGTCACACACGACGTCGAGCGGGTGCAACGAGGCGCTGAGCAGGTCGGCCAGCCGGTGGCCGCCCACGGATTCGAAGCTGACGGTGGCGTAGTACGACGTCCAGCACGGTGGTTCACCCACCGAGAGGTGGACGAAGAGGTCGGCCTCGAACTCGTTGGCCTGGCTGGCCTGCACCGACGGATCGGGGTGTTGTAGCACGGCCACCTGGGAGCCCTCGTCGTGGAGGTGGCGGGCGATGGCGTGAGCGAGGGCGTCGAGACCACCGCACTCACCGATGGCCAGGCGCCGGCCGGCCAACTCACGGGGCGCCTGGCGGAGGCGCTCGCGTTCTCGCACGCCGGCCACCGCCGTGCCGGAGGTGCGGGGTTCACCCAGGCGGCGCAGCGCGGCGGTGACGTCGGGCCCGCAGACCCCGTCGATGGTCAACCCGGTGTTGTGCTGGAAGTCGCGCAGCGCCCGTTCGGTGTCGGGTCCGAAGATGCCGTCCACCCGGCCGGCGTCGAAGCCCAGGCCGCCGAGCCGAGCCTGGAGGTCGACCACGTCGTCGCCGCGGAACATGGGTCGTCGCAGGTAGAGCAGGCGATCGCCGAGGCGGAAGCTGGCCTCGACCACCGCAGCCCAGGTGTGCCGATCGCAGGCGCCGTCGGCCATCAACCCGCGAGTGGCCTGGAAGCGTTGCAGGGCCGACTCGGTGTGGTCGCCGAAGCAGCCGTGGTCGTCGCCGTCGACGTCGAAGCCGGCGGCCGCCAGGCGGGCCTGGAGATCCTCGACCTCAGGTCCGGTTGCACCGCGAATGAGGGGGAGTTGTCGGCCGGGTGGCTGCCCGCTGCCGCCGGGCGGGGTGGTCTCGGCGGGAGGGGTGGTGGCGGGCTGGGCCATCACCCGATCAGAGGAACTCGCTGAGCTCCTGCAGGAGCTGGCCCTTGCCCTTGGCACCCACCAGGCGCTTGGCCTCGTTGCCGTCCTGGAAGATGATCATGGTGGGAATGCTCATGACGCCGAAGCGCATGGCGGTGTCAGGGTTGTCGTCCACGTTGAGCTTGGCGATCTGGAGCTTGTCGCCGTGCTCGGCTGCGATTTCCTCGAGCACGGGGGCGATCATCTTGCAGGGCCCGCACCACTCGGCCCAGAAGTCGACCAGCACGGGGTTGTCGGCGGAGCCGACGCTCTCCTCGAAGTCGGCATCGGAGTACGTGCTGATGTTTGACATGTGTGGTCCTTCACAATGCGGGTGGCCTCAGGTGCTCTCGACAGAACAACCCGGCGGCGGTGGCGATCATTCCCGGCGGCGACGGTCGGGAGCCTCAGGGACGAGGCCCACGCTAGCGCCACCGGTGGCGCCGATGTGGCGAACCCCGCTCGCAGTGGTCCGGGCCCCTACGGATCGGACCGGCGGTGGCGCGCGCAGGCGTGTTCAGGCGTGGACGTTGGCTTCCAACCAGCGTTCGGCGTCAATGGCGGCCATGCAGCCGGACCCTGCGGCGGTGATGGCCTGGCGGTACACGTGGTCCTGCACGTCACCACAGGCGAACACACCCTCCACGTTGGTCTTACTACCTTCATGTGTAACGAGGTAGCCGTTGTCCTCCATGTCGAGCTGACCCTTGAACAGGTCGGTGTTGGGTTGGTGTCCGATGGCCACGAACAGCCCGGTGATGTCGAGCGTCGAGACCTCGTCGGTGAGCACGTTGCGCACCTTGGCCCCCTCGAGGCGGGTGTCGCCCACGAGGTCCTCGACCACGTGGTTCCACAGGAACTCGATCTTGGGGTTGGCGAAGGCCCGGTCCTGCATGATCTTCGAGGCCCGCAACTCGTCGCGGCGATGGACGATGGTGACCTTGCGGGCGAACTTGGTGAGGAAGGTGGCTTCCTCCACGGCCGAGTCGCCGCCGCCCACCACCACGATGTCCTGGTCGCGGAAGAAGAAGCCGTCGCAGGTGGCGCAGGTGGACAGGCCGTGGCCCAACAGGCGTTGCTCGGCCTCGAGGCCCAACATGAGGGCCTTGGCGCCGGTGGCGATGATGACGCTGTGGGCCGTGTGGGTGGGCTCGGGTGTGTCGGGATCGCCCACCCAGATGCCGAAGGGACGACTGGACAGATCGACCTTTGAGGCCCGCTCGGTGTGGATCTCGGTGCCGAAGCGGACGGCCTGCTCGCGGAACCGGGTCATGAGCTCGGGCCCCATGATCCCCTCGGGGAAGCCGGGGAAGTTCTCCACCTCGGTGGTCAGCATGAGCTGCCCGCCGGGTTGGTCGCTCGTGGACGACGGTTCACCTTCGAGCATGAGCGGGGCCAGGTTGGCCCGGGCGGCGTAGATGGCGGCCGTGAGGCCGGCGGGGCCGGAGCCCACGATGGCCACGTTGCGGGGTTCGGGCGGGGTCATGTCACGTCCTTGACTGGTCTACCGGGAAGAACACGGTGCGGAGTCGGATACTTCCCTGCTCGGGAATCGGCGCCGACGATCGTGGTTCAATCGAGCAGTTCGCCGGGGCGGGGCATTGGTGGTCGGCGCGACCAACAGAAGAACCCGGCGAGGGTGAACACGACGCCGAGCACCAGGTAGCTGGCCCACACACCGAGGCGGTCCTCCAACCCGGCGTTCAGCAGCCGCAAGGCGCCGATGGTGCCGAGGACGAGGGCCACGGTGGCGGCCACCAGCGCAACGAGGCCGTAGACCACACCGCCGGCGATGGTGATGATCGGGCCGGTCGTCTTGTCGCGCACCGTGTCGACCGTGCGCACCACGGTGTCGGTGGCCTGGCGCGGCCAGTCAGCAGGGATCAGTTGCTCGGGCGGAGCCTGCGGATCGTGGCGCGGCGGCTGGGGATCGCCGGGAAGGGCCATGGGACGAGCCTAGTGCCGCATCGGCGAGCGGCAACACGGGCACGGTCAGCGGGGCAGCGGGGCGCGCAGTGACGGCTCGCAGTCGGGCAGCTCGTAGAGAATGAGCGCTCGGTCCTGCACCGTGAAGAAGTACGGCAGCCCTTCCACGAGGACCAACCCCACAGCTTCGAGGTCGGGGCCGAGCCCGAGGTGCGCACACGTCTCGCGCAGCACCGCCAAGGCGGATACGGTCGATTCGCCGACGGTGGCGTCTGATCCGGCGTCATCGGAGCGCTGCGCGGCCGGCGTGGCCAGCAGGTCGGCCACCTCGGCGGCCAAGGTGTCCAGCTTGAACCGCGAATCGATCGGGCTCAACCCGCCCAGGTCGATCGGCGGTGGACCCGGTGTCGTGGTGGTCACCGGCGGGTCGACGCTGTCGAACATCGCCTCAGGTGCTCCGGCGGCCATCTCGTCGTCAGCGAACAGGTCGGCCTCGTCGGCCATGTCACCGTCGAACATCTCGGCGTCGGCCATGGCATCGCCGACGTCCTCGAACCGTTCGGTGGCGGCGCGTGAGGACGCCACGTCGACGGTGTCGTCCTGTGACGACGTGATGGCCACGGCGACCAGGCCAATGATCACCACGGCGGCCGCCGCGCCGAGCACGGTGTACACGCGCTGTGCCCGACGGGCATCCAGCGTGTTGTCCACCACACCCGGTCGTTCGGTCGGCGTGTCCGGGCCACCGCCCGCCCGGGCGTCGGCGGGGCCGACGACGGCTGAGGGGCCGTGGTCAGCGGTGGCCCCGGTGCGCGCCAGCGCAGTGGCCACCGGATCGCCGGCGTCGGCTGGCCACGTCACCGGCTCGGCCACGGCCGCGGCGGCGGCGCGCAGTTGCCCGAGGCGGCTGACCAGCGCCGGGTCGGTGAGGACGCGGGCCTCCTCCTCGGCGGAGGCGTCGCCGTCGAGCACTGCGCTGAGCAGCTCGTCGGTGTCGGGGGTGGGGGTGGGGGTGGTCATGGCGCTGTTCGTCCGGGGGTCATCGTTCAGGTGCTTCGACGTCGGAGCGGGCCGATTGGTTCCCGAGGCGGTCGGCGAGCGCACCGCGGCCGCGGGCGATGCGTGACTTGACGGTACCCACGGGCACCTCGAGCACCTCGGAGATCTCGGCGTAGTCGAGCCCCAGTTGGTCCCGCAGCACCACCGCCGCCCGGTACTCGGGGCCCAGCGTGGCCAAGGCGTCGTCGATGGCCATCCGGTCGCCGACGGTGTCGTCGAGTGCCGGTGGGCCGCCGGGTGGGGCGTGTTCGGTCTCGGGCAGCCCGGGGTCGGGTCGGCGGGTGCGCCGGCGGAGCTCGTCGAGACAGGCGTTCACCGTCACCCGGTGCAGCCAGGTGGTGAACTTGGCCCGCCCGTCGAAGTGGTGGAGCCCCCGCACCACGGCCACCATGGCTTCCTGGGTGGCGTCGGCGCCGTCGGCGTCGTTGCCGGCCATGCGCCGACAGATGCCGTACATGCGGCTCTGGTGGCGACGGAGCAGCGCGTCGAGCGCGTGGCGGTCGCCGTCCTGCGCGCACTGCACCAGGGCGGGGTCGTCGACGTCGTCGAAGCGGCGACGGCTCCCTCCGCTGGCGGGGGTCACGGTCGGGCCTCGCCGATGACACTGGCCGCCGTGGCCCCACTCAGGTCGAGGTCGTCCAGCCACTGCTGGCCCCACTCGGTGCCCAACACCAGCATCGCAGCCACCACCAAGGCCACGAGGATCAGGATGCTGATGACCAGCGGGGCCACCCAGCGTCGGCGGCGCGGGGCCACGTCGCGCGACGACGGCGGCCGGTCGGGCCCCGTGGGCATCGAGTGCGCCGCTGGTTGCGCGGCGGGTGGCCGGGCAGACGGTCGGGGCGCCGGCCGGCCGGCGGCGGTGGCAGGCCCAGGGGCGGGCGGCGGCGCAGCGGGCTGGGCCGTGGTGACCGTGTGGGCAGCGGTGGCGTCGAGGTCGGCTGCCCCTGGCAGGGCGGTGCCCTGGGGCGGGGTGGGGTCCTGCTCCTGGCGCGCCCGGATCGGTGGTTCGCCGTGGGTGCCGTCGCCGTGGGGTCGCCGGTCGGCGGTGGTGGCTGTGGTTCCGCCACCTGAGCGTCCGGGCACGGTGCCGGGCAGTGGGGCGGCGCGGCGGTGGCGGAGCAGCTCGACCAGGTCCTCGGCAGACGCCGGTCGGTCGGCGGTGTCGAGCGCCAGGCAGGCCTCGATGGCCGCCACCAGGTCCTGGGGGGCGTCAGGTGCGGCGGCGGCCAGTGGCGCCGGGGGCGCCTGCAGGCGGGCGAAGGCGGTGGCGGTGGCCGAGTCGCCCTGCCACGGCACCCGGCCGGCCAGGCACTCGTAGAGGACGATGCCGAGCGAGAACAGGTCGCTGCGGGCGTCGACGGCGTGGCCCTGCACCTGCTCGGGGGACACGTACTTCACCGACCCCAACATCGCACCGGTGGCCGTTCGCTCGGAGGCGTCCATGGCCTTGGCGATGCCGAAGTCGGTGAGCAGGAACCGACCGTCGGGGGCCAGCAAGATGTTGGCTGGCTTGATGTCTCGGTGGATGAGCCCCGCTCGGTGGGCCACGTCGAGGGCGCCGGCCATCTCGATGCCGAGCGTGCGCACGGTGGTGGCGTCGAGCGGGCTGTGGCGGTCGAGCAGTTGGCGCAGGGTGGGACCGTCGACCAACTCCAACACGATGGCTTCGAGCCCCTCGCCGGTGCACGTGTCGTAGATGCGCACGATGTGGGGGTGGTGCAGGCGGCCGGCGCCGCGGGCCTCGCGCTCGAAACGCACCCGCACGCTGGGCTCCGCTGCGAGGTGCCGGTGCAGCACCTTCACGGCCACGGGGCGGTCCAGCACGTTGTCGTGCGCTCGCCACACCTCGCCCATCCCGCCGATGGCCAACAGTCGCTCCAGCTGGTAGCGGCCCGCGAGGACCTGGCCGACGGCGGCGGTCGTGGCCGCGGGCGCGGCAGCAGGGGGCTCAGAAGCCTCGGGCACGCTCAGGACCGTACCGGGGTGACGGGCCCGACGGGAGTCAACCGGCGCGCCGAACCGTGCAACGGGCCCGTCGGCACCGCCGTGGGCAGCGGTCTGCCCGGGAGCGTCAACCGGTGAGGTAGGTGACGCCGAGCACCCGCGGGCCACCGTGGGCACCGATGACGGCGCCGATGGTGCCCACACGGATCTGGTCGCGCGGCACGTGCTCGTTCAACGCCTCGAGCAATTGTTCGACGTCGGGAGCGTTGCCGTGGGTGACGCACAGGTCCTCGACGGGCATGTCGGCCACGACCTTGTCGCGCAGCCACTCGATGGCCTTGCGGCGGGTGCGGGGCTTGGCCGCCTGCTCGACCACGCCGGTGGAGATGTCGATGACCGGCTTGATGGACAGCATCGAGCCCAACAGCGCCTGGGCGCCGCCGATGCGACCACCCTTCTTCAGGTTGTCGAGCGTGTCGAGCGCCCCGAACACCCGGGTGCGGGCCGACAACTCGTCGACGAGGGTGCACACGCTCTCGGCGTCGGCCCCCTCGGCCGCAGCCCGGGCGGCGTGGATGACGATGGTGCCCAGCCCCGATGTGATCGACTTCGAGTCGACCACCCGCACGTCGATCTCACCCTCGAGCGTCTTGGCGGCGGTCACCGCCGACTGCATGGTGGCGGACAGCTCACTCGAGATGGTGATGCACACCACGGCATCGGCCTCGGCGGCGGCACCGCGGAACGCCTCCTCGAACGAGCCCGGCGACGGCGCCGAGGTGCCGGGCAGTTCCGGCACCAACGACATGGTGCGGTAGAAGTCGTCGGCGGAGAGGTCCACCCGATCGGTGTAGGTCTTCTCCCCGAAGTGGATGCTCAACGGCACGATGCGCACGCCGAGCTCCGCCGCCTCCTCTGCAGTCAGGTCGCACGAGCTGTCGGTCACGATGCGCACGGTCATGGAGTTCCCCCTCGTCGTCGCTCCGGAGCGTAGCCGCCACCCGGCTGCGGCCCGGGCGGGACGCTGGTGCGGGAGTTCAGCGGATCGACAGCAGCGAGACGGCGACGAGGAACACGACCACGCCGAGCATCATCAGGGCGGCGGCCAATCGAGGGTGCGAAGGACCGTCGCCGGGTGGGGGAGGGGTCGGCGGCCCGGCGGTGGCGGAGGAGCCGCTGCGGTCGCTCATGGTCCGGGGCGCTTCGCCTGTCCAGTGAGGCGCTTGGCCATGGCCCAGGCCAGGCCGTGGCCGCGCCGACGGGCGATCTCGGTGTTCGGACCGTGCCAGCCTCCGTCGAGCGTGGTGTCGAAGATCTCGAGCCACCGGTCGAACAGCGCCTCGTCGAACGGCTCGGCGTCGTGCAACCAGCGATGCGCCTCGATCACCTCGTCGGCCGATTCATGGGGCCCGCCGATCAACACCCCGGACCAGAAGTCGGTGAGCTCGGCGGTGTGGGCGTGCCAGTCGACGTGGGCGAGGGTGTCGAAGTAGTGGTGGAAACGGGTGTCCTGCGCGATGTCGCGGTAGAAGCGCCGGACGAACTCGGCGATCTCGTCCCGGTCGTCGAGGTCCCGATGGCGCGGTTCCGCACCTGCGGCGCCGCTCATGGTCGAGGTCCTGTTGGTTGGCACAGGTTCCAGGCGTCGGCGCCGTGCGCACCGGCCGTGGCGAGGGTGTGGTCAGTGGTGAGGGTGTGGTCAGGGGTCACTGCGGTCCCTCGGGGTGGTGTCGACGGCCAGGGGTGGTCGGCGACGGTGGATGCTGAGGTAGGTGATGCCGTCGGCGCCGGCCCGGATCTCCCGCCGAGCACCCTTGGGTACGAGGGCGACGATGTCGCTGCGCAGCTCGTGGGTGATGCCGTCGATCGACACTTCGCCGCGCCCGGCGATGACCGACAGCAAGACGTCGACATCGTCGTTGACGTGCGCGCTGATGACGCCGTCGGCATGGAGGCGGACGAGGTTGGCGTCGAGGTCGCCGCTGTGGGGCAGGTTCCACACCACCCCGGCGGGGCCTCGGGTGTCGGTGGTCCCGAGGTCGACCACCACGGCACCACTCGGCTGATCGGCCGGGGCCGGGTCGGCGTGACCGTCGGGCAGGTGTGACCAGCAGGGTGGGTCGCCGCCCACATCGCCACTCACGGGGTGCTGCCCGACAACGCTGCTTCGGCGGCGAGCACGGCGGGGAACAACACGTTGTTCTCCTTGTGGACGTGCAGATGGGTGTCGGCTTCCAGCTCGGCCAGCCCGTCGTAGAGCGCCCGGTAGCTGGCGCACCCGTCGTCGGGCACCCGGTAGTCGTCGGTCGTCGTGCGGAGACGGGCGAGCAGCGCACCGGCGGTGTCGTGCTCGGCCAGCATGACCCGAATGGGGTTGGCCAGGGTGCCGCAGTGGAAGCTGGGCGCCGTGGTGGCTCCGTCGAGCTGGCGGATCATGGGGAACAGGACCTGTTCCTCCTTGGCCAGGTGCGGGTCGAGCTCCGTGTGGAGCTGGCGGACCAGCGCCTGCACCTCGACCAGCTCGGGGTGGCGGCTGCCGTGGACGCCGGCCACCTTGGTGGCCAGGGTGTCGAGGCGGGGCAGGGCGTCGTGCAGGTAGACGTGGTGGGTGGCCTCGAGGTGGTCGACCAGCTCGGCCGGCCCCATGGTCGCCCAGTCGGCCGGAGTTGCCGGCGCGTCGGCGGCGTCGAGCGTGGCCACCACCTCGGCCAGGTCGAGCCCGGCGTCGTCGACGGCGTCGACCAGGGCGCGTCGGCCGCCGCAGCAGTAGTCGAGGCCCAGCCGTTCGAGGGGAGCGGTCAGCGCCGGTCGGGCGATGACGAGCTCGGCGAGGGTGATGGTCGGGTCGATCGTGGTGGGCATGGGTGCTCCTGTGTGGTGGGTCATGTGGTCGGGCGTTGCGCCCGGCGTCGTCGGGTGGGCGACGGTCATCAGGTTGCGGTCGCCTGCAGCGATGCGTCGGCCACGGAGGTGCCGTCGAGTTCGTCGAGCAACTGGGCCCGGGCCCGCAACCACGGCACGTGCAGGGCACAGGTGCCGGATTCGGCGCAGGGACGGTCGACCAGCACGCACTGGCCGGCATCGGTGGGTCCCTCGATGGCCTCGATGACCGCCAGCACCGACACCGACTCCAGATCGACGGCCAGCGAGTACCCGCCCGCCGGTCCAGGATCGGAGCGCACCCATCCCTGGCGCACCAACGGGTTCACCACCTGGGACACGAACCCCGCCGTCGACCCCACCGCCTCGGCCAACGCCGGGCCCTTCATGCGCCTGCCGTCGTCGGCCAGTGCCCGAAGTGCCCGCACGGCGAGGTCGCTCTTGCGGGTAACTTCAAGTCTCATACTGTAAGACTACTGGTTGTAGTGGTGCCTGCACGCCCGGCGTGACCGGGTCGCTGTCGTGGTGGGCGCCGGTGGGTGTCGTGGGGGTTCGGTACCATTGGTGGTGGGTCTCGGAGCGGGCCCGTGCAGCAACCGCTCCCGTCGACGAGTCGTTCTCACGCCGCCGGGAGAGTGCTGTGACCATCACCGAAGCGAAGCGCCACCATCTGCTCAGCCAGCTCGAGCAGTCCATCGGCAAGGAGGCCGCCATGACCCTCGCCGAACACCTGCCGCCCGTCGGTTGGGCCGACGTGGCCACCACCCGCGACCTCGACCGCTTCGCCGCCGAGCTGCGTGCTGAGTTGTACCGGGGGCTCGAGCAGCAGACGCGGCATCACACGACGGTGCTGTTGGGCGGCCTCGGCCTGTCGTTCACGGCCAACGCCGCGCTGATGACCGTGCTGCTGCACCTCTGGGGCTGAGCACCGGTCGGTCTCGTCGCTGCCGTGGCGGGCGCCGGTGGGTGTCGTGGGGGTTCGGTAGCATTGGTGGTGGGGCTCGGAGCGGGCCCGTGCAGTTGCCGCTCCCGTCGACGAGTCGTTCTCACGCCGCCGGGAGAGTGCTGTGACCATCACCGAAGCGAAGCGCCACCATCTGCTCAGCCAGCTCGAGCAGTCCATCGGCAAGGAGGCCGCCATG
>JAFIEP010000077.1 GCA_020832495.1 Acidimicrobiia bacterium | reverse complement strand
GGGGTGCAGCCCCACGTGGTCGAGGCGGCGGAGGTCGACGAGGCACACCGCCGCTGGGCGGCCTTGGTGACCGTCGGGCTTGTCGACCCGCTCGAGTGTGCCTGGGGTCGTCGGCCGGTCCGCTTCGCCCGTCGCCGCTGGGCAGCACCGCTGGGCGACCTCGATGGGGTGGCCGCCCCCGCGCCGGCCGTGGGCCGGGGGGTCGACGGCCGGTGGCCACCGACGCGGGGGGGGGGGGCCCAGCCCCGAGGCGGCGCGGCCGCCGGCGACGGCGCCGGCTGGTGGTGGCCCTCGGTGCCCGCCGTCGCCGTGGTGCCTCACCGGACCGAGGACCTGTGGCGGGCGTTGGCGGTGCTGTGCGCCCCGCCAGTCGCTGCGCTGCTGGCTGCCCAAGGTGCGGGCTCGGGCATGGGCAGGGGCACCATGCGGATCAGCGCTCGATCCCTCCGAGAGGTGGCGCTGCCCGTCGACGAGGTCGCCTGGTCGGCTGCCGCCGACCTGCTCGCCGCCAGGTTCCCACCCGACACGCGCGTCGGTGAGGCCCTCACCGCCGGTCGACCGACCACCACAGCGGACAGCGAGGCGCGCCCGGCGCCTGCGTGGCGCACCGCCGAGCGGCGGGTCGATCTCGAGGAGTTCGGGCGCCTCATGTGTCGGGCCTACGGGCAACCACTCGAGGATGTCCTCCCCTGGTGGCTCGCTGGCCTTCCCGACGCCGACCGTCGGCGCTGACCCGGCGCTGACCCGGCGCTGACCCGACGGTGAGCTGGCGGACCGGCGCCCGACGACGGCCGAGCGCGGTATCGGCTTGACGAAGCGGCCGTCGACGGTGTTGTGTAGAGCTTGGCATTCAGAGTGGCCCGGCATGCCGGGTCCGGCAACCTGGGACGGACACCCAAGGTGCCCACTCGCCTCCGGGCGGGGATGTGGCCGGTCGAGCCGGTAACGAACTGTCCGACGTCGCACCACTGGTGAGCCGTCCGGCACTCGGCTCGCCGACCGGGGGCGCCACGGGTTCCGTCCCGGTGGAGGACGACGTGGACCAACCCGACAGCGGCCAACCGCAGGCACCGGCGCTGTTCGCAGGCGAACCGTTGCCGGTCAGCGGTGCCTGGCAGCCTGGTGACGAACCCGGCGGACGCCGGTTCGCCACCGTCGTGGCGGACCGGGCGCTGCAACTCGAGGGTGGTGACAGCCTGGCCACGGTCACGGTGGCCTACGAGACGTGGGGCACCCTCGACGCCGACGGTGCCAACGCCGTCCTGGTGTGCCATGCGCTGACCGGCGACTCCCACGCCGCCGGTCCCGCCGGAGCGGGTCACCCGACGCCGGGCTGGTGGGACGACCTCATCGGCCCCGGTCGGGCGATCGACACCGACCGGTGGTTCGTCGTCTGTGCCAACGTGCTCGGCGGGTGTCAGGGAACGACCGGACCGGCCTCGATCGATCCCGCCACCGGACGGCCCTACGGCGCTCGATTCCCGGCGGTGACGGTGCGGGACATGGTGCGCACCCAACAACTGCTGGCCGAGCACCTCGGCGTCGGGTGCTGGCTGGCTGCCATCGGCGGCTCCATGGGTGGCATGCAGGTGATCGAGTGGGCGGTCATGTTTCCCCATCGGGTCCGGGGCATCGTGCCCATCGCCACGGCCGGGGCGGCGAGCGCACAGCAGATCGCCTGGAGCGCCGTGGAGCGACGGGCGATCGCGCTCGACCCTCGCTGGCGAGGTGGGGACTACTACGACGCCCCCGAGGGCGAGGGTCCGTCCGGAGGCCTGGCGCTGGCCCGCGAGATCGCCCAGATCACCTACCGCACCCACGAGGTGTTCGACGAGCGCTTCGGTCGCACCGAACACGACCCGCTCGACTGCGGCTTCCGCCAGTGGCAGCGCTTCGACGTGGAGGCGTACCTCGACTACCACGGCACGAAACTGGTGCGGCGCTTCGACGCCAACAGCTACCTGGCTTTGAGCAAGGCCATGGACCTCCACGACCTCGGCCGCAAGCGTGGCGGTCTGTCGGCCGCGCTGCGGCGCGTGCGGGCCCGCTCGCTCACCATGAGCATCGACTCCGACGCCTTGTACCCGCCGGCGCAGCAGTACACGTTGTGCGACGGGTTGAAGGCAGCCGGCGCCCGCTGCGACCACGTCGAGATCCACAGCCCCCAGGGCCACGACGGCTTCCTGCTCGAACCAGAGCAGGTGGGCCCGCCCATCGCCGATCTGCTCGAATCGCTCTACAAGGAGACCGATCGCCATGGCTGACCCCGCCGACCACCCACCCGTCGTGGACGAGGGCGTGGCGGACGCCGTCGGCGGTGATCCCGACCCTCGGACCGCGCCGACGACCGGCCGGCCGCACCGTGAGACGACCGCCGTGCGCGGTGGTCGCAGCGGCAGTGGTGAGGCCCTGGCGCCCGTGCTGTGGGCCTCGAGCACATTCGTGACCCCCACGGTGGCCGACGGTCGTCGGCTGGCCACCTCCACCACGGCAGAGCGGTTCTACAGCCGCCACGGCAACCCCACCACCGCCGATTTCGAGTCGCTGGTGGCCGAGCTCGAAGGGGCCGAGTGCGCGCGGGCCTTCTCCTCGGGCATGGGGGCCATCAGCGCCGTGCTCATGGGGCTGTGCTCCGCCGGGGACCACGTCGTCGCCCAGCGTCAGCTCTATGCCGGCACCCAACTGCTGCTGCAGACGGTGTGTCCCCGCTTCCACATCGACGTGACCTGGGTGGACGCCACCGAACCCGGCGCCTTCGCCGCAGCAGTGGAGCCCGGCCGCACGGTTGTCGTCTTCGCCGAGACGCCGGCGAACCCGAGGCTCGACCTCGTCGACCTCGAGGAATTGGGGGCCATTGCCGGGCCGCTGACGGTGGTGGACTCCACCTTCGCCACACCGCTGGGTCAGCGACCCCTCGAGTACGGGATCGACCTCGTGGTGCACTCGGCCACCAAGGGGATGGCCGGGCACAACGACGCCACGCTGGGCGTGGTGGCCGGCAGCCGGGAGCTGCTCGACTGGTTGTGGAGCTTCGCCGTGCTCCAAGGGGCCTGCGCCTCGCCGTTCGACGCCTGGAACGGCATCCGCGGCCTGCGCACCCTGGCGGTGCGACTCGACCGCCAGTGTGCGTCCGCCGCCGCGCTGGCCGAGGTCCTCGAGGTGCACCCGGCGGTGTGCGACGTCCGCTATCCGGGCTCTCCCAACCATCCCCAACACGACCTGGCCCGGCGACAGATGGACCGTTTCGGCAGCATGCTGACCTTCGACCTGGTGGGAGGGATGGATGCCGGTGTGGCCTTCGTGGAGGCTGTCGAGGTGCTGCAACCGGCGTCGTCGCTCGGTGGCCCCGAGACGTTGGTGACCCACCCGGCGTCGACCACCCACGTCAACCTCAGTCCCGAGGAGCGTTCGGCCAACGGCATCGGCGACGGCACGATCCGCATGTCGGTGGGCCTCGAGCACATCGACGACCTCATCGCCGACCTGACGAACGCCCTCGAGGCGTCCGGAGACCCGGCGCGCTGACCCGCCGGATCTTGCGTACGTGCCGCAGGTCAGGGCCTCGCGAACGTGCGCCGGAATCCGAGGGGCGCCCTGAGTCCGAGGCGACGCCGGCTGTCGCTCTGGCGCCTGGGCCGAACGACCTATGGATTTGCTCCAGTTCGGGCTGGTGCTCGCCGATACAGACCTCACCGAGCGTCGATGACATCCCGAGCAACGGTCGACGGACGGCTACTGTTTCCCGCAGGGGGGACGGGGGTAGACCAAGGACGAGGCGGACATGACCTCCTGCGGAGACTGTGGCAACGACCTGAGGGACATCGACCGGTACTGCCCTGCGTGCGGCAAGCCGAACGTCGACGGGAAGCTCTTCCCCCGCTTCGAGGCCGGTGTCTACGACGAGCAGGTCCTCGCCGACGTCCCCGCACCCGGTGAGGGGCAGTTCCCCTGCCCGCGGTGTCGGTGGCCCAGCGAGGCGGGCGAGGTGTGGTGTCACCACTGTGGCATGGGCCTCGAACAAGCGGCGCTCAACGCCGGGCGTTCGGACAACGCAGGCGTGTGGCGACGTTCGGGACCGGTCAGCATCGACCCCTACCGGCCACTGGGAAAGATGACCGCCGTGGTTCGCACCGTGTCGCTCTTCACCGGGCTGGCTGCGGTCATGGCCATGGCGGCGGCATGGGCACGGGTCGTCACCGTCGACGCCGACGGTCCGACCGTCGACGAGCCGGCAACCTACTGGGCGACGGTGGTGACGATCGTGGCCGTCACGTCCGGGTTGATCGCGCTGGCCGCTGCCGTCGTGTGGACCAATCGGGCGGTCCGGAACCTCCCCGCGCTGGCCATCACCTCCCAGCGCTACCGTCCGCTGATCGCCGTGGCCGGATGGCTGATCCCGGTCGTCAACTTCTGGCTGCCCCGATCGGTGATGGACGAGCTGTGGTGGCGGTCGAATCCGAGTGGGTACCCGGTGAGTGCCCGCCCGGAGCGCACCCGACCACCAGCGGCGCTGGCGCTGTGGTGGCCGTGCATCGTCTGTGGTGTCCTCCTGCTCGGGTTGTCGGTGGTGGCGCAACCCACGGGCTCGGCGCCGGCACTCGACGGATGGCGGATTGCGCTGGCCCTGGCCGCCGTGGGTTGGGCTGTGTTGGCCATCGGCTTCTTCGGGATGGCGCTCGTGGTGGCCGAGGTGTCCGATCGCCAGGAGGTGCGTGGTGAGCGCCTGGGTCCGCCGCCCGTCGAGCTGCGTCGTGAGGTCGACCCCGATGACCCGGACGAGACGATCGACCTCAGCGACACCGAGGTACCGCTCCGGTCGAGTGAGGACGTGACCTGGGGCAGGTACTGAGCCACGTCGGAGCCCGGTACGCTGCGGCGTGCCCGAGTTGGCCGAAGTCGAGTTCTACCGACGGGCCGCCGAGGCGGTCGTGGGTCGCCGGATCGGTGAGGTCGACGTGCCTGACGCCGGTGTCGGGGGTGCGCTCGGCCCCGCGGAGTTGACCGCGACCCTGGTGGGATGCCGAGTGGTTGGCGCCGAGCGGCGAGGCAAGCTGCTGGTGCTGCGAACCGACGGTGCCGACCTGGGGCTGCGCTTCGGCATGACCGGCCGGCTGGTGGTTGATGGCGAGGGGCCGATCGGCGAGTTGTTGTGGTCACCGTCGGGTGACGACGAGCGGTGGCGGCGCTTCACTGTCCGCTTCGGACACGGTGAGCTCTCGCTGGTGGATCCCCGACGTTTCGGATCGGTGGAGTTGGACCCCGACCTGGCGTGTCTCGGACCCGATGCGCTCGACCTGCCGACGGTCGACCTGGCCGCCGCACTGGCGAGGTCGACGACCCCGCTGAAGGCGCGCCTGTTGGACCAACGCCGGATCGCCGGCATCGGCAACCTGGCTGCGGACGAGATGCTGTGGGACGCCCGCATGGACCCCCGGCGTCAGGCGGGGGCGCTCGGCGAGGCAGCGCTCGAGCGACTCGGCGACAGTGTGCGCCGAGTCGGGCGGGAACTGCTCGACGGCGGCGGATCCCACACCGGACCGTTGCGTCCCCATCGCCGCCCCGGGGGCTGCTGCCCGCGCTGTGGCGACGCACTTCGACGTGACACGGTCGGGGGTCGCACGACGTGGTGGTGCGAGGGGTGTGCGACGGAGTGAACGTTGCGGCCATCGCCCGTCCGGCTGGCTCGCGTGGCTAGCGTGAACCTCCTAGGCTCTCCTCCGGGCGGCGCCCCGGCGGTGGGATCGACCCGGACGCATCCCCCTGTACCCGTCCCTCTAGGACCACCGAGTGTCATCCTCACCAACGACCCCGTCCCGCAGCATCGTCGGCATCGTGGCCGCCGTGGTCGCGCTCGCTGTCGTGGGTTCGTTCGGTTCCAGCGTGGCCAACGCCCTGGGGTTCGCGCAGGCACAGGACCCGACGACGACCCAGCCGCCGACCACCACCGTGGCCCCCACCACGGCACCGCCGACCACGGTGCCGCCCACCGAGCCGCCACCCACCGACCCTCCGACCACCACGGCGCCACCGACGACGGCCGCTCCGACCACGGCCGCACCCACGACGTCACCACCGACCACGGCGCCCAGCCCGGCGCCCACCACCGCAGCACCGACCACCACGGCGCCACCCACCACGGTCGACGGCGACCCTGCGCCCGATCCCGAGGCGGAGGCTGGACCCGCCGAGACCGACACCGACGAGCGCGACGTGCTGGCCGAGTCCGGGGTGACCGTGGAGGGCGTGCTCGATGATGACGGCGACCCGACCACCGAGCCGTTGGATGCCACCGTGGCGTCGACCGGCGGCGGCTTGAGCCAGGAGGCCCGAGTGAACCTGATCATCGGGGCGCTGCTGGCCGTGGCGGCGGTGGCGGCGGCGCTGACCTTCCTCTACTGGCGCCACACCCGGCCGGGACGGGTCGATGTCGCTGCCGACGCGCCCACTGCCGCTCGCGTCGAGGACAGCGACGAGGTCGACGACGCAACGGCGGTCACCGGCGAGCACGAGGCGGTCACCGGAGAGCACCCCGCAGCAGCGAGCGGGGACACCGAGGACTGGGACGAGGCCGCTGGATGGGACGACGGCAACCGCGGCCACGATGTCGAGGATCGAGACGACGCCGAGCACTTGCCGTCGCGTGCCGAGGCGTCCATGGGCTCCGCCACCGACACTGACACCGGCGACCGGGCGGAGTCCCTTCCGGCACGCAGCCGACCGAGCGAGCCACCGGGCGACCACCGCCTCGGTACGTCGGTCCTGCCCATCGTGACGCTCGAAGACCTCGAGCGCGAGGCCACGGCGGGTGGCTCGTCCGAGGACCACGACCCCGACGACGACGGTCCAGCGGCCCGGTAGCGTGTGCACATGGCAGGTCGACCCGACGACGAGGTCGTCGACGATGGTCGCTACCGGGCGGCGATCGCCGCGGTGGATCGAGCCAACGCCGACGACCCGAACCGCCTCGTGTTCGAGGGCACCGAGTACCCCAAGGAGGTGCTGCACGCCCGGCTCATGACCGAGTGGGTGCAGCGGCTCGACCCTGACGCCACCGTCGAGCAACTGCTGGCTGCACGGGCGCACCACCTGCGTCGCTGGGAGTTGCCACGCGGCGACTACCCGGAGGGCCGCGCCGGCTACCTGCGCTGGCGGGCCGAGTGCAAGCGCCGGCACGCGGACCAGATGGCGGCCATCCTGGCCGACGTGGGCTACGACGCCGACGTGGCGGAGCGTGTGGGGCAGATCGTCCGCAAGGAGAACCTGCGCTCGGACCCGGCGGTGCAGACGCACGAGGACGCGCTGTGCCTGGTGTTCCTGCAGACGCAGTTCGGCGAGACGGCCGCCAAGCTCGGCGACGACAAGACGGTCGACGTGTTGCGGAAGACCTGGCACAAGATGTCGCCGCAGGGCCACGAGCTCGCGCGCGGGCTCGACTATGACGAGGTCGAGGCTGATCTCCTCGAGCGTGCGCTGGCTGGTTGAGCACCAGCGCAACGGTTTCCTCACCGGTCACCCTGCTTGCTACACTTGCGAGTCCTGCGGACGTGGCTCAGCTGGTAGAGCATCACCTTGCCAAGGTGAGGGTCGCGGGTTCGAATCCCGTCGTCCGCTCCACGAGGAGGCCCCGGCTCACGCCGGGGCCTTCGTCGCTTCAGGGACGTGCGGAGCGGGCGTTCGGACCTGGAGGTTCGGCGACGCCGTTCGAGCGCTCTTGGGGAGTCACGTCCTCGGTGGCGTCCTCGGCGGCGTCCTCGAGCGCGCCGGGGACCTCGGGGAGTTCGCCGTCGACCCGTTCCTCGAACACAACGATGAGAGTGCCACGCTCGACGATCGTCCCCGGTTCCGGTTCGGTCATGACCACCCGGCCGGTGCCCTCACCGGTCGGAGGCTGGCGAAAGCCGACGTCGAACTCGAGCCCGGCCAGGCGTTCGGCGGCGTCCTCGAGGGACTCGCCGGTCACGTTCGGCACACCGAGGTTCGACGGGGGTCGGACCCGCGGGAGCGGCTCGGGGGGTGCGCTGATGGCGGACGAGCCACGCTCGTAGCCGATGCCGTAGCCGACCGCGCCGCCAGCGAAGATCATGGCGAGCACCGTCAGCCCGACGAGGATGCGGGCGGGACGCGACACGATGGTCACCGTAGCGCGCGAAAATCGCACTACGGCGGTGTCGTCCAACTCGACCGGCACGCTGGTGGTGGGGTCGACCCGTCGGGACGCTCGGGAGTCACCCTGAGCGGATCGCAATGGCCTCACCGCACCGATGATCGGTACAGTCCCACGTGGTGATCGTTCCTCGAGTGATCACCTGTGCCACGGCGGCGTGGCCGAGTGGCTTAGGCAGGGGCCTGCAAAGCCCCGTACGGCGGTTCGATTCCGCCCGCCGCCTCCAGCCGTGGGGGGGGGGGGGGCGGGGGGGGGCGCGGCGGGGGGGGGGGGGGGGGGGGGGGGGGGGGGGCGCG
>JAFIEP010000076.1 GCA_020832495.1 Acidimicrobiia bacterium | reverse complement strand
CGCGCCCCCCGGCGGGGGCGATCGGCCCCACGCCGGCGCGCGCGTGGGGCCCGCCGTCAGCTGCGGCTACGCCGACGGCGAGGACGGCCGCGCCGGAGTGTCACTCAGCATGGCGGCAGGGGAGCGCCTGGCCCTGGTGGGCCCCACGGGGGCGGGCAAGTCGACGCTGGCCAAGCTGATGGCCCGCATGTACGACCCCCGAGGGGGCACCGTGACCTTCGGCGGCGCGGACCTGCGCAAGGCGACGACGGCCACGCTGCGGACCCGCATCGTGGTGGTGCCCCAGGAAGGGTTCCTGTTCCAGGGCAGCATTCGCGACAACGTGCGCGTGGCCCGAGCGGACGCCACCGACGCCGAGGTCGACGCAGCGCTCGTGGCGGTGGGGGCGTGGGAACGCTTCTCGTCGCTACCCGAAGGGGTGGACACCCCCGTGGCCGAACGAGGGTCGCGCCTGTCGGCAGGGGAACGGCAACTGGTGTCGCTAGCCCGCGCTGCGCTGGTGGACCCTGCGGTGCTGGTGCTCGACGAAGCCACCTCGAGCCTCGACCCCGGCACCGAAGCGCTGGTGGAGTCGGCCATGGCCGCCCTCATGGAAGGGCGCACGGTCATCGTCATCGCCCACCGGCTGTCGACTGCGGCTCGGGCCGACCGGGTGGCGGTGGTGGACGACGGGGCGTTGGTGGAGGTGGGCAGCCACGACGACCTGGTGGCTGCCGGCGGGCGGTATGCGGCCATGTACGCCACGTGGACGGGGGAACCGCGGGCGGTGTGAGGGGGTGGTTGCAGTGAGTAGGCGGGCTACAGGCTCGCCTACCTCCGGAAGCCTGCCAGCGTCTGGGTTCGCGTGCTATCTTCACATCTGGTGGGAATGCCTCTTGCACGTTCGGTCCCTGGGTTACACGAATTTGTCGATTCCGTGGTCAGATCTCTGCCACCAGGGGGTGGCCGTGCACTGGACCTCGGCACTGGTCCCGGCGGCCTCGCTGCTCGTCTGGCGGCGCTCGGGTACGATGTGCAGGCTGCGGACCTAGATCTGAGCGACTTCGCCCTCGACTTGCCGGCGACCGAAGTCGACCTCAATGACGCCCACTTCGCTGCCAGCTTCGATGGGAGATTCGATCTGGTGACGGCGGTTGAGGTGATCGAGCACCTAGAAGCCCCGATCTCCTTTCTTCGCAACATCGCCAAGTTGCTCGCGCCCAACGGGGTCGCAGTACTGACGACTCCCTACCTTGACAGCTTGACAGCGAGAGCGAAGTTCCTGCTCAAAAGTCCAGCTTCGCATGATGGACGCGTCAGGTGACCCGACTCATGTCTCACCGATCTTCCGCGATCTCCTGTATCGCAAGTACTTGCCATTGGCTGGACTGACTCCGGTGTCAGAGTCGCTCTACCCTGAAGGCGGGCATGTGAGCGGGCGTCCCGCATACCGTCCCCTGCTGAGGCTCGTCGGAAGGGCACGACCTTTGTGGACTGGCGACAACCTGGTTCTCGTGCTTGGAAAGAACGATGGCTAGTCGGAACCTGTCAAGGACTGATTGCTGGATTGTTCAGGGTTTCGTCTGGACGGTTGGTTTGTTGATCCACGCTTCGGCGGGTGGGCTGGCGGCGCGGGGTGGGCGGTGGCGGAACCGTTCGGGGTTTGCTTGGTAGGCGGCGTCGAGCACGGCCTGGCGGGCCGCAACGGTGTGGTGGGCGGTGCCGGCGTGGACGTCGGCGGGATGGAGGTACGCGATGCCGGCGTGGAGGCGCTTCTCCGGGGGTCCGGCGCCGTCGTGAGAGACGGATCTGCGCGTCTGGGCAGGTGGGAGGGCTTGTGTTGACGAGCTGAGAGCTGCAACAGGTGTGGTGCACGTGGCCGATGTCGATGGTCATGTCGCGATCGGTGGTGCGTTGAGCTGGGCCATGAGTTCCCGGTTGGCGGCTCGGGCAGCGGCGAGGTCTTCGTCGCGTTCTTCGAGTTGGAGCCGCAGGTCGATGGTGTGTTGTTCGAGCGCGCCGACCTGTTGTTTGAGTTGGTCGATGTCGTCGGGAACACCGAGACCGGACTCGTGCCATGCCTGCTCGCCGAGCGCTTCGGAGAGGCGCTGTTCGAGTTGGTGGACTCGGGCGGCGAGGCGAACGGCGCGTTGTTGCGCGTTGGCCAGGTCGGCTTGCAGGGACGCTCGGCTGACGGCGGGGCTGACGCCGGGGGCGTTGGGTGGCTGGGCTTCGGCGGCGTGGATCTGTTCGAGAAGATCGCGGTGCCGGTAGAAGAAGCTGCGGTCTACGCCGGCTCGTCGGGCGATGCCGCTGACGGTGATCTCGTCACCTTCGTTGGTGGCGTCGTTGAGGGCTTTGAGGACGCGTTGGCGACGGCGGGCGGAGTCGGCGCGCCGTCCTTGGGTCATGGGGCTCTACGCGACCTGCTGTGGTTTGCGGCCTCGGATTCTGCGTGTGGGGACGGTAGCCCATTGAATGCCGAGGCGGCCGATGAGTCGGCGTCGGTAGTTGTCGATGTTGGTGAAGCCGTGGGCGTTGCGGCGGATCTTCT
>JAFIEP010000074.1 GCA_020832495.1 Acidimicrobiia bacterium | reverse complement strand
GGGGGCGGTCACAGACCGGGCGCCCGGCCGGACGGGGGTGGGCCGGGCCGCCGGCGCCGACGACGAGGATCGCCAGGACGACCAGGAACGCACCAGGCAGGGTCGTACCGGGCAGGGTCGAGCACCTGCGGCCACGCCTTGGGGGTGGTGGCGGAACGGATTGGTGAGCGCTGTTCGCTGACATCGTTCACCAGTGTGACGCACGGCGCACGGTCCGGGATTCCGTTCGCGCGGAGCGTGGTGGACCCCGGGATCAGTTCTGGATCCAGATCTGCCACATCGGGTGAGCGCCGCTCTGCAGTTCGATGCCCTTCTCGCCCCCGGGCAGTTGGTAGTTCACGATGTTGACCAACTCGGGTTTGGCCACCACGGAGTACTGGGAGTGGTAGAGCCACACGTAGGGGATGTCCTCGGCGAGGAGTCGCTGGACCTCCTGGTACAACTCGCGTTCCTCGGCGCGGTCGGTCGTCTGCCGGGCGGCGTCGAGGGCCGCACCGATGGCAGGGTTCTCGTTGCGGGCGAAGTTCAGTCCGATGTCGCCCACGGGTGCGACCGCTTCGGGATGCCACCAGATGGAGTCTCCGAGCGGGTGGGGGGAGTCGAACTGGCTCCACAGGACGGCCTGGTAGTTGCCGAACACCACGTTCCCGATGAACTCTGCCTGCTCGATCTGGTCGATGGACACGTCGATGCCCACGTTCTGCCACTGCTGGGTGAGGATCTCGGCGGTACGTGACGCCGTGGGTTCGCTCACCGTCGTGAGTCGCACCTCGAACGTACCGTCGCCCTCGTCGCGGACCTGCTGGACGAGCTGGGCGGCGGCTTCGGCGTCGGTGTCGGGGTAGTCGGTGGGTGTGTGCCATGGCGACGACGGCGAGAACGGCCCGACGGCAGGGGCGTACTGGCCGTCGGCGATGACGTCGATGACCGACTGCTGGTCGGTGGCCAGCGCCAGGGCTCGACGAGCCAGTGGGTTGTCGAACGGTTCGGCCCCGCCGTTGAGCATGACCATCACCTCGGCCGTCTCACCGGCAGGATCGTTGACGAGCTGCACGATGCCTTCGTTGGCCTGCTCCCGGTAGCGGGAGATCTGCGAGCCGGTGCTCATGAACATGATGTCGAGCTGACCTGAGTCGAACCCGCTCGCCCGAGTGCTGGCGTCGGGGAGGGGGCGGAACTCGACCTCTTCGAGGTAGGGGTACTGCTCGCCACGCCAGTAGTTGTCGTTGCGGGCCACCCGCAGGACGCTGTCCCGTCGCCACTCGACCATCTGGAAGGGACCGGTGCCGATCGGTCGGTCGGCGTCGCCGCCCTCGAGCCAGTCGGGGTCGGGGACGACGCCGATCTGCGTCGACATGGCGAAGGGGAAGTTCACCCACGGCTCCTCCATGTCGAGCGTGACCTCGAGGGGGCCGGTGGCGACGATGGAGGACACCGGCGCGAAGGTCTGCTGGGTGAGTGTGGCTTCCTTCAAGTAGTTGAGCACGGTGGCCACCGCTTCGCCGTCGAGTGGCTTGCCGTTGTGGAACTCGACGTCGGGGCGCAGGGTGATGACCCACTGCATGTAGTCATCGCTCGGGATGAAGTCCTCGGCCAGGTTCGGTCGCCATTCGAGGTCTACGTCGTAGGCGGCGAGCGTGTCGAACAAGGCTCGAGCGACCTGCTGGCCCGAGGACGCCCACCGGTTGGTGGTCGGATCCCAACCGTCGGTCTCTGCCCCCAACCCGTAGGTGATCCGGCCGCCACGAACCCCTTCACCGTCGGATTCGGTCAGGTTCACGTTCTCGCGGAGCCCGTCGGGAGCCGTGGTCGTGGGGCCGTTGGTGGCATCCTCGTCCTCGACGGATGCGCACGATGCCAACAAGCCAACAGCGGCCACAACGGCCACAGTGCCGCGCAACGCGCCTCGGACGGATGATCGCATGAGGGTCCCCTTCTGTGGTTGGTGAGGACGGGCCCGGTGCCGGAGCCTGCTCACGGAGGTGTGCGCGCCCGTTCCCCACTGCTGTTGGCGGCGGCCTCCAGGAAAGAAGATAGAGAGGTTTCTGGTTCCTGTCGAGTCACCTCACGCGGTGAGGTCACCGGTCTGGGGTCACGACCGAGGCGAGGGCGCGGCGGTCCACCTTGTCGGCTGCGGTCATCGGGAGCTGTGCGATGACCACGAGGTCCTCGGGGAGCTTCCAGCGGGCCAGTCGGTCGCCAGCATGCCGGCGGAGGCTCTCGAGGTCGGGCGCCGGGCTGCCCCGGTGCGCCACCACGACGGCGACACCGATCGCTCCCATCACCTCGTCGGGACGAGCTACCACCACGAGTTGGTCCACCAGTGGATGGTCGGCGAGCGCCGCTTCGACCTCGGTCGGGTCGATGTTGTAGCCGCCCCTGATGTAGCGGTCGTCGATGCGACCGGTGACGGTCACGGTGCCGTCCTCTCCCTGTGCTCCCAGGTCCCCGGTGTGGAGCCACCCATCGACCAGCACCGCCGCGGTGGCGTCGGGCCGGTGGCGATAGCCCGACATGAGGGTGGGCGACCGGAGGCAGAGTTGGCCCACCACCCCCGGCGGAGACCGTCGACCGTCGTCGTCCACGCCGGTGACCTCGACGCCGGGGCGAGGTCGCCCCACGGTGTGGAGCGCCTCGTCATCGGGGGCGTCGAAGGCGGTGGCCGTGCCCACTCCACCGGACTCGGTGCTCGAGTAGCGGATGGAGTACGCCACCCCGAGTCGGTCCCGGGCGTGGCGGACCAGGCGCGGCGGCGAGGCGGCCCCACCCATGACCACGCTGCGGAGGCAACCGAGGTCGGCTCCGTCCAACTCGGGGGAGCGCAGGACCAGTTCGAGTTGCGCCGCCACTCCTCCCAGCGAGGGGAGACGAAAACGTTCGATGGCGGCGATGACCGCGTCGGGTCGCCAGCGGTCGAGCAGGTGGAGGGTGCCACCGCGTCGGAGGTACCACGGGAGCTTGGTCATGAACCCGACGTGAGCAAAGGAGGTGGTGCACAGCATCGGGGGTCCACCGTCCCAGTCGTCACCGGCGTCGATCCGTCCGATCGCCGCCAGGGCGCCGGCCGTGAACTCGGCCGCTTTGGGTTCGCCCGTCGTACCGGAGGTGAACACCACCGCCACCAATCGGTGCGGGTCGTCGGGGAGCGCCTCGGGAGCCGGGGCGCTCGAGGATCGCGTCACGTCGGGCAGTTCGGGGGTCACGAGTTCGGGGGCGACCAGGTCCTCGTGTGCGGCGAGCACCAACGTCGGCCCGTCGTGGCGGAGCCCCTCGGTGAGCGGCGCGGCGCGCCCCCCCCGTGCCCCGTCCCCCGAGTTTACCCACCGCTTCCGCGCGCGGGGGGTGCGGGGAGGGGTGGCCCC
>JAFIEP010000072.1 GCA_020832495.1 Acidimicrobiia bacterium | reverse complement strand
TTCTCGTCCTGCAGCACCTCTCGGACCCGGCGTCGTTCCTCGCCGAGATCCGGCGTTGTCTCCGCCCCGGCGGGCACGTGCTACTCACCGCGCCGACCCGAGACGGCACGCCACTCGTGTCCCGCAACCTGTACTGGCGGCTGCGCGGCGCCTTCTACGAACGCGTGCCGGGTGTCGTGCGCTTCTACGACACGAACTCCCTTCGCCGCCTGGTCGAGGCCGAAGGCATGACCGTCGTCCGCTGCGCCGGAGAGGGCCGCCACGTGACCGCGTTGGGACGGCGTCGCGTAACGGGTGACGTCGGAGACCCCTCGCCGACCTCCGGCGTTTCGGGCTCGTGAACGGTCGAAAATCGCGCCGGTTCGGTCGGCGGAGGAGCTATTCTGGTCGCACCAGGGAAAGGAGGTGGTCCATCACATGAGTGACATGATTCGTGGGACCCTGGAGGTGGCTGGCCGCTGAGCGGCTGCCGGACCGTTCGGTGGAAACCAACCAGTCCACCCTCGGCGAACGCTGTCGGGAACTTGTCCCGCCCGACCTGAGCGGCGTCCGCCGATCAATCCGGTTGTTGTGAACGAAGTGACGGTGGGGAGGCCTGCGGGCCTCCCCACACGTCGTTGTGGCACGCATCCACAGGAGTCCGAGGTCAGAAGTTCCTCCATGTAGTGGACACATGGCGAGCACGGCGACACGCCGAACCGCTCCTGTTGTCAGGAGTGTGCAGGAGGTGCCAGAACAAGAAGGGCTTCCTCACCGTCGGCGACGAACCGTTCGATCGCCTCGACGTGGCCAGCGAGGATCTGAAGGATGTCGGCCGTCGAGACATTGCCCGCCCGCACCCACAGGACCTTTGGTGGCGGCCCGTGCAGGAACGCCAACGGTCGGAAGTCCGAGTCCTTCGGGACGACCATGTAGTCGTGCTGCCGGGCGTTGTCCCAGGTCTCATGGTCGGTCGCAGAGTCGACCTCGAGACTGGTGACGTGCGCACTGTGCGGGAAGAAGTCTCGGAGGTGGCCGACCAGATGCCGTGAGAGATCCTGATCGAAGAGGAGCACCCGCATCGACAGGCCGCCCGACCTACCGGACGGGTGCGTCTGCACCGCTCGGCAGTCCTGAGCGACGGCACGTGCCCTCGCTCAGGACTCCTCGGACAGCGCCAGCGCCTCGTCCACCGCACCTCGCCGGCTGCTGGCCGACCACACGGCACCGGCAACGCCGGCCACCGTGGCCAGACCGGCCACCACCTGCAGCAGCGTGACCGCTTCGCCAAGCAACCACCAGGCGCCGAAGCCGGAGAACACGGGGATGGTCAGCATGATGACCGGCGGGACGTTTGCGGGCAGACGGCGCAGCGCCCAGGTGACGCTGAAGTGCCCGACGAAGCCGGGCAGGAGGGCCACCCCGGCGCACAACAGGAGGTCCCGACCGCTCACGGGACGAACGGCCTCCCCGGTGACCCCGACGAGCAAGGTCACCACGATCGCTGCGGCGCCCATGGTGCCGAACAGGAAGGGCATGGTGTCGACGTGGGGTCGTGCCAGCTTGGCACCCACCATGAAGAAGGCGAAGAAGACCACGTTGACGGCCGCCAGCGCCATGCCGAACGGATCACCTTCGGGGCCGGTGCCCCCGGCCAGCGCGACCCCGGCGGCGCCCACCATGGCCACCAGCGACCACATCCGGAATCGCGCGCCCGGCCGTTCGGCGAAAACCCGCACGGCCAACAGGCCGACGACGATGGGTGCCAAGGTGTTCATGAGTGTCACATCCACCACTGATGTGGCCTGCACTGCGGTCATGAACGCTGCCTGGTGGAGGGCGAACACCACCCCGCAGCCGAGCGCCCAGGCCCACCCGATGGCGGGGGTGGCCGTGCGCGTGGCCACGCGGTGCACCAGTCCGGCGCAGCCGAGGATGGCCACGCCGAACCACAGCCGCCAGAACGAGAACGTCACCCCCGACAGCGACGAGGCGGCCACCGCCACCGGACCGGTGGAGAACAGCACCACCCCGAACCACACCATGGCGTTGGGATGCCGGGCACCCATGCCGGCAAGGCCACCCTCTGGCACCGTGCTGGCGGTGGCGGGGGGCGCCGCCGACTCCGCTGACGGGACGGCTGGTGGGACAGGAGGCATCGATCCGACGCTACCGAGGTGTGCGGCCCATGCCGCCATCAGTTTCCATCGAGGCCCACCGAGGGCGGAGGGTTCAGGCCCGCAACGCCTGGGTGTCGGTGGCGAGGGGCTCGGGCAGGTCGCTGGCGCCGGTGAGCCACCGGTCCACCGACGCAGCCGTCGACCGACCCTCGGCGATGGCCCACACGATGAGGCTCTGCCCGCGACCCATGTCGCCGCAGACGAACACGCCGTCGACGTTGGTCATCCACTCCTCGTCGCGGGCCACGTTGCCCCGGGCGTCGAACTCCACGCCGAGTGACTCGAGCAGCCCGGGCTTCTCGGCGCCGGTGAAGCCCATGGCCAACAGCACCAGTTCGCAGGGCAACTCGAACTCGCTGTCGGGCACCGGCTCGAACGTCATGCGCCCATCGACCACCTGTTGGGTGACCTCGACGCCACGCAAGGCCCGCACCGCACCATCGTCGTCCCCGACGAGTTCGAGGGTGTTGACGGCGTAGACCCGCTCCACCCCTTCGTCGTGCGCTGATGCCGTGCGGAACATGAGCGGCCAGGTGGGCCACGGTGTCGACGGGTCCCGCTCGTCGGGCGGCCGGGGCATGATCTCGAACTGGTGGACGCTCACCGCACCCTGGCGGTTGGCCGTGCCGAGGCAGTCGGCACCGGTGTCGCCACCGCCGATGATGATGACCCGCTTGCCCTCGGCGGTGATGGCCGGCTCGTCGGCATCGCCTTCCTGCACGCGGTTGGCGATGGGCAGGTAGTCCATGGCCTGGTGCACACCCTCGAGCTCGCGGCCCGGCACCGGCAGGTCACGCCGCACGGTGGCGCCGCCGGCCAGCACGATGGCGTCGAACTCGGCACGTAGTTCTTCCACCGTCACGTCGACGCCCACGTTCACGCTGCAGCGGAACTCGGTGCCCTCGGCCCGCAACTGGTCGAGGCGGCGGTCGAGGTGGCGCTTCTCCATCTTGAACTCGGGGATGCCGTAGCGGAGGAGTCCGCCGGGGCGGTCGTCGCGTTCGAAGACCACCACCCGGTGACCGGCCCGGGTGAGTTGCTGTGCAGCGGCCAGCCCGGCGGGGCCGGAGCCGCCCCCGGCCACCGAGCGGCCGGTCTGCACGTCGGGCACGACCGGCACGACCCAGCCCTCGGAGAAGGCCCGGTCGATGATCTCCACCTCGACCTGCTTGATGGTCACCGCCGGCTGGTTGATGCCCAGCACACAGGCCGACTCGCACGGCGCCGGACACAACCGACCGGTGAACTCGGGAAAGTTGTTGGTGGCGTGCAGGGCGTCGATGGCCTCGCGCCAACGATCCCGGTAGACGAGGTCGTTCCAGTCGGGGATGAGGTTGCCGAGCGGGCACCCGTTGTTGCAGAAGGGGATGCCGCAGTCCATGCACCGGCTGGCCTGGGTGCGCACCTCGTGGATGGGGAACGGCTCGTACACCTCTCGCCAGTCACGCAGGCGCACGGGCACCGGCCGGTAGTCCGGTGTGGTGCGGGTGTGGTGGAGAAAGCCCCGGGGATCAGCCATGATCGCTCCTCGATGTGGTCCGACCGGCGCTCACGCTGTCACCGCCGCCATGATCGCCTCGGTCGGGTCGACGCCCTCGGCCTCGGCACGAGCCTGGGCTTCGAGCACTCGTCGGTAGTCGCGGGGCATCACCTTGGCGAAGCACTCGACCTCGGTGTCCCACTCAGCCAGCAGCCGCTCGGCCACCGACGACTCAGTCTCCGCGAGGTGGCGCTCCACCCGGTCCCGTAGCCAGGTGCGGTCCTCGTCGTCGAGCGACTCCACGTCGATCATCCCGAGGTTGCAGCGACTGAGGAACAGCCCGTCGCCGTCGTGCACGTAGGCGATGCCACCCGACATGCCGGCGCCGAAGTTTCGGCCCGTCTCGCCGAGCACCACCACCCGACCACCGGTCATGTACTCACAGGCGTGGTCGCCCACGCCTTCCACCACGGCCACGGCCCCGGAGTTGCGCACGCAGAAGCGCTCGCCCACCACGCCCCGGAGGAAGACCTCACCTCCGGTGGCTCCGTAGAGGATCACATTGCCGGCAATGATGTTCTCCTCGGCCACGAACGGTGAGTCGGCCGGTGGGGCGACGACGATGCGTCCTCCCGAGAGCCCCTTGCCCACGTAGTCGTTGGCGTCGCCTGACAACCGCAGGGTGACGCCTCGGGGCACGAACGCCCCGAAGCTCTGCCCGGCCGAGCCCTCGAGGTGCACCACGATGGTGTCGTCGGGCAGGCCGGCGCCCCCGTGGCGCTTGGTGATCTCGTGGCCCAACATGGTGCCCACCGTGCGGTGCACGTTGCGGATGGGCAGTGACACCTCGACCTGGTCACCTCGTTCGATGGCCGGCGCGCACTCCGAGATGAGGGTGTTGTCGAGCGCATGCTCGAGGCCGTGGTCCTGGCCGACCACCTGACGACGATGGGCACCCTCGGGCAACTCGGGAAGGGCCAGGATCGGGCTGAGGTCCAGCCCAGCCGCCTTCCAGTGCTCGACCGCGGCGCGGGTGTCGAGCATCTCGACGTGGCCGATGGCCTCGTCGAGGCTGCGGAAGCCCAGCTCGGCGAGGAGCTCGCGCACCTCCTCGGCGATGTATTCGAAGAACGTGACCACGAACTCGGGGGTGCCGGCGTAGCGGGACCGCAGCTCGGGGTTCTGGGTGGCGATGCCGACTGGGCACGTGTCGAGGTGGCAGACCCGCATCATCACGCAGCCCGACACCACCAGCGGCGCAGTGGCGAAGCCGAACTCCTCGGCCCCGAGCAGCGCGGCAACGACCACGTCGCGACCGGTCTTCATCTGACCGTCGACCTGCACCACGATGCGGTCGCGCAGCCCGTTGCGCAGGAGCGTCTGCTGGGTCTCGGCCAGACCGAGCTCCCAAGGACCGCCAGCGTGTTTCAACGAGGTGAGTGGACTGGCGCCGGTGCCGCCGTCATGGCCGGAGATGAGCACCACGTCCGCGTGAGCCTTCGACACCCCAGCGGCCACCGTGCCCACGCCCACCTCGGCCACCAGCTTCACATGGATGCGAGCTTGCGGGTTGGCGTTCTTGAGGTCGTGGATGAGCTGGGCCAGGTCCTCGATGGAGTAGATGTCGTGGTGCGGGGGCGGCGAGATGAGCCCGACACCCGGCGTGGAGTGCCGGGTCTTGGCGATCCACGGCCACACCTTGTGGCCCGGCAGCTGCCCACCCTCGCCGGGCTTGGCCCCCTGGGCCATCTTGATCTGGATGTCGTCGGAGTTGGTGAGGTACTCCGCCGTCACCCCGAAGCGCCCCGAGGCCACCTGCTTGATGGCGCTGCGCTTGGAGTCGCCGTTGGGCAGTTCGACGAACCGCTCGGGGTCCTCGCCACCTTCGCCGGTGTTGGACTTGCCGCCGATGCGGTTCATGGCCACGGCCAACGTCTCGTGCGCCTCCGCCGAGATGGAGCCGTAGGACATGGCCCCGGTGGAGAAGCGCTTGCAGATGTCGGCCACCGACTCGACCTCGTCGATGGGCACCGGCGGTCGTTCGCCGACCCGCAACTGGAGCAGGCCGCGCAAGGTGGCCAGCTTCTCGGACTGGTCGTCCACCGCCGTGGTGTACTGCTTGAAGATGTCGTAGCGCTTGGAGCGGGTGGCGTGCTGGAGGCGGAACACCGTCTCGGGGTTGAACAGGTGGTGCTCGCCCTCGCGGCGCCATTGGTACTCGCCGCCGACCTCGAGGGTGCGGTGGGCGCGCTCGGCGGGTCGCTCGAGGTGGGCCCGGCGATGGCGGCGGGCCACCTCCTCTGCCACCTCGTCGAGCCCGATGCCGCCCAGTTTGCTGGTCGTGCCGCTGAAGCAAAGGTCGACGAGTTCGTCGCCGAGACCCACGGCCTCGAAGATCTGCGCACCGGTGTAGGAGGCCACCGTGGAGATGCCCATCTTGGACATCACCTTGAGGATGCCCTTGCCGCAGGCCTTGATGTAGTTGCGTACGGCACGGACAGGGTCGTGTAGTTCGGTGGCGCCCTCGGCCACCATGTCCTCGATCGTCTCGAACGCCACGTAGGGGTTGATGACCCCGGCGCCGTAGCCGAGGAGGAGGCACATGTGGTGCACCTCGCGGGCGTCGCCCGCCTCGACCACGAGCCCGACCTTGGTGCGGGTCTTCTCGCGGATGAGGTGGTGGTGCACCGCGCCGGTGAACAGCAGGGACGGGATGGGCGCCAGGTCGGCATCGGAACCGCGATCCGACAGGATGAGGAAGGTGACGCCGTCCGCAATGGCGTCGCTGGCCTGGCGGCAGATGTCGTCGAGTGCCCGGCGAAGACCCTCGCCGCCCTCGGCCACCGGGTAGCAACAGGTGATGGTGCGGCTGCTCCAGCCGGCCACCGAGGCGTCGATGTGGACGATCTTGCCCAGGTCGTCGTTGTCGATGACCGGGTTCGGAAGGTGCAGCTGATGCACGGCCTCAGGTCCCGGCGACAGCAGGTTGGCCTCGGGGCCGATGGTGGACCCGAGCGCGGTGACGAGTTCCTCACGGATGGCGTCGAGCGGCGGGTTCGTGACCTGGGCGAAGAGCTGGTTGAAGTAGTCGAAGAGCAACCGGGGACGATCCGACAGCACGGCAATGGGCGTGTCGGTGCCCATGGACCCAATGGGCTCGGCCCCGAGACGAGCCATGGGCTCGAGAATGATCTTCAGCTCTTCGCTGGTGTACCCGAAGGTCTGCTGGTGCTGCACCACCGACAGGTGGGAGGTGATCTCGTGGGCCTGGTGGGGCAGGATGTCGAGTTCCACCAGTTGCTCGGTGATCCACTGGCGGTAGGGACGGGCGGTGGCCAGCTCCGACTTGATCTCGTCGTCGCCGATGATGCGCCCGGCCCGGGTGTCCACCAGGAACATGCGTCCCGGCTGGAGGCGCCCCTTCTGCACGACCTTGTCGGAGGGCACGTCGACCACGCCGACCTCGGAGGCCATGATGACCAGGTCGTCGTCGGTCACCCAGAACCGCGACGGACGCAGACCGTTGCGGTCGAGCACCGCGCCCATGACCTCGCCGTCGGTGAAGGCAATGGACGCCGGGCCGTCCCACGGCTCCATGAGCGAGGCGTGGTAGCGGTAGAAGGCCTGCCGGTCCACGTCCATGGACTCGTGGCGTTCCCAGGCCTCGGGGATCATCATGAGCACGGCGTGGGGCAGCGGGTAGCCGCCCATGTGCAGCAACTCGAGGGCCTCGTCGAAGGTGGCGGAGTCGGAGGCGTCGGGCGTGCAGATGGGGAAGATCCGCTCGAGGTCACCGGGCAGCAGGTCACTGGCGATGAGCGCCTCACGGGCCCGCATCCAGTTGCGGTTCCCCATGACGGTGTTGATCTCGCCGTTGTGGGCCACGTAGCGGAACGGGTGGGCCAGCGGCCACGACGGGAACGTGTTGGTGGAGAAGCGGCTGTGCACGAGCGCCAGGGCCGACACCACCCGCTCGTCGTTCAGGTCGGAGAAGAAGGGGGCGAGCTGAGCCGTGGTGAGCATGCCCTTGTAGACGATGGTGCGGCACGACAGGCTCGGGAAGTAGACGCCCTCGTCGTGGCCATTCGCCGGAGCCAGTTCGTGCTCGATGCGCTTGCGCACCACGTACGCCCGACGTTCGAGATCCATGCCGGTGAGCCCGTCGCCGGCCAGGAACACCTGACGCAGGGTCGGCTTCACGGCCAGGGCCGACGGCCCGATCATCGAATCGTCGTGTGGGACGTCGCGCCAGCACAGGACGCGCAGGCCCTCCGACGCGGCGATCTTGCCCACGGCCTTCGCCGCCTCGGTGGCTGCTTCCTCCTCGCGGGGAAGGAAGGCGATGCCGGTGGCGTACGCACCCTCGGCGGGGAGGTCGACGTCGACCACGTGACGGAAGAAGGCATCGGGGATCTGCAGGAGCAGGCCGGCGCCGTCACCGGTGTTGGGTTCCGAGCCGATGGCGCCGCGATGTTCGAGGTTGCAGAGCGCACCGATGCCGTGACGGACGATGTCGTGGCTCCGCTCCCCCTTCATGTGCACGATGAAGTTCACGCCGCAGGCGTCGTGCTCGAATCGGGGGTCGTAGAGGCCGGTTTCGGCGTCGACGCGTTCGTTGGAGGTCTTCTGGTGGGGCCGCATGCGCCTTCCCATGAGCGTTCGCCGCCTCGAGGGGCGGGGCTTTCACGGTGGGGTGCCGGGACAACGCTGGCCCGAACCACGTGGTCACCGCCGTCGAGCGGTCGCCACGGAGCGCATATCGTACCGGCGGGCAGCCGCAGCGGTCGAACCGAGTCGCTGGCATCGCCACCACGGGTCGTTCGCCGTCGGGCCTCGACCCTCCGGTCCGTCCCTGCTGCCTGTCTCGATGGCTGTTCCGCCCCCCGGTATCCCAAGGTGCCGCTGGTGTCGTCGTCGAGCGGGTCGAGGGCGTTCTGGGCGCATTTTCCGAGAGTCATTCCTAGGATGGCCGTTCGTACACCATGCCGACAGCGGCATCGCGGTCAGCTCGAGGGGAGCACGCCATGGACGACCGAGCACCGGCGAAGGATTCGGCAGTGGGCGATGCGGCTGGCCACGCAGCCGCGGCCAGGGCCGTGTGGAGTGCGGGCGACTACGCCACAGTTGGTGACTGGTTCGCCGACGCCTCGCGCAGCGTGCTCGACGGGGTGGACCTCGACGGGCGGACGGTGCTCGACGTGGCCACCGGAACCGGCGCCGTGGCCATCGAAGCCGCTCGTCGCGGCGCGTCGGTGACCGGCGTTGACATCACGCCGGAGTTGCTCGCCGTCGCCCGCCAGCGCGCCACGGTGGCAGAGGTCGAGGTCACGTTCGTCGAAGGATCGTTCACCGACCTGAGCGAGCACCGAGGGTTCGATCTCGTGACCTCGTCGTTCGGCGTGATGCTGGCCGCCGAGCCGGAGTTCGTCGCCCGAGAACTGGCCGCAGCGGCCCGCCGTGGCGGTGGCGTGGTGGCCGTGGTGGCCTGGGCCCCTGGCGGCGCCTTCGGTTCCCCACCTCCGGCGGTCGTTGATCTGCTCGGCGACCAGCCACCGGTCGACCTGACCCGATGGGCCGTGCCCGAGTCGACCGCCGAGTTCTTCGCCTCGACCACTGCCGAGATCACTGAACACCGCCGGAACACCATCGACATCCCCTTCCCGTCGGTCGACCACATCGTCACCGAGTTGGCGGCGCGCTGCGGACCTTGGATGGCGCTGCTGGCGCGACTCGACGACACCGGCCAAGCGGGCCTGGCCCGGGACCTGCTGGCCCAGCACTTCGAGGCCTTCGCCGAGCCGACCGCCGGGGGCGTGACCCTGCAGGTGGGGTACGCCGTCACGCAGCTGACCACGGCCTGAGCATCACGCTCGCTGGGAGCACGGGGCCCCGGTCGGACGGACTGCTTCCTCGCCCGCCTCACCTGCGACTCACCTCCCAGCGGGCCCAACAGCGCACAGTGGCCCACCGTTGCTGGCTGCGCGGTTGAGCGCAGTGCGGCGGGTGCTTGGTGCGCTGGTGTGACTGCGCGCAGCGGCCCACCGTTTCGGTTGCTGGTTGCGCGCAGTGCTGCGGGCGCGTCGCCGGTGGAGGCGTGGTTGGCATGGTGCAGTTGGTGGCCGCGGTGGGTGGTGGTGTTGCTGCGGTGGGTGGTGGCTGGTCGTGGTGGGGCGGGGTTGTTGTCGTACCCCTTTGGCAGACTACGAACGTATGTACGCCACGGGTGCTGAGCACCACACCGACACAAACGCCACCGACGGTGACGCTGCGGGCGCCACCGGTGCTGCCGGCGCTGGTGGTGGTGGGCGGTCGGGGCGGGAG
>JAFIEP010000070.1 GCA_020832495.1 Acidimicrobiia bacterium | reverse complement strand
GTGCAGGCGCTCGGCCCACGCCGCCGCGACGAGATCCGCCGAACCGAGCGCCCGGGCGCTCGGTTCGGTCAGCACCTCGGCGAGCCATCGACGGGGCGACGTCTCAGGCTTCGTCGCCAATCAGCATCTCGGCCTTGATGCCGTACTTCTGGGTCAGGCCCATTGCGTGCTTGCTCGCCTCCATGATGCTGGGATCGCCCATCGCTGCCTTCATGGCCTCCGGGGAGTCCCAGGTAGCTACGAACATCAGGTAGTACGGAGCCTCGGTGCCGCGGGGCGTGCCACTGAACACCGTCGTGGTGTGCGAGGCCATCTTGGGGAACCTCGCGGCGATCGGCAGATGGTCCGACTTGAACTCCTCGAGGAAGGCCTCGGCATCGGATTCGGGCTTGGTGTACAGAACAGTGAGGTTTGCCATGCCCCCTCTCTATCGGAAAGAAACGGCGTTTCCGAGGTCGCCGGTGACCAATCACGCGAATTCGGTGGGTCACCAGTCCGTTGATGACCGCTCCGGACGCGAGGTCGAGTGGGTCGCGCGAGACGGTGCCCGGTTGGATGATCTCGGCCCGTCTGCGCTGAGAACGACCAGTTCTCCGACGTGCCCGACACCAATCCCTTCCACAACGACATCAGTTGGATGGCCGAGACCGGCATCAGCGAAGGCTTCGCCGACGGCACCTACCGTCCCACCGATGCAGTGAGCCGGCAGGCGATGTCGGCGTTCATGCGCCGACTCGCTGGTGACGCGGAGGGCGTCGCACCCATGGTGGATGCGGCCACCGTGCAGGGACTCGGACCCGCCGACCTGGAAGGCGACACAGGACCACAAGGCCCCGAGGGACCCCAAGGCCCTGAAGGCCCGCAGGGTCCGCAGGGTCCGCAGGGCTCCCCGGGTGCCAATGCCGAGACGCACTTCGCCGTGGTCGACGCCGACGGCGAGCTCGCTCGTGGATCAGGGGTGGACGAGGTCACTGCGTTCAGTCCGGGCTCTCCCGGCTTGTACTGGGTCACCTTCGATGATGCTGTGGCCGACTGTCATTTCAGCGTGACCGTCGCCGCTCCCGACAACACCCACCCCTCACCCGGGTTCGTGACTGCATCGGACCTCGCTGGCGGCTTCATCTTCGACAACCCCGAGGTCGTCTCCGTGCAGACCTACAACACTGCCGGAGGTGAAGCGAACCGCCCGTTCCACCTCACGGTGACCTGCTGAGCGCGGGTCTCGATCTCAGCGAGTTCCTACCCGCGAGAAGAACGGTTGGCAGCCGGGGAAGCCAGCAGGATGCCAGGCCCCAGGACCGGGCCTCCTGCTGGCTTCGCTGGTGGCGGGGCAGGATTCGAACCTGCGACCTTCGGTTCATGAGTTCGATCGAGGCCATCCCAGCGTGTACCACCATGTGGCAGGCACTACCGCTGAGCTGGGTCGCCGCGTCGTGGCACTCCCGGTCCGCACTTCTCGTATCACCCCGTCACTCGGCGTTGTGTAGAAGCGACTCGGGTCACGGCCGGGCGTGGTTATGCGACTGAGCGGTCGAGAAGGTGGCGGTTCTTGGCGACCGATCCTGGCAGGATCACGAAGTGGACCTGACCGTCGTCGTCGACCGCGACGACTCTCACGACCGCCTGCGCCTGGGAATTGCCAGCGAGCAGCATCGCCCCGGGTCGGAGACGATCAGGAGCCGTAGCGTCGTCGCGAGTCGACCAGCCGAGGCCGTCGTCGTCCTGAGCGTTGAGATCTGCGATGAGGTCGAGATTCTCCATGGCTGAACCTCCGAGGTCAGTCCGCATGATACGGGTTCTGCCAGCTCCGGTGTTCGCAGGCCTCGAGCGCCGCTACGCCGCGGTCGAGGTGATCGAACGCGACCGTGAAGTGCCTCGGGTTCCGGCCGGTGGGCTCGAGTCGGAATCCGGCTGCGAGGAGGGCGCCGACGCGCACCAGCGTCAGGATCTCGAAGCGGACCAGAGGCGCTTGTTGTGCCAGCTCGTCGACGGTGGCATCGCGGGCAGCGAACACCGAGATGCCGTACTCGCCGTAGACCGCGTGATATCGGTCGGCGTCTGCCCTGACGACGTCCGGGTCGAGGTCGCCACCCCGGACGACAACGGTGTCGTCGTCATCGAGATGATCACCCGGTCGGATGTGCCGTTGCTTCGTCAAGCTCTGCCGTTCCTTCCGGTCAGCCGTGAGCGCATCAGACGATCTGCAGGCCGTGCTTGATTCTGGCGGAAGCCCACGACAACGTGACGGCCCACCCTCAGTTCGAGGCCGGGCCGTGTGTCAGCGGCGCGGGTCCACAGGTACCAGTCGTTCGTCATATCCATGCAGTGCGGTGCGAACCGACCCGGCGGCGCGGGACGCCATCGAACGGTGTCTGGCCCAGCGCTACTTCGGCGCGGCCGCGTCGACAGGGCATCCCGGTGGGTCCTCACTCGCGCCGCCAGCTACCAGCCAGTCACTCTCAGAAGTGTGGAAAACGTGTCGATGTTGACGGCCTTTGGCAGCAGAAAGGCCCTCCCCGGTTACCCGGGAAGGGCCTCTGAGCTGCTGGTTTCGTTGGTGGCGGGGGCAGGATTTGAACCTGCGACCTTCGGGTTATGAGTTCGATCGAGGCGAGCCCAGCGTGTACCACCACGTCACATGCAATACCGCTGATCTGGGTCGTCGCGTCGTGCAGCTCGCGGGCCGTACCTCTCGTACCGCCCTGTCACTCCGAGAAGTGTAGAAGCCGGCCGGGCGGCGCCGGGACTCGTTGGAGCGCGGGGCGGGGCGCCAGGTGCTGCCATCCCGGATACCTAACTCTGACATTGAGGCATCGAGAAGCGATGAGGTATTTCCGCCGGCGTCGCGATGTCCGCGACCCGGGTGTCGTCCCTCCGGACGATGCGCGACACCGCAGGGTCGCACTCGCGAGGGCAGTCGGGGCATCGATCACCAGCGCAGCCTCACGCAGATCGTCCACCTGCTTGACTGAATCCATGATCGTGTTGGTCCTGCAAGGACACTCCTCCAGGGGTGGTCGGGACCTCACGATCGACGCCATGAACGCGGCCGCGCGGCGGCTCACGGTGAAGTACCCGGCCGACGTCTCGGCCGTCCGCTATCGGGATGGCTGGCACGAGGTTGACAGCTTCATGGTCTGGACTGGCCCCGTGGACGCCGAACACGGTACGGCGTGGCACGGCCCCACCTTGCTTGTGCCTGTGCGCCGACGATTGTGCATCGGGCGGTTCCGGCGTGGTTGGCACGAACTCCAACCCGTCCCTGAGGCTGCATCGGAGGTCGGGCGTTCGGTGCGTCCGAGGCCGAACTGATCCAACCGGTGGGTCAGGCGGTTCGCCGCCTCACCTCATCGGCGAGAGCTGGGGAGCCTGCTCGTTCGAGCGCATCGAGCAGTTGCGGGAGCGTCCTGGGCGCTCGACGGTTTGCCGCCGCCTGGTGCACCAGTTCGTTGATGACCGCTACGGGCGCGAGGTCGAGTTGGTCGAGCAGGAACGTGTCGGGGTGGATGATCTCGATCTCGTATGGTTTGACGCTCGAGGTCGGGAAGTCACCGGTGTCGAAGGTGACGATTGCTCCTGTGTTGGCTCGGATGGCTGCGGCGAGGACGTGGCGATCCTTGGGGTCGCAGGTCAGTCCGGCGAGAAGCGACTCGTAGCCGGTCACCTCAGCGTCGGGGAACGCAGCGGCCATCTGCCCGAGCAGACTGTCGACCGCTGTCGGGGCGACCAGCTCGACGAGGTTCTGGCGTAGTTCGTCGACGATGTCCGCGGACCACAGGGCTCGGTACCGGCCGCGCTCGGCCAACCGCAGCAAGGTGTCACGCAGGTGGGCGGGTTCAGGACGCAGGTGTCGAGCACGACCGAGAACGCCATGAGGGCTTACCGAGTGCGCTTGGGTGTGGCGGTGAGCTCGTAGAGGTCGGCCTGATCGGCGATATCGACCATGTGGTCGAGGGCGGCGCGGCGTTCGACTGACGCACGATCTCGGTAGGCGAGGACGTCCGCCAGACGGACTCGACGGTGGCGACCAGGTTGTTCGAAGGGGATCTCCCCGGTTTCCAACAGCTTCACCACTGTCGGCCGGCTGACACCGAGCAGCTCTGCCGCCTCCTGGGTGGTCAGGCGCTGGTGCACCGGTGCGATCACGACCGCTTGACCTTGCGCCATCGCCTCGACGACGTCGCGGAGCACCTCGAACACCTCCGGTGGCAGCACGAGGTGCTCGTCGTTCGGGCCCGACAGCGTGGTGGTCGGTTCAGCGCCGAACCGGCCGAGCATCGCCGCGAGCGAGTCGAGCGATTCTGCCGGCGGCAGGATGGTTCGTTCGACTGTGGGTGTCGCCATGTCGTGTGCTCCTCTCCGACATCCAGTTTATCGCCGAAATCGAAAAAGTCGCAAGCGGTGGCCAAGCGTCGTCGAAGCGACGTAGATGAAGTTGTCGGCCGGGGAGCCCGGGCAGCCTGGCGACACTCACGATCATTCGCCGACGTGTCAACCATGTGGACCGGTGGCGCGTCTACACAGGTGTGACGATGAGCGACCGTTCGCCGATCCGAGACCTCGGCATCGTGCCGAGCACGGGGCTCGACGCGCTGTACCGAGCCCACGCCACATCCCTTCTACGGATGGCGGTCGCGCTGACCGGCGACCGGGCCCTGGCCGAGGAGGTCGTGCAGGACGCCTTCGTCACCTTCGCCCGCCAGGCTCGTCCGCCACAACCGGGCGCCGAGCTGGCGTACCTGCGCCGCTCAGTCATCAACGGACTGCACGGTCGCTTCCGCCGCCTCGCCATCCTCCGTCGACAGCCAAAGACCCGGCCCGTCGACCTGCCCTCCGCCGAACTGTCGGCCGACCGGCGCCATACGCAGCAGCAGGTGGCCGACGCCGTGCGGGCGCTTCCCCGCCGCCAGCGCGACTGCATGGTGCTCCGCTGCTACGCCGAGGCCACCGACACCGAGATCGCCGCCGCGCTCGATATCAGCGTCGGATCGGTCAAGACCCACCTCCATCGAGCGCGGGCCAGCCTCGCCATCACTCTCAAGGACCTCCGATGACGAACAACTCCTATGACACCGACGACCTCGACACCCGTGTCCGCGCCGCGCTCGACGCCGTGACTGTCGACGTAGTGGCCAGCGACGCCTTGCTCGAGCGCATCCACCGCGAAGCGGCCGAGGCGCCCGGCCACAGGGGCTCGCGTAGGCGCATCGCGTGGGCCGCGACCGCTGCGGTCGTGGTGCTGGTCGCTGCGGTCGGCATCCTCTCGATGGCTGGCGGCGATGGGGAGCCCGTGGTGATCGGCCGGGCCGACCGCACGACGGTGGCGCCACCCGCGGCCGCATCGGGGCCGTCGGTGGCGCTCACGTCGACGGACACCGAGCGCCTCGTCGCCTCCACGTCCGAGCTCGCTCCCCACGACGACGGATGGCTCGGGCACACCATCACCATCACCAACACCGGCGACGGGGTCACTGACGTGCAACTACCGCGCACCACTTCACTCCTCGGGGACGACGAGGTGATCGCCACTCTGGCCGGCGGCGAGTGCGCACCTCCGTTGGTGCAGAGCGAACCGGCCAGCGAGGTTGATCCTGTGTGCGTCCCACCCGTCCAGTCCCTCGGCCCCGGTGCGCAGCTCGTCGTGGACGTCTTGCTGCTGCCGATCGGCGACGTCACCAGCGACACGCTGAGCTGGAGCGTTCCGGTCCTCCACACCAGTCTGACGACAGACGAGACGGACGACGCGTCTCGCGCCGAGGCCGGCGAGATCGTCGTGACCTACACCGACCTCGCCGAAGCCGCACCTTCCGACACTTCGCTACACGACACCGCGACGACCGAGCCCCCGGGCACAACGTCGATCGAGCAGCCCGCCACCACCACGACCATGGCGATCGACGCCGACCTCACCCGCATCGAGGGCACCTACACCGGAACGTCCAACTACACGTTCGGCACCGGCGGCTGCGCCGAACAGGACCACCGAGTGGCGCTCGACGTCACCCTGGCCGACGGCACGCGGGCCAGCTACACCGCCAGGTTGTGCGCGGCCATCGTCGACGGCACCTGGTCCGGCACGGGACCGTTCACCCTGACGATGCCCGAGGGTGGCACGCTGACCGGCGACGTGACGAGCACCGCGCCGCTGCCGACCGACGGCGTTCCCTACAGACTCACCATCACAGGCGGCACCGGAAGCTTCGAGGGGTCGAGCGGTTCGTGCGATGTGACAGTGCTGGTACACGACGTCGGTGGCGGCCACCAGATCCAGACGGGCTCGATCTTCTGCTCCTTCCAGTCTTGATCAGGAGTCCGAAGTCGGGTCGGCCGTTCGACACCGGGTCAAGCCCGAGCGAGCAGGTCGGCGTGGGACTCGACGCTGCCGAGCAGGACTTCGAGCTCGATGTTCCCGTCGGCGTCGAGAGCGACGACCTGCGCGACCTTCGGGTCGGCGTCATCGTCGCCTACCACCACGTGGCGACCGATCGACAGCTCGATGCCGGGCCGGACGTCCAGCGGTCGGACCCAGAGCCGGCGATCGTCGGTCATGTCCATGAAGTCGACGGTGACGTCGTAGGCATCGTCCATGGCAGGGCCTCCTCTGCGCATTCCAGGCTACCTCACCGGCGCCGGCCGGGGTTGGGGATCGGCGGGTCGAAGCACCGCTCGAGCCGAGCCAGGGTCAGCTCGCTCAGATCCGGGAGGACGAGGGTGAAGTGCGGGGCGTCGAAGGTAGCGAGCAGGGCGAACCCCGCCTCACGGACAAGACCGAACGTCGAGAGTCGGACCCGGCGATACGCTGCGACGCGCTCGCTGCGGCACGCTTCCTGAACGGTCGTCCCGATGACGCCCTCGACCGAGATCCCGTGGAGTGCATAGAGCGAGAACGTCCGCTCAGAGGCTCGCACGACAGCGCCACGCTCCATCACGCCAGCGCGCAGCACGATGGCCGCGTCGTCGGGCGGCATCACCTGGCGCAACGGGAGCGGGCGGGTCACGGGTCGAACCTACCGGCGCCCTGTGACGGTTTCTGGGCTCTCGGAGCGATCGATCCCTCGTGCATCGCTACGGACGCCGAACCAGCCAGTCAGGCGACTCGCAAGACCTCATGAACCAGCTCGTCTGCCAGCTGCCGGAAGAAGTCGGCCCTGACAAGCAGAAGACCCGGTCGCTGGGACCGGGCCTGACCTGCGTGTTCGTTGGTGGCGGGGGCAGGATTTGAACCTGCGACCTTCGGGTTATGAGTTCGATCGAGGCGATCCCAGCGTGTACCACCACGCCACACGCAGTACCGCTGAGCTGGGCCGTTGCATCGCAACACTCCTGGGCTGTACCTCTCGTACCGTCCCGTCACTCGGTGTTGTGTAGAAGAAGTGTAGAAGTCGGCCGGGCGGCGCCCCGATCGTGTTCCGGGCCAGATCAGCCGACCTGGACGGTCCTCAGGCTTGACGGAAACCGTCCCGGAGAACGACACGGCGAGGTGACGATCGACGGCGGCGTCGAACCCGCGCACGCGATCATCTGGTGAAGGCTGCGTGGAAGGTCCCGACGGCGACGACCGCGTCGGCGACCAAGGTGGTTCGATCCAGTTCGGGGTGATCGACGAGCATCTGCGCGGCGTAGGCCTGCGACCCCTGAGCCTCCGGAGTCGCGAAGTTGGCGAGCAGGTCGTCGAGAGACGTTCGTGCCGTGCCTGACTCTTCGCCGAAACGGTCGAGCACCGCCTGGGCAGCGTCCTCCGGCCCGCCGGCGTCGTTGTGGAGGAGGACGAACGCGATGTCGTACCAGTCCTTCGGTTTCCGTCGTGAACGCGCAGCGGCGCACTTGGCGAGCAGGAAGCCGGCGAGGCCGCTGACGTTGACCTCCGCTCGCTGTTCGACACCCCCGACTCGGGTGCTGAGCGATCTCACCTCGATGTCGCGGCACGCGAACCCGGTGCCACGGAGGTTGACGGCGCCGAGCTGACTGCAGCCGTCGAAGTTCACCGTCGCTTCGGCCGCGACGTCGTCGAGATCAGCGAGCAGTTCGAACTTCACGATGGTGCGAGGGGACGGACCTTCTGCTGACCATCTCCACACGCGCTCGGTGTCTGGTTCGAACTCGGCGTTGCGCAGAGCCTGCTCGAGGCGCGAGGTGTTGATGGACCCGCAGGCGATCTCGACGTCGACCTGGACGTCGACGTCGGTGGTACCGGCGTGCTGGTACTCGCTTCCGGAGCAGAGCAGTTCGGGAACAAGGCCACCGATCACTACGAACTCGGGTCGCGCCCCATAGTGATGAACCACTCGGATGAGCGCGCGTTCTGCTGCTGCGCGTGCCGCTCGGCTGCAGGGCGCTTCATCGGTCATGGACCACCTCTCGGAGATGTTCGGCGGCTTCCTCACCACGCACGCCGGCGTTACGGAGGTCGACGAAGACGCGGGGCCACGGCGCCACCCGCAGTCCGTCGATCTCCTCGGCGAAGCGTCGAACCGTGACGGTCGGGAACGGGCGCAGCGTCAGTCGACCTCCGTCGATCGGCCGGAGATCCACCTCGGCTGCCGTTGCTTCGAGGCCAACGATCGTTTCGGCGTCGACGTAGACCTCGGTCGACGAGACGGTCGCGAGGTATGGCGCGAGGACCGAAGCCGCCGCTGCGCCAGTGGCGGCCCAGTTGAGCTTCGCCTTGCTCCAACGCCGTCCCACCTCTACGAGGCCGGCAACCGGGTCGCGCCACGTCACGCCGACCTGGAGGGCGATCGGCTCAGGGAAAGATTGGACCGCCGCGGCGTATGCCTCCAAGAGGCGGTCACGGTCTGCGACGCGGCGAGCCGAGCCTCGCCCACGCTTGGCATCAGCTTCGAGCAGACCGAGCTCGGTGAGCGTGCCGAGAGCGTTGGTGCAGCTCCCCGTCGAGAGCCCTGTCGCAGCTTCGGTCGACGAGACCGTCGCCTTCGTTCCGCACAGCAACGCTTCAGCGATCGCTGCAACCGCCGGGGTCCATCGTTTCGGTCGCTGCGGCGGCTTCGGGGTTCGACCGGTGCGTGAAACGACGATCGACCCGGCCGCGATCTCCGCGGCGCCGGTCTCGTCGACCCAGCCAACCCTGGCCTGCGTCAGCGCCTCCCGCGCTCCTGGCGAGAGTCGGCGGGCAACCGCGATGTCCGGCCTTCTTGCCTTGGAGGAGGCGAGCACGGGTCGCACGTCGCCGAGGCTTCCCTCACCGACCCACTCCACCCGCAGCGACTCGTCGCCAACGATGAGGTCTGCGCTAGAGCCGTGGGGTGCCTTCTTCGCTCTCACCGAGCGCGGCAGAACGTCGAGCACCGTTTCCAGGGCTCGACGTTCTCCAGTTCGTTCAGGGGTGTCAGATCCTGCCATCTCAATACCTCAGTGATGCACTATACCTCACTCCGACAGTGATGTATTGAGCTCTGATGAGGTTGTGGTGTTGGCAGCCTGAATGAGCCTCTCGTGGCTTCCTCGATCTGTGGGACCAGCGGCGCGCTATGCCGGGTTGGTCGTCCGCCTAGTTTCCACTGAGCGAGTCGATGGTCACCCCGTCGAACGACGGTGATGTGGAGGGGTCGACGGGTTGACTCATTCCGGCCAGCCGGTCGCGTGCGGCCTCGTCGAGGTAGAGGCCGGGCAGCGACAGCGACACGGGCGTGTCGACGGCGCGCACGGCACCCGACGCGTCGACGAGTCCGATTCCTTGCCAGCGTCCAACCACCATAAAGGCGTCGGTCACCGGGTCGCTGTAGTGCGCACCGCTGATGTTCGCACTGGGCTCGAGGAACAACACCAGGGCCTCGCCGGTGGGGAGCGGGCCGGTGCCGAGGGGATCGAGCTCGACCAGGCCCTCGGTGAGACGGTGACGCATCGTCACGTTCTCCGGGTTGGGGCCGTTCCACAGGATGGAGAGCTCACCGGACTCCAGCGCCCGAGCCCGAGCAGGGTCGGTCACCCGGTCGACGAGCACCTCGTCGACGGTGAAGTCCTGCACCAGAACGGCCCGGTAGTGGTTGGCGCCGTCGACGCGCGACGACCCCAGCACGGTCACCTCGCCTGCCGTCCCCACGACGATGGCGTCCGATGCCGCTGCGAGCTCGGTGGATGTTGCGTACGTGGGCGTCTCGAAGTCGAACATCGACAGCACCCCCAGGTCGGCGACGCCTTCGGGGACGCCCCGATCAGGTATCGGGAGCTCCTCGGTGACGGCGAGGAGCTCCCAACGGTCGGTGACCCACCGGCCCGGCACCGGGTGCTCGCCCCACGGAGAGATGAGTTCGTAGTAGCCGAGGCGTTCGAGAAGCTCATCGCCTCGGTAGAACCCGACCTGGTAGTCGGGGGGCACCAAGTCGTAGTCCACTGCACCCACGTCGATGAACCGAGCGGTCGCCAGCGACTCGACGAGGGGGCCAACCTGTTGGGGGTTGATCAACTCAGCGACGGTGTCGGACTCGCGCCAAACCTCGAGATCTCCCGGACCATGTCCTCCGTGTCGGATCTCGATCCGGTCCGCTCCAGCGACGTTCAGCTCGGCGGGTTCGCCGAGTCCCGGCTGCTCGGCAGCAGACCCGGTGTCGGTGCGCTCCGCAACGTCGGCACCACAGCCCGACAGCGCGAGCATCAGGCAGATCGGAATCAACAGTTGCGGGTGCTTCACAGTCACTCCTCGTCGGCCCTTCGCCATTGGACGTGCCCGAAGCGCCAGAAGTTCCTGGAACCCGCTCCCGTGTGGACCCGTCAGGCGTAGCCCGGCTGTCGAGCGGGCACATCGAACCAATCGCCCGGGAGGCCGAGCCTCGGCGACGCTCATGTCGATCCTCGTCCGAATCAACCGCCAGGCTGACGCCACACGTCGCATCGAACGATCGACCGCTCCGGCATCGACCGATGTAACGCCACCGATGCCGCCTGCCAACCGCACCGTCCTTACCGAGTCGAGCACCGAGCGATCGACCACTCACCGCGCGCAGCCATCACCACGATCCAGCGCGCACACTCTTGCAGGTTCCCCTGCGGGGAACCTGGCGGGAATCCCGTTGGTCACGCGTCGTGAGGTTCACAATCGCCGTGCCCGGCGGGCCAGTGCCGATCACAGCCCGATCGTCGACGGCATCGTGCGCTATCTGCATCCAAACCCGTAGCCGTCACCCGACGCGGACCGCCACGCCACTGTGGGCGACCCAGATGGCCTGCTGTACGGCGAATCCAACCTCTCGCCGTGCTCGGAATCACCCGCCCCGAGCCCGGCTGGGATGCTCCGAGTGGTCTCCGCCCTCGCACTCGGGCTGTTGGCTTCAACTCCTCCGGCCGTTCCCGTCACCGTTCCCGCCGGCGTTCCCGTGAGCGTTCCCGCCACCCCCCTGAACAGGGCATTCGCAGTTCGGCGCCGACCCGGGCCGAGTGGGCCTCGCCGAAGGTTTGCCTGTGGACGATCCCGCCAACGGATGGGTCACCGTTCCCGCTGCTGTTCGTCTTCGTCTTCGTCTTCGTCATCTTCATCGTCATCTTCATCTTCATCCTCGGCTCAATCTTCTTGCTGCCGTTCTTGCTGCAGTTTCCTCAGGCCGAACCCGAGGTGCGGCCGGCATCGGTCTTGCTCTTGCGGAGGAGCGCGGCGAACAGCTGGGCGGCTTCGGCCTGCATGCCCGGCAGCACGTGTTGGTAGACGCTCATCGTGAAGGCGGGACTGGCATGTCCGAGCCTCTCGCTCACCACCTTCACCGGGGTGCCGTTCATCAGCAGGATCGTCGCGTGGGTGTGGCGCAGGTCGTGCAGGGTGATCGGTGGAACGTCGAGCTTGGCGACGGCACGATCGAAGATCTGGCTGAACAGATCCGGGTGCACCCAGCTGCCGTCCTGCTTGGTGAACACGAGGTCGCCCTCCGCCGGGGCCCGTCCTGCAAGCTCCTCGGCCCGAACCGACCGCCACGCTTCGAGTGCCTCGATCAGTCCTTCCTCGATCTCGACCGTGCGCCGGCCGCTCCCGGTCTTCACATCTGAGAGCTGCACCTCGTAGGCGACGGTCACCAGCGCTTGGCGCACCGACACCCGTGCCATCGTCAGGTCGAGGTCGCCCCACCGCAGGCCGAGGACCTCGCCACGACGCATCCCCGTATGTGCCGCGAGAAGGAACGCGGGGGACAGGCGGTGCGCAGCGATCGCGTCGAGGAAGGTCGAGAGCTGGTCCGGATCCCACGCCTTCAGCTCCTTCCGACGCTGGGCGCTGAGCTTCGGCGGGTCTGCGAGCTCAGCGACGTTGCGAACGACGAGCCCTTTACGCTGCGCGTCGGACAGCGCCTTGTTCACCATCACGTGGATGTTGCGAACGGTCTTCGCCGACAGGCCCTTGCTGTCGCCACCGGGCTTGCGTCGGCCCTTCGCCAACAGGTCGGCGTAGAAGAGGTCGAGATCGCTGGGGCTCAGCTTGGTGAGCTGTTGGCGGCCGAGCGCCGGGAGGACGTGCAGTTCGATGTTCCGCCGGTACGAATCGAAGGTGCTGCGACGCACCCGCGCCTGTTGCACCGGCAACCAACGCTCGGTGAGGTAGTCACCGAAGGTTCCCTAGTGGCTGACGAGCGGCTCGCCCTCGTGCTTCTTGCGGATGAGGTCCGCGAGGACACGCTCGGCATCGGCCTTGCGCGCACCAGCGGAGATCCAGCGTCTTCTCTGCTTGCCGGCGTCGTCGAGGCCCTCGTAGACCACCGCGCACCAGCGCTTGCCCTTCTTCGCGACGGTTCCGTGCATCAGCGATTCCCTCCACCCGAATCACGTGGGAGGGACGTCATGCAGCGAACACGGCCTGGACCCGAGGCATCCGACGGGCACCAGGCGCTGCGGCGCTCAGAGTACGCGCCGCCAGCCCGAACGTCGACGCTCCGCCTGTGCGCCATCTGGTTCAGCGCATCTCGAGCTCGGCTGCCACGACTGGGTGTCCCGTTGGGACTTCACCCGTGCCGCCGCCTACCAGCCAGTCACTTCCAGAAGTGTAGAAAGAGTGTAGAAGTCGACGGCTCTCGGCAGCAGAAAGGCCCTCCCCGGTTTCCCGGAAAGGGCCTCTTACCTGCTGTTTCGTTGGTGGCGGGGGCAGGATTTGAACCTGCGACCTTCGGGTTATGAGTCAGATGGCGCTGTCCTGGTCGATGTCGTCGAGGGCGGGTTCCACTGGTCTGGTGCGGGATCGAGTACTTGGCGACGCGGCGGATCTCGTCGGGTGACGCCTGATCCGGCGCCGTTCGTTTGACGCAGGTTTGACGCGGAAGCGGCGACGATCTGCCCCCAATGACAGCACTGAGGCATCTGTGGTGGCAACGGATGGCGTCGATTGACATCGCTTCGAGCTATCTGTACCGGCGACCGACTCCCCTCCCCCGCGCCCGGTTGGAAATAGGTCCCCGCACCGCACCATGGGCAGAGCGTTGCCTACCGACGGCGCTCATCCGCGCCATCACGTCGGCGTCGGAATCGGGCTGCACGTGCGGTGGCACCGGCTTGAGGATCGTGGCCGCGTGCAGCGGGAGCGAAGCAAGCTGGTCGAAGATCTCGGTCGAACGCTCGCCGAGGATCGTGTAGACGGTCCACATCATGGCGTCGGCCAGGTCCTTGGTGACGACGTCGCCGGAGGTCGCCGTGCAGACTTTGCCGTTTCGGAGCTCGAGACTCCGGAGCTCCGCGTCGGCGAGGGCGTCATGCGGGGCGTGGATGATGTCGTGGCCCAGCGCTGTCTTGAACACCTCAGCGACCGCCCAGTTCAGAGCGGCCGTAGGTGAGCGTTCGAAGATCGAGATGCCTTTGGGTAGCTCGGCCTGACGAGAGCGACGCCGAAGCCGCTGGATCACTTCGGCCGAGTTCCAACGGTCGAACGTCAGCGTCTGAATCCCGAACGCCTTGACCAGGTCGAAGATCTCGTCCTCGATCTGTAGGTAGTTGACCACGCCGTCTGCGAACTCCGATGGCCTCCAATGATGCAAGAGGTCGAAGACGACGTGAGGAATCCCTCGCTCATCGAGCTCGAGGTGGGCGATAGCGAAACCGAAGTTGGCTTGGCTCAGCGATGGGTCACCGTGAGCGACGTAGAGCGTCGAGAGGCGGCCGGCAGTCTGCATCTCGAGGCGCCTGCCCTTGTAAGGGGCGAAGATCCGGTCAACGAAACGGGACGGCAGGTACGCAGCCAGGCTCGAACGCCATTGCGCCCGGTACTCGATCGCGAAGGAATCAGGGTTCGCTGCCTCCTCGCGACTCAGGCGATCGCTGTAGCTGAGAACGGGCCGCAGTCCACTGGTGAATCGCGGCCCGCCCGGCCACATCTCGATCTCCCCGGCGTGCTCGTAGTCCTCGTACAGCGCCCACGAAGGCAGCTGCACCATCAGCAACGTCGGGTCGAGTGGGCCTCCCGTCACTTGGTCGACAGCGCAGGCCCGCCGGTAGGTCAACCATGGTTGACCTTGCTTGTCCCATGGCGAGGTCGTCTGGACCGACACCGCACGCACTCCGAACTGCTCGGTGGCGGGCACAGCTGACTCGTAGATCTCCGTCGAGCTAGCGGTCGACCCTGCGCCAACCACGTGGGCGAACTCGTCGAGGAAGAGTGCGAGCACCGCTGGGCCGCGGGCCCCAAGCTGTGTCGTCTCCGCTGCTCTGATCTCGACCAGCGCCTGTTCGCGGTCGCCGACGTCGACACCAGCTGTGATCTGCGCTCGTGTGAAGAGGACCAGGCTCTCCTTGGTCGCCATCGGGTGGAACGCATCGAAGCAGGGAGCCTCCATGATCGTCGTCTTCAGGTCTCGGAACTGATTCCTTGTGGCTTGATCCCTGTTGCCCGCAAACACCACCAGCACGATCCGCTTCGCTCGGTCGATGCCGAAGTAGCCGTGCGGATCGTCATGGTCCAGCAACCACCAGAGCACCCACGCCCCGAAGATGGCTCCGAGGTGTCCTTTCGAGCCCCGCCGGCCAACGAGCAGGAGGACATCCCGGAACCAGATGTGTCCCTGCGCTCGAGCGGCACGCATCCGCTCCATCAGGTCACCAGGGGTGCCCTCGGATCCCGCCCACACCTGCTCCCCAGCCTCGTCGGCCAACTCGAAGCCGGCGGTCCACTCGGCGATGACCCGCTCGTCGAACGGAGTGAGGTGCTCAAGGGCCAGCGCCATCACCTTGAGCAGTGTCGCTTGTCGCGGAAACAGCTTCTTGCCAAGGTAATGGGCCGCGAAGTCGACAATGTTGAGCGGCTGGTCCGGCGCTTCCTCTTCGCGTCGCTCCGGCAACCGGCGACGAAGCGCCTCGAGGCGTGCCGCTGAGACCCTCATCGGAGCGACTTCTCGGCGCCGTTGGCGACGTCGGTCTGCCGCTCGAGCTCAGCGACGCGAGCCTCCAGCTCGGTCTCGTGGCGGAGGCGCAATAGGAGAGTTAGCGCAATGTTTGCAGCACGGAGCTGGTCCGCTTCGCGCTCGGCGTCGAGGCACCGGCGAACTACAGCGACCGCCTCGGCGGCGACATCGGTTAGCGCCCCGGTGATTTCGTTGACCCTCTCCCCGCGGCGCTCGGACACCCAGCGAGCGAACCCAGGGTCGGCCATCCTTCGAGCGACGGTCCGCCTAGAGCAGCTCGCCGCCTCGGCGGCCTGTGCGTAGCTCATTCCGCTTGCTAGTGACTCGACGATGAGCTGATCCCGGGACTTGCGACGATCGTCAGCCTCGGGGGGCTGGGACTCTCCAGGCGCTTCCCTATGCACGATTGGGCCTCTTCTTTGTGGCGGATGCTGTTCGGGTGCCCCTTAGGTCAACTCGGCGCCGTACTGACATGGCGATTCGCTAGGAAAGCTTCGGCGTCGGTGACCGTTCGCCACACCCGACGCGCCGCCGGACTGGATCTCCTGCAGCTCTCACGACCAGCGAGCCCACCATGTCGAGCACCGGGTCGGAGCGTCACTGCAGCCGGCCCCTACCCAGACCCGGCAGTGTGACGAAGGGCATGAGGCTCATCCGCACGCTGAGGTCGGGACACGGCAGGACCCGGGGCAGCCAATCGATCATCGCGTTGCACGGCGACAGCCGATGGGTCCATGGGCGCTCTCCCCGGTGAACGCGCTCCGGCGCTCGGGTGAACACACTGCGCTGCATGGGATCGGAGAGTCTTCCCGATGCCAGTTGGTGCAAGCAGGCCGTCGGTCGCGCCGGCCGCGCCGGCGAAGCTCACCTCGTCGGCCACGGGGTGCGCCCTGACCGAATAGCGCAACCCTCGGCCACAGGCCGACGCAGCGAACGACCAATGCTGGCCCATCCCGGCTCGCAGTCAGCGGTGCAGAGTCGCCCACCAGCACATGTCAAGCAATTCGATGCGCGTCATCGGTTGCCATCGCTGTTCGAGTTCCTGCCAGCTACCTTGCGACTCGGGGTCGGCCACCGCCTGGTACACCGCATCGAGACCCGGCCTGATGTCTCTCGCCTGGGTTGCTGACCTTGACCTCTGTGGCTGGCCGAGTGTCCAGTTGGGGTTGGCCAGGGTCCCGAAGACGGCCCGGTTGTCGAGGACCGGGATGGAGTGCCGACGCTTCGGGTGCATGGTCTTCGTGGCCACCGCGGCGCGGAAGCCGTGGAGTCCGGTCATGGCGACGACCGCAGCGACGATGTCGCTACGCTGCTCCTCGCTGAGCGAATGCAGCGGCTCGTCGGGGATGTGCCCGATTTTCAGGCGGGAGTCGTCGTGTACAGCGGCGCTCAGAAGGCTCTGCGCCGCGCCGCTACGAGGCTGACCCTCGAGGAGCACAGCCCAGGCCAGGTCACCGAACTCAACGCGGCTCGGGTCTCCACCGGTGAGGTGGTGCCGGTAGTAGTCCGGGCCCCGACGAACGTGCTCCTGGTACCAGGTGAGCAGCTCATCGGGGTCCTCCACTCGGACGTCGTAGCGAAGTCGGATCACATGTGAATCCTTCCACGGTCGCGGTTCAGCGGGTCCGATCTGCCGCCCGCTCACACCTCCCGGACGTAGGCAAGTCAGCCGAGTCGCATGATGGCGTGCCGAGCCCGCTCAGATCCGAAGCTCCTGCTTGAAGCGGATGCGGCGGGCGAACTCTGTTGGCTTCGGCGTGCGCAGCGACGGCTCCGACCGTCAGGAGCCGTCGACACTCTCGTGCGCCAGATAGGCCCACTCCGGAGGATCGGAGGATGGCGTCCGGTCGGGGCTCGACATGTCCCGTAGCGCGTGGTGGACCCCGGCGATGTCGAGCAGCCGGTCGGCAGCACGACGATGGAACCCTTCGTACAACCCGACGAGCCACTGCCGATCAGACCGTCGCAGCAGAGCCTCGTGAATCCGATCGCCTCGGATTGTGCGGCCGGTGGGTTCGACGCGCAGGTAGTGCAGCTCGAAAGGCGCGTCGGCGTCAGCGTTGCGGACCACCGCCATGAAGGGCTGGTCGTCTTGGTAGCCAGCGATGCACGAGTAGCCGATGAGCTTCCATGCAGGTGAGTCTGTCCAAGAGGTGAAGCGCGCCCTGCCCGAGACAGTTGGGACTGGCTCGAGGTCGAGGTCCCCTTCCGTAACCCAGCCCTCGGACTCACAGTGGTCGACGATCGAGAACCAGTCGGTCCGCTCGGCGAATGGTTCGAGCAGCGTCACGCGCCGGTCGGCACTGAGCCACGGGAGCTCGGCGAGCGACTCATCGGCACTCTCGATGAGATGCGCCGCATATCGATGGCACAAGTCGTCGAGACGGCGAGCCGCGATGTCATCCAGCAGGGCCCGGTCGGCCACGGCGGCCGCGAGGTGGCCCATCACGACCGACGCGCAATCACCACGCAGCTCGGAGCCGCACGCTGCGTATGCGGAGAGCAGCTCCCAGCGCCTCCTCGCCAGATCGGCGGGCTCAACCAAGGTAACTTCGACCATCCCGTCCTCGTCCGGCCGGCCTCGTCCCCCGAGCTGCCGTGCCTCCTCCTCGGGAACTCGCACCAGCGTGACCGCAAGCTGCTCCTGAAACCGGAGCAGCTCAAGGAGCGTGAGGTCTCGAAGCGGCTCGCTTTCGGTCAGCTTCAGCCGCTCGGCACCTCGCTTGAGCAAGGCGAGGAGCGAGCTGCGGTAGCGGCGGACCACGACCGCTTCGGTCTTCGGTGGCTTCCGCTCGGGTTGGTCGAGCTCATCGTCAGCGTCCTGCTCCGAAAGCTCCTCGTTGTCCTCAAGGCCGACGTCGTCGACAACGGCTTCCTCAAGGCGGAGCGCATTCCGTACCAGTGCGAGAAGCGCATCAGGATCGCCTTCGAAGACCCTTCGGTAGAGATCCGGTATCCGAGGCTCGCCGCCGGAGCGCGCCGGCTTCCACGACTCCAGAGGTGCATCGGATGCCTGATCTCCCGCTCCGGGGGCGCCTTGTCTCGCCAGCTGTCGAGCGGCTTCCTCTGCCACCAACGAATCCAGCGAGTACAGGTTTCCGAGTACAGCCTCCAGTTCCTTCACGCCTTCAAGGTCCAGTGGGAGCCGCTCAACGGACTGAGCGGCGCGACTGGCGGGCGTTCGTCGACGGGCGAGCAGATAGGCGGCGTGGTGGACAACGGCATACGCGTAGCGGCCGTCACCGACCCTGGCTCGTAGGCGGCTGAGCGCAACGCCGGTCAGGACCTCAACGATGCCGTCGGACACCACCCCAACTGGGGTCCAATCAGTCTCCGTGGCCGCTTCAACCTCTATTCCATCCGCAAGGCCGTCGACAAGAAGTTCGCCATCCAGAACCGCAGTGAAGATCTCGGGGTGAAACTCTTCCGAACTGGGTCCCTCTGCACCGCGATCCACGGGCGAAGCAGGGACAGGAACTAGCTCATGGGCGGGAAGCTCGAAGCCGGGCGCCATATCGAAGAGCAGCGCGGCCTCGACATTCCCGGCCTCTGGTCGGCTCAGCAGGGCAGCGGAGGTCAAGTTGGGACTACCGACGAGACACCACTCGCGGCCCCAGATCGCCTTGCCGTGAACAGATCGCCTCGTACCATCCTCGTCGCCGCCGAACCGGACGACTGACAGGTCAAGGGTGCAGTCTCGAGCCTCGCTGATCGCTTCCGGTCTCCGCTCGTCCAGGAAGACCGTCACCCGGTCTCGGCGTTCAGATAGCCGAGTCAGCGCGCTGCCACTTGCGAACGGCGCCGTCGCAGACACGGCCCCGCCAGGAAGCTGTCCAAGAATGGGTCGGTCGAGGTTGTGCACAAAGCGCACCTCGGGCGCTCCCACCTCAGGCATGTCGAGCTCACCCACCTCGAGCGTCTCCACGACTGACTTGAGAACTGGGGCAGCAGTCGGCTCAGCAAGTCTCAACAGGAACCGACGCACGTCCTCTAGTGCCTGACGGTGGCCGGGATTGGCCGAGGTCACGACCCCCGCTGTCTCGAGGTTGCGTAGCTGTCCTGCGGCCGTGAGGTTCGCCGATGAGATGCAGGCGCGCTGCTCCCCCTCCCCACCTAGGTAGATCACCTTTGGGTGGAACGCGCCCTTCGCCCGAACTGGAGCCAGACAGTACTGCTGGCCCGCTCGATTGGATCCGCCGATAGCCAATTCCCGCGCCAGCTGGTTGGCGTCGCAGAGGATCACCACATTGCGCACCCCAGCGTGGGCGAGCCGCGGGACAACCCAGTGGTCGATGAACCCGAGCTCGATCGTGAAGGTCGTGAGCACTGCGCTGGTGAACGAGCCCTCGATGACGTCGAGCGGACTATCCACTGCCCACCGCCTGGTTCAGCAGCTTCTCGCCTAGTGCGGTAGGACGGCCTGCGCCGTCAGGATCGTCGAGTGCCCCGAGGCTCCACAGGAGGTGATTCAGCGTGGCGAACCTGGCACCGGTCCAGAAGGGCTCGTCGGGTCGAATCACCTCGTAGACGCCGTCCTCGACTTCGGCCAGGCAGTACGGATCTCTGTGGTCGGTCGCCGACACCTTGGCGGCTGCCACGCGGAGATGGCGGTGCACGAGCATCCAGAGCAGCTCCCGCACCACGCTCTCAACGAACTGGTCTGCTCGGGCCTGGAGCCACCGGCTGATGTAGGCCACCGAGAAGCGCTCCGCCTCACCCCTCTCCAGCAGGGCCTCGAACTCCTCGCTACCGGTCGGCGCAACGGCCAGGGCAGCCAGTATGGTCACCGCAGAGGTAAGGGAATCACCGACGGTTGCTGGCTGCGCGGCACTCATCGCCTCCTCCGCAAGGGCCACCAGACCAGCTGGGTCTGCGCGAGTCGGAGCGAGGTCCTCGGACAACTCGCCAAAGGTGCCGCGACCCCTGCGGTGTAGGTCCCCGTCCGTGAGCCTTGACATCAGGAGGTCGACTGCGCCACCAACTGACGCTGCGCCGAGCTCCTCAAACGCGAGGAGGAGATCGGTGAAGACGGTGGTCAGAGCAGCCACCAAGGTCTCCCGGTATTGGTACGCGCGCCAGGCTTCGCGGTGGGTGACAAAAGCGGTGTCCCATTCCACACCTCCAATACGGCCACTGATCAGTGCCCGCCGCCACTCGCCCAACCCGGCGAGGTCCTGCGGCCGTTGGGCGTGGAATTCGAGCAGGAGCCCGAGGCTCTGCACTCGGTAGCTCCGCAGGACCTCCCAACGTTCTCCCTCGGGGGGCTCGCCGAAGAAGAGATCGAGGATCGCCTCCTGGTCCGGACGCCCAGGTACCTGGCAAGGGCACGTGGCCTCGCCGAGCTCCTCGAGTACGCCGAGCGGAATCGCATCCGCATCCCACCAGGACTTCCAGTACTCCGTCGCCGCGATCGCCGCACGAAACCCCTCGGAAGCGGCCCGCCCAGCATCGGTCGCTCGATCGACGTACGTGTGGCCAGACCCAAGGCGGGTGGCCCCGATGTCCTCCAGTGCTGGGCGGTAGAACAGGCCGTAGCCCCCGAGTCCGGTCTTCATGTAGCGATTCGGCCCGGCAAGATCGGTAAGGTTCAGGCTTCCGGACGCTCCGGCGTCCTCGACCGCCTGCCACGCAGCGTTGATTCCGTTGATCCCTCGGAGGTTGCCGCGGTGGTCGTGATGTGAGCACGCGGCAGCGAATGCTGCTTCCTGCCGGCGGTAGAAGCGCTGGAACTCAGACCTTGCCAGCTCGTCAGGCCATCGGCGCTCGAACTCATCGAGGAGGAACGGGTAGTAGGCGTAGTACCCAGCGCTGATGGAGGTCTGGACGACGCCAGGGACCAGCTCGCGGAGGAGGCCCGCTCCAAGGGCCTCGATTCCGAGGTCGTCCTGTGCCGCAATACGCGAGAAGTGACCCTGGGTCCAGAGCGGCACACCGAGCTCAGTCACGGGCACGCGCTCCGATACTCGCTGCGAAACAGCTCCTCTCTGGCCTGCACTCAAGTCGCCTCCGCGTCGGACAAGTCATGGTGCTCGAGGTAGCGCGCCAGGTCAGCCAGATCATCGAACTGGCGCACCATGCAGCCCGACTGCAGAGGCCGCGAGAAGACCGACCGGATCCGGGCGCGGTCGTCGCGTGAAGGGTTAGCGATGAGGAGCTGCTTGAGGTTCCCTCGGGCGAGGGCAATCCGAAAGAGCGACTCCACGTGCAGGTCCGTTGGCGTAAAGGAGAACCCCGCCAGACAGATCACCTCCGCTCCCCGAATGGCCCGCTCGGCAAGGCGCCAGAGGTGCCGGAAGTTCTCATCGCCATCGAAGTCCTTCACGTTCTCCGGAGGGATGATCGTGAAGCGAGGCGCACCCCGCTGCTGGTAGAGGCGCTGCTTGAGGACGATCTTCCCGTCGGCGCTCTGCTTCTTCGGGGGCAGTTGCCAGTTGAGCGAGCCGTGGAGCTTCAGGAGATTGACCGTCCGGTTGAAGCCTGCTGCGGGGACCTCGGGGTTCCAGTTCTCCGAACCCACAACGCGACTCGGCTTGTGAAAGCCGTAACCGTGCATAGCCGACCACTTGCCGGACGCGGTCCGCCGCAGCGCGTGATCCATCACGCAGTCGTAGTTGAAGCTGATGATTGTGTCCCTTGGCTGCAGGCGCTCGATGATGCGGGTATGGAGGTCGCAGCAGGGCGCCGCCACCCGCGAGACGTCGGTCGATGCCTCAAGCACGGCGGCCAGCCCAGCCATGAGCCGATCGCGTTTCGCCCTCAACTCCTCAGGCGACAAGTCGGACCCTACGCCGCCCGCCAGGCTGCCCATCCGAATCATGGACTCGAGCTGAGTGAAGTATTCCTCCATGGTGAGACTGAAGTTCGCCCCGAAAAGATCCACCACGTCCTTGACCACCCGACGCACGTTGTCACGGTGCTTGTCGCTGGCCACTCGCTGAAGCTGGGTGAAGAAGTCGGCGTTTAGCGGTGGCAGGCACTCCCGGCCCGGCGACTGCAGGGAACCCCGGGTTGCTCCGGCGCCGATCACCACTACGCGCTTTCCAATCGAGAGGGGCGGCATCAGTAGTACTGCTTGATGTAGGCGTAAGCCCGGTCGAACAGGTCCTGGTCGGTGTGCAGCTTGTAGCGCAGCAGGCTGCGCCGCAGCGCCTGCTTCACCTCTCGTTCCCCTGCCGCGGTCTGCTGCCAGCCGTCGAAGCGGACTTGGCGGACGATGTCATCGATGTCGTTGACAACCCGCTCGACGATCACCGGTGTCTCGCGGTTCTTGACCTCTTCGAACAGTTCGGTGAGCGCAGCCTTGCCGCGGTCCTGTTCGACCTCCGGTGGCGTTTCGTGCTCGGCCTCGACCACGTCCTTGGCGAGGTCGATGAGGTGCTTGAGGAACTCGATCGACTGGAGCTGGCCTGCTTCGTGTTTGGCGCGCAGGTTCTCGAGGCGCTCGGAGAGCGCTACGAACTCGGGATCGTTGCCGTGGCGGCGGAGCCGCGTCGAGACCTTGATCTCCACCTCGACGATGTGCGGCTCGGGATCAGCGAGCATCTCAGCGATCACCTCATCGTCGAGGACGAGGGCCTCGATGTCGTCCCGAACCGCCTGCACGGTCACGTTCTCGTGGATCAGTTCGATCGTCTTCGCCCCGAGCGCGTGCCACAAGAGCTTGCCGTTGCCGGACGGCGGCTTGAGCGACTCGTAGACCGCGGCGAGCCACCGGTAGTCGTCCTCGAGTGGCGTCAGTGCCGGGTCGGGCGACAATGCCTCCCAGAGGGTTGTCAGCTGCGAGAAGTCCTGCGCGAACGCATCACGCTTCTCGTTGGTCGGCACACACTGCTGGGCGGCGAGGAGGCCCTCCCATCCGGCGATGCTGCGATCCACGCCGGGGAAGTGCGCCAAGCACGCGGCCATCATCGGGGCGAGTTCGTCCTTCAGCCCATCGATGTTGGCAACGACCTTGGTGATCGACTGGTCGTCAAAGGCGAGAGCCTGCGCGACATCGTCGAAGATGCCGAGGTAGTCGACGATCAACCCGTGCGATTTGTTGGGCGCCGGGCGGTTGGTGCGGCAGATGGCTTGGAGCAGTGTGTGGTCCCGCAGCAGCTTGTCGAGATACATGCACTGCAGGGTGGGAGCGTCGAACCCGGTGAGCAGCTTGGCGGTCACGATGAGGATCTTCAGTGGGTCGGCTGGGTCTCGGAAACGGTCGAGCAGTGACTCCTCTTCGTCCTTCGACCGGCCGAAGCGGTCCTTCCAGTCCTGTGGGGCGCCCTGGCCGACGTGCATCACGACAGCGGTCTCGACGCCGTCGGGGAGGATGGCGTCGAGCGCTTCCTTGGTGAGGACGCACGCCTCTTGGTCGATGGTGACGACCTGGGCGCCAAATCCTTCGGGGGCGACCTTGTCCTGGAAGTGGCGGGCGATGTCCTCGCACACAGCGGACACCCGCGCCGGCGCCTTGACCAGCAAGGCGAACCGGCCGGCCCGCTTGGAGACTTCGGCACGTTCATCGTCGCTCAGATGCTTGGTGAGCTCAGCGAACTCGGCGTCGAGCGTCGCTCGGTCGATGCGTAGGTCGTCCAAGCGGGTCTCGAACCGCAGCGGCAACGTCACGTTGTCTCGGATCGACTCCTCAAAC
>JAFIEP010000066.1 GCA_020832495.1 Acidimicrobiia bacterium | reverse complement strand
ATCGAGGTCCACCTCGTGGACACCGGTGGTGGCCACCACCCGGCCGCCAGCGTTCTGGGCAGCGTCCCCGTAGCTGCGCCCCAGGCCGCGGGCAATGAGGCCGCGAGCCGGAGGGGCGTCCATGGATGCCAGAAGTTCCCGCCGGGTCGCGGGGGACACCACTTCGGCCGCGCTCCACGGGGTGCGGCCCCAGCCGCTCAGCAACGCCCGTTGGCGCGGATTAGGCCAGGTAGATCGCATAGCCGTAGATGATGGCCCAGGTGGCGCCGGTCGCCAGCAGGATGCGGTCCTCGAACAGCAGGCGCTCGGGCTCCTCACCCCGTCCATGGTCGATGAGCCACGTGTAGCGCAGGATGGCTACGGTGAACGGAGCGATGGAGATGCGGGCCGCCACCTCTGCCTCCACCAGGCTCTGTGACTCGAACGTCCACAGGCAATAAGCGATGAGGGCCAGCCCCGCCGCCACAGAGCGGATGCTGACCAGGAAGCTGTGGGTGTAGCCCTCCAGCGAGGCGCGGGTGGCCTCGGAGGACCCCAGCGCCGCCAGCTCGCCTTCGCGCTTGCCCGTCACCATCAGCAACGCGCCGGCGGAGACGACGATGAAGAACCACTCCGACAGCGGGATGTTCGCAGCGGCGGCGCCGGCCACGGCGCGGAGCACGAAACCGGCGGCCACCACCACCAAGTCCACCACGGGGATCCGCTTGAGTCCGAAGCTGTAGGCGAGCGTGAGCGCAAGATAAGCCGAGACGACGACCCCGACGGCGAGGGCGGTGAGGTAGGCGATGGCCAGCGATCCGACGAGCAGCGCCGCTGCCGCGACGTAGGCGTCAGTGACGCGCACCTGGCCGGCAGCGATCGGGCGACGGCACTTGGTGGGGTGGCGCCGGTCGGCCTCGACGTCGAGGGCATCGTTGAGCAGGTAGGTGCTCGACGACGCCAGGCAGAACGCGACGAAGGTCAGGCCCGTGGGCAGGAGCACGTCGGCATCGGTGATGACCCCCCCGGCGAGCGGTGCAGCGAAGACCAGGGCGTTCTTCGTCCACTGGTGCGGTCGCGCCGTGCGGACCAGGCCGCTCACGGTGGATCGGCGGGTCGGCTCGTCAGGCATCCTCAGCGGGCCGAGACCTTGCGCCAAATGCCGCGGGGTAGGTGTCGCATCGCTACGAACACCCACCGTAGAACGGATGGGACCCACACGATCTCGCTGTCACGCTCGAGTCCGCGGACGACAGCGTTGGCCACGGCGTCGGGTGTCGTCGAGAACGGTGCTGGGTCGAGCCCCTCGGTCATCCGGGTATGCACGAACCCCGGTCGGACGACCATCACGCGGACACCGTCGTTGCGCATGGCGTCGCCGAGGCCCTGGGCGAAAGCGTCGAGGCCGGCCTTCGACGAGCCGTATACGTAGTTGTCCGCACGGGCGCGTTCGGCAGCCACCGAGGAGATGACGACGATCGTGCCGTGGCCCTGCCGTCGAAGCGTCGTCGCACCTGCCAGGGTGGCACTCGCCATACCGGCGAAGTTGACGTCGATGAGTTCGGCGGCGCGCGCGGGTACCGACGTCATCTCGTCGTGGTCGCCGAGCGCGCCGGCCGCCACCAGCAACAGGTCGAGGTCGCCGACCTCGGCGGTCACCCGATCGAAGAGGGCGACGTGCGAACCGGCGTCGGTCGCTTCGAACGGCTCGACGTGCACCGTGGCCCCCACGGCCCGGAGCGCCTCGGCGGCTCGGTTGCCGCCTGCGACGTCGCGGCAGGCCAGAACGACCGTGGAGCAGCCTCGCCCGACGAGCGCTGTCGCCGTCGCCAGCCCGATCTCGGAGGTGCCTCCAAGTACCATGGCGCTTTGTATGGCCCCAACCGCGTCTCTCATGCGTACCTCATCTCGCCACCGTGGCCTGCGGCAGCCTAGAGCACACGCTCACGACGCTGCGGCGCTCGCGTCGGGGTTCCCGGTCACCGTCCTCTGGCCCGTGTCCGATCCACCCGTGGTCGGGGCCAGATCATCCCGATGAGCACGCAGCGGGCGCCCTCGATGCAACGGTCGCCGGCGGGCCGGGTCACCCTGGCCATCCTGGTGGTGTGGTTCGTCCTTGCTCTGGTGTTGCCCACGGGCACGGCGCAGGACGCGGTGCCTCTCGTCGTCGCCGGCGAGCTGGTCCGCTCGGATCCCGATGCCGTCTATGTCGGAGCCGACGGCGGTCTGGGACGGCTGCAGGAGCCGTTCCACGACCGCTCCTGTGAGATCCTGGCCGACGACCTCGACTGCGAGCGGTACGCCGTCGCCTTCGTCAGTCCCCCGCAGGCGTTGCCGCTGGTGGCGGCGCTCTCGACGTTAGGACCCGAGATCGCTCTCCGCCTGCTCCGCTTGGCGGCGGCCGGCGCGCTCGCTTTCGGGGTGGTGGTGCTGTGGCGCCGCCTGGCTGGTGTCTCGGCTCGTGCGCCGTCGATCATGGCAGCGACCACCCTCCTGTTCACCCCCCTCGCCCTCATCTCGATCGACCTCGGCCAGACGACGCCGCTGTTGTTCGCCTCCGCGGCTCGCGGGGTGGGGGCGGTGGACCAGCGCGGGTCGACCCGCGTTTTTGCCGCCCTGTTGTGGTCGCTCACCGTGGCGATGAAGGCCGTGTCCGCAGCGGTGGGGATCGTACTGCTGCTGCAGCGCCGGTTTGCCTTCCTGGGTGTGGCCGCGGCTGCGCTAGTGGTCTCCGGCCTCCTGGGGCTGGCCATCGGGGGACCAGTGATGGTCGAGCGCTTCGTCGAGGGTTCGAGTGCTGTCAGCGCCCAGACCACGGTGAACCCCTATAACGGCTCGGTCGAGGCGGCGATCCACCAGGTCCCGTTCGTCCCGGTGCCGGTGGAGACCGCTGAGATCGCCGGCTTGGTCATCCGCGTCGGAGCCTTGCTGCTGGGTGGCTGGGGGCTGGTCCGAATCAAGGACCCCGACGCGCAGTGGGCGTTCGCTTGGTCGTTGCTGCTGGTCGTGGCGCCGCTGGTCTGGTGGCACTACTCGGTCGTGCTGGTGGCAGCGCTCGCCGTGGCCGTCTCGCGAAGCAGCGACCCGGACCGGTGGCTGCCGGCCCTTCCACTGCTGCTCCTGGTCGGGCTCCCGCTCAGCATCGCCAACGGCCGCGGGTGGGGCATCCCATCTGCCCAGTGGGCAGTGGCGCTGGCCACGACGGCGTTCATTTGGTGGCTGGTGGCCGCGTCACCTGCGGCGGGTGACGTCGACTCGCCCGAGCGGTCGGCGTCCGATACGACGTGACCGGGTAGCGAACGGCCGACGGTCCTGCCGAGCGGGTGGGGCGACGGGGGGCGTGTCCGCCGCCCTCGACGATCGGTAGCCTCACGGCATGCCGCCGTTCAGAGTGCACAGCGACTTCGACCCGGCGGGAGATCAGCCTGCGGCGATCAACTCGCTCAGCTCGGGCATCGACCGCGGCGACCGCTTCCAGACCCTGTTGGGCATTACCGGCTCGGGGAAGAGCGCCACCATTGCGTGGACGATCGAAGCGGTGCAGCGGCCGACGCTGGTGCTCGCTCCCAACAAGAGCCTCGCTGCTCAGCTGGCCAACGAGTTCCGGGCGTTCTTCCCCGAAAACCGCGTCGAGTACTTCGTCTCCTACTACGACTACTACCAGCCCGAGGCCTACATGGCGGCCTCGGACACGTACATCGAGAAGGATGCCACCGTCAACGACGAGATCGACCGGTTGCGACACGCCGCCACCTCGGCGCTCCTGACCCGCCGGGACGTGATCGTTGTGGCGTCGGTGTCGTGCATCTACGGCCTGGGTTCGCCCGAGGAGTACCGCAACAAGATGCTCGTGATCCGGCGCGGTGAGGAGCACGACCAGCGGTCGGTCCTCCGTCGGTTGGTCGACCTGCAGTACGAGCGCAACGACATGAACCTGGTGCGGGGCAAGTTCCGGGTCCGCGGCGACACCCTCGAGGTGCACCCCGCCTACGACGAGACAGTGGTGCGGGTCGAACTGTTCGGCGACGAGGTGGACCAGATCACGGTGGTCGATCCGCTCACCGGCGAGAAGGTGGCAGAGCTCGACGAGTTCATCCTCTACCCGGCCAGCCACTATGTGGCCAGTGACGAACGGTTGCGTGCCGCCATCGAACGCATCGAGGCCGAGCTCCAGGAGCGGTTGGCCACCTTCGAGGGCGAGGGCAAGTTGCTCGAGGCGCAGCGGCTGCGTATCCGCACCCAGTACGACCTCGAGATGCTGTCCGAGATGGGCTACTGCAACGGGGTGGAGAACTACTCGGCCCCCATCGATGGTCGCAGCGCCGGGGAGCCGCCGTTCACGCTGCTCGACTACTTCCCCGACGACTTCCTCACCATCATCGACGAGAGCCACGTGGCCGTCCCCCAGCTCCACGGTCAGTACGAGGGCGACCGCAGCCGCAAGCTGAACCTCATCGAGCACGGGTTCCGCCTGCCCTCGGCAGCCGACAATCGGCCGCTGCGGTTCGAAGAGGTGATGGATCGGGTGGGCCAGGTGGTGTTCCTGTCGGCGACGCCTGGTGCCTACGAGCTCTCGCACTCGGCCCAGGTGGTGGAGCAGATCGTTCGACCGACCGGCCTCATCGACCCCGAGATCATCGTGAAGCCCACCAAGGGGCAGATCGACGACCTGCTCGAGCTCGTCCGCCAGCGCGTCGAGGTCGACGGGCGGGTGCTGGTCACCACACTCACCAAGAAAATGGCCGAGGACCTCAGCGACTACCTGCTGGAGCAGGGCGTACGTGTGCGTTACCTCCATTCCGAGATCGACACCATCGAGCGCATCGAGATCCTCCGGGACCTCCGTCTCGGGGAGTTCGACGTGTTGGTGGGCATCAATCTGTTGCGTGAGGGTCTCGACCTACCCGAGGTGTCGTTGGTGGCCATCCTCGATGCCGACAAGGAGGGTTTCCTGCGGTCCGAGACGTCGCTCATCCAGACGATCGGTCGCGCGGCGCGAAACGTTGACGGACAGGTGGTGATGTACGCGGACGAGGTCACCGACTCGATGCAGCGGGCCATCTCCGAGACGAACCGTCGGCGCGGCGTGCAGCAGGCCTACAACGCCGAACACGGCATCGATCCGCAGACGATCCGCAAGGCGGTGACCGACATCCTGGCCATGATCCGCCCGGCCGACGCCACCGCCCCGGTGCCCGACCGCGGAGGTCGGCGGGGGAGCGCCGCCGATGCACGCCGCCTGCTCGAGGCAACCGACATGGCACCGTCGGAGTTGGGTCGCCTCATCGCCACCCTGGAGGAGGAGATGGCCGAGGCGGCCGCTGACCTGCGGTTCGAGTACGCCGCTCGGTTGCGCGACGAGATCAAGGAGCTGCGCCGGGAACAGCGCGAGGTGAGCTGAGCGGGAACCGGCTGTCGCCGGTGCTCGTCGCCCACCGTCTCCCGGGACGCGCCCACAGCCCGAACGAACGTTCGCATCGCGCCGCGCGCCGCTACACTGCCGGGGTGGCCGACACCATCGTCATCAGGGGCGCCCGCGAGCACAACCTGCGGGATGTCTCGCTCGAGCTCCCCCGTGACCGCCTCATCGTTTTCACGGGGTTGTCGGGGTCCGGCAAGTCGTCGCTCGCCTTCGACACGATCTACGCCGAGGGGCAGCGTCGCTACGTCGAGTCGCTCTCGGCCTACGCCCGACAGTTCCTGGGCCAGATGGACAAGCCCGACGTCGACTTCATCGAAGGGCTGTCGCCCGCCATCTCCATCGATCAGAAGTCGGCCTCGCGCAACCCGCGCTCCACGGTGGGCACGATCACTGAGGTCTACGACTACCTCCGCCTGCTGTTCGCCCGCATCGGAGTGCCCCACTGCCCCGAGGACGGCACGGTCATCACCCGCCAGACGCCGCAGCAGATCGTGGATCGCGTGCTCGAGCTGCCCGAGGGCACGCGCTTTCAGGTGCTCGCCCCGGTGGTGCGAGGCCGAAAGGGCACCTACGACACCCTGCTCGAGGACCTGGCCAAGCAGGGCTTCGCCCGCGCACTGATCGACAGCGAGCTGCACGAGCTGACCGACGACGTCGACCTCGCCCGCTACGAGACCCACTCCATCGCCGTTGTGGTTGATCGCTTGGTGCGCCGGGACGGCATCGAGCGCCGGCTCACCGATTCGCTCGAGACGGCACTCCGACTGGCCGAAGGGGTGGCTGAGATCCAGATCGTGCCCGCCGAGGGCGAAGATCCGCCCGAGCTGCTCACCTTCAGCCAGCACCTGGCCTGCGCCACGTGCGGCCGTTCCTACGAGGAGCTGGCCCCCCGCAGCTTCTCGTTCAACTCGCCCTACGGCGCCTGCCCGCACTGCGACGGCCTGGGCACCACCTTCGAGGTGGACCCGGACCTCGTGGTGCCCGACCCCGACCTGTCGCTGCGCGACGGGGCCATCGCCCCGTGGTCCTCGGCGCGTACCCAGTACTTCAGCCGCTTGGTGGAAGCGGTTGCGGCCCAGCACGACATCGACCTCGACGCGCCCTTTGCCAAGCTGCCGAAGGCGCAGCGGATGCTGCTGTTGCAGGGCAAGGGTGGCACCAAGGTCAAGGTGCGCTACCGCAACCGCTACGGACGCAACCGTTCCTACGAGGCGCGCTTCGAGGGCGTGGTGCCCTGGTTGTCGCGGCGGCACCGAGAAGCGGAGAGCGACAGCCAACGCGAGCAGGCCGAGGGCTACATGCGCGAGGTGGCCTGCCCGGCATGCGGTGGGGCGCGGCTGAAGCCGTTCTCGTTGGGCGTGACCATCGACGGCAACTCCCTGGCCGACCTGGGGGCCATGTCGATACGCGAGGCAGCGGCAACGCTGGCCGGATTGGAACTCAGCGAGCGCGACAAGCTCATCGCCGAGCGGGTGGTGAAGGAGATCAATGCCCGCATGGGCTTCCTGCTCGATGTCGGGCTCGACTACCTCAGCCTCGGTCGGTCGGCCGGCACCTTGGCCGGGGGTGAGGCCCAGCGCATTCGCCTGGCCTCACAGATCGGGTCGGGCCTGGTGGGTGTGCTCTACGTGCTCGACGAGCCCTCCATCGGCCTGCACCAGCGCGACAACCGTCGGCTCATCGACACGCTGCTGCGGCTGCGCGACCTCGGCAACACGGTGCTCGTCGTCGAACACGACGAGGACACCATCCGGGTGGCCGACCACGTGGTCGACATCGGCCCCGGGGCCGGGGAGCACGGCGGCGACATCGTCTACGCCGGAGGCGTCAAGGGCCTCGTGCGTTCCAAGAAGTCGATGACCGGTCAGTACTTGGCCGGTAAGCGGTCGATCCCGGTGCCCGAGTCGCGTCGGCAACCACGGGACGAGTGGCTCGTCGTGCGGCGAGCACGCGAGCACAACCTGGCCGACATCGATGTCCACCTGCCGCTCGGGTGCTTCGTGTGCGTGACGGGCGTGTCGGGCTCGGGCAAGTCGACGCTGGTCAACGACATCCTGCTGCGTTCCCTGATGGCCAGCATCTACGGGTCACGGGTGCCACCAGGGCTGCACAAGTCGGTGGAAGGACTCGAGCACCTCGACAAGGTCATCAACATCGACCAGTCACCCATCGGGCGCACCCCGCGGTCCAACCCGGCCACCTACACCGGGGTGTTCGACCACGTGCGCAAGCTGTTCGCCAAGACCAACGAGGCCAAGGTGCGCGGCTACCAGCCCGGACGCTTCTCGTTCAACGTGTCCGGCGGCCGCTGCGAGGCCTGCTCGGGCGACGGCACCCTCAAAATCGAGATGCACTTCCTGCCCGACGTCTACGTCCCCTGCGAGGTGTGCAAGGGCAGCCGCTACAACCGTGACACCCTCGACATCGAGTTCAAGGGCCACAACATCGCCGAGGTGCTGGCCATGTCGTGCGAAGAGGGCGTCGAGTTCTTCGCCAACCAGCCGCCCATCGCCCGTCACCTCCAGACGCTGGTCGACGTCGGCCTCGGGTACGTGCGGCTCGGTCAGCCGGCGCCGACGCTGTCCGGCGGTGAGGCCCAACGGGTGAAGCTGGCCAGCGAACTGGCCAAGCGCTCGACGGGCCACACCATCTACATCCTCGACGAGCCCACCACCGGGCTGCACTTCGAGGACGTCCGCCGGTTGCTGCTCGTGCTGCAGCGCCTGGTGGAGGCCGGCAACACCGTGCTGGTCATCGAGCACAACCTCGACGTCATCAAGACCGCCGACTGGATCGTCGACCTCGGCCCCGAGGGCGGCAGTGGCGGCGGTCGGCTGGTGGCCGAAGGCACGCCCGAACAGGTGGCCGAGGTGCCGGCCAGCTACACCGGCCAGTTCCTCGGACCGCTGTTGGCTGCCGACTGAGCCAGCTCAGGTGATGGCCAACATGCGCTCGAGGGCCACCTTGGCCCACTCGGCGGTGTCGGCGTCCACGGTGATCTGGTTGACCACTCGTCCCTCAACCAGGTTCTCGAGGACCCAGGCCAGATGCGGCAGGTCGATGCGGAACATGGTGGAGCAGGGGCAGACCAGCGGGTCGAGCGACACCACGGTCTTGTCGGGCGTCTCGGCGTCCAGGCGGTTCACCAGGTGGATCTCGGTGCCAACCGCGATGGTGGCGCCGGGGGGCGCCTCGTCGACGTAGCGGACGATGAAGTCGGTGGAGCCCACGGCGTCGGCCACGGCGCACACCTCGTGGGAGCACTCGGGATGGGCCACCACCAGACCATCGGGGTGCTCGGCGCGGAACGCCGCCACGTGGTCGGGCGAGAAGCGTTGGTGCACCGAGCAGTGGCCCCGCCACAGCAGGAACGTGCGCTCCTTCAACTCCGCCTCGGTGAGGCCTCCCTGCTCGCGGCGGGGGTCCCACACCGCCATGTCGGCCTCGGTGAAGCCCATGGCGTAGCCGGTGTTGCGCCCCAGGTGCTGGTCGGGGAAGAAGAGCACCTGTTCACCTCGCGGGCCGTCGTCGGCCCACCGGCCCCGCCCGAGGGCCCACTCGAGCACCGCCCGGGCGTTGGTGGAGGTGCACACCGCGCCGCCGTTGCGTCCCACGAAGGCCTTCAGCGCAGCGGAGGAGTTCATGTAGGTGATGGGCACCACCCGCTCGGTGTCCACCACCTCGCCCAGCACGTCCCAGGCCTCCTCCACCGAGTCGAGGTCGGCCATGTCGGCCATGGAGCAGCCGGCGTTGAGGTCGGGCAGGATGACCGCTTGGTCGTCGCCGGTGAGGATGTCGGCCGATTCGGCCATGAAGTGCACGCCGCAGAACACGATGGTGCGCGCCTCGGGTCGGCCCTGGGCCAGGCGCGACAACTGGAACGAGTCGCCGCGTGCGTCGGCGAAGGCCATCACCTCGTCGCGCTGGTAGTGGTGGCCGAGGATGAACAGCGAGTCGCCCAGGGTTTCCTTGGCGGCGCGGACACGGGTGGCGAGTTCATCGGACGTAGCCGACGTGTACCGCTCGGGGAGCGGGAGTTGGAGCCGCAGCATGTGTGGTGGTCCTCCGGTTGCGGACTCTGGTTGTGGCCGGTGGGGGCAGCCTGGTCGCCACGCCACGGGGATGTCGGCCCCAGAGTGAGAGATATGCCGGATGCCAGGCCGGCACTGCCCAGCGTAGCGGGCCGGACGCAGCGCGACGATCAAGATGCCCGGGTGGCTCCTCGCGGCGGATGGGGCATCATGGCTGCGTGGTCGAACGCCCGCCCGCCGGCACCATCCCCGACAGCCCCGGTTCGTACCAGTTCCGCGACGGTGACGGGCGGGTCATCTACGTGGGTAAGGCCAAGAGCCTGCGACAACGCCTGAGCAGCTACTTCGCGTCGCCCGCCTCCATGCCGACCCGCACGGCGCAGATGGTGCGCACCGCAGCCAGCGTCGAGTGGATCGAGGTGCGCAACGAGGTCGAGGCGCTCATGTTGGAGTACAGCCTCATCAAGCAGTACCAGCCGCGGTTCAACATCCGCCTGCGCGACGACAAGAGCTATCCGTTCCTGGCCGTGAGCGTCGGCGACGAATGGCCGAGGGCCATGGTGCTGCGGGGTACCAAGCGCAAGGGCGTGCGTTACTTCGGTCCCTACGCCCACGCCTACGCCATCCGCGACACCCTCGACGAACTGCTGCGCACCTTCCCCGTGCGCACCTGCTCCGACGCCAAGCTGCGGCGCCACCACCAGATGGGACGCCCCTGTCTGTTGTTCCACATCGAGAAGTGCTCCGGCCCCTGCGTGGGCGAGATCGACGAACCCGAGTACCGCCACCTGGTCGACGAGTTGCTGGACTTCCTCGACGGCAACACCGAACCGGTGGTCGCTCGACTCGAGGCCGACATGCGCGCCGCGGCGGCCGAGCAGCGGTTCGAGCAGGCCGCCCGCCTGCGGGATCGGCTGGCTGCGGTGCGCAAGGCCATCGAACGCCAGCAGATGGTGGCCGCCCGCGACGAGGACGTGGACGTGGTGGCCGTGGCCGGCGACGAGCTGGAGGCCTCCGTGCAGGTGTTCTACGTGCGCAAGGGGCGGGTGGTCGGACGCAAGGGCTTCGTGGTCGACAAGGTCGAGGACCTCGACAGCGCGCAGCTGGTGGGACGCATTCTCGAGCAGCTCTACGGTGACCCTCCGCCGCTGGGGGTGCCGGCCACCGTGCTCGTGCCCGAACTGCCCGACGACCCGGCGCTCTACGAGGCCTTCCTGTGCGAACGGCGCGGGGGGACCAAGGTCACCATCCGCGTGCCACAGCGGGGCGCCAAGCGGGAACTGGCCGCCACCGTGGAGCGCAACGCCGCCGAGGAGTTCACCCGGCATCGGCTGCGGCGTGCGGCGGACCACAACAGTCGTGCCCGGGCGTTGCGCGAGCTGCAGGAGCACCTCGGGCTCCCCGAGGCCCCCCTGCGCATCGAGTGCTACGACATGAGCCACCTCGGGGGCACCGACTACGTGGGCTCGATGGTGGTGCTCGAGGACGGTGTGCCCAAGCGCGGGGAGTACCGTCGCTTCAAGGTGCGCGACGTCGAGGGCAACGACGACTATGCCGCCATGGCCGAGGTGCTGTCGCGTCGGCTGAGCAACTATGTGAAGGAGCGAGCGCTGCCCGTCGAGGAGCGCGGGCGTTTCGCCTATCCGCCGCAGCTCCTCGTGGTCGACGGCGGCAAGGGGCAGTTGGCCGTGGCCGTGCGGGTGCTCGACGAGCTGGGGTTGAGCGACGAGATCCCCGTGGCGTCGCTGGCCAAACGCTTCGAGGAGGTGTTCCTGCCGGGTCGCACCGAGCCGGTGCGGGTGCCCCGCGGGTCCGATGCCCTGTACCTGCTGCAGCGGGTGCGCGACGAGGCTCACCGCTTTGCCGTCTCGTACCACCGCCAGTTGCGGGGCAAGCGCATGACGTCCTCGGCGCTCGACGGGGTGCCCGGGCTCGGACCCGTCCGCCGGGATCGGCTCGTAAAGGAACTCGGTGGGGTCCGCAAGGTCCAGCGGGCGACGCTCGAAGAGCTGCAGGCACTCTCGTGGCTCCCCGATGCGGTGGCCACCTCACTGTGGCAGCACCTCCACGAACGCAGCGGTCGATGAGCGGCGCTGCGCCCGACGCGGGACGACCTTCGTCGGCGGAGGAATGGGAGACCCATGCCGCCTGGTGGCAGGAACAGTTCACCGACGGCGTCGACCCGGAGTACACCGAGCAGATCCTCCCGCTCGTGGTCTCGTGGACGGAGGGCTTCGGCCGGGTGGTCGAGGTGGGTGCAGGGGAGGGCCAGGTGAGCCGGGCCATCGCCGCCGGCGGGGCGTCGCTCGTCGTGGCCGTCGACCCGACCGAGGCGCAGGTGCGCGCCGCGCACCAGCGCGGTGGCGGACCGTTGGCGGTGCGTGCCGACGCGGGGATCCTTCCGCTGGCCGACGCCTCGATGGATGCGGCGGTGGTCTGTCTGGTGCTCGAACACGTCGACGACCTCGAGGGAGCGCTGGGTGAGCTGGCCCGGGTCGTGCGGGCGGGCGGTCGGTTCCTCCTGCTGCTCAACCACCCGTTACTGCAGACACCGGGCAGCGGCTGGGTGGACGACCACCTGCTCGACCCGCCCGAGCAGTACTGGCAGCTCGGCCCCTACCTCGACGAAGCCGCAACCTACGAGGAGGTGGAGGCAGGAGTGCACATCCGCTTCCTCCACCGGCCGCTGCACGTGTACGTCAACTCCCTCGTCGAGGTTGGCTTCCGGATCGTCCACCTGGCCGAGCCGGCTCCGCCGGCAGGGTTCCTGGCGAGGTCGCCGGCGTACCGGGAAGCGGCGGCCATCCCGCGGCTAATGGCGCTGGTGCTCGAGAGGGTGGAGCCGGGTCGACCGGGCGGCGTCGAACACGCCGGTGGGGCAGCCCAGCCCGTCGGTCAGCGTGGTGTGAGCTCGTAAAGGTGGCGGGTGTCGAGCTCTGCGTGCTCGACCACCTCGAAGCGCTCACGGACGGCGGAGTCGAACCGGGCGACGGTGTAGTCGTCGTGGAGCCCGGCCCGCTTGTTGCGGACCAGACGCTTGACCATTGGGTCGTCCTCGGTGGGGAACTCGATGACCGTGGTGGCGTCGAAGCCGCGGAACAGGTCGAGAACGTGCTCGATAGGCACGTTGGCGGTGATAGCGACGTGGTGCACGACTGCGAGGGCCAGGACGAGGTCCGGTGTGCACCGGTCGATGAACGACCGACGCTCCCGATTCGCCCAGCCGAGTGCCGGCGGAGGGTCGGCGAGGTCCACCACCAGCGGCGTGATGGTGCGGATCCCCTCAGTGAGCAGCGCTCGGTAGAGTACGTCGACCACCACCTGGTCGCCATCGAAGGCCACGACGTGGTCGGCATGGGGGGCGACGAGACGGCTGAACCGACCGTCGTTGCACCCCACGTCCCAGGCCAGCCGGTGCTGTCGCCGCGCTGCAGCACGTTGGACGAATCGGTCCTTCGCGTCGAGCTCGTCGTGGCGGTAGTGAGCCCGGGTGCTGTAGTCGGACCACTCCGAGGCCGTGCGGTCCCACCGCAGGCCGTCGACGACCTTGCGCAGTCCCTTGACGTTGGCCTCGACCATGGCGGCGCTGAACCCGCTGGCCTTCAGGTCCCGACGAACGTCCTGGTCGGTGGCGGCGAAGCGCGCTTGGGCGCGGGCGTGGGCAGCGACGTGCAAGGCCACTCCCTTGCGGTGCAGTCGGGTGGGCCCGAGCATGGCCCAGGCTTGCGCCGGCGTGACCCCCTCGAGCGAGCCTCGCAGCAACGGCTGGAAGGCGATGTCGGCGTAAGCCTGTAGTAGGAGCGGGAAGAGGAACTGCTGGCAGAACTGCAGGTAGCCGAACCAGGGGTCGCCGTCGCGGTAGGGCTCGAACGACCCGATGTCGATGAACACCGGGCGGAGGCCATCGAACTGGATGTTGTAGGGGGTGGCGTCCTTGCAGGCTATGCCGTCGGCCAGCGCGGCCAGCTGGATGTCGAGCTGAGCCAGTGCCGCGTCGCGCAGCATGGCGAACGGCCACTCGTAGGGATAGGTCCAGGGCTCGATCCTCGGGTGCTCGAGCCACGTGGTCCATGCGCGTGTACCTCCCGCTGTCGCGAGGTTCGGCGACTGCTCGGGGTCGAGCCGCTCCGTCGGCACCAGTCGACCCTCGGCTAGGGCGGTGGAGAAGAAGCTGGAGGCGGCGACTGCATCGAAACCCTCGGTGGCCTCGGCGCTGAGCGCTCGTAGCACCCGGTCGCCGTCGAGGTGGACGCGGCTGAGCGGGTCGCGGAACGAGCCGGTGTCGGCGGTCGTCATACGTGCCATGCCGAGGCCGGCGTCGGGGATGCGGCAGGTGATAAGTGATCCAGTCGGGACCGCAGTGGGGTGCGTGCTGCGGTGAGCGAGGGTGTGCACACGATCCGCCCCTCCTCCTCGTTCTCGGCCAGTGATTGCGAGCGGCCGACTTCGACCGCCTGGCTCGCCAACCTAGCCGTCGCAGCGTCTCCTTTGGACCGTTCAGGTGCCCCGACGAGGGTCGATTGCCTGTGCGAGACTTGTGGGGTGGATGTCGACACCGTTCTCGCCTGCGGCACGTGCTTCCAAGTCATCGGGGGCTCGACGACGGCCATCACCGGCGCAGTGGCTGCGGGCACGGCGGGGATCGGTGTCGTGGTCCAGCGTGTGCGCGGCCGCCGCGGCGAGGTCGCGACGTCGAACGACGAGGTTCTCGCTCATGCGGCGTGTGAGCCGCGGGTACCAGGCGTTGCTGATCAGCCGGTCGCCGACCCGCCGGAGCGCCCGACGACCGGTACGGATGCGGCCTCGCGGGTGGATGGTGAGCGGCGCGGAGGTTATGCTCAGCTGACGCTCCGTCGTTGAGCGCCGGGGTTCGCCCGGTATCGGCCGGAGCAGGTGTGCGCATTGACGGACCGGGGGTCCACGTGCTTGCTTATCTCGATCCAGGAACGGGCAGCATGCTCATCGGCGCTGTCGCCGCCGGTGCGGCCGGTGCCGGTGTAGCTGTGAAATCAACCTTGGCCCGGTTCCGCCGCAAGCCCAGGGCCGATGCCGTCGACGCTGCGGAGAACTCCACCTCGGTGGATGTCGACGCCGACCAGCAGGTCGAGTCCACCACCGACTGACCACCCGGGCCGGTGGCCGTTGCGCTACGGGACGAGGCGCTCCTGGGGCACCTCGACCAACGTGTCGATGCGAGTGAACTCGGCGAAGAACTGCCGCGACGGCAAGAGTTCGGGTACTTCGCCGCTCAGGCAGGCGAACACCAGCCGGAAGGTGTTCACCAGGGGCTCGCCCTCAACCTCCAGGTGGGCGCACTCGGGCGGCAAGCGGATGGCGTTGAGCGTTGCGAAACCCTCTTGGAGCTGCGCGTCGGTGACCTCGTCGTAGGTGATGTCGAAGGAGAAGCCGAGTCGTGTGCCGTGATCACCCTGGAGGATGATGATGGCGTCGGGGTCGTCGGCGAGGATTTGGTCGACCCTCGCGATGACCTCTTGGCTGACACAGCGGAGATCGTTTGCGTAGGCGGCAGCGCGCTCGGAGCCGGTGAGGCCGCCGCCGATCAGCCACACATCGCGTCGGGCGCACTGCTCGTCGTAGCGGAATGGGAAGTGCGGGGACATGACGTGGGCCAGCAGGAACAGGGGCCCGTCGTCGGTGTCGATGGCCCGGGTGCCCTCGAGGACCGACGCGACGTCGCTGTGCACGACCGAGTGGTTGAAGCTGCCGACGGGCGTCGACCGCACGATGGCGGCGTACGGATCGCGCAGCGCCAGCGGGGGGTGCACCGGCGGCACGCAGATGACGCTCGACGAGTCCTTGTCGCATCGCGCCCACTCGGAGTAGCCGTCGGTGGCGTAGGCGTAGCGATAACCGTTGGCCCGGAACGTGTCAACCACCGCGTTGTCGCCGTTCAGCGCTTCGCTGGCCAGCCGGTGCGGGTGCCGCTGGTCCAGGTCCGGCAGGTAGGCGTACTCCATGGCGAGTGTGGAGGTGACCGACAGGTGGGTTTCGAGGTAGCTGCTACGGCTGGTCTGGGACACCTCGAACCCACGTTCCACCAGCGCGTCGGTGAACCATGTGTTGTCCGTGCCAGTCATCCGCTCGAGCCACGCCGTGGAGGTGTACTCGTCAAGGACGAACCAGTAGACGTTCGGCGTGCGCTCAAAGGCGCCGAAGGGTGCACCTGTGTAGGAGCGGGGTGGCTCGCCGCCCGTGTCGGGGCGGTTCATCACGAAGGTCAACAGCAGCCCAGCCACCCACACGCCGAGTAGCAGGACCGCGAAGGTGCCGAACGCCTCGGCTCGGGAGATCTTCACCACGAGCACCGACGCCAAACCCGCTAGAACTCCCCATAGCGCCAGTGCTAGGACGTGTGCGGCGAGGGATGGCGGCTCGACGGGCAACACCGCGCTGTAGTTGAAGAACAACAGGTTGACGACAGAGATCGCCGCCGCCACCGCCATCGGGGGCCAGGTGCGCCGGAGTAGGCGGACGGCGAGGAACAGCCCGACCAACGCCGCCGACCACAGCACGGCCAGCAGGAGAATCGTGCCAACGAGTACGAGGCGTTCGGCGTTCTCGGCCAGGAACGCGGCGAACGGCTGCAGTCCGGCCAGGATGACGATGGCGCAGGGGACCAGCGGGACGAGAGGGGAGCTCCCGACCCCTCGGCGCGCAGCAGGGGGCGGTGGTACCGTATTGGGTTCCGGCATCGCCTGGGAGCCTAATCGTGACGGCCAGAGCGGTGGCACAGCCGATGGGGGTGCGGCCCTCCGTCCCCGAAGGATGTCGGTCCACGCCACTAGGGTGCGGGTCGTGAGCGAGTTCATCGTCGTGACCGGGCTCTCGGGGGCTGGACGCTCGGGAGCGGCCGACATCTTGGAAGACCTGGGCTGGTTCGTCATCGACAACCTGCCTCCCTCGCTCATCGACAGCGTGGCCGACCTTTCGAGCGCCGCCGACGCCGCCGTGGAGCGGGTGGTGCTGGTGGTCGGCGGCGGCCCGTACCACCAAGAGGTGCTCCCTGCGGTCGAGCGACTCCGCCGACGGGCCGACCGGGTGCGGGTGCTGTTCCTCGACGCCTCCACCGACGTGCTGGTCCGCCGCTACGAGTCCACCCGGCGTCGTCACCCCCTGGCCACCGGCCGCACGGTGGCCGAGGGCATCGAAGCCGAACGTGTGCTGCTCGAGCCGGTGAAGGCCCTGGCCGACGTGGTGGTCGACACCAGCGAACTGAACATCCACCAACTGCGTGACCGGGTCGGCGGCCTGTTCGCTGCCGAGGACGACGAAGGGCTTCAGATCACCGTCAGTTCGTTCGGCTACAAGCACGGGCTGCCGCTCGACACCGACATCGTTCTCGATTGTCGCTTCCTGCCCAACCCCTACTGGGTGGAGGAGTTGCGCCAGCTCACCGGGCGCGACGAACCGGTGCGCGACTACGTGCTGGGCCAACCCGACGCCCAGGCGTTCCTCGACCACGTCGAACCGCTGCTCGACCTGCTGTTGCCCGCCTACGAGGCAGAGGGCAAGGCCTACCTGAGCGTGGCCTTCGGCTGTACCGGGGGTCGCCACCGCTCGGTGGCGGTGGCCGAGCGGGTGGCGGAGTGGCTGCGCGAAGAGGGGTTGGACCCCCGGGTGGTGCACCGCGACGTCGGCCGCTGAGCCGGCTGGCGGCGGGGGCGTCCCTTCGGCACAGCAGCGGTCGCCGGGTGTCGCGTGGTCGCCTAGGGTCAGGGGGAGGACGTACTCGCCGCGCAGTTCGCAGGCGCAGGCGTCCCCGGAGGGCCCAGCGGCCGACGCCGTCGGCGCGGGTCACCGATGATCTCGACGGCACAGAGGAGACCAGCAATGACGATTCGTGTGGGCATCAACGGGTTCGGCCGCATCGGCCGCAACTTCTACCGGGCGGTGAAGGCATCGGGCGCCGATGTGGAGATCGTGGCCGCCAACGACCTCGGCTCGGTGGAGACGATGGCCCACCTGTTGGCCTACGACTCGGTCATGGGCCGCCTCGGCGCCGAGGTGAGCACCACCGACGAGGGCATCGAGGTGGACGGCAAGCTGCTCAAGATCACCGCCGTGCGCGACCCCAAGGACCTGCCGTGGGGCGATCTGGGCGTCGACGTGGTCATCGAGTCCACCGGCATCTTCAACTCGCGTGACAAGGCCGCCGCGCACCTCGACGCCGGCGCCCCCTTCGTCATCGTGTCCGCTCCCGCCTCGGGTGCCGACAACACCATCGTGGTCGGCGTGAACGACGACACCTTCGACCCGGCCACCCAGAAGGTCATCTCCAACGCCTCGTGCACCACCAACTGCTTCGTGCCCCTCATCAAGGTGCTCGACGACGCCTTCGGTGTGGAGAAGGGCCTCATGACCACGGTGCACGCCTACACCGGTGACCAGGCCCTCGTCGACGGCCCGCACTCCGACCTGCGTCGGGCCCGTGCCGCTGCGGTGAACATCGTGCCGTCCTCCACGGGCGCGGCGCGGGCCACCGGCCTGGTGCTGCAGTCCATGCAGGGCAAGCTCGACGGCACCGCCCTGCGGGTGCCGGTGCCCGACGGGTCGATCACCGACTTCGTGGGTGTGCTCGGCCAGGACGTCACCGCCGAGCAGGTGAACGAGGCCTTCGCCGCTGCGGCGTCGTCCGGTCCGCTCTCGAAGGTGCTGCACTACAGCGACAAGCCGCTGGTCAGCTCCGACATCGTCGGCGATCCGCACTCGTGCATCTTCGACTCGGGTCTCACCATGGCCATGGGCAACCTGGTGAAGGTGCTCGGCTGGTACGACAACGAGTGGGGCTACTCGAACCGCCTGGTCGACCTGACCCAGACGGTCGGCGCTGCCAACAAGTGAGCGCCCGGTGAGCCTCGATCCGACGGCGGTACCCCGCCTCGAGGACCTCGGCGACGTCAACGGTCGTCGGGTGCTCGTGCGGGCCGACTTCAACGTGCCCATCTCGGGTGGCGAGATCACCGACGACCTGCGCATCCGCGCCGCCCTGCCCACCCTCGAGTGGCTGGGCGAGCGCGGGGCCACCGTCGTGGCCTGTTCGCACCTCGGGCGCCCCAAGGGCGCGCCCGACGAGCGCTACTCCATGGACCCGGTGCGCGAGCGCCTGGCCGAGTTGGCCCCCGACGTGGAACTGCTCGAGAACCTGCGCTTCGATCCGGGCGAAACGGCCGACGATCCGGCGTTCACCGAACGCCTCATCGACGGTATCGACGCCTATGTGAACGACGCCTTCGGGGCGTCGCACCGGGCGCACGCCTCGGTGGTGGGCCCGCCGCGCTTTCTGCCCTCGGCGGCCGGGCGCCTGCTCGAGCGGGAAGTCGACGTGCTGCTGCCGATGCGCAACTCGCCGCGCCGCCCCTTCGTTGTGGTGCTCGGCGGGGCCAAGGTGTCCGACAAGATCGGCGTCATCGAAGCGTTGTCCGCGGTGGCCGACACCCTCATCATCGGCGGCGGCATGTGCTTCACCTTCCTGGCCGCCAAAGGCCACTCGGTGGGCTCGTCGCTGCTCGAGGAAGACCAGATCGACACCTGCCGGGACCTGCTGGCCCGCGACATCACCATCCACATCCCGAGCGACGTGGTGGCCATGAGTGCAGACGGCACCATCGGCGACCCGTCCGCCGGTGGCGACGTGGTGACGGTGGGAGCGTCGGTGCCCGACGGCTACATGGGCCTCGACATCGGCCCCGGCACCGCGGCGGAGTTCGCCGACGTCATCGCGGACGCGGCCACCGTGTTCTGGAACGGCCCCATGGGCGTGTTCGAGGACCCGCGCTTCGAAGCCGGCACCCGGGCGGTGGCCGACGCCGTGGCCGGCGCCCACGGCTTCACCGTGGTCGGCGGCGGCGACTCGGCCGCGGCGGTGGCCCAGTTCGGCCTGGCGGATGAGATCGACCACATCTCCACCGGTGGCGGGGCATCGCTCGAGTTGCTCGAGACCGGCGACCTGCCCGGCCTCGAAGCGCTGCGCTCCGCCCCCAACGCCCCGCACTGACGCACTGACTCACTGACCGATCCGCACCTCGAACCCGGAGGAAGGCCATGGCTGACAGCCGAACGCCACTCATCAGTGGCAACTGGAAGATGCACCACAACCACTTCGAGGCCATCCAGTGCGTGCAGAAGCTGGGCTACCTCCTCAAGGACCTGCTGCGCGAGGAACCACCGTCGGTGGTGGTGTCGGTGCACCCGCCGTTCACCGACATCCGCTCGGTGCAGACCACCATCGAGAGCGACCGCATCGCGCTGGCGCTCGGGGCGCAGAACTGCCATCCCGACGAAAAGGGCGCCTTCACCGGTGAGGTGTCGGCCACCATGCTGGCCAAGCTCAACGTCGACTACGTCATCGTCGGGCACTCCGAGCGGCGTGAGCTGTTCGGCGAGACCGACGAGTTCGTCAACGCCAAGGTGCACGCCGTGCTCAAAGCCGAGATGACGCCCATCCTGTGCGTGGGGGAGACCCTGGCCGAACGTGAGGAAGGTCGCACCGGCGACAAGGTGGCCGGGCAGGTGCGGGCCGGGCTCAAGGGGCTGAAGGCCGAGCAGGTGGGGGAGCTGGTCATCGCCTACGAGCCCATCTGGGCCATCGGCACCGGCAAGACCGCCACCACCGAGGACGCCCAGTCTGTGTGCGGCGAACACGTGCGGGCCGTGGTGGCCGCCGAGTTCGGCGACGAAGCCGCTGCGACGGTGCGGGTGCAGTACGGCGGGTCGGTGAAGCCCGGCAACATTGCGGAGCTCATGGCCCAGCCCGACATCGACGGCGCCCTGGTGGGCGGGGCCAGCCTGGACCCCGACGACTTCGCCGCCATCGCCCGCTACCAGGAGCAGTAGCGGCGCTGGTAGCATGATGCGCTGCCACGTCCCTGAGGAGCATCAGTGATCACCGCGGTCATCGTCGCCATCCACGTCATCACGTCACTGGGCCTCATCGTGCTCGTGCTGCTGCACAGCGGCAAGGGTGGCGGCCTGTCCGACATGTTCGGTGGGGGCATGGGCGCCGCAGCGGCCGGGTCGACCATGGTGGAGAAGAACCTCGACCGCATGACGGTGCTGGCAGCGCTGGTGTTCCTGTTCACCACCCTCACCCTCGCCCTGGTGCTGCAGGTCTGATCGACCGCCCACCCGTGCAGCTTCGTCGACGCGTGAGCCCTGCGGGTGCAGTGGGCGTGCCCGGCCGGGCGCGTGGCGCGCTGGCCCTGTGGCTGGCCGTGGCCGTGGCGCTCGGGTTGGTGCTGGCCGCCTGCAGCGGCGACGACGGCGACGGCGGCGGCGAGGCCGCTCCGACCACCGAACCCGCCGGACCGCCGGCCACCCTGCCGCCGGTGCCGACGCTCGAGCCGTTGGAACCCGGCGTGCTGCGCGTGGGCGTGGTGGGCCTCGGCACGCTGGACCCGGCGCAGGTCTCGCCGGCGGTGTTCGGCGAACTGCTGGCTGCGGACCTGCTGTACGAGGGCCTCACCGTGTGGGACTCGATCACCGGGACGCTGGTGCCGGGGGTGGCCAGCGAGTGGTCGGCCAACGACGAGTCCACCGAGTGGACGTTCACCCTCGACCCCGACGCTCGCTTCGCCGACGGGTCGCCGGTGACTGCCGACGACGTGGTGGCCTCGCTGAACCGCCTGGTGGCCGGCGGCGCCGAGATCAACGGACGGCGGCTGGAAGCGGTGGTGGGCCACGACGACGTGGTGGCCGGGGACAGCGACGCTCTGGCCGGGGTGGAGGCCCTCGACGAGGCCACCGTGGTGGTGCGCACCGACGGGCCGTCGGCCTCGCTGCCCATTCTGTTGTCGGCACCCACCTACGGCATCGTGCCGGCGGTCACACCGATCGAGCCACAGGCCGACATTGCGGGCAGCGGGGCGTTCCGGCTGGTGGACAACGACTGGCGGACGGTGCGCTTCGAGGCCGTCGACGGCGCCGACGTGGCAGTCGACGCCGTGGAGATGGTGGTGTTCGACACCGAGGACGAGGTGCAGGAGGCCTACGACGAGGGCCTGTTGGACCTGGCCATGATCGACCCCGAACTGGTGCCCGGCGCCACGGAGATCGTGGCCGAGACCACGGGCGGCGACCCGGTGGTCATGGTGCCGCTGCCAGCCACGGTCTTCTTCGCCTTCGACCTGCGCCACCCCGTCACCGAGGACCTGCGGCTCCGCCAGGCCGTGTCGCTGGCCGTCGACCGCGACGAGTTGCTGTCGGGGGTGCTTGCCGGGAACCTGCCGTTGCACGGGGTGCTGCCCTTCGGGGTGGCGGGAGCGGCGGCCGAGCCATGTGAGATGTGCGTGTACGACCCCGACCGGGCCCGGGCGCTGGTGGAGGAGATGTTCGCCGACGGCGACGTGCCGTTGGTGGTGGTGGACACCTACGACGCCCCCGCCGAGCAGGCGCTGGGGGAGACGTTGGTGGCGGCGCTCGAGGACGTCGGGTTGGCGGCGTCGCTGCGGGTGCGGCCCTTCGAGGAGTACCAGCAGCAGGTGATCGCCGACCCGGGCGGCGGTGGCGCCGAGGCCCCCGAGGACCCGCCCGAGACGGCCGAACCGGCCGACGTGGCGCCAGGTGTGGCCCGGGACCGCCAGGTGTTCCTGTTCGCCTGGGCCGCAGTGGGCGGCGACGGGGAAGCGTCGCTCGGGCCGATGTTCGTCACCGGGGCACCCGACAACGTGACCGGCCTGGACGACTCGATGGTCGACCTGGTGCTGCTGGCCGCCCGGGAGGCGACCGACCCGACCCAGCGGGCCGAGCTGCTGGCCGACGCCGAGCGGGCGGTGATGGGGGCGGTGCCGGTGGTACCGCTGGCCACCCTGGCGGCGCCGCTGGCCGTGGGGGAGCGGGTGGAGGGGCTGCTGCCCCGCCCCGACGGCACGTTGGTGATGGGCCTCGTGCGGCTGTCGGACTGAGCGCTCCGGTGGGCTGATCTGCGTTTCTGGCTGGGGTGGCGGCCGCGCTAGAGTCACGTGTCCGTCGGGTGCTCCTCCGGGAGCAACCGGCAGCCACGTCGGAGTGGCGGAATTGGCAGACGCGCTAGCTTGAGGGGCTAGTGCCCGCAAGGGCGTGGGGGTTCAAGTCCCCCCTCCGACACCACCTGACCAGGGCAAACGCCCTGGTCAGTGCAGTTCTGGGCTGAGGCCGAGCGACCCGGGTCGGGCCTTTGTCATCGAATTGTCATCACGCGACGAAGCATGGACAGGCGACGTCCTGGTATGGGCGTTCAATGAGCCGGCGACTGCCAGGCCCGTCCAGAACGGCATGGAAGAGCGGGCGATGAACGTGCCACCGCAGCCACAGGCCAGCCCGGTCCACGCGTCTACCACTTCCCAGCAGGTATGGTCCGCAGGACGAGGACCGGGGGCGGGAGCCGAGCGGATGCGCAGCCTTTACTTCAGCGGAAGCCAGCTTCGGTTCGTGACCGATGATGTCGATGGCCGTCGACGGCTACGTGACGCGTTTGGTCATCTTCTTCAGGTGCATCAGCTGTGCGTCCTGGTTGGGTCAGGTGCCTCGTATCATCTTGGCTCTCCTAGAATTCGCGCTGTTGACGCCGATCTCGTCCTCGGCATGGCTGATCGCGACGGCCTTGAGGTCTCTGCGGACGTCAGATCACTGATCAAGTCTCTGGTCTCCGCCGAAACTGATCTTGAGGCGTTTCTTGGCCGGGTCGTCGCGGCGCGGTCGTATGCGCACGCGTTCGACCTGAAGATGGTCGAGGTCACCGGGACGAAGTGCAAGATCGAGGACCTGGACAGCCTGTTCCACGCTGTGAACCGAGGGCTCGCATGGGCCTGTGACTTGCCTCGCCAGGATCCGCCGCTCGAAGCGCCCTTCGACGAAGACCCGCTGCTGGCGCATCGAGAGTTCTTCCGACGACTCCTTGCGGCGCGCCGTCCGGAGGCGCCGCGAGTCCGCGTCTTCACGACCAACTACGACACGGTCATCGAGCGCTCGCTGGACGAAGCTGGCATCCAGTATTTCGACGGCTTCGTGGGCAGTGTGCGTCGGCGCATCGAACTGGCCAGCTACGAGCAGGACCTTTATACCGCGCCAGAAGGTGGAGCCGGGTCGCTGCGCCGCGTGCACGACGTTGTCCACCTCTACAAGATGCACGGCAGCTTGACGTGGCGTGTCGAGACCACCGCTGCGCTCGGCACGACCACTGTGGTCCAGAGCGATGGCCCCCCGACTGGTGCTGAAGTTGCCGTCATCTACCCAACGCCGACCAAGGAAGCGGATGTTCTCGGTCATCCCTACTCGGACTTCCTCCGATCGTTCAGTACCGCGCTGATCCAGCCCGAGTGTGTGCTCCTCAGCCTCGGGTACGGGTTCGCCGACGAGCACATCAATCGCATCATCTTCGATGCTTTGTCTCACAATGCGAGTCTTCAATTGTTCGTTGCAGATCCCAATAGTGTCGTGGATGACTTGAAGGCGGCTACGCCAGGCGAGCCGATCGAACGGTCGGACTCGCCTGTTGGTCGTCTGTCGAACGTGCAGGACCCCCGCATCTCGGTTCTGACCGGCTCAAACGCGAGGTTCACCGAGCTAGCCGACCTACTCCCAGACGTGTCAGAGATGACTGACCGAGAACGTGAGGAGCTGAAGGAAGCACTGGCCTCGGCGCTTCTCTCGCCCGCGGAGCCAGATCCACCGGTCGATCAATGAGCTACGCGTATGGCTGACAGTACGCACCGGATCGGCTCTGTAGCTGCAGTCGAGAGCGAGAGGGTTGTTGTCGAGATTGACCTAACGGCAGCAAGCCTCGTGAAGGCAGGATCTGCAGGCGTTCTCCCTGTAGGCGCTATCAACTCCTATATCACGATCGTGGCAGGATCGTCCCGTGTGGTCGCCGTGGTGACTGCGATTCGGATGACGCCTGAGCACACGACGCGCTCTGATGCTCCGTTCGATGCGTCGGTGCGAGTGTCACGATCACTCGAAGCCACGATGGTCGGCCGCATCGAGGGAGCGAGGTACGAACCCGGACTAACGACCTACCCATCGGTGTTCGCTCCTGTCTCTTTAGCGACCAGAGCGGACCTGGAGACCATCTTCAAGCCGTCGGAGCCAGCGTTCAGATTTGGGGAGGCAGTGGTCGCGCCAGACCAGGATGTCTGGGTCCAGGCTGATCGGTTGCTGGGTCGACACTTCGCAATACTCGGCACCACTGGGCGGGTTCAAGGGGTGACGGCTACACCGTGAGGTAGAGGTGGAGCCTCCACCGGTCAGAGCGTGATGGCGGGCATGATGCCCGCTGTCTACACAGCACCCTGACCGATGGAGATGCCCAGCATGCCAGCCAGCCCGTTGA
>JAFIEP010000064.1 GCA_020832495.1 Acidimicrobiia bacterium | reverse complement strand
GCTTCCAACACCGGGGCCATGTCCAACACCCACATGTACGGTCAGCGTCGCCTCCGGGCGGCGCCTCCATTGCGGCGGTGGTGGCGGGGCGGGGTACCGCCGACCACCCAACCAGGTCAGCGTCGCCTCCGGGCGGCGCCTCCATTGCGGCACGAGGCGGTGGGAGCAGGCGCGCAAGGCCGCCGAGTCAGCGTCGCCTCCGGGCGGCGCCTCCATTGCGGCACCAGCAGGCCAGTCCACGACGAGACGCACCGTGTGGTCAGCGTCGCCTCCGGGCGGCGCCTCCATTGCGGCACGGTCGTCCCGGTCGTGCAGTCGGTGGACGCTACCGGTCAGCGTCGCCTCCGGGCGGCGCCTCCATTGCGGCTATCGCGCGCCGGCCGGCCCGGTTCGGTGCGCCGGCGTGTCAGCGTCGCCTCCGGGCGGCGCCTCCATTGCGGCTTCAAGGATCACCGCCTCAGCCAGATCGAGGTCCGAGTGTCAGCGTCGCCTCCGGGCGGCGCCTCCATTGCGGCCAAGTCTCCCGACGAGGTGCCGGCCCGACGCTCATGGGGTCAGCGTCGCCTCCGGGCGGCGCCTCCATTGCGGCTGGGGCGTGGACGTCGGTCTGACCCGCACGTTCCTGGTCAGCGTCGCCTCCGGGCGGCGCCTCCATTGCTGGGACGTTCCCGCGACTCGAGTAGGCGCCCGTGATGAGGCGATTGGCGAAGCCCGCCCCTGCTAGCGGCAGGGTAGTTGGGTGGGGGTACGGACGGTGAGAGACTTGTCTAGCTGCTTGATGAATCTACCCGTAGCTGCATACATCAGCTTCGGGTTGGGAAGGGTGAGCCCCGCACCACGTAATCGAACGTGGCAAGAGATGAGGCAACGACCATGAGTGCAACTGAGAGTCCAACGGAGCGCGCTCGAGGAGAAGGTACGGACGGCCGGGTACGGTCAACCGCGGGAGCGGATGCATCGCACCGGGCGGCAGACGAGCCGACCGATCACCTGAGCAGTCCGGAGTACGCACGGTTGCCCCAGACCGTCGTCTCGGCTGTTCCGGCCCGAGACCGCGTGCGGTGGGGACCGTTGTGGGCCGGTGTGGTGGTGGCGATCAGCACCTTCCTGCTGCTGCAGTTGGCGCTGGTGTCGACCGGGGCAACCGCGGTGATCGAGCCGGGGTCCACCGATGCCGCGTGGACCGCCGCTGCTGCCGGCGTTGCCTTTCTGCTCGGTGGCTTCGTCACCGGTTCGAGTGCCATGTGGCGAGGCATCGAGGACGGCATTCTCCACGGTGTCGTGCTGTGGGCCGTCGCTCTGGTCGCGCTGCTCCTCGTGGCGAGTTTCGGTAGCGGTCTGGCGCTCGGAGCGCTCGACCCCACCGACACGTTCGAGGATGTCGTCTTGGTCGAGACGGCTGACCCGCAGGCTACCGACACCGAGGTGACGGTCACCGACGTGCGTGAGGCTGCCGGCTGGGCGCTGCTGGCACTGGTCGTGGGCCTTGCCGCCACGACGGTCGGGTCGACGCTGGGTGCGATGGCACGCCCCGTGCGCCGAGACGTCGATCTCCGCGATGGCGTCGGCAGCGAGACCACATTGTCCGATCGGAGCACTGACCACCGGTGATCGTGCACGAGCCGGGGTCCCGTGGGCAGCGACGCCTGCGGGGCTCCGGCTTCTGCGTGTCGGAACGGCGCCCACAGTTGGCGGCGTCACACGTGAAGGATCGGCACGTCGTAGGGAGCGAAGCGACCGTCGCGGGTGGCCACGGTGCAGCCCTCGAGTTGGGCCTGGGCAATGAGCATCCGGTCGAACGGATCGCGATGGTGGAGCCGGAGGGAGCCAACGGCTCGGGCATGGTCGTGGGTCACCGCCTGCGAGTCCGACCGCGATACCGGCTGGGGGGCGGTGGGGGCTGCCGGCTTCCAAGCAGTCCGACAAGTGGCCATCGACGAGGACTGGTCGGCGCTCCGCTTCCAGCGAATGACGAAGATCAAGAACCTCACCCGTGCTGCGTCGGGAGCCATCACCGACGAGGCACGCCGACGCACGTCCGGGCAAGGTCGCTGACGAGACCGGAGTGGTCGCCGGCCGGACCGCGGCCGCTCGGCCGGGTCCCGGACGCCGGACTACGCTGGCGTCGTGGGTCAGGCGGACGCTCCGGCGGCATCGCAGGTGTCGGCGGCGATGGCGTTCGACGCGCCGGTGGCGCTCGTCCTGCTGGTTGACGGAGACATCGTCGAGTGCAACGGCGCGGCGTCGGCGTTGTTGGCCAGGAACCACGGCGAACTACTCGGCACGGCACTCGTGGATCACGTGCACGAGGAGCACCACCCGCGGGTGCTCGGCGTGGTCGAGGGGTCGATCGACTCCGACTCGCCCGACGGGGTCGTCCGGTGTGACACCGACCCACCACGCTGGATGCGGTTGGCTGCGATGCGCGCCGACGACCGTGTGCTGGTAGCGCTCACCGACGTGACTGCAGAGGTCCGGACGTTCCGGGTGCTGCGCGAGAGCGCCTGGTCGGCAGTCGTCACCGACGCCGAGGGCACCCGCACCTGGGGGCCGGTCGGCCTCGAACATCCGACGGATCGGCCCAACGCGCTGGCGGGCTCGGCCGTCGACCGCGTGCACCCCGAGGACATGGGCGTCGTGCTGGACGCCTTCCACCGGGTGCAGCAGGTCGAAGGCATTCGGCTGCGGGCGGTGACCAGGATACGTTCGGTCGATGACCCCGACCGGTGGGCGACGGGATCGATCGAACTGTTCAACGGACGTGGCATCCCCGAGATCGGCGGCATCTTGTGCCGCCTCTACGAGCGCGATGTCGGCGACGCGACGGTGGCCAGCATCGGGCGCACCGACTCTGCGTTCCTCTCGGTGGCCGAGGCAGCGCCGGTCGGGATCGTGCTCACCGGGCCTCGGGGTTTTGCCGCCTACTTCAACGAGGCGGCCCGCCGGATGCTCCCCGGCGTGGGCACGGGTGAAGCCGACCGCGACTGGATCTCGTGGATAGCGGTGTCGGAGCGAGCCGATGCTCGGGCGTGGGTGGACACCACGATGCAGGACGGCGAGCCGGCAACGCGCACCTGGTGCTTCGACGGAGGACTCACCACGGCGTCGTGGCTCGTCGTGACCGTGGCGCCTCGCTTCGCCGAGGGGCACCGGCTCATCGGCCACGTCGTCACGCTGCAGGACGTGACCAGCGAAGTGCTCGTTCGCCACGAACTGGAGGAGGCGCAGCGGCGACTCCACCAGATCGCCGTCACCGACGCCCTCACCGGTCTGGCCAACCGGGCCGGCCTGGCCGAAGCGCTCGACGACCTCGCTGCAGGTCGATCCCCGTGGCACGGTGAGGTCACCGCCGGCCCGATCGGTGTCGCCTACTGCGACCTCGACCGGTTCAAGGAAGTGAACGATGGACTCGGCCATGGAGCCGGTGACGCAGTGCTCCAGGAGGTCGCTCGACGGCTGGAGGAGCTGGTGGTCGGCGAGGGCCGGGTGTTCCGCCTGGGCGGCGATGAGTTCCTCGTGCTCACCGGCCCCGATCCCACCCGCCTCGAAGCGCTGGCCACAGCCATCGGCTCTGCGATTCGCCAGCCGATCCACGTCGACGGTGAGGACGTCGCCGTCGGGGTGAGCGTCGGCACGGCGTCGGCTCGTCCCGCTGAGGGGGTCGACGAGGTGCTGGCTCGTGCCGACCGCGCGATGTACCGACGCAAGCGAGCAGCCGGCGACCGCCGTCGCTGAACCGGGTGATGGCCTCGGCCAGGTCGTCGTCGAGTGGCTCGGCGTAGCTGTGGCCGACGAGGTCGCGCGCCCGGCGCAGGTGGGGGAGGAGATCGTCGGGTACTCGCGCCGTTCAATCGGCGAGCGGCCAGGTCAGTTCGGTTCGCAGGTCTGCGGGGTCCATGTCGGGCGACGGCTCGGTGAGGTAGCACTCCCACATCACCGGTCCGGGGGCGCGGCCCTGTTCGCCGATGAACGCTCCCAGCCGACCCCACGCCTCCCCGAGGCCGTCGAAGGAACCATGGTGAGTCGAGCGGGCGGCCGTGCCGAATGCCGTGTCGTAGAACTGTGGGAGTTCGTCGAACGGCACCTTCCCCTTGATGACGGCGACCGGCTGCTCGGCGAGATCGACCAAGGTCGGGTCGGTGCCGGCGTCGCTGGCTTCGGTTGGTTGGTCCATGGAAGCCACTCCGTCCTCGTGGGATGTGCGTGCTGGGTCGTGTGGTGCCCTCAGGTGGGAACGTCGCCCGCGTCGACGGCGGCTGCCAGTTGCGCGTGGTCGGCTTCGGTCTGGTCGGCATAGGCCTCGGCGAAGCGTCCCATGGCCTCGGTGAAGCCTTCGCTCGATCCGAGGTAGCTGGCGATGGCGATGGCGTCGCCGGTGCGGGCATGCGCCTTGGCCAGCACGTCGCCGCAGGCGGTGGCGAAGTCCTCGAGGTGGGGAGCGATGAGTTCGCCGTCGGGCACCACCTTCATGTCGCGGAACTGCCGAACGTAGAAGTCTTGGCCGTCTTTGCGGGTCCAGCCCAGGAAGATGTCGCTGGCGCTCTGGATGAGACGTTGGCCGTGCACCACCCGCGAGCCGCTGTTGCGGTAGCGGCTGCGGCCCAGGTGTGGTTCGTACACCGATTCGGTGGCCTGTTTCACTTGCAGGAACAGTGGCGAGTCGGCGGTGTGACCGGCGAGGAGCACGAGGTAGACCCGCATGCCGACGCTGCCCACCCCGACCACCTGCTGCACGGCGTCCACCAGCGAGAAGCGCCCGAGCAGATGGCGGATGTGCGATGGGAGGGAGCCGCTGTAGGCGCTGGCCACGTCGATGATGGTCTGCAGCTCGGCCTGGTCGTCGACACGCTGGCGCACCGGCGGTTCCTCGGTGATGCGGGGGCGCCCGTCGACCACCTCTACCAGCTTCTCCGCAGCGCCTTCACTGGTGCGCCGTTCGGCTTTGCGATCGATCCACACCCGTAGTTCCTCGCCGGCTTCGGAGGCGAAGTGGCCTACGAGATCATCGACGTCCACCCGGTGGTACCACGTGTCGAGTTCGCTCATGGTGGCGTGCAGACCCATCCGCTCCCGGTAGCTGTCGACCGCCGCTGCCACGGCCCGTTGCCCCTGCTTGGCGCTCAACCCGTGATCGCGGCCGATGACAACGAGCGAGGTGGCCAGCCGGGCGACATCCCACTCGAACGGGCCGGGATGGGTCTCGTCGAAGTCCCGCAGGTCGAAGCTGAGGTTCCGCTCGGGAGTGGCCCACAGGCCGAAGTTGAGGACGTGGGCGTCGCCGGCGAGTTGCACGTTCAGCCCGCTCGAGGAATGGTCGGCCAGATCGGCCGCCATGACGGCGGCGGCGCCGCGCAGGTAGGTCCACGGCGACACGGCCATTCGCTCGAAGCGGAGAGGCACCAGTGACTGATCGCGCACGGCGTTCTGGGCCACCAGGGTGGCCAGGGCGTCCTGTGTCCGCTTGCCGGGTTCGTAATCACCGAAGCCTCGCCGGGGTGCCCGCTGACGGGCGTCCTTTCCTCTCTGGCGTCGGGCATCGCGGGCCTCGTCGGCAGTCGGGGTCACGAACGGCTCCTCGTCGGCGCTGGTGGCGGTGGCGGCAACGACCGCTCGGTGGCACGACCGCCCGTGATCACTGTGGCACACCTCGGTCGGTGGAGGCGTCGTGTGTCGGTTCGGCAGCTGAGGGCTTCGACCGGCCGAGCGGTCACTGGAACCCGTTCCACGTCGTGAGTAGTGGCCTACTCATGACCGACGGTGGTGGCTTCGTCACGCTGGCGGGATGGGAACGTGCTCGACCTCCGACCGACCTACTGTCCGCACGCGCCGGCAGCCGCCGACCTCGCCCGGCCCCGTGGGAGGGCGACGCACGGCGGTCGCGTGGGACCGTGGCCGTCACTCGGGGGGCCGGGGCCTGCTGGCCACGCTCGTGTGCGTGGCCCTGCTCGCCGCCTCGTGCACCGGCGACGACGGTGGCGGCGACAGTGCGGCACCGGTACCCGTCACTGACGACGGCGTGCCCATCGGCGAGTTCTCCGGAGTGGTCGACGGCACCGATGCTTTCGTGGCGGTGGTGTCGAACGCTGAGGCGCTCATGGTCTACGTGTGTGACGACGGCGGTGTGGCCGAGTGGTTCACTGCCTGGGACCCGCAGGCCGACATGACGCTCGAATCCGCCAGCGGCGCAGAGGTCGCTGTCGAACTGGCCGCTGGGCGGGTCAGTGGCAGCGTCACCCTGGCCGACGGCGCCACCCACGACTTCGAAGCCCGTCCGTCCGACGAGCCGGTGCTGTTGCGTGCCGAGGGCACCGACGGTGAACACAGCGTGGTCGGCGGTTGGATCCGCGTCGGCGACGAACAGCGGGGGAGCCTCGCCATACGACGGGCGCCACTGCGCCCGATCGTGCAGAACACCCGCCCGGCCACGCCCTTCACCGCCGTGCAGCCTCGGCCGCCGATCACGACCACCACGACGGTGGCTCCCCAGCGGCCGACCAGGCCCCAGCCCGTGAGCCCGGTGACGACCGTGCGCCCGGTCACGACCACGACGACGCGGCCACCCACCACGACCACCACTCGGCCGCCGACCACCACCACGACCGCCCCACCGCGCCTGATCCGGCCCGAACCCTCCCAGCAGTTGCTCATCGCTGCGCCGCAGAATCTCTTCGGCACCATTGCCATCGACCTCTCGGCGCTCGTCGAGGACGGTGAGGAGACGATCCTCGAGCCCGAACCCGTCACCGCCGAGGGGTTGGGCCAGCCGACCCCGAACCGACCGCTCGAGTTCACCTTTGCCGCGCTCGGCGACTCGTACGGGTCGGGCGAAGGGGCACCCGTCGCCCCGGGGCAGTTCTCCGGGCCGTTCGACTACGTGCGCACCGAGCCCTCGCGGGCAGCCAACTGGGGTGCTGAGCCCATTGCCTCGCTGGCCTGTCACCGCTCGGAGGTTGCGGGGGCGCCGTTGGCCGTCGAGCAACTCCGCCAGCGTTACCCGGAGATTCCTGTCGACTTCATCTTCACCGCCTGCTCCGGTGCCGAGATTCGCCACGCGCTGCGCACCGCCGACGGAGGGGAGTCCTATGTGGGCAGCGACCGCCACGTGGCGACCAGCGGAGAGGAAACACGCCCACAGCTGGACCGGGTGGAGGACTGGGCGGCTGGGCACGAGCGCCCACCCGACGCCGTCTACCTCTCGATCGGCGGGAACAACGTGGGCTTCGCCAACGTGATCTCCGCCTGCATCGTGGGCGGCATGATGGACGCCGGTGACGACGCGGTGGCCACCGCCAACCTCCTCGGCGAATGGACCAACGCGCTGATCGAGCTGGGCGGCCAGCCACCGCAGGAGGCCGGCCTCGGCTCGTTCCTCGACAGCCTCGTGGCCTGCGATCGCAGCGCAGCCGTGGCCGACATGGTGGCCAACGGGCTGCCCGACGTTCCGGGACAGCCGCCGCTGCGCTCCACCCGGGGTTTCGGGAACGTCGCCGGCCAGTACGACCTGCTGGCCGAGTCGATCCACCGGCTCGGACCCGACGGTGACGGGTCGCTGGCGCCACGGACCGTGCTCTTGAGCCACTACCCCGATCCCACCCTGGCCACCGCCCCCGACGGATCGCTCATGCCGTGTTTCGGCGACGCCGGGCGGATGGCGGGCGACCTGCTCTCCCACGTCGACGCCAACGAGTTGGCCTTCGCCCAGAGCAACCTGTTGGTGCCCCTCAACGACCAGGTGGCCGCAGCGGTGCGACGTCAGCGAGAGGCAGGACGACCGTGGCGGGCGGTGTCGGAGCACACCGAGTTGTTCGTCGGTCGAGGTTTCTGCGACGTGACCAACCCGTTCGTGAACACCATGAACGCTGCGCTCGACCAGCAGGGCGACGACCTGCGGGACCCCGAGCTGCGCGAGATGCTCGAGGTGGTGGACCTCATCGCCCGAGTGGTTGCCTTCGGTGGCCTGGCGGCACTGGGTGTGGCGGCGTCCAGTCCTGACCTGGTCATCTTCGCCATCTGGGCCGGGTTGGCCAGCGAGGGTGCGGTCGACCAGATCGTCAACATGAGCTCCGGGGTCATGCACCCCAACCGCAACGGTCACGAGGCCTACGGCGTCGGCATCTTCGCCGAGCTCGAGCCGGTGTTCATCCAGACGTTCACTCCGGCGTCACCCACCAATGTCGAGTTCCGACGTCAGCGGGGGAGCGATCGCCGGGTGCTGCAGTGGCAGGACCGCTCCGACGTGGAGACGTTCTACAAGGTCGAGTTGTTCGGCCTCGGCGGCGAGCCGATCTTCGAGACGACGGACCTTCCTGCCGATGCCCAGGTGCTCGACCTCGCCAACCTGCCCGGTCCGGCGGTACGCGCCGAGGTGCGGGCCTGCAACCCGCACTTCTGTTCGGTGCCGGGCGTGGTCATCGACCTCGAGGGGTTGCCGGTCCAGCCGGCACCGGGTGTCGGTCCCGGCAACTGAGCGCTCGGATCGCCTCGCCCGAGGGTCACTCACCCATTCGGGGAATCCGACGACCCGGCGCGAGGTTGCACCCCACATGTCCGACGTCGCCCTCCGCACCTTCATCGCTGATCGCCACCGTGGTGTGCTCATCACACTCCGCAGCAACGGCCGGTCCCAGTCCTCGAACATCGCCTACGCCACTGACAACCATGGGGTGGTGCGCATCTCGGTCACCGACGGCCGGGCCAAGACCGCCAACCTGCGGCGCGACCCGAGGGCCAGCCTGCACGTCAACCGTGACGACTTCTGGGCCTACACCGTGATGGAGGCCACCGCGGAACTCACCCCGGTGGCCTCCGATCCCGCTGACCCGACCGTCGACGAACTCGTCGAGCTCTACCGAGCGATGCAGGGCGAGCACCCGGACTGGGACGAGTACCGCCGAGCGATGGTCGACGACGGCCGCCTGGTGGTGCGCCTGCACCCCGAGCGCTTCTACGGCATGGTGGGTACCTGAACGCTGCGGGTCAGCCTTCGGCAGTGAGGGTCTCGAAGATCTTCTTCAGCTCGTCCTGGGGTCCCTCGGGGATGATGTAGCCCTCGACGTCGCGGATCTTCGACCAGTTGTCGCGCACGTCCTCGACGGTGAGCTCGGGGTTGTAGTACCCGGGGGTGAGGCCGATGAAGAAGCGGCTGATGAGCCCGCCGGCGGCCGAGTAGACCTCGCCGGTGACGTCACAGTCCTCCGAGGCCAGGTACGTCACCAGGGGCGTCACCGTGGCCGGCTCGAGCGAGTCGCCGAGGGGGCCGAGCAGTTCCTCGGTCATGCGGGTCTTGGCCACGGGGGCAATGGCGTTGGCGAAGATGTTGTACTTGCGGCCCTCATTGGCCAGCACCCGGGTGAGGCCCACGAGGCCCATCTTGGCGGCGCCGTAGTTGGCCTGCCCGAAGTTGCCGAGCACCCCCGAGTTGGACGAGGTGTTGATGACCCGGCCGTAGGACTTCTCGCGCATGATCTTCCAGGCCGGCATGGTCACGTAGAACGCACCGAGCAGGTGCACGGCGATCACCGGCTCGAGCAGCTCGGGGGTGAGGTTGTGGAACGTCTTGTCGCGCAGGATGCCGGCGTTGTTGATGACGATGTCGACGGTGCCGAAGGTGTCGACTGCGGTCTTCACCACGGCCTCGCCACCTTCGGCGGTGGCCACGCTGTTGGTGTCGGCCACGGCCTCGCCGCCGAGGGCCACGATCTCGTCCACCACCCGCTGGGCAGGGCCCACATCGCCGCCTTCGCCGGTGACCGAGCCACCGAGGTCGTTCACCACGATGCGGGCACCGCGACGAGCCAGTTCCAGGGCGTGACAGCGGCCGAGGCCGCCTCCGGCGCCGGTGATGATCGCAACCTTGCCGTCGAATCCGATGTCAGCCATGGCCGGCCCCTCCGTGGGTGGTGTGGTCGTCGTGAACGAGGTCCAGTCCGCGGCGTCAGGCCACGGACGACGGCTGCACCTTAGCCATCGCTCGGCGCTGCCAGAAAAGGGGGGCGGTCAGCTCGGGAGGGTGACGCCGAGGTGGTCGGCGGCGTGGCGCTTCATGCGCTTGTAGTCCACCTTGCCGTTGTCGGCTCGCCCGATGGTGTCGATGGGCACCACCGCCTTGGGGGCCTTGTAGGAGGCCAGTCGACCCTTGACGTGCTCGATCAGGTCGGCGTCGGTCACCTCGGCACCGTCGGCGAACTCGACCACCACGGTGATGGCCTCGCCGAATTTGTCGTCGGGGATGCCCACGGCGACCACGTCGGCCACGGCGTCGTGGAGCTTGCACACCTCCTCGACCTCTTCGGGGAACACCTTCTCGCCGCCGGTGTTGATGCACACCGACCCTCGACCCAACAGGGTGAGGCTGCCGTCGGCCTCCACCTGGGCGTAGTCGCCGGGCATGGAGTAGGTCTCGCCGTCGATCATGACGAAAGTGGCCGCCGACTTCTCGGGATCCTTGTAGTACCCGATGGGGGTGAAGCCCTTCACCGCCACCCGGCCGATCTCGCCCGAGCCGGCCACCACGTCGGCCCCCGAGTCGGTGATGACCCGGCTGTTGAGACCCAGCTCGAACTTGGCGGTGCCCGCCGCGTTGTCGGCGGTGGTCACCGACTGGCCCAACCCGATGGCCTCCGACGAGCTGAAGGCGTCGATCAGCATCATGGTGGGGTTGTGGCGCAGGAGGCCCTCCTTGGTCTCCTGGCTCCACATGACGCCCGAGGAGGTGATCATGAAGAGGCTGGAGATGTCCCACTTGTCGGGGTTGGCGTCGAGGGCGGCCAGGATCGGCTTGGCGAAGGCGTCGCCCACGATGGTGACGGCCTGCACACCGTGGCGTTCCACCACGTCGAGCAGTTCGGCAACGTCGAACTTGCGGCTCTCGAGCAGCACGTTGGCGCCGGCGCCCGACAGGGCCAGCTGGGCGGTGAACTGCCCGGTGCCGTGCATCTCGGGACAGGCGGGCAGGAGTTTCACCCCGGGTGCGGCCAGATCGCCGCGCAGGGCCTCGTAGTCGGCGTCGGGCTCCAGCAGGCGGGGGTTCTGGGTGGAGGACACCGCCTTGATGAGCGTGTCCTGGCGCCACATCACACCCTTGGGCATGCCGGTGGTGCCGCCGGTGTACATGAGCAGCAGGTCGTCGCCGCTGCGTCCCCAGGCGGGCCGGACTCGGCCGGCTCCGGAGTTGGCGGCGTCCTCGTAGGCCATGGCCCACTCGGGACACGGGCCGGATCCGTCGTCCACCCACAGCCACAGCTTCACGCCCGGCACGCGGTCGCGCAGCCCTTCGATGCGCTCGGTGAAGGCACCGTGGAACACCACGGTCTCGGCATCGGCGTTGTCCCACAGGTAGACGAGTTCGTCGTCCACGTAGCGGTAGTTGGTGTTGACCGGTACCAGCCCGGCCTTGAACGCCGCGTACTGCGACTCCATGTACTCGGGGCAGTTGTAGAGGTACTGGGCCACCTTGTCCTGGTGGATGGCACCGGCGTCGATCATGGCCTGGGCCACGCCGTCGGCCCGACGGTCGAAGTCGGCCCACGACACCGTGCGGTCCCCCTGGATCTGCGCAGGTGCGTCAGGGTGCTCCTCGGCGCACACCTCCCAGATGCTGGCGAAGTTCCAACCGGGCATGGTTCCCCCTTGCGATGGCGGCGACCGCGGCGGTCGCCAGACGAATGCGCAGGGGAGTCTAGGGCGTCTCCGGTGGGGGTCTGTCCGGCCTGGCGTGCTGCTGTGGACCGTTCAGCAGGTGAAGTCGAACTCGACGAACTCGTTGCCCTCGTCGCCGGCGGTGAGGAAGGGGCCCTCGCCCACCTCGACGGCGCCGGACACAGCTCCGTCGGAGATGTCGACGTCATCGCCGGACGCCGACGCGTTCTCCAAGATCTCGAAGGGGGCACCGCTGCCGCTCTCGCTGATGCGCAGGTCGATCTCGTAGTTGTCGCCCCCGAAGTTGCGGATGCGGATGTCGCCTGCATCGTCGGCTGCGCCGGCGAACCACTGGGTGCCATCGTCGGGTGCCGACTCGGCGCAGGTGGTGAAGTCCAGATCCAGCGTCTCGCCCCTGAAGGTCATGGTGCCCGAGCCCCCGCCGGTCTCGGCGTCGTCGCCGCCGTTGTCGGGAGCCACGGTCACGGCGCCGTTCTCGGCCGGCTGGTCGTTCCCCGTGGTGTCTGCATCGTCCTCACTGCATGCCACCGCTGCGAGGAGCAGCGCGGCGGTGAGGACCGTTCCGAACGCACGCGTGTTCATCTCGTCAGTCTGGCCGCCGAGCCGGCTCACTAGCAAGGACCTTCATGGACATGAAGGACGATTCGGATCGTGGGATATCGTCGATGGGACCCGGAACCCACCGACCGTCGGACCTGGTCTCTCGGGTGACCGCTACGCTCGCCGTCGTGGACTTCGACCTGCCTTCCGACGACGATCCTCGCCGCCTGGCCGTGCGCCGCTGGCTGGCCGACAACCCAGCGCCCTCAGGCCGTCAACTGGCCGAAGCCGGCTACGTGGCGCCGCACTGGCCGAGCCCGTGGGGCATCGACGCCGACCCCGAGCACCAGCTGATCATCGACGACGAGCTGGCGCGTGCCGGCGTGCGTCGCCCGTCGAACACCATCGGCATCGGCTGGGCTGGACCGACCATCCTCCACGCCGGCTCCGACGAGCAGAAGGAGCGCTACCTGTTCCCCCTGCTGGCCGCCGAGGAGATCTGGTGTCAGCTCTTCAGCGAGCCGGGGGCGGGCTCGGACCTCGCCGGGTTGTCCACCCGGGCCGAGCGCGACGGCGACGAGTACGTGGTGAACGGCCAGAAGATCTGGACGTCGTTCGGTCACGTGGCCGCGTTCGGCATCCTCATCGCTCGCACCGATCCCGACGTGGCCAAACACGAGGGCATCTCGTACCTCATCTGCCCAATGGACGCTCCCGGCATCGAGGTGCGTCCCATCATCGAGATGACCGGAGGGCACACCTTCAACGAGGTCTTCTTCACCGACGTGCGCATCCCCGTCGAGAACCTCGTCGGCGAGGAGCACCGGGGGTGGAACCTGGCCAAGGTGACCCTGGCCAACGAACGGGTGTCGCTCTCGGGAGGCGGCGCGCTGTGGGGCATGGGCCCGACCGCCGGTGACGTGCTGGATCTGGTGCGGGCCAGCGGCGGCGTGGACGATCCGGCGCTGCGTCAGCGCATCGCCGCGCTCCACATCGACGAGGAGATCCTGCGGCTCATCCGGATGCGCACGGTGAGCGCCCGACTGCGGGGGGAGACCCCGGGACCGGAGGCGTCGGTGCGCAAGATCCTGGCTGACGAGCACGGCCAACGGATGATGGCGCTCGTCAAGGACCTCACCGGTGCGGCCGGGATGTTGGCCGACCAGGGCCCGTTCGGGGGCGACCCCGGCATGTGGCACTTCGGCTACCTGTTCAGCCAGGCGCTCACCATTGGTGGGGGCACCGGCGAAGTACAGCGCAACATCATCGCCGAGCGGGTGCTGGGTCTGCCCCACGACGTCGACGTCGAAGCCGGGCGCTCCTGGCGGGAGGCCCGTACCGCAGCGGTGTCGGGCGGCACCTGACCTGCGGCGGACCGCGCGGCGGGGTCACAGGTTTGCCCCGAGTGCCGGCTGAAGGGCACGCTGTGGCCGTGCCCATCTCCACCGAGCAGCTGTTCAAGCGCCATCAGAAGGTTGTGGCCGATGCCGACCTCGCCGGCGTGCCGCGAGGGACGCGGGGTCGGGTCATGTACGTGGCCGGCATGACATGGTTCCGCTATCGCGTCCAGTTCGAGAACGGCGTCGAGCGGGGCAACCTCGACGGTCGCCACCTCGTGAGTGTCGACGAGTGGGACGAGCGTGAGCGCGAGGAGGCGCTGGCCGTCCGCCGCGCCGAGCAGGAGCGTCGGGCAGAGGAACTCAAGGCTCAGGTGCTCGCCGCCCAGGCCGACTGAGGTCGCGCCGCATCAGTGTGGATCGGGTGCCTGAGGCGACTGCCTGCAGTGCACGGGACTGCTGTCGATCACCATCGTCATCCGTCGGACGCTCACGACAACCTCTCTCGGCCCGGCTCGGGTATGTCCCGGCGGCCCTGGCGGGTGGGATGGGACCTCACCTACTCGACCGCCGGCGTGCGAGACCCGGACCCTCCACCGCAGCGCGGTGCACGGACCCGGTCGATGGGTCGAGGCGAACCTCCGGTGGTCGCTGGAGCCGTCTACGGCGAGCTGTCGTGGGTAGGTCCTCGACCATGGTCCCGTCACCCCAGCACCGACCGACACCGTCCACCGTCGACACGAACGCGGTGGTCGACAACCGAATCCGGGGGTCGGATCCTCGGATACCCGAGCCGGATCCATCGCCGGATCCGCTGGTACCCGAGCCCGACCCCACCCACACCCCCGTGATCCCCGAACCGGACCCCACCCACACCCCGGTGATCCCCGAACGTGACCCCACGCACACCCCGGTCATCCCCGAACGGGAGCCGGGCCCGGTCGTGCCCGACCCCGTGCCCGGCGATCCGCCGACGCCCCCACCGGAACCTGACCCGCGTCCCATGTGAGGCGACGGTCCCCTGAACGGTGTTTCGCCGATCGTCGTCGGCAGCCGGTAGCGTCATCGGCATCCGCCGCGGCGCCACGGCGTCGCCGACCACCACGGAGGGGACCATGAAGCTCGGAATGCAGCTGCAGTACGCAGGTGGCTTCAAGGAATCGGCGGCGCAGGTCGCCGCCTACGAGCAGGCCGGGCTCGACATCGTGTGGGTCGCCGAGGCGTACGGCTTCGACGCCCCCTCGTTCATGGGCTACCTGGCCGCCACGACCGAGCGGATCACCATCGGTTCCGGCATCCTGCCGATCTACAGCCGCACCCCGACGCTGTTGGCCATGACCGCCGCCGGTGTCGACGCCATGACCGACGGCCGTTGTATTCTCGGCCTCGGCGCCTCGGGACCACAGGTCATCGAGGGCTTCCACGGCGTGCCCTACGACGCCCCGATCGGTCGCACCCGCGAGATCATCGACATCTGCCGCATGGTGTGGCGTCGTGACGAGCGGGTCACCTACGACGGCCGCTACTACAGCCTCCCGCTCCCCGAGGGCGAGGGCACGGGCCTCGGCAAGCCGCTCAAGCTCATCACCCGCCCGGTGCGTGACTCGATCCCCATCTACGTGGCCTCGCTGGGCCCCAAGAACGTGCAGATGACCGCCGAGAAGGCTGACGGCTGGCTGCCCATCTTCTACCTCCCCGAGCGCGCCGACATGGTGTGGGGCGACGACCTGCGTGCGGGGTTCGCCAAGCGTGACGAGTCGCTGGGCCCCCTCGAGGTGGTGGCCGGCGGCATGGTGGCCATCACCGACGAGCCCGAGTCGATCCTCGACTTCGGTCGGGGCATGGCCGCGCTCTACATCGGCGGCATGGGGGCGCGCGACCGCAACTTCTACAACCAGCTTGCCTGCCGCTACGGCTACGAGGCGGAGGCCAAGGAGATCCAGGACCTCTACCTCGACGGCAAGAAGAAGGAAGCGGCCGCAGCGATCCCCGACGACTTCCTCCGCCTCACCAACCTGGTCGGTCCCGAGGGCTACGTCCGCGAGCGCATCGCCGCGTTCAAGGAGGCCGGGGTGACCGTGCTGAACGTCATCCCCATCAGTGACGATCCTGCCGGGTTGATCGAGAAGGTGAAGGCCTGGGCCGAGGACTGAGCGGTCGAGCGACCGTTCACCGCCGCCGGCGTGACCGCTTGGCGGCGTACATGGCTTCGTCGGCCTGACGGACCAGGTCCGTCGGGTCGTCGCCCTGGTCGCCGGTGACCACACCGACGCTGCCTCCTGTGTGCAGCGCGCCCTGGCTGGTGAGGGCCGGGGCCTCGAGGGCGGCGTGGACGTCGTCGAGCCAGTTCGACGGATCGGGGTCGGGCATCACCACCAGGAACTCGTCGCCGCCCCAGCGCCCGGCCAGCCCGCCGTGGACCTCGGCGGTCGCCCGGAGCCGACTTCCCACGTCGGCCAGGACCTCGTCGCCCAGGCGGTGACCGAGGCGGTCGTTGATGGCCTTGAACCCGTCGAGATCGACGAAGGCCAGGCTCACCGGACCCTGGGCGAGTCGTTCGGCCAGGTGGTCCTCGGCGGCGCGACGGTTGGCCAGTCCGGTGAGCGCGTCGTGGTTGACCAGGTGGCGAAGCGTTGCCGTCTCGGTGATGTCGGCGACGACGCCGACGATGCGCGCCGGGAGCGGCTCGCCCGGAGCGTGTCGGTCGTCGGTGGCGGCGGCGCCCACCCGACGCAGCACGAGGTGCAGCCTGAGCTCACCGTCGGGGGCGCTCACCTCGAGATCCACCGCGTCCTCCGACCCGCTGACCAGTTGCTCGAGGGCAGAGCTGAGCGTGACGTGCTCGGCCGGTGTGGTCAGGTCGTGGAGCCAGCTGAACGCTCCGAACGGAGCGAAGAGTTCGGCCATGCGGACGTTGGCGAACAGCACCTTGCCGGTGTCATCGCAGCGGAACACCGCCACCGGCACCTCCTCGGCCAGGATGCGGAACTCCTCACGCGAGGCGCGCAACGCCTGCTCGTCGACCAGCCGCTCGCTGATGTCGTGGCTGACCGCCACCACGGCACCGCCGCCCTGCCCATCGAGGCGGTTGGTCACGGTCGATTCGAGCCACACCACCCGGCCGCTGGGTTGGACGACGCGTTGGCGGATGGTGCGCACGGTGGCGGGCGCGGCCAGCACCTCGAGCCACATGGTGATGGCCGCCTCGTGATCGTCCTCGTGGAGCAGTTCGAGGATGTTCCGCCCCGCCAACGTCCCGGCATCGAGGCCGAAGACGACCTCGACCATGCCCTCGGTGTCGAGGATCGCCCCGGTCTCGTCCAGCCGTTGGATGACCCACGTCGGGGCTTCCCAGGTGGCGGTCTCTGCGACGCCGGCCCGTTCCAGCGTGATCGGCGCGCTCTCCCTCGAGGGTGGATCGGTGGTCGCCTCGCTCGGTCCCATGACGATGAGCACCACCCTCCATTCCGACTGGTGGAGGAGGTTGAGGTAGGTCACCGGCCGAGCCGCCCAGCGTCCGTCCATCAGGTAGCGAACGACGCCGTCCCAGCGGGCGCCGGGCTGGGCCACCGTGGTCCACCAGGCCCGGGCACCCTCGGCCCGGTCCTCAGGGTGCATGGTGGCGATCTGCTCGCGCCACGCTGGGGTGTTGCCGCCGTCGGCGTTCCTCAGAGGGGACGGCACGGGCACGGGTGCAGCCCGTTCGTCACGGGCGATGACGTCCCTTCCTTGGGTGAGGTCCAGGACCTCGTCGAGGGTCCAGGTTCGGGCGACGCGATCCGCTCGATCCACCTCGATCCTCCGTCCGCCGGTCCGCTCGTTCCCATCGGCAGGTCGGTCGTCCTCGTGAGCTGTCCTGGGCTCTGACGCCCCTCAACGAGTGGCGACGGCAGCCCCGATGCGGGCCAGGGTGGCCTCGGCCTCCTCGACGAAGCGAATCACCAGGTCGCCGGCCGGCACGAGGGAGTCGATGGCCCCGATGCCCTGCCCGGCGGGGAAGAACTCCCGGTCGGGATCCACCTCGGCGGTCTCGTCGAGCCCGAGGTGGTTCGCACCGTCCTCGAGGGAGCGCAGGAACTGCTGGGGGAAGGGAGACAGCTCGTCAGGGTTCTCCTCCCACCAGTTGGTGTAGCTGTTGCGGACCACTCGGCAGGTCTTGCCGGTGTAGGCGCGTGTGACCACGGTGGCGTCCTCCTGGCCGGCCACCAGGGCCTCCTTGTAGCCCGGCACGGCCTGGGCCTCGGGGGTGGCGATGAAGCGGGTGCCCACCCACACGCCGTCGGCGCCGAGCGCCAACGCGGCGGCGAGGCCCCGACCGTCGACGATGCCTCCGGCGGCCACCACCGGCACGCGGTCACCCACGGCGTCCACCACCTGGGGGACGAGTGCCATGGTGGCCACCTGGCCGGTGTGCCCGCCGGCCTCGGTGCCCTGGGCCACCACCAGGTCGCAGCCCGCCTCCACGGCGGCCACGGCGTGGCGGACCTTGCCGCACATGCTCATGACCAGCACGTTGTGGTCATGACAGAGGTCGACGACCTCACGGGGTACGCCCAGGCCGGCGACGAAGACCCTGGCGCCGTGCTCGATGAGCGTGCGCACCTGCGTCTCGAGGTCGCCGGGCGCGGCGGTCAGCAGGTCGACCCCCCACGGCTTCGTGGTGAGGGCCTTGGCCGCCTCCATCTCGGTCACCATCCGGTCGATCCCCATGGTCGAGGCCCCGAAGGTGCCGAAGCCACCGGCCTCGGACACGGCCGCCACCAGGCGGTGGTAGGAGACGCCGCCCATGCCGGCCAGCATGACGGGGTGGTCGATCTCGAGCACGTCGGTCAGTCGAGTCTGCAGCATCGACTCAGCCGATCAGGTGGCGGCTCCGAGGTCAAGCCAGGCAGGAGGTGCGGCCACTCGCGAGTGGTGGCGACGTCGGCACGTGGTTGGTCGGCGCACCTGGGTGCGGACGCGAGTCGGGGGGGGGGGGGGGGGGGGGGGG
>JAFIEP010000045.1 GCA_020832495.1 Acidimicrobiia bacterium | reverse complement strand
GTCTGCTCGCTGCCAGCGCCATCAACTGTCCCCCTCAAGCCGCGCATTCATCCGAAAGGATTATCTCATAGCTAGGACGCGAACCGGCGGATACCCCCTGCTCAACGACCACATTCACACCGCTATGTCAGGAGGTCTGGAATCGACGCCGAGCCGCGCCAGCTTTTGGGCGCAGATCACGTCGGATGAACCCTCAGGCGCTGCAAGGTGGAAGGACCTCGGCGTGCACAATCCAAAGCTGGCACGTCAATTTCTCCGCGAGGGCATCACACTGGACGAGTACTCCGACTGGATCCTCCTGGGCGTTGTGGATCTCAAGTCAGTTCTGTCGTGGCGGCGCCGTTGGGAGGCGGGCGTCGCCCTCCGATGGGCGGGGAGCCTTGCTGTCGACTTGAACGACGCGTGGGATTGGCACCAGTTCACCGCTGAGCTAGACACCGCAGTTGCCTGGCGAAACGGTGGGGTAGCCGACGCTCACGAGGCTCGGAAATGGGAGTTGGCAGGGTTTGATGCAGAGACAGCATCAGTGTGGAAACAACTTAGCTTTGACCAGCGCGGTGCCAGTATGTGGGCCGAGGCGGGGTATGGGGTCGACTCGGCGCACCAGTGGCACATTGCTCTCTCCTCGTTTCGAGTTCGGGACGGGGGAGCAGATCCGGTTCCCACCCCAGCAGACGCCGACGCTTGGGCTAGGGGCGGCTTCGGGCCAGCGACTGCTGCAGGTTGGGGAGCCGCTGGCATCGTTGATCCTACTCGAGCCGGTGTGCTGACCTCGATAGGGCTTTCCCACGATAGTTACCGCGAACTTCAGAGCGAGTATCCGAGCGAGCAACTCCAACGCGCGCTGCGGAGGCAGGCAATTCAGCACGCTGGTCTCGAACTCGACGACGATACACCCACCGTGGTGGTTTGCGGTCTACCCCCCCAGGCAGTGGTTACCCGGGTGGCGCAAGTGGTGAGTGCGGCCGCAAAAGCCGGGGAGAAGGAGGTGCGTGTTCATCATGGCTGGCCCCACCTCACCGCTGCCGCGATTCGTGCGGTACCTGGTGCGCGGTTCGTGCGGGGCCACGAGAAGCTACACCTGTGGAACGCGCTTGAGGACCACGTCGGTGACGGTCGCGGTCTGCCTGGTCCAGACGGCGAGTATGCCCCCGCCACAGGCTGGAGTGTCGTGGGTGACGGATCCACAACAGCAATCGCAGTGGAGGCGAGTCGTAGTCCAACCGAATTCCTGCTGCTCAAGCCTGCAGGTGCCACATGAACGAAGCCACCTATATCCGGTACTCCGCCCTGGGCTTCGACGGCGATGTCCTGGACGCGATGTACGACTCGAATCGCGGACTCAAGGCGGTCTATGACCATCTGGCTGCGGCAAAGCGGTACTTGGAACGGCCGGAGAGCGTCGCTCAAGCTGAATGGCGCATTCCGAGCCAGGACGCTTTCGCAACTGCTCGCACGCTTCGCCAAGCAATTGGCGAGGAACTATGGGTGCAGTTGCTGGAGCCCAATGGTGGATCTGAATCCGATCTCCGTTTGTTCGATGCATTCTTCGACAGCTTCACAAATCGCGTGCACGAGGTCCCAGGACCAGACGCCACGAGTGGTGAGCTGAGAAGAGGCCGAGGACGGGCGATTCAGGTGCTCCACCGTGCGCAACAACAGCAACTCCTGCTCCTCGAGTCTATGCCCACGAGCGAGTTGCTGGAGGTTCGGCCGAACACCTATGTCGTAGAGCGCCAGATCGCGGCCCTTCGCACCCTGCAGAACCAGCCCCAACCGGACCATCGTCCACTCCTCCGCCTCGTCCAGCGACAAGGGTCGGACCAGTGGCCCGATGTCCCCAGCAGCGATCCGGTCGCGTGGCAGGTCCTCACCGATGCTGATCGACCGGGCGTGAACGAACAGCGGCGATTCGTTCGCAAGGCCCTGGCAACGCCTGACTTCGCCTTGCTGGAAGGCCCGCCAGGCTCTGGAAAGACAACCACGATATGTGAACTCATCGTCCAACTCGTGCTGAAGGGAAAGCGGGTCATGCTCTGCGGCTCGACCCACGTTGCTGTTGACAACGTCCTCGAGCGACTGACCGACCACCGCAGCACATACGCCGACCACATCCTGGCGGTCCGCATCGGGGATCGCGAAAAGTGCTCCGCCCGGGTGCGCCATCTCCGCCTGGAGACTCGGGTGGAAACGGAGAAGCGCCATCTTGTTGACCATCTCGCATCAGTCGACAGCCCGACTCTCGCACAGGAGACCCTGCGCAGCTTGTTGGAACGGAAGGATGATCAGGCAGTTCAGCGTTTGGTACTGGACTTGGCAAACGTTGTCGCAGGAACTACCATCGGCGTGCTGCAGCACCCTGATATCAAGTCAGCCCGGCCTGGGGCGCCGCTCTTCGACGCCTTGATCGTCGATGAGGCGAGCAAGACGACGCTCCAAGAGTTCCTCGTTCCAGGCATACTCGCCAAGCGGTGGATTCTTGCGGGCGATGTTCGGCAGCTGTCGCCGAACGTCGATGAGGAGGAACTCTGTTCCGCGCTCGAGCCAGCCGTTCGGACTGCCCCCCTCGCCGCGCAAGTTGGGCTCGACATGCTCAGTCTGAAGCATCGCGGGAAGCTCAAGGCTGTTGTTCTGAGCGAGACGAACCCGGATATGGTCGCCTATGTAGAGCGAGCCAACGCCCTCGGCATTCCGGTGTCTTACACAGAGGTCGACGAGGACTGCAGTAACGCCGAGGGCGTCGTCGTCGCTTCTACACCATCGTTTTCCAGCCTCCGCAGCGCCCTGCCAGCCGACATCCTCGTGCGTGATAGGCAGTTGGATCCAGAAGCGCCAGCCGACTGGGCCAAACAGGTTGCCTGGAGGCTTTCGACGCGCTTCCAACAACGTCTGCTCCCCACGAGTCGGGATCGAGACCGCTTCGACCGAGATCTGGAGTGTCTCCTTCCCCAGGCAACTGATGACGACGCGAGGCTGCGGCTGGTCGTCGAGCGACTGGAAAGCATGGCCATGCCATCCATCCTGGAGAGCCTCCAATCGGGGTTCGGTGTGGTCAGGCGCAGCGATACGCGTACGGCCCTTACCGACGGGATGCCAGAGGCTGCTCTCGAACAGCGCCAGGAAGCGTTGGGATTCCAGTACCGAATGCACCCTGAGATCTCGGCGTTTCCCCGCCAGCACATCTACGACGGGCGGGCGTTGAGAGACGCGCCGGGTCTCGAACGAGACCGGGCGTGGAGCTACGGCCGCTATTCGCACCGCTGCACCTGGATCGATGTCAGGAGCAAGCAGCAAATGGGCAGCAACGCCAGCAGCGCCGAAGCAGACTGCGTAGTCGAGGAACTGCAATGCTTTCGAGACTGGGCAGTCAAACCACAGCGTCGGCAGGAGCGCACCGCATCATGGTCGGTTGCGATCCTCTGCTTCTACCGAGACCAAGAGCGCCTCATCAGGGACAAGCTGCGCAAGATCACGGGCCAATACACCGCCACCCGGTACTTCAGCCTCGGCGAAGTGAGCGAGCAGGTCCAAGTGGACCTGTGCACGGTCGACGGGTTCCAAGGGCAGGAAGCGGATCTGGTCTTTCTGTCGATTGCCCTACCGCGCACCACGCCTTTCACGCGGAGCCTAAACCGTGTCAATGTTGCCCTCACCCGTGCACGTTATCAACTCGTGGTTGTCGGGAACCGAGACCGAATAAAGCGGGAACCGCCAGGGATACTACAATCGCTTGCCGAGTCGGTTCCACATACTCTCACATGGAGTCCGACGAAGTGAGCGGTGCCTCCGTCCTGCTTCGAAGGAAGCTTTCGACCACTGCAGTGGAATTCGCGGGAACGGTTGCACGGCGGAGCCAACGGGATCAGCTCCTCGTGGTTCTCATCTCGATCGTTGAGCACGCAGGCCAAGTTGCCGCTGCGGAGCTCGCAGATCACCTGTTCGGTCGCGGCCGAGTGGCCTTTGCCGAGCGGATCCTCGCCATGGCCGCGGAGTTGGGACTCGTGCGTTGCGTCGATGAGGACGCCTGGGTTCTGAGCGAAGGTGGCATTGAAGCCCTACGCGCGGGACAAGTGCTCGTACCCCAGTTCGGCGTCTGGCGCGTGGTCATTGCTGAGGATGTCCTTCTAGATGGTCCGATGCTAACTGTCGACCGCGTGGGTGACCCGAGACTCTGGGACGGCATTCAATCGGTAGGTTCAAGCTCCCTTGCGCCCACCGACGCGCCCCCTTCTTTCACTGACGCGCTCGGTAGTCGTCGCTGCCTTGTACTTGGTGGTCGTGAGGAGGTCTACATCGCTGAACCCTGCGTGATCGGCAAGGTGGACAGCAGCTTCGACTCCGGCCTCGATCTCGAATGGGCGCCACTGGAAGGGAGTGTGCGTATAGCGCAAGATGGCAAGGTCCAGCGGGAAGTCGAATGCGCTCGTGTTGACGGGATCAGTGCTCTTCCACCGGATGCAGTTCCTGGTGGACAGTGGAATGAGGAGGCGGGCTGTCTTGAGGCACCTGCTTCGTGCCTGACAGATGAGCAACTCCTAGAAGGTGCCGTGGTGGTCGACCGGAAGGATGTAGAGACAGTCAGCTTCGGGCTGTTTGAGCACATGGCGGCTCGCCTGCCCGTCCGGCCCACGGGCACTTCTGACGCAGAGGAGTGGGTACGGCGCCGCATCGAAGCGCTGGTCGACGACTACGCATCGCTCGGTCGCTGGTGCACTTGGGTGACGGAAGCAAGTACAGGGTTGGAGAACCTCCCGGCTGGGCATATGCCAACTAGATGCGAGATTCGCGCTCAGTTGGAAGACACCAGCCTGTCCTCTACACGAACGAAATATTGGCATCTGGCTGCGGCTGAGGACTGGGATGTCTAGCTTTGACGGGTGGACTTCCCGAGACGCAAGCGCTGTCGTCGATTGCGGAGATGCAGTCGTGCACGACTGTTGGACGCGCATTGAACGGAGAGCCGCTGCAGAGCGTACGGAGTGCGTTGACGCGATCGTCTACCAGCCAGGCCCGAACAAGGATCTGGTGACGGCAATCGTGGCTTTGCTCCAGTCCGCAGAGGACGTTGCCATCGTGGCGTCGTTCCTGATTGCCAGCGACGAGGTACAAGCCGCCATCGTGGCGGCCGCAGCCCGAGGCGTCCGGGTGTACCTGATGACTGCGTCGGAGCAGCGCCTCGACCGAGGTCATCGAGGATGGTCGGCCACGGAGGAGGAACGGTCCCGTGAGCACCAGTTCCTGCTCGATGAGTTGGCCGGAAACGTCCTTGTCCGGACTGCTCCTGGCTTCCATGCGAAGGTGGTCATCGTCGATCCGATGACCAACCCACAGGGCCTGCTCCTCACATCCAACCTCGTCTACGTCGACCTTGAAGCCAACCTCGAAGTAGGGGTCGCCCTCGAACCAGATGAGGTCCGGTCCATGTACCGGGTGCTTCGTTGGGCCTTCTGGGAGGCCGCCGAGCACGAATTGCTCGAACCCCAGCGACTCCAGTCTGTGCGAGCCGCTGATCTCGTCGAGTGGGAGCGTCCTCAGGAGCCAGTCGTCTCTAGCAACCGCCATCAGGACGGCATTGGCTCTACTGCCGTCCAAGCGATTCGTGACGCACAAGTGATCCTGGCTAGCAATTTTGGATGGGCAGCCGACCACCCCGTCGTGCGGGAGCTGTGCGCAGCAGCGCGTGCGGGCAAGCACGTCACGATCCTCGCCCGCTGCTCAAAGCGCGCGAAGCGTGCATCGCCTGCACTACTTGAGCTCGCTCGTTCCGGAGCGGCCGTGCTCGGGCACCACCGCCTCCACGCAAAGCTTCTCCAGGTCGACCTGGAGCGGTGCCTGGTTCACAGTGCGAACCACGTCAGCATCGAGGACGAGTCGAACCTCGAGCTGGGCATCTGGACCGACGGCGCCCGAGCCGAGGCTCTAGCGAAGATCCTTGACGACTGGGTCGCTTCGGCTCCTTGGCGATTGGTTGCTGAGGCACAGCTGCGTGATGTTGGAAGCCATCTCATCGACGTCAGCGCTGAAGGGTGGAAGGAGGTTGTAGTTCAGGAGCGCATCGAGGTCGTCGTCCCGCCGCTTGTGGCGCACACTGCGTTGGACCTCGACATCTCCCCCGATACCTCGACCCTCGACCCGAGCAACCACGAGCCGGCGCGCACGGTTGAGTTCCGGTGGACGGTTGCCGCGCCTCGCTTGAAGCGCAAGGCGCGAGAGGTGTTTCGTGAGGACGTGGTAGGCGGGAGGGGTCGGACGTCATTCGAGCCGAAGGTCTTCGACGAGCGCCGTGGACGCCGAGTGGTGGCCGTCAGTTCGGAGGCTGAACTCGGTGCGGCTCGTGCACTTGTCCCCAAGGTCGGAGCCCAGGCAGTGGTTGTTCAGCAGCTATCCAAGAGTGCGCAAAGGGAGAAGCAGTGACGGTGTCTGTGGAAGTTGCTCGTGACCTTCGTCGTGCAACCGGTGCTGGTGAAGCATGAACTGGGAGCCGGGGCAGAAGGACGCAAGTGACCAACGGTGGGTCTTAAGGAGGCCCGCAAGAGACCCCACACCCCAGGTGCGGAGGCTGTACCGGCCGCGAACGGTCGTAGTCGCCATCGCGTCTCTGTCAGGCCTAGTCGTTGCGTCAGTCGCAGCCGTGGCGCTGCTCGTGCTGTGGTGACCGGGTTCGGGGGAGGCACTGTCCACCCGCCCACCATTGGATCAGGAACCTTGCGACTTGTGCAGTGTCTCGCGGCTTGCTTGTGGAGGCGCTGATCCCACGTCGGCGACGCTCTACCTGGATTGTGGAGGCGGACCGGGTCCGTCGGGGTCGCTGCTGAACAGCCACCAGGCGACAGCGGCGGCCAAGGCGACGATCACGACGACAGGCAGGAGGAGCTTGCCGGCGATCACGGCGACGACCGCGGCTGCGGGCGCGCCGACCAGGACAGCCAACACACCGAGGCTGAACAGGACGACGAGGTAGAGGCGAGTGTCGCCTCGGTCGGTGCAACGCCGGTGAACGCCTGCGCGGTCAGCGGCGTCCTCGGCGAGGCCGGCCAGGTCGGCGTCGCGGGCGGCGGCGTCGCGCCACAGGCGGCGTACACGGAGCAACCCGTTGGCCACCCCGGCGCCTACCACAGCGCCCCCAGCGGTGGCGACGGTGGCCCCACCCGCAGCTGCGGCAATGCCACCGCCGGCCAGTCCACCTCCCGTGCGGACGAGGTCGCGGCCGACACCGTCGGCGGTAGCGCCGATCGAGCGGGTGTGGTGGAGTCGCCGGGCAGCGCGCACCGCCACGACGGCGAGGCTGACGACGGGGACGGACTGCGCTAGCTCGCTCGCACCAGGCGCGGCAGGTTCCGACACGGCGCTGTGCAGGGCGCCGCCGACTTCGCGGTCGAAGTCCGCCGAGGACAGGCCCAGATCGACGACGGTCGGTTCGGAGACCGTCACCGAGCCAGCGTCGGCGGGGACCACGGTGATCCCTCGGGCGGCGGCGGCGTCTGCTGCGTCGCTGGTGGCATACAACAGGGCAACGTCGGGGTGGCGGCCGAAGTGGCGGAGCAGCACCTGTTCGGTGGCGGCCACCTTCACGTTTGCTGCGGCGACCTCGGTGCCCGCCGCGTCGACGAAATGGAGATCCACTCCTGGTTCGTTGTGGTGCACCAGCTCGACGGCGGTGGCTCCGTCGGGCATCGGCAGGCGTCCCGCCTCGAGTTCTTCGAGTGCCCACAGCTCCCCGGCGGTGCCGCGGATACCCCAGAACGCACCGCGCGCCGACTCTGGGGCGGCGTCGGCCCAGGCGAACTCAGCAAGGTGGGCGCGTGCCGCCGCGTCCTCGAGGGCCGTGTCGTCGAGCAGCCCGGTGGGAATGTGCGCCGCCGCAGCACGTACGGCGTCGATCGCGGCAGCGCCGGTCACCGTCCACGGCAGCCGCTCGCGGGCCAAGCGTTCGAGGCGCGCCGCGCTGGCTGCCGCCGCCACCTGTTCCGCCCAGTCGGCGAGGTCGTCCCGCTCGGCGAGCACGTCGCTGCTCGTTCCGGCGAGCCACGGCGTCCGGCGCTTCCAGCGCCTCATCGCTCCGCCGCCTCCGCCGGCGCTCCGGGAGCCGTGTGGTCGGGAGGACCACTCGATGTCGTGCGGGTGTCGGTGGCTTGCCGGCGGAGCCGGTCGATCTCCTCGGCCTGGGCGGCGAGCAACTCCTCCATGGTGCGGATCGACTGGGCCAACCGCTCGTTGGTCTTGAGTGCCTGACGGTGGTAGCGCTCCCCGCCGAGCGCCCGCCGGGTACCCGACTCGGCCGCTCGGACACCGACCGCAACCGCGCGACCCGCAGTGCGGGCCGACCACCGAGTGGCCGCCACTGCAACTCGACCCGCTTTCGCCGCTCGTCCCATGACCTCCTCCACTACAGCAGGTAGCGATCACGTGTGACAGCCCTTCTGCCCTGGGCTTCGAACGGCACTGCTGCTCGCGCCGGGCGGTGCGAGCGAGCGGGCCTTCGGAGGGGCGCCGTCCCAACCGCTGCCCTCAGCACCCCCAGCAGACGTCAGCGCCACCGTCGCGCGGCCACTCGGCGACGCACCATGTCCACAGCGCCACCCCAGCATCGTGGGACAGCGGAGCGCCGACGATCACCAACGAGTACATCGAATCGCCGATCTCCACGTCGAGCAGTTTGGGGAGCCGACCGTCGGCGCTGTGGACTCGCTCCATGAGGAAGTTCAGTTGCTCGATGGGACAGTCCTCGTCGAAGTCCCAGCTGACGAGAGCGTGCGGAACCGGAGGCACGGGAACGAGCTCAGGGTTGCGTTTCGAACAGGTGACGTCGATCTGGTCGGCCGACTCGACAAACATTCGTTCGGTCATGTCCGTGAGTTCATCGCCGACGCTGTCCGTGGCACGCCTCGGGAAGGACTTGGTCGCCTCGATCGTGGCCGGCACCACACGGTCGGGTGCCGTCACCTCCCAGCCGAATGATTGCAGCAACGATCGGTGCTCCTTCGGCAGCGGGGCGTTCGGCAGGTAGTAGGTGTTCGTCCAGAGCTGCGCCTCCAAGCCGGTTCGGGTGCTGCGCAGCCGGATCCACCGGCCCGTGCCGGCGAGCATCGGGCGGATCTCGATCTGCTCTGGTGACCGGACCTCTGCGATGGCCTCGTTCAGTTGTTCGATGAAGTAGCACTCTTGCGTTGGCATGGTCGTTGGTCCGCCTTCGTGTGAGTCAGCGCATGTCCCCGCACCGCGGTAGCCGGAAGACGAGCATTGCTCGATTCCCTCGGCGGCGGCCTCGGTCTGGCCAGCGCCTACGCCTTCGCGATCAGGTTCTGGAGCTGCTTGATCGTGAGCATCGTGTCACCCCGGTGGATCATGGCGTGACAGTTGGCGCACACAGGACGGAGATCCTTGATCGGATCGACCTCGTAGCCCTCCGGCAGCTTCGAGACCTCCTTCAGATGGTGCACGTGGATGAAGTCCTTGCCGTGTTCTCCATAGGTGCGCGCAAAGTCGAAGCCGCAGGCCACGCATGTCGTCCCGTAGCGACCGATGCACGCTCGACGGGCCTGGGTGCTGCGTTCATAGCGGTTCACCATGACCTGCTTCGTCGCGCCCTCTGGGTAGGTGCCCGGAGGTAGTTCTTCGGCGGGTCGGACGAGGCCCTGGAGGTGCTGATTCCAGAGATCGAGCAGGCGCTGATCGGCCCCAGGAGGAACCTGGACCCCCGACGCCTGGAGGTTGTTCCAGGGCACCTCCGGAACCTCCCGCAGGAGCACCTCGATCGGGAGGCGATCCTCGAGGGGGAGCCAGGTGGAAAAATTGATGTCGGCGTAGTTCGCGTTCCGCGAGCTGCCGTCCCAGTGCGTGTCTTGGTAGATCTCGGAAGCGAACCGTCCACGGGCGACGATGCCTCGGTCGCTGTGCTGGCGCAGCAGAAGGGCGAGGTCGTTCTCTTGAATGCCCGAGTTGCGGCCACCCGTGGACCAGTCGCTCTCGAAGGACCTTGTGCCCTCAGTCCGCGCGACCTTGTCGTCGTACTCCTCGTCCGACATCTGTCGCTTCACCGGGCTCCACGTGAGGATGAACACGCTCATGGTCGAGCACCGCCTTTGCCGTTTCGCTGCTCTCGGTTCCGCACAGCGAGAGGATGCCACCGATGGAGGGCACCCTGCTCGTTGGAGATGGCGAGTCGGTCGCTGCGGTCGCCCGTTTGCCGTGCAACGATGATGGGAGTGTCGGCTCACAGTGCGGCGTGCCACTGTCGACACTCGGCACCGGTGTTCGGTGTGTCCACGGAAGTGCTGGATCGGGATCGATCGGGGATCGGAATGACGGACGACGAAGTGACCGGAGCAGGCACCTGCGAGCACGGCGAGATCCGGGCGGTGTGCCTCGATTGCCTGCACGAACCCCAACCAGTCCGGCGGCCACCGCCGACTCAACCGAAGGCGACCACCAGGCCAAACTCGCCTGACGCTCCGATCGAGCCGCTGAAAGGCACCAAAGATGTGTCCGTCCCCGTCTACGACCCACAGCCGTACCTGGGTGCATGGACCGACTGGCTGCTGGCCCAGGGCTATCCGCACGACCTCCGAGCTGGAGGGTGGGTGTACCTCCGCCTCGACGACCGACTGGTCGGACGAGTGCGTGCCCGTGGAATGGTGTGGCGTGACCATCGACCCTGGCGCACCGGCGACGGCAGCGAGCAGGGCGATGAGGCCGGGCCTGGACTGGCCTTCGACGTGGACCCCACCACCTGGGAAGAGGTCGAGTTCGAACTGGGTGAGCTGGCCGACCGACAGCGACAGGGCTACCGGTACCTGATCACATCCAGTGACGGTAGGACCGTGCAGCACCTCATGACCTCGGACCCGATTCCCGACGGCGACTGGGACAAGCCTGACGAGCAGTAGCGGCGGCTTGATCCGGCGCATGTCATGGCCGATTGACGACGCTGGGGTGGTCGGCGGCGTGCCGCTGAGTCGACCGTGTCACAGGTCCCCTCCACTGGTCGGATGTCGAGCGCTCCCGGACGGGAGGCAGCGGCAAGAGGAGACGACATGGACACAGCAGTCGAGGTGATCCCGATCACGGTCGGGAATCGCCGCATCACCGACGGTTGGGACCGGTTGCGCCGCTACTGCGGCTTGGACTGGTCGGGCGGTCCGCCCGAGACGTGGGCGTTCCAGTACTTCGACGTGGTCGACACGATCGCCGACGACGAGATCACGGAGGTTGACCTGCTCGCTGCCGGCGCGCTGCATCCGGGGTTGGGTCGCAGCGACCTCGCCTTCTTCCGTGAGCAGGGACCGCGGCTCGGGGCCTGGCTGCGCGACATTCCCCGTGACACTTGGTTGCGGGATGCCGATGATCAGTTGCTGGCTGAGTTGGCGCTCCTGGCCCCATGGGACGGACAGGTTCAGCTCTCGCTGCTCACGAAGGTCCTGCACCGCAAGCGCCCCAGGCTGATCCCGCTGCTGGACCGGTCGATCATCGACTGGTACCGGCCCCTCACCGGCCAGCGGAGGGCCGCCGGCGTCTGGGGGCCGTTGCTCGGCGCGATGCGTGAGAACCTGAACGGCGAGAACGCGGTGCTGCTCGCCATCATCGGCGTGTCGCTCGAGAAGGAACTGCCGAGGCCGCTCTCTCACGTTCGGATGCTCGACATCATGGTTTGGATGGAGGGTCAGCCGTGACGGCGACCGTTGGGCCGATGTCGCTTCAGTGTAAGGGCCGCAGCGGCCAGGAGGTTCGGCCAACATGGTGGCCATGACTGACCTTGCGGACGATCTGCTGCGCTACGTGAACGCCGATAGGGCGGTGACCGACCTTCGTGACTACTTCGGCAAGAGGACGTACTCCGGCCGACGGTTCGAACGCCTCGGGGGTGGAGGCGATCGCGTGGAGATCGCCAACCGGTTCACTGCGGAGGACCTGGTCGCTTGCTCGACGCTGAGTGTGAACGTCCCCGGTAGGGCTGCGATCGCCATCCTTGAGGACCGCGCCGGGGAGCTCCAGCGCTACTTGCAGCAGATCCCGGTCGATGCGGAACTCTGGGACGCCGACGACACGGCGGTCGACGAGCTGATCCGCAGCGACGACCCGCAAGGCCCTGCTGATGCGGCTTGGCGGGCGCTCGACGAGATCGTCGGTGTCGGCTGGGTCACGGCTGGCAAGCTGCTGGCGCGCAAGCGCCCGCGACTGGTGCCGGTGTACGACACCGTCGTCCGTGATGCGCTCGGCCTCGAGGGTGGCTGGTGGGTACTCCTTCGCCGGGCGTTGACCGAGTCGAGCGATGTCGTCGATCGGCTTCGCCAGCTACAACTCGACGCCGGTATCGGCACCGACATCTCGCTGCTGCGAGTGCTCGACGTGACCATCTGGATGGCCGAGCAGGGAAGCGCCCGGCCGTCCTCGCCTGCAGAGAACATGTCTGACCACATCGAGACGCCGGGTTGAGCCGGTCGGCCACAGACGGAGCTGATCGCCGTAGCGAAGAGCAGGCGTTCGTCGACGCCTGGAATCGGTGCTGTGAAGCGCGAACCCGGCGGGTGGGACAGCCTGCAGTAGTTCTCCCTGATCAGCGCACTGAAGCTCGGCCTGAGCATCCACCGCTCGCTTCCGCCCGCCACCAGCGCGCAACGTCAGCGGCCATGACCACCCGCCTTCGTGCCCGCTCAAGCGCAGTGTCGTGTGGCCCACGACAAGCAGCCCGGGGGGATCCAGGCGAGCGGTCATGATCAATCCTGATCCCACGGCCGGTAGCCGAGTCCCCGTACGTGCCGCCACAACTGGCATGGTTACAGCGATGGCGGAGTACCTCGGCCCCGACGAACCTTGGCCCAAGCACAGCCGACCTGAAGCGCGCGAGGCGCTCGACGAGGCGTCGGATGCGGGCTGGTCCTTCCGCAAGAGCGCTGGACATGCGTTCGGCCGAATCACCTGCCCGGCGAAGGGAAGCCCGGACGCGTGCATTGTGGTCGTCTTCTCGACCTCCGGTCCCGCCGACGGCTCCGAGACCGCAAAGGCGATCCGGAGGGGACTCCGCAAGTGTCGACACGCTCCGAAGTCAGAGTTGGCCGACGCAGCGGACGAGGAACGCCTGAGCGACGCAACGATCATTCGACGGGTCGAGCAGTTGCTGCGGGTAGCGAACGGACTAGCGGAACGAAACCGAGCCATGGCGGCTCGCGATGAGGCCCTCGATCGCGCCGACGAGTTCGCGTTCGACGAGGCGGACAGGCGGATCGTTGATGCGGACAACACCGCACAGACCGCTTGGGATGACCTTGGCCGTTCGATCGAGCCCTGGCCCCCCGCAGTCGCGACCGACGAACTGCTCGACGACGCGGAGCGATTCGTTGCGCAGTTGACCGATTCGGAGCGTCGGGGGGACCTCCACCGGTTGATCGACCGTCTTCGGCCCTAGCCGTTTGCATACGACAACGGACCCGCTATCCTGGTCTCGTGTCCTCCACCTCGCCACCATGGCGGGTCGTCGTCGAGTTCCTCGGTGTCGACCTCGACGATGATGCCGTCGTGGACGCGCTCATCTGCGAGCCAGAGCGGGAAATCGCGTGGTCCTCCACCGACGGAGCGACGACCGCCGATGCCACCGTGTACGCCGAGACCGCGACATCAGCCATCGACGCCGTGATCGATGCCGCCACGGCGGTGGCCCCCGGCGCAACCGTGTTGCGCCTGGTCGATCCCCTCGTCACGATTCTCGACATAGCGGAGGATGCCGGCGTCACCCGCCAAGCGGTCCGGAACTGGGCGACGGGGACCCGTCAGTCCGGCTTCCCGCGGCCTCTGGCTGTCGTGGGCGATGGTGTGCGGGTCTGGCGACATGCCGATGTCGACGCGTGGCTCACCGCCTCGCTCGACCTTGGCACTGGCCGACGGTTCCTGTCCGCCGCGTTCGTCGCGAACTGGAACGAGCAACTCACCGAGCAGTCGACCGAGCCGAGCCCGATCGCCGACCACAGTGTGGGCGAATGGCAACTGGCGTCGGAGCGCACCGAGTTCCAGACCCAAAGTGTCGAGCGTCCCCGCGTCATTGCACCGGTCCGGGAACGCAGGGCCCCCGCCCGGTGAACGACCGCCTGTTCGTCCTCACCATCCCGGTCCAGGAATGGGAGCCACAGCACTATGTTCCCGCATCGGCGTCCGAGGCCGTAGCCCTCGGTGATCAGCTGACCCGAAGCACCACGACGGTGAACCTCCTGTGGGGTCACCGCGCTGAGATCCCGGTGGCACCGGAGGGCTTCGAGGTCACTGCATCGCTTCGTTGGCGCCAAGAGCCGTACTCGTTCTCCACCTCTGCTGAGGTTGTCGTCGTTGCGATGGACACCCACCGGCGGCCGCACTGCGCGGTGGAGGTGCAGGTAGCCACGACATGGCGTTCCGGTAGCCGCCTCGAAATCCTGCCGGACGCAGGTGAGACGTTTTGCCTTGCCTTCGGTGCACTCGAGCCGATCGATCAGGCGGCGCGCTCCATTGAAGCCATCTTCCTCCAACTCGGTTTCGAGGTCCTGGTCACTCCCGGTCCGTCGCTCGGGGACAGCCGGAATGCTGCTCTCCACACGTCACAGCAGCCGCCGATGTCCTCTGACGCGGCGTCACCTCTGAACCCCTATGCACTTGCAGGCATCCCAGGCCACGATGCCGAGATCTGGGCGAACGCCGCATATTCCGCTACTGAGGCAGCACCCTGGGCAACCGCCGGACTCGACGCCGAGGTCGCCCTCAGCTGGATCGGTGAAGGCATCCCAGTGGATGAAGCAGTCGCTTGGAACAGCGCAGGCTACGGCGCCACGCCGCTGGACCCTGGATCCGTGAAGGATTTTCGACAGACGAGGCAGCGAACTGGAGCCGAATCGACGTCCTACCTCACGAGGCCAGGCAGTGGACTGAAGCCGGGTTCGACGTCACGACCGCAGCAGCGATTGGTGACGACACATGGATCCCCACCGGCGAACTGACCCCAATGCTGGGGGTCGTGCCTCCCAAGGAGATGCCCGAATGGTTCTGGGCGCTGGCGGACAGCGACCTTCTCTCCCCCGTCGATGTCAGGACATTCGTCGACGCCGGACTCTCTCCGGCTGACGTGTCTGCCGCCCCCGAGGATCTCACCCCGCTCGAGATCATCCGCCACATTGCTGGCGACAGCTTCGAGGGTCCCGAAAGCCGATAGCGCGCCTTCTGGCTCTCCAAGTGGGTCGGCGGGTCGTGATCGGTCGTAGGCGACGCCGGCGGCGATGCCGTTGGGGAGTGTGTTCCGTCGAGTCGAGCCTCGACCCGGGGTCCCGCATCACGATCTCGAAGGCCGAGGTGGTGGCCCGTCGGCTTCCCGGTCCAGCCTCGACCGAACATGGTCCGACGTACACTGCGCCCATGGAAGCTTCGCAGGCCACGGAGGACGAGTGGGTATGGGGTGTGGTCGATGGCTCCGCCATCTTTCTCCCCCGCGACCGAGCAGAGGAGCGCCAGGCCCTTGGCAACTCGCTCGGTGCGCGCACCTGGGGCGAATTCCGGGAGGCACTGTCCGACGCAGGGTGTGCCTACCTGTACGAGGACCTCGTCGAAGAACTGGTCGAGCTCGATGAGCTACCAGGCGACGATGAGCCCTTCGACCAGGAGATGGCGCCCGGACTTATCGACCAGTGCGGCCCGTTCGTGCCGGTGGGGACCGTGATGATCGACTCGCTGCCCGAGGTCATCTTGGAAGAGCACGGCACCTACCACGAGCCCATGATGGCTGCACCGTTCTTGACCATCGACGAGACCGACGCTCCCGGTGTCGTGGCTGCCTTGGCCAACCTGGGCATGCCCTGCAGCCGGGACGACGAACTGCTGCAGCAGATCGCCTGGTAGCGAACGCCTGCGACGACGCCTCCTCGGTGGGGCTGCGAAGCGCCTCGCATTCACGCCGTCATCACAGCCGCCGGCGAGCACAGTCGGCGGCGGTGGCCGTCATCGACACCGGCCGAGCGAAGAGCCTCCGGTAGTTCGCTACCTCGGGGCTCAGGCCGAGCACTGGTTGCTTGATGAACGAGGGGCCCGCCGATGCACCGGTCGTACGGCTGGGAGTGGCGGTGCCGGCTTGGCGAGAGAGCGAGCGTGAGCAGCGACGTCGCTGGTAAGGGTCATCGGCACGTCGGCCGACGACGACCGCAGGGGGTGGGGGCCACGCTCGCTGACCTCGCCGGTGGAGTTCGGTCATGGTGGTGCCTCCAGAAAAATGTGTCGCAATACGACACAAGTTTACTATGTTATCTAGTAGTTTGCAAGTGTGTCGTGTGATGGCGCAGCCAGTCGCGTGGTCTCTCGGGGCGGTGCTCAGTCGACTGGTCCGCCGAGGGTTGTAAGCAGCCAGGCGATGAGAATGAGCGCTCCACCCCACGCCCACGCAGCGGCGAGGAGGAAGAGGGGGCGGGTGCCGAGCCGATAGGAGGGCTGCGCGTCGCGATCGGCCAGGTCGAGTGCCCGGCGCAGGAGCAGCGCTGCGCCCACGACGTTGCCCGTCATCCACGGCGCCGCCACGAGCATCCGGAGCGGTGAGAGGTGGATCCAGACCACGCCAGCGAGGAGCAGCGGTGCCGCCACCCCGACGCCCCATGCCAGAACCGCGGCGAAGGCAACCTGCTGGGCCGCCTCGGCCGGCGAGCAATGCGGCTCTCGAACGGTGCGGCGTTGTCCTCTGGCACGCTCTCGTTCGAGCGCTTCGCTTTGCATGACAGCTCAGCGGCGGCGCCACTCCTCCTGTCGACGTTCCTCTTCCTCCGCCCGGGCGGCGCGGACCTCGGCGAAGTAGGCCCTTCCCCGCGGGGTCAGGTGAGGTGCCGGACACGCCGATGGGTGGCGGCGGCAGTTGAAGCACCCGTTCATGCCTGGGTGGCAGCCAGCAGGCATCGGCGCCTACCGGTGTGAGCCGTGGGATTGCCCACCGGGGCGAAAGCCGCCGTGAGGACCGAAGCCCCGCGAGCGTCGCCACGCTCTCCGAGCGTTGCGGCGAGCGGTGACCGAACAGTCGGCGAGGCGTTGACCGGTGGAGAAGTCGAAGTACGGGTTGCGTCCGACGGTCACGAGCACCTCGTGGCCCCACGGCTGCTGCTGGAGCCAGACACGGCGATCGCGGCACGCACGGCACTCGCTGCGTCCATCCGGACCGGCGTGGGGACCCGGGTACGTCCCGCACAGTTCACAGTAGGGCGACCTTCCCATGGCGAATCCTTTCTTAGCGAACCATAAAAGCGTCGCCATACGACGCAAGTAAAGAATAGCACAGCGCACTCTCACGAACACGCGGTGATGCGGTGTGACGTCCTGCGCGGCGAGCGCGCCACCCGCCGGGTGCCACCGAGCCTTCGTGGCTCGGCCACCCTGTCGACAAGGTCGCGGCGGCCGCGTCGAGGCCGCCACAGAGCCGCTGCGGTCCAGCATGGATGACGGCCAGGGCTGCTCGTGTCTCACAACGGCGACGTGGCCGCCGCCGGTCTGCTGGTCAGCAGTCCGCCGCCGCCCGAGCGTCGCCGCGTCGCCTCCCGGTCAAGGATGCACGACCAACGTCGACCCTGCGCCGTCGGCACGGCGAAGGACCTCGATGCCGACGTGGAGTTGCTGCTTCATGGCGTCGACATGGGTGATGGCACCGACCATGCGCCCCGTGCCGTGCAGTTGGTGGAGGGTCTCGATGGCGTCGTCGAGTGCTTCGGCGGACAGCGATCCGAATCCTTCGTCGACGAAGAGCGCCTCGAAGCGTTTGCCGCTGCTGGCGCCGCCGAGACTGACGACGTCGGCCAGGCCGAGCGCCAGCGCCAGGGATGCCTGGAACTGCTCACCACCCGACAGCGACGAGGTCGAGCGGGCTCGGCCGGTCTGGGCATCCACCACCTCGAGGTCGAGCCCGTACACCGCTGGGCCGCCAGCCGTCGCCTTCCGGCGTTGCAGCATGTAACGCCCGCCAGTCATGCGGTTCAGGTGAGGATTTGCTGCGGCGGTGACACGGTCCAGCTCGCGGGTGAGGACCCAGCGCTTGAGCGACATGGAAGCACCGGGACCTCCGGAGTGACACACCTTGTGGACGCGCTCTGCCACCTGGAATCGATGACGTACCTCGCCGGACTGCTCGAGCAGTTCGTCGTGCGCCTGCAATGCTTCGCCGAGGTTCTTCCGTTCGGTGATGGCCGTGGTGAGGGAGCGAGAAGCCACCTGGTGGGACGCCTTTGCCTCGGCCAGCTTCGCTCGCACGGCCTCGACGTCCGGGCGGTGCGCGGGGATCCCCTGTTCCTCCAGCGTCTTCAGGGCGACGTCCGCCTTGGCGAACTCGCTGTCGAACTGCTCCTTGGCGGTGCGGTACGCCTCCTCGTCGTCGAGGTCGATCAGCACTGAGCGAGCGGCGGCGACCGACTCGAACGGGCTGCTCTTCACCGCCCTCTCGAGCGCCCCCTCGGCTTCGACAGCCGCTCCCGCGTCCTTGCTGACCTCGATGAAGCGTCCCTCGAGCCCCTCGCACAGCTCATCGAGCTCGTCCAGCACCTTCGCCTGACGCTCCACTTCCTCGAGCTCGAGACCCGCTGCCGCTGCCGTTGCTTTGTCGAACGCCTCGGTCCAGCGCTGCACATCGGCCGCTTCGTGTGTGCGCCGTGCGACCAGACCCGCCAGCGTCTCGGCCGCATCGGAGATCCGCTTCGTCAGGTCAGAGCGTTCCTCGGTGAGCCGATCGAGCTGCTCCCGAGCCGCGGTGGCGGCGTCGCGTCGGTCGGCCAGGTCGGCCCGACGCTGCTCCAGATCCTCGAGTGGGGTGTCGGCGTCGTCGCCGAGCACCCCCTGCAGTCCCGCAACCCTGCTCAGCAGTTGCTGCAGCGCATCGTCCGCCTCCGCGCGTGCCCCACGGGCCTCCTCGACGGCGTCGAAGGTGACGAGGACACCGTCGGCGGCGGTTGCCGGGCGGGGATGCTCCACTGCTCCGCACACCGGGCATGGCTCGTCGTCGACGAGTGTCTCCGCCAGGCGAGGGGCCTCGGTCTCGATGAATGCCGCCAGGACATGTCCGTACCGGTCGTCGGCGTCCTTCTCCTTCTCTCGGGCGTTCGCCGCGCATCTCGACGCTTCGTCGAGGTCTCGGCGAGCCGTGAGGTTCGCTGCGGCTCGCTTGAGTTGCTCGTCGATGCCCGCCGGATCCACCGCCGCTGCCTGCACCGCTGGGAGCTGGCCATCGATCTCGGCCACGCGATCGCGGTCCTTCCCCTGCTGGGCGGTAGTGCGGTCGATCTCCTCGGTCAGCTCGCTCGCTCGCTGTGCTGCGCTGTCCGCCTCGGTGCGAGCCGTGGTCACCGCGTCGAGGGCCGCTCGCCGCTCCTTGATCCTCTCACGCTGATCGTTCAGCGTCGCTGCAACGGTGGTGCTGCTCGACGTATCGACCGTCGTGCCGAGTGACGCAGCCCCGTCTCGGATCTTGCCGCACACCTCGTCCAGCCGCAGCTTCGACGCGGCTGCTGAGGTCTTCGTCGCAGTGAGATGATCGTCGGCAGTCACCGCCGGGCGAGCCGCCGCAGAGCGTGCTGCGATCGCGGCATTGGCCTCCACCTTTCGGCGACCCTCCTCGAGCTGCTTCAGCGTCTCCTGATGCTTGCGCGCCGAGTCGAACCGGCGAGCGGCCTCTGTCGCCGTGCTCTCCTCGGTCGCCAGTCGATCGACCGTTTCGACGAGAGCGTCCGTCCGGGTGTCGAGTTCGGCTATCGGCGCGTCGAGCGATGCGGCCAACGCCTCCAGTCCTTCTCGGTCGGTGGCCGCCAGGTCGTCGGGCACCGTCGAGTCAAGGGCTCGAGCCGACCGCTCGAAGCTCCGCCGTGCCGCCTCGATCTGTGCGGTGATCTTGCTGTCGGTTGCACCGACCTGATCCGCCAGTGCTGCGCGCTCGTTCTTGAGTTCGCTGGTGATGGCGTCGAACACCGCGCCGCCGAAGAGCTGGCTGAGCAGTGGTTCGCGGTCGGCCGTGTTGGCGAGCAGAAACCTCGAGAACTCGCCCTGGGGCAGCAACACCACCCGCTGGAACTGCTCGGGCCCCAGCCCGATCAGTTCCGTGCAGCGATCCCTTACGTCGTTCACCTTCGTGGCGATGGCCTCGGTGACGCCGCCGGTCATGCGGTCGAGGTTCGCCTGCGCGAGCTCCGCCACGAGCTTCTTGCCGTGCTTGCCCGGTCGTTGCTGCTTGGGGTTGCGGGTGACCACGTAACGCTCGCCGCTGCACTCGAAGGTGAACCGCACCTCGGTGCGGATGTGGTCGGGGACGTGGTGTGAGCGAACCTCGTTGGCCTTCTTGCCTGGCATGTCGCCATACAGCGCCCAGCACATGGCGTCGAAGATGGTCGTCTTGCCCGTACCTGTGTCGCCGCTGACGACGAAGAGGCCCCGCGTCGCCAGCGCCTCGAAGTCGATGACCTCGGTGCCGGGATACGACCCGAAGGCGGCCATGCGCAGCTCGATGGGCTTCACGAGTCGGCTCCGGCCGACGCCGCCTTGGTGGCGGCGCTCACGAACAGTTGGTCGACGTCGTCGTCGGGTGGCGAGCCTTCTGCCGTTTCCCAGAACAAGCGCGTGGCCTCGAGGGGGGACAGGGCGTTGATGTCGATTGGTGCTTCGGTGGACTCGTCGCTCGACCCCACCGGTTGGAGGCGGACCTCGACCACGTAGGGGTACACCGCTTGCAGGCGCGCCTTGGCGTCGAGCACGGTCTCGCGGTCGGTGAGGTCAGCTCGCACGAAACAGCCATGGGCGTCGATGTTGCCGGCGGGATCCAACAGCTCGTCGATCGTGCCCGTCAGCTTGCGGACTGCACGGCCGACGCCGACGGGGATCTCCTCCAGGGTGGTGTCGCCGTCGGGGTCCATGTCGAGCACCACCACCGACTTGGCGTGGTCCTCGGAGAACGAATATGCCAGGGGTGTTCCCGAGTAGCGCACGTGCTCGTTTCCACCGACCGTCTGCGGCCGGTGCAGGTGTCCCAACGCGGTGTAGCTGAACGGCGCGAACAACCCGACCGGTACCTCTCCGGTGCCGCCGACCACCAGTTGGCGTTCCGAGTCGCTGGTCTCGCTTCCGGCGACGAAGGCGTGGGCCACGGCCAGGGAACGGGGGCTGGTCAACCGTTCGCTCGCGCTTGCGCAGGCCACCTCGAGGACTGAGGCGTGGGTGCGCCGCCGTCGCCGCTCCACCAGTTCACTCGTCGGATCGGCTGGGTCGGCGTCCTGGGGATCGTCGTCGTGGTCGCCAGGGGGCACCTCACCGAACTCGTCGGGTGCCGCCTGGGGGTCGAGGAACGGGAGCAGGACCAGGTCGAGCGGTCCATCGGAGCCGTCCATGGTGATGACCTGGCCCACCCCGTGGTAGCCGCCGCGAAGGTAGAAGCGACTGAGATCCAACAGGTCGCCGTGGGGTGCCACCCGGTCGGCTCCGTCGTGGTTCCCGGTGATGGCCGCCACCGTCACGTCCTGGTCGAGGAGGCGGTGGATCGTCTCGCGGAACAACTCGATCGACTCCACCGGCGCGATGGCCCGATCGAAGAGGTCGCCGGCCACGACGACCAGCTCGGCCTGCTGGTCGTCGCACAGGTCGACAAGCCAGTCGCAGAAAGCTTCCTGGTCGGCCCGCAGGGACATCGGCCCGAACCGCCGTCCGAGGTGCCAGTCACTGGTGTGGATGATCCGCATGGGGTGCCCCGCTTCGCCTGTTCCTGAGCGACGTGCGGCAGCCGCACGTGGCGTGAATCGACACTGTAGTGACGACCATCGACCTGAACGCCCGGCGCAGGCACCGAAGGACGCGGTGATCGACCGTGCTCGGCACTGACCGGCGGCGCGGTCTGTGCCACGAGCTCCTTCGTCGGGCTGAGGCGGAGGTCGCCGATGTCAGCGGTGGAGCGCCGCCACCTCCACGAGTGGTTCGGACAGCGCGAGGTCGAGGTAGCGCTCGCGGAGCGCGTCGAGCCAGGCCGCCTGCGCCTCGTCGTGGGTCACGGCGTCGACCAGCGCATCGTGGACCACCTGCAGGTCGGCGGCGCGCACCGCCGACGGGTCGCGCAGCAGTCCCCGGTAGTCGTCGACGACGGTGGCGCAGTGAGGGTCGTTGGGGTGGTGGACCACGAGCACCGTCGTCGTCCCCAGTGTGAGAGCCTTCGCCTCGGCTCGGGCGAGCAGATGGTTGCGCCACAGTTGCGACCAGCGGCGATCCCCGAGGACGGCGGGGTCCTTGGTGGTCCAGTCGGCGGGGTCGAAGGCAGCGTGCTGGAGGTACTTGTCCCAGTCGTAGTCCTCGGTCGAGAACGGCTCGGTGAGCTTCGTCTCGATGGCGACGCAGCCCGTTGATCCGTCGGTGCGAACGAACGTGGCGAACGCATCGAACGCGGTGTGGTCGCCGAGGGCGTCGGAGAGCCGTTCGATCTCGAGCCTCGTCACCGTCTCGATGGTGGGGTCGTCGAGGACCGTGCGGAACAGGTCGGCCGCAACCTCCCGGCGCCGGGACAGGTGGCCGAACACGTTGAACGCCATCGGCTGGGAAGCCAGCAGGTTGCGCGACGTTCGGAAGGAGTCGATCCCTCGGGCGCCGGTTGCCACGCGGTCGCTGTAGGCGGAGCGGGCGTCGTCGGTCAGGAAGTTGCGCCCAGCATCGGCGTCGGCGGCGGTGAGCATGTTGCCGTAGCTGCTGGTCGACGTCGGATGAGGTCCTGTGCCATAGGGCACTCGCAGACGGAACGTGCGCCACCACGACTGGTGGAGGCGCATCCGCCGGGTCCACGCCGCGTCGCTGGCCGCCTGCGGACCCACGAGATCCGCGAAGAGCGACGGCGCACGGAGCAGGTCCTCGGCGGCGAGTCGGCGGACGTGGAGGTCGTCGGCGAAGTCGAGGCGGCCAGTGTCTGCGCCTGTCTCGAGGCTGGCGTGGGTGGTGACGCCGGTGACGTGGCCACCTGCCCATCCGAACCGTACGGGCACGGAGTGGTCATCGGACTGGTCGTCCACGATGTCGCAGGTGGTGGCGATCGAACCTCCGGAAGCCCACTCCACCACCGACCCGAGGGGAAAGGCGGTTCGGAGGAGTTCATCAGGGGAAGCGGTCGAGGTCATGAGACCGTCGTAGCACGCCGCTGTGACACATCAGTCCGGGACACGCGATGGAAGCCTGTTGTGGTGAATCTCGCAAAAGCGTCGTAACACAACGCAGATTCGTTTGACAAAGCGTCGGCTATTCGCCATACTTGCATGGGCCGGAGCGTCCGGTCCACTCAACCAAAGGAGAATCGCATTGACCACCCCTGTACCTGACCCACTTGCCGAGGCTGCTGCTGTAGTCGACGAGATCGGCCGTCACGCTGACGCGTTGGCTTCCCGTCGCCGCCGACTGTTGCGATCGCTGCGAGATCTGGGTCTGCTCGACGCCTTGGGCGGGAGCCACAACATCGCCATCGGCGACGACGGTTTCGAGATCGGCCCGTTGACGTCGCGTCAGTCCGACGACCTGGTGCGACGGACCGAGGACCTCGCTGCGGGGTTTCCTCCGCCGTCGGTGCAGCGCAACGCGCCGGCTGGTCCTGGCCAGTTGAGCTTCGACGACTTCTGAGTCGAGCGACCCGGCGCCGGATCTGGCGCTTCACAACCGAGAACACCCTGAGTATCCACCCATCCACCCTCTACCCCGAAAGGAACCCCATGAACGATTTCACCCCACCCACCATCTCCGACGACGAGTTCGTCCGTACGACGGCGTCGCTCAGCCACACCCTTGCCGGGCGTGCCTGCGATGCCGGCGAGGACCCGTGGCGCGCCGACCTCGCTGCGGTGTTGGCTGACCACCCCTCAGCTGAGATCCGCGGCGAGCTCGCTGCGCGCTGCTCGCTCGGCTTGCTCCGCCGCCTGGTCGAGGACCCCGACCCCTACGTCCGCTGGTGCGCCACGGCGAACCTGTTCTGCCGCGACGACCGTATCCAGACCACCCTCGCCGGCGACCCTGACGGTCGGGTCGTGGCGCAGCTGCTGGCCAATCACGAACTCGGCCGCCGGGCCGTGCAGGCCATCATCGACGGTCCCCACACCGAAGCCAAGGCCACCGTTGCGGCCCGCACGAACCTTCTCGGGGCGCTCCTCGAGCAGCTCGCCGCGGACCCTGACCCGCTGGTGCGCCGCCCCGCAGCCCGCACGCTCGCTGCCCGCCGCGACCGCCTCGTGCGACTCGCCGCCACCCGACAGCTGCCGGCCGCTCCCCGCGACCTCCCCGAGGCGGCGTGAACTGGGCGTCTCGTTCAGATACGTTGTTCGGTGCCGGGTCGATCGATGCGGGGTTCGGCTCGAGTGACCGTGTCCCGGTGCCGTGGCCGTCGAGCACCACACGCGCAGAGCGGACGCAGCGCGTGGCTGTGGCAGCTGCGTTGCTGCGCGGCTCCCCGTTCGTCGCCGACATCGACCCTCGACGGCTGACCGCCACCCAACCATGGGTGCTACGCCACCACGTCACCTACTACCTCACCCCGACGTGGCACACCACAGGGCTCACCTCAGCAGACCGGGCGACGCTCTCCAACCGCTACCCGCTCGTCGCCGCCGTCGACGACCGGCTGATCCTCCTGGGCGGGCACCACCGGGCAATGGCCGCCCTGCTGGCCGGCCAGCCACTGCGAGCACGCGTCGCCGCCGACGCCAGCGCCGCCATCGCCGTGCTCCCCCGCCTCCTCGTCGGCTCCACATGGCCGGGACCGCACCTCACCACCGCCGACCCACAAGATGCCAGCCGAGCCCTCCACAGCGGAACCGTCACCGTGCCCGATCTCGACACCGCATCGGCAACGCTGCACGCCGCCGGGTTCGACGCCGCCCGCATCGCCGACCGTATGTCCGTCGCTGCCGGGCGACCCCACCGGCTCTTGGACTAGCGGCCGTGACGCCCACGATCGCATCCACCACGGCGAGTCAGACACGATGACCGAGGGTCGGGCCCGATCGCTTCCACGAACGCTGCGCGGTCGCTACTCACTGTCGTAGCTGTCGCATCAGCGGAGCGGCCATCACGTGGTGCGCACTCCCTCTCGGGACAGTCGACGGACCAACCATGCAATGGAGAAGTCGGCCGGCAGGACGGGTCACTGTCGACGGCCCCTTTCGCCTCTGTGTGGGGTGGCGCCGCTACCGGCGCTGCGGTCAGGGGGTCCAGTAAGTCACTGGAAGCCGCTGGTAGCGCACCCCGACGTACTTGTGACCTCCGGCGACCGTGTAGTCGATCCCCACCTCGGTACCGTACGTGCCTTTCGTCCCGAGTTCGAGGCCCAGGCCCCCGATCTTGAAGTCGACCGTTGCCTCCCACGTCGTTGACTCCTGGATCTTCTGCGTCTCCGTGAAGGTCCCTCCTGAATTGCTGAGATCGACCGCCAGGCGCTCGACCTCCGGGCCGAGGCGCTTCGGATCTGGGAGCTGCAGCCGCTTGGAGCTGAAGGTGCGAGCTTCATCCTTAATCTTCCCGAGACGTAGGTAAACCTTCCCCCTGTCACTGCCGCCCATGATTTCTCTGGACTCGACAACCGCGGGGACTGTGATCTGGAAGACCTCGGGAGTGTCCGACAAGCGTTCGAATCCACGGGTCAGTGTCATCGTGTGGGAGGGGCCACCCCCCAGGACGCCGAGTTCAACCGAAGCCGAGTAGGTGTGAGCAGCTGAGATCCGGGACGACAGCTTCGCGGACACGCCGGCGACGCCCGGGAGGTTCAGATAGAACACACCGATCTCGAGCGGGACCTCTGTCTCGTTGACCAACCTGTCCCACCTCGGCTCGAACATCTTGTGGAGTTGGTCCCAGAATCCAGTTTGCCCGTCAGCGAGGAGAGCGAAGGTATTGTCCAGCCCGCCGCGGATCTCGGCGGCCAGCCGTGTGTCAACGAGGCCCGGGGTCGCGGCAAGTGCTTTCAGTTGCTGTGTGATGTTCTCGGCGTCCGGTCCGAGCCTCCCGTCGACCGCCAACTCTGCCAAGCCGGCTCTCCTCGTCACCTTGATGTCGGCGGGACCGATGTCTCCGAAATCATCTGTTGTCATTTGTGATCCTTCTCAACGGTCTCGTGTTGGATGTGCGGTAGTTGGCGAGCTTTCGCAACTCGGTCGACGCACCGGAACCGTCGATGCGCCCGGATCCGGGAAGTTCGCCGAAGGAGTTCCAGGTCCGTTCCGGAGTGCGGTGTCGAGGAGGATTCGCAGGAGCTGCTCCGGGGTCAGGTCCTGGTCAAGTTCAAGAAGCAGCGCGATCACCCCGGTGTGGGGTGCATTCGTGCGGCCCCATCGAAAAGCAACGCCGACTATTTTCGCGCGAGACGTCTGCCGATTGCTACGAGAGGTGCTGTCGCCACGCACGTCCTGCGCAACCAGACGCCGCGTCTCCTACGTCCCACCCCTGGCCGCTGCCTCCGAAGACAGGCGACTGGTGGCGGTCTTCGGGCAGCTCAGCTGGGCTTGGGGCGTTTGGAGCGGAGGAATCGGTCGAGGGCGCTGCGTAGTGTGGTTGTGCCGGTGACGTCGGGGTGGGCTTCGAGGAGTGACGCCAGTTGGTCGGCGAGGTCGACGGCTTCGGGTGGGAGGTCGCCGGCTCGGTCGGGAGCGAGTCCTTCGTGGCGTGCCTGGGTTCCGTCGACGATGGTGACTTTCGGCCACCCCAGCGTCTTGGTGACTTTGTCCACGGTTGGTGTGGTGGCTCCGGCGGTGAGCCAGAGGTGGAGCGTCTGGCGGATCTGTGCGGAGCGGACCGTGTTGGTGGCGGCAGTGCTGGGTGGTGCGGTGTCGCCGTCGGGTGGGGTGGGTTCGATGGTGGCGCGGGTGAGGTCGATGACGGCGATGGTGTCGTGTTGGCGGGTGGGGTGGTCGTCGCCGGTGAGGATGCACAGGGCGAGGGGTTGGCGGGATCCGAACTGGAGGTTGGCGGGGAGGAACACGACGCTGGTGAGGCCGCCGGCGCCGAGTTTGGGGGTGATGCGGTCGATGCGTGCTGTGGGGTTGGGTGCTTCGAGGAGGCGGGAGGGGCTGAGCACGGCAGCGGTTCCGGTGGCGGTGAGGGTGCGGTCGATGAGGTCGAACCAGTGGCGGTGTTGGGGGCCTTTGCGGCCGGTGACGGGCGGGTCGATGACCACGACGTCGAACGTGCGGTGGTCGAGGGGTGTGTCGAGGACGGCGTCGAGTTCCAACAGTTCGACGTCTGTGGGGGTGGGTGCGCCGGTGGCGTGGTCGAGCCAGAAGCGCAGTTTGGCGACGACCCACGGGGCGTGTGCTCGTTCGACGCCGACGAGGTGTGCTGTGTGGCGGCGGCGTGCGACGGCGCGCAGTACGGCGCCTTCGCCGCAGGCGGGGTCGCACACGACGCAGTTGGTGGGGGCGTCGTCGACGAGTCCGGCGAACACTTCGGTGAGGGCGTCGACGGTGACGGGGCTGCCGGGGGTGACGGCGTCGAGGGTGTCGAGCGCGGTGTCGAGCAGGTCGTTGGGGTCGGCGCCCTTTGCGAGCGCCTCGTCGAGTCCGTGGAGTGCGGCGGCGAGCACTGGGGGGTTGACGGCGACGTTGCTCACCGCGGATTCGAGGAGCGCTGCGAGCTCTTCGTCGTCGTCGTGTGTGGCGGCGGTGGTGACGGCAGCGATGATGGTTTCGCGCGCGTAGCCGGCGGGTTGGGAGGATCGGCTGGCTGCCTCGAGCGACGCCACCACGTTGGCGAGACCCTCGGCGCGGCGTTGCAGCGTGCCGAGCACCACGAGGGCCACGACGTAGGGGCGGAGGGCGTCGCCGCCGTGGCTGGTGGCGGCGGGGAGACCGGCGATGGCTTGGCGCCAGTACCAGGTGCCGTCGGGCTGGTGTTTGCTGAGACGCTTTTGGTGGCGGAGGAATCCGATGACTTCGAGCGCCCCGTAGTGGGGGTCGCGTCCGCTGCTGAGCGCCCGGGGGAACGTTTCGCCGGACTTCGAGCTCTTCCGCCAGTGCGCCACGATGGAGGTGTCGGTGGCGCCGGCGAGGTTGGCGAACTCCCGGGCGCTGACCTCGAGCGCAGCGGCATGGCGGTCGGTCGTCTCGTCGAGTTCTGGGTAGCGGTCCCACGGCGACTCTTCTCCAACGGCGGGGTCCGGATCCACCGGTGGCTTTCCGGCGCCGTGTCGGGCGCGTGCCTCGTCGTCGTCCAGCCCGGCACGCTTCGCGGCGAGCAGGTAGCCGCCGCTCATCCCTTCTGACCGCCACCGCGCCGCGGTTGCGACGTCGTCCACGCCTGCTTCGCAGAACGACTCTGCCTCATAGGGGCCGATGCCCGCAGCGATCCATGCGCGCATCTCGGCCTCCGTGTCGATGCCGGCACGGCGGAACACCTTGCGTTCCGCATCGCTCAACGGGCGGGGCGGCGGACCGCCAGCAGCAGCAGACATCAGCTCTCCTGAAGAAACGTCAATGCGTCGTCATACAACGCAAGTACATGTGTCGATGTGTATGGTAGACTCGTAGAGTGCACGGCAGCCTAGCACTGTGCGGGCACACCATCCAGAGCGGTCGAGGGACGTGGCCCGACGACACCGCCGCAACCGACCCGTACGGGCACGGTGCGAACGCCACGCGATGGAGAACCATGACCCAACCAACCAACCCTCACACCCAACCAACCAACCCAACAACCACCACCAATCCCACGACCCGTAAGCGTGGGCTGGCACCTGCAGGTGCTGCACTCCCGGCGTTGCCGCTCAGCGAACCGGCGTGGATCTGCGTGTGGACCGACCTCGCCGGGCGGACATCGCCCGACCGCCAGGACCGCCAACTGCTGGCCGAATCGATCCACGCCCACCAACCGGCCGCAGCGCTGTGGGACGCAACCGTGTGGTCCGCCAGCGCACCCGGACCGTTCCGCCCCACCACCCGACCTCCCGCCGGCACGACGCACTCGCACACCGGGACGGACGCCGACAGTCCGACGGCCCCTCACAGCCCGACGGCGGCGTCGTTGTGGGTGGTGGCCGACACCACCCGAACGGCCAGCCCAGAACTGGCCGCCACCGCCGACGACGCCTGCGGGCACGGCACCACGGCGCACTGGACGTGGGCGCAGGTCGGTTTCCACGCCGGTGTCCTCACCGCCGTTGCCCTCACCACCGCCGTCGCCGCACAGCAGGTGTGCCGCACCGCAGGCGCCGACGTCGCCTACCACCTCACCGGCGGAGGCGTCGCCGTCACCGACCCGACCGGGCAGGTCCTCGACACCGCACCGCTCACCCCAAGGGCGCGTGTGTCGTTGCCCGCAGAGCGGTGGCACCGCATCACCTTGGCGTTGGTGGACCGTGCGATCGCGAGCCACCCATGACCGCACCCACCACACCCTCACACGACACGACCAGCAGTCACCCCACCACAGCGGACACCGCGGGCGGGGCGCTGTCGACCGACGCCGTGCGCTGGTGGCGCACCCTCTGCACCGTCACCGCCGGCCTGGCCGTCTCGGGCGATCTCCACCCCAACCGTCTCGACGCCATCCGCCAACTCCAACAGTGGCGCACAGCCGGGGTCACCGACATCCTCGACGTGCGCGGCGAATGGACCGACGCCGACCTCGTTGCGTCGGTCGCCCCCGACATCGCCTACCACCACCTCGGCGTCAACGACGCCGGCACACCACGCGACCCCGCATGGTTCGACGCCGGCGCCGCCATCGCCCGCACCACCGCCGCCCGCAGCGACTCCACCCTGGTCGTGCACTGCCACATGGGCATCAACCGGGCGCCGTCAATGGTGCTGGCCATCCTCCTCGACCGCGGCTGGGACCCCATCGACGCCCTCACCGTCATCCGCCACGCCCGCCCCATCGCTGCCGTTGCCTACGCCGACGACGCCATTGCATGGCACCACCAGCGACACCACACACCCCACCTCCTCAACGACGACCTCACCCGCCTCCACCAATGGCAGGCCACCAACCGCATCGACACCGCCACCGTCATCCGCCGCATTCGCGCCGCCACCACCCCACCCGAACACCCCACCAGCGGTCCCCCACGCCGACAGCGACGACCAACCCTCGGAGCACGCCCATGAGTGACCGCTCACAACGTCGAGAGGAACGCCGCCAGGGTCGGGCGAAACGACGAGAGGAACGGCGCAAGCTCCGGGAGGAACGCTGGGAGGAACGGCGCTTGGAACGCCTTGACCGCGACAACCGTCGGCGCTGGCTGAGACTTTGGAATCAGTACTGCCGACTCCGGCCAGGCGTCGAGGTGTTCGTCTCCCGAGACTCGTACGGCAACGACGTCCGGCGATACGGCACGGTGCAGGAGGTCGGCCCGTTTCATGTCGTCGGCGACTCTTGGTTGACCTACTACGTCGACTCCTGGGTCACCGTTCGGGTGTCCGACCCCGTCCAGGGCGACTGGGACGTGCACACCCGTGTGTGCAGTCTGCGTTTGGGAGGCCCGCCACCGCCGCCCTCGCCCCCACGCCCCCGCCGCCGGTCGGGCACCAGTTGGGGTGGCGACTGGGATTTCTACCAGCGGTACGGCAACGGCTGAACCCTCGGCGGCCGTGTCCGCCACCGTGGATCACTCGCAGCGAGGCCAGGAGTCGACCCGATCATCGACGCACGACACCAGGTGCATGGTGGCCTCGTCGATCTCGAAGATGGCGTCCTGCAGTGCTTGTTGGCCCATGGCCCGTGCCTGCTCGCGACTGAGCCCCCAGGCGACGATGCTCGCTTCGACATGATCGCCGGCCACCAACCGGCCGTGCCCGTGCACGAAGCGTCCGCCGTGGCGAAGAACCTCCTCGGCGATGGCGATGTTGGTGCTGGTGTTCGACGCCGGATCGAACGCAGCGCCTTGGGGGTTCCAGCCCGTGAGCACGTGCACCGGCCCGGGGAAGGGCCACTCGGCAACGGCGGCGATGCCGTTGAGCGGCTCCAGCGAACCCGGTCGCAACTCGGCCTCCACGATCGTGGAGCGGTAGGCCACCAACCGCGCTTCGGCGGGGTCTTCGATGAGTTGGCCGCCGTACACGGCGGCGATGGTGGGTGCGATCTCGGTGGCCAGGCCGTGGATCCGCGCTGCTGCGACTTGTAGGGCGTCAGCATCGATGATGTCCGCCACCAGGTCGACCTCGGCGAGCACCTGGTCGTCGATCTGGAACACACGGGCGAGCCCGACACTGGCGTTCAGGTCATTGAGCTCCCGCCACACCTCCGGCGAGTTCTCGATGCCGCTGAGCACAACGGCAAAGACCTGGCACAGCGGGGTGAGACCGTCAGCGGTGAACCGCGCGTAGAGCGGGAACTGGCGACGCACCAGCGGGTAGTCGCCGTCGTCATCGCGCACGAGCGCCAGCGGACCGAACGCCTCGCGGATTGCGTTCTCGACGCGCTCGAGAGCAAGCGCGGCGTACGAGGGGATCGGCATGAGGACCGCTGTTGTGCCCTCACCTCGCAGCAGGACAGGGTCGGCGGCGTAGCGAGGGATTCCGATGTAGCAGTCGTCGGTCGGGTGGAACTGCTCGAGGAGCTTCGAGAGGAGCACGGGATTTACCTCGACACCGACGTCGCCGGTGACGTCGAACGCCGGAAGCTGGTAAATGCTTGTGCCGACTCCTGGCCACACAACTTCGATGCGGAAGACACCCTCGCTGATGCTGACCCAGCATGGTCGAGGCCCCTCGTACTCGCCCTCGTCTGGGTGCGTGCGCTGGACTCGAGCCGACTCCAGCAGGTGGTAGAGCGAGCGGGCTGACACCGTTGCCGACGCGGCGACCATTTCAGAAGACGGAATGAACTTGTCGACGTTGGGAAACTGGTGCCCCGGATCGTGCAGCCACAGTTCACCTCCGCTGCCGACGATCCCGATTCGCTCCTCTTCGTGATTCACGCACAGGAGGACCTCGCCGCCGAGGCTTGCCGCCACATCCACGAACGCCAAGGCAGCGGGCGGGATGCCGACGTCGAAGTGATCGGCGCACGGCGCACCATCGCGGATGATGCCGAGCACGGGGTCGGCTGCATACCACCGGCGCCGCTGCCCGTCGCTGCGCACCCGAACATGGCCCATTGGCGACCGCTCGTCGGCTCGGATCAGGTGCGCCATGTGGCGTGCCATGTCCCACTCGTCGATCGGGATGGTGATCTCCGTCGCGCTCGCAGCCTCCACGTCAGGTCCTCCTCGCCGGTTGGCCGCCAGCCAATACCGGTCGCCTCGAAGTGCCACCAGGGGTTGATGGCACCGACGTGGAATGTAATCAACCCACCGCGCCGGTCGGCCGGTCGCTCGGCTCCTCGTGTGGAGCGCGATGACCTCCGTCGCCTGATCACTGGCGGCGAGACCTGGACCGTGGAGTTCAAGCGAGGCTCGATCAACGACTCCGAACTAATCGATGCCGTGGCCTGCCTCAGCAACGGTCCTGCACCAGCCGAGCCCGTGCCTCCCGGTCGTCGAGGTTGCCGGCTGCGTCTCCGACTTCTGCGGTCGTGGCGCGCGCACGGGTCAGAGGAGCGTGGGCGTGGGGGACGTCGCTCGTCGACGGCGCAGAGCGGCGGCTACAGCGAAAGCCGTCGCTGGAGGACGGCGCGCTGGTCGGGCGTTTCCGGGCAGGGACGGTGGGCCTTGCGTGTGCCCGCTCTCGCCCGATCGAGGTGGTGCATCACCTCCTCGTAGCTGGTGGCGGTGCGCCCGTACCAGCAGCCCGCAACGGTGCCGGTCCTCCCGACCCCACCCCAGCAGTGCACGTAGACCCCACCGTGCTGTTGCGCTGCGCCGATGTCCGCAATGATGCGGTCGTAGGCGTCGTCGTCGACAACGCCGAGGTCGGGGATCGGGTGCGGTAGCCGCCGGAGTTCGAGGGCGCGGTACTGCGCGACTCGTGACAGAACGTCCTCGTAGGGTTCGAGTCCGTCTGCCGGGGTGGTCAGGTCGACGAACGTGCGGACGCCGGCATCGACGAGCAGGTTGAGCTTCTCGCCGGTTCGGGCGCGGTCGGTGTGGCCGGGGTACTCGCCAGCGAGCACCCCGTCGCTGATCCACCAGGCGTGGATCTCGTCGTCGTGTGGCCACCGGGTGTGTGCGCGGTCGGCTCCGCCTGCGACGAACAACTGCTCGGCGAGCGACCGGATTCGGGCAGCGCCGACCACGGTGTCGAGCCACCGAGCGGGGATGGCGGAGGCACCCCAGCGTGCACCCGCGATCTGCCCGGCGATCGCTGCGGTGGTGTCGGCGTCGTCACCGAGGTTGGCGGCGCGAAGGATGGCGTCCTCGACGTCCTCTGCCCGCCCCACAGCCCACAATGCTGCCTCGAGCGCGTCGATGCAGTAGCCGGTTCCGCGGATCTGCGGCGGTTCCTTGTGGCGCCAGGACCCGCGTGCGACGGCCTCGACCGCAGGATGCAGCGGCCCCCACGACCAATAGTCGGGTGCCAGCACCACATCGGCATCCTCGCCGCCGATCAGGCCGGCGACGATGGCGCCGAGCAGGCGGCATGCATCAACCGGGCGTGTGGCGCCATGGGTCGTCCGGCTCGACTCCCCAGCCATCGCCGCAGCCACCTCTGGCGCGGCGTGCCACCGGATGGGTACTGCGGCCAAGCGCATCAAGGAGCCGTTCGCTGCTGACTCCTGGTCAACGTTCGCCGGATCCTCGAACGGCTCACCTGTTCGGCGGTACCTCTCGAGCCCCGCACCGGTTGTGCCGCCGATGTCGAAGCATCGCCCGTTGGAGGACAGGTACCCCTCGTCGGCCCACAGCAGGTAGCGCCGGAGCTGGTCGCTCGGGTCGAGGCCGCCGCAGTCGAGGATCGATTCGGCCAGGCACAGCGCCATCGACGTGTCGTCGGTCCACTCGCCGGCGTTCAGCCGGAAGGGGCCGCCGCCGACCATGTCGGTGAGCGGCTCGAACGATCCCGGCGTGCGGAACTCGACCGTGGTGCCGACGGCGTCACCGCAGGCCAACCCCATCAGGGTTCCGATGGCACGATCGAGGCATTGGTCCACCGGGTCACTGGGCTGCATGGTTCTCGCTTGCCTTGGGGTCAACGGCCCGCCCCTCCGGTTGCGGCGATCGGTCCGCGCCGTCGCGGCTGGTCACGATGTGGGCTCCTTCGGGCCGTTTGAGCGCTATGCATAACATACTGGGTTTCCCAAACTGTTTCAGAAAACCCAAAGTGTTTGAGTAGGCTCTTCGTGTGGAACGCGATGACCTCCGTCGCCTGATCGCCGGCGGTGAGACCTGGACCGTGGAGTTCAAGCGGGGCTCGATCAACGACTCGGAGCTGGTCGATGCCGTGGCCTGCCTCAGCAACGGTAGCGGTGGCCATCTCCTGCTCGGCGTCGAGGACGATGGCGACGTGACCGGTGCTGCCGAGCGCCACGGGTCGACGACCGACCCGGTCCGGTTGCAGGCAGTCATCGCCAACCGAACCGATCCCTCGGTCGTCACCAAGATCGAGGTGGCGGACCTCAATGGCAAGGAGGTGATCGTCATCGAGGTGCCCGCAGCAACGTCCGTCGTCGGCACCTCCGACGGACGGTTCACGCGCCGGTCGATCGACGTGCACGGCAAGCCTGGTTGCGTGCCCATGCGTCCGCACGAGGTCACGGCGCGCGCCGGTGCGGTGGGTGCGCAGGACTACAGCCGGGTTCCGCTGTCTGACGCATCCTTCGATGATCTCTCGCCGATCGAGTTCGCTCGGCTCCGGACGATGGCCGGCGACGACGGCGATGCCGCCCTCCGCACCTTGTCGGACGAGGACATTCTCAAGGCGCTGGACCTGTGGGTGGCTCCGGGAGAGATCACTGCGGGCGCGCTCCTGCTGTTCGGCACAGAGGAAGCGCTGGCGCGCCATGTCCCCACCCACGAGGTCGCCTTCCAAGAGCTTGCTGGTTTGGAGGTGCGAGCCAACACGATCACCCGCGTCCCGCTCCTACGAGCGATGGAGGACCTCGCAGCAGCCATCGGGGCCCGGAACCCCGAGGAAGAGATCGAGATCGGTCTCTTCAGGGTGCCGCTTCCGCGCTTCGCTGCGGTCGCCGTGCGTGAACTGGTGGCGAACGCCTTGGTCCATCGCGAGTACCGGCTGCCCGGCTCGACGCTCGTCGAGATCGACCAGTCAGCCATGACCGTGTCGAACCCCGGAGGGCTGCCCGAGGGCGTCACACTCGGCAACCTGCTCACCACCCCGCCCCGTCCGCGCAACCCGGCCATCGCGGATGCCTTCAAGCGAGCCGGTCTGGTGGATCGCACGAGCCGGGGCATCAACCGGGTCTTCCTCAGCCAGCTGCAGATCGGCCGTCCTGCGCCCGACTACGGCCGCAGCACGCAGAGCTCGGTGGTGGCGCGTCTGCGCTCAGGTCCCGCCGACCGTGAGCTTGCTGCGTTCATCGCCGAATCTCGCCAGCGCGGTCAACAGTTCTCCCTCGAGGACCTCTTGGCGTTGCACGAGGTCCGCTCGGAGCGCCGCATCTCGACCGCCCGGGCCGCCGAGCTGTTCCAGGTGAGCCAGCAGGAAGCGCGATCAACGCTCAACGGCCTCGTCGAGCGGGGCCTCCTCGAGGCTCGTGGTGAGGGGAAGGGACGCACCTACCACTTGGCCGCCGCGGTGTACCGCCGGCTCGGTGAGCCGATGCACTACGTGCGGACCCGCGGCTTCGACAATCTCCAGCAGGAGCAGATGGTGCTGGCCTACGTCGCATCGCACGGGCGCATCACGCGGCGCGAGGCAGCCGAGTTGTGCCAGCTCGAATCCGAGCAGGCGAGCCGGTTGCTCAAGCGGCTGCGCGCAGAGGGCAAGCTGTGGATGGAGGGGGAACGCCGAGCGGCCTACTACGTCGCGCCCTCCAACGGTGTGTGAGCTGCATCGGCCCGCAACCTGCGGCCGAACCGGGAGCCGACGTCCTCGTGGCCGCTGGTGACAACGGCCCCAACTCGATCGGGCTGTACGCCGCGGGTCTTGCGGTGGCAGCCGGGGCTGAGCGGGTGCTGTATCTCGACGATGACGACGATCGTCGTCGGGTTGCCGATCCGTCTATGAAGCCGGCGCTCGTCCGGGTGTAGGGGTGTCCTGCGCGGCCCGCCGAGACTTCGGGGTCCGCAGTGCAGTTGCAGACTGGGCGCCGACCTGTGTCATCCCAAAAACCTCTGGACTTTCCAGTCTCCTCATGAGAGGTTGTCCGGCTGCCCAGAGAGGGCCCAGCGGACGAGACGACGAGGTGGTTGCCATGA
>JAFIEP010000044.1 GCA_020832495.1 Acidimicrobiia bacterium | reverse complement strand
CCCGGGGGCGGGGCGGGGGGGGGCCCCGCCGCGGGGCCGGGGGGGAGCGCGGGGCGCGCCTACGGGGGGGGGCCCGGGGCGAGGGACGCCGCCGTGCTCTTCGTGCTGTTCATCCCCCTCGTGATTGCCGAGGCGGCCATCAGGTCCGCCGCAGGTCTGCAGACCGAGGAGAGCGACGGCCTCACCACCGTGATGGGCCTCGCGATCCTCGCGATCGTCGGGCTGTACGACCCCGTGTGCACGAAGGTGTTCGGGGCGAGCGTCGGCAAGCGTCTCCTCGGGCTGCGCGTCGAGCGCGTCAGCGGTGGACCGGCCGAGTTGCTCCGCATCACGGGTCGGTGGTTCGTGGTGGTGCTGCTGCTCGGAGTCTGCTGTCTGCTCGGTGTCTTCAGCATGGCGGCGGCCCGCAACCAGCGACTCCGCCAGGCCTGGCAGGACAAGGCGGCCGACACGATCGTCGTCCGGGCCACCGCCGACCGCGCGGAACCGCCGGACGCAACCGAGCCGGTGAAGCAGCCTCTGCCGGAACCGTGGGCGACGCTCGTCGGTGAGGCCACGGCGGCATCGGCGCGCTTCGAACAGACGGCCGCGGCCGCGGCCGACGGGCCGGTGAAGGATCGCTTGGAGAGGGTGCGGGCCCAGGTGCAGGCCTGCGTGGCCGACTGCGAACGACTGGCCCGTCGAGGTGCCAAGGTGGCCGGCCTCGCCGCTGCGGTCGATCTCGCTGCTGTCGAGAAGCGGGCTCAGGCTGCCGAAGCAGACGCCGCCGCACGGCCACAGGACCGCGACGCCGAAGCCCTCGCAGCTGCGGTGAGGAACGAGGCGAACTCCGCGCACCACCTCACCGAGTTGGTCGGCACGAGCGAGCGTCGGCTGCGCCTTGCGGTTGCGCAGCTCAACGATGCCGTCAACCAGAGCGCACAGGTCGTGTTCGAGGCCAGCAACTCGGCGAGGTTCGATCACCTGGTCGACGAGTTCACAGCCCTCCGGGCGGCACTGGCCGAGACGGCGGCAGACCTCGGTCCCGATGGGTCGCCCGGTGCTGCGGGCATCGGCGAAGGCACCGACCCGTGAACCTGGGTTTCGTGTCGCCGACTGCTACCCGACTGCTATCCGACAGGTGGGTCGATGTTCTCGTCGAAGCGTTGCAGGAACGCCGCCATGGCTTGGCGTGACACAGGGTTGACGGGCAGGTAGTCGGGGTTCCCGCCTGGCTGGGCGGTGCCGGTCGAGAGTTCCACCTCGGCCATCCACTGGATCGCCTCGAAGAACGGATGGGACGCGCTCACGTCACCGAAGAACGGAGCGCCCAGCGCCACGTCGGGTTCGCCTGCGATCCGATGGAGGAACGCCGCCATGGCTTGACGTGACACCGCGTCGGTGGGCTTGTAGAGCGGCTTCGAGCCGGTCTGGGGCGTGCCGGTCGAGAGTTCCACCTCGGCCATCCACTGGATGGCGGTGTAGAACGGCTGCGACGTCGGCACGTCGTCGAAGTACGGCTGGGTGAGGGTGACCTCGGGTTCGCCGGCGAACCGGTGGAGGAACGCCGCCATTGCTTGGCGTGACACCGCCACCGTGGGTCGGAAGGTCCCATCGGGGAACCCGCCGGAGATCCCGGTCGTGGCCATCCACTCGATCTGGGTGCAGAACGCCTGGTCCCCGGGCACGTCGCTGAACGGACCCGGCTCGGTCACACCGCACTCGCTGGTGGTCGCCGTCGCGTGTGGAGCCACCGGGTCCGACGGCTCCGAAGGGGGCGAGTCGCCGACCCAGTTGGTGGCGACCACGGTGAAGGTGTAGCTGGTGCCGTTGGTGAGACCGCTGACGGTGCACGACAGCTCGGTGGTGGTGCCACAGGTTGCGCTGCCGGGGTCCGCCGTGACGGTGTAGCCAGTGACGGGCGATCCGCCGTCGGAGGCGGGTGCTGCCCAGCCGACGATGGCCTGAGCGTTGCCTGGTACCGCGGCAACCGCTGTCGGCGCTCCGGGAAGCTCCGGCACGTCCAACCCGATCGCCTGCCCGATCGAGTTGTTCGACCGGTTGGTGAACCACAGGCTGCCGTCCGGTCCGGCGGTGATCCCCCGTGGGCCCGAGATGCCGGCTCCGGTGTGGTTCGACACGACGCCGTCGGGGGTGATGCGTCCGATCGAGTTGTTCCACGCGTTGGTGAACCAAAGGTTCCCGTCCGGGCCAACTGCGATGTCCCTCGGGCTGTTGATACCGGTGCCGGTGTAGTTCGACACGACCCCGTCGGGGGTGATGCGTCCTATGGAGTTGTTCCCCCAGTTGGTGAACCACAGGTTCCCGTCGGGACCTGCCACCATGCCGTCTGGGCCGTTGATCCCGCGGCTGGTGAAGTTCGACACGACCCCGTCGGGGGTGATGCGACCGATCGAGCTGTTGGCGAAGTTGGTGAACCACACGTTGCCGTCGGGTCCCGTGGTGATCTCGGATGGGGAATCGATACGGCTGCCGGTGAAGTTCGACACGACCGCGTCGGGCGTGATCTGCCCGATCGAACTGTTCCCCAGGTTGGTGAACCACAGGGTGCCGTCGGGTCCCGCAGCGATCCCGTGCGGGCTGGCGATGCCGGTGCCCGTGAAGATCGACACCACCCCGGCGGGAGTAACCCGCCCCATCGTGTGGCTCCCGGAGTTGGTGAACCACAGGTTGCCGTCCGGTCCTGTCGCCGGCTCCTCGGGCGGTTCATGCCGGTGCCGGTGTAGTTCGACACGACCCCGTCGGGGGTGATGCGTCCGATCGAGTTGTTCCCCCAGTTGGTGAACCACAGATTGCCGTCGGGCCCTGTGGCGATCCCGTGCGGGCTGGCGATGTCGTCCCCGGTGAAGTTCGACACGACCCCGTCGGGGGTGATGCGTCCGATCGAGTTGTTCCCCTGGTTCGTGAACCACAGGTTGCCGTCCGGTCCTGGGGCGATGGCGTACGGGCTGGCGATGCCGGTGCCGGTGTAGTTCGACACGACGCCGTCGGGGGTGATCTGCCCGATCGAGTTGTTCCCCCAGTTGGTGAACCACAGGTTCCCGTCGGGCCCCGCAGCGATGCCGAACGGGCTGGCGATCCCGTCTCCGGTGAAGTTCGACACGACGCCGTCGGGGGTGATGCGCCCGATCGAGTGGGCCCCGGTGGGGCCGGGGAAGGTCTGCCGGTTGGTGAACCACAGGTTGCCGTCGGGTCCCGCAGCGATCCCGTTCGGGCTGGCGATCCCGTCTCCGGTGAAGTTCGACACGACGCCGTCGGGGGTGATGCGCCCGATCGAGTTGTTCCCCGGGTTGGTGAACCACAGGTTGTCGTCCGGTCCTGCAGCGATCCCGTACGGGCTGGCGATGTCGGTGGGGTAGTTGAGGATCTCCACGCCGGTGTCAGTTGCCGCTGCCGAGGTGGTGGGGGCCACAGCGGTCAGGACGGCCACCAGCGACACCGCCAGCACCGTTCCGATGCAGCGCACTCGAAGGTGGCGTCGACGCGCCAAGCTTCCGACTTCGATCCGACGTGCCGCCATGTTCGTCCTCCTGTTGTGGCGAGCGCCCCACACGAAGCTGTCGCCGTTCCGCTTCCACAGCCCGCTTCCGCCGATCGGCCGAAACTGCCGCGTGCCGTGACTGTTCGGCAGCCGTCGGGACTTTCGTGCTCTCGGGGAACCGCCCCTGGTGCCCGAGCGGATCCGAGGCTGCGCCGGAGACCGACCACATCGAGGTGCCCTCGGTGAGTACTCGGTGCACCTCGGCAGTGGCACCGTCCACCGACGTCCCGGCGGGGCCCTGTGCATCATCCCGGTAGATGCCCGGCGCCGGGGCGACCTGTCTGACTGACGACCGACCATCCCGTTCTCGAGCAACCGGCGCCAATAGATTTCCCTGAAGGGGCGTCGTGAACTCGCCGCGAGCAGAAGGGGATGAGCGGATGACCACGTTGGTGCAGCAGGCCTTCGAACTCACCGCCGCCGAGGTTGATCGCTTCGACACGTACGGCTACCTCCTGCTCCCGGGGCTGTTCCGCGACGAGATCGAGGACATTCGGCAGGGATTCGACGCGGTGGTGCACGAGCACGACCTCCAGGTCGTGCGCTGCGACGTCTCGTACGACACCGCAGCCACCGGCCTCCACGACGCCCCGCGCCGGGCGGTGCTCGGCCCGCTCGATCGCCACGAGCGCCTCGGGTGGCTGAGCGACGACCCCCGCACCGCTGGCATCGCCGCCCGACTCATCGAGGGCACCTGTGAGCGCCTCACCGACCACGCCAACCTCTTCAGCTGCGACGTGCACTGGCACCACGACGGCATCTTCACCGCCGGCGCCGAACGGCACGTGCTGCTCACGCTCTACCTCGACCCGCTCACCGCGGCGAACGGGGCGCTGCGGGTCATCCCCGGCTCGCACCATCGGGGGCCGTTCCGCCGCTCGCTGGTGCGCACCCTGACCAGTCACCCGCTCCCGCCGGCCGAGGTGTTCGGCAGTGCGCCCGACGAACTGCCCGCCGAGGTCCTCGACGTCGAGCCCGGCGACGTGATCGTCATCGACATGAAGCTGCTCCACGCCAGCTTCGGTGGCGGCACCGACCGCCGTTCCCTCACCATCGAGTTCGGGACCCCCCGGACCGAGCAGGGCGACCGGCGCGCCCCTTCCGCGGAGGAGCGCCAGGGCTGATCGCTGCGCTCCAGGCACAGTCCCACCGCGCCGCGCCGACGCAGCCCGCCACCGAAACCCGGCTGGACTCCGGGAGCGAACTCTGTCACCGTCAGCGAGGTGACCGTCACCAAGCGTCTCGCCGTCCTGTTGACCATCTCCCTGGCGGTGCTGTTGACCGCCGGCTGCGAGGGCGAGGACGGCACGGTCGCCTACCCGTTCCACGTGGACTCGGTGGACGCACGATCCGTCACCGTCTCGTGGTTGGTGATCGACGCTTACGCCGACGCCGGTACGACCTTCGGTGTCTTCGTCGACGGCGCGCTGGTGGCACCGGTGCCCGCCGCCGACGGCGTGACCACGATCGAGGGGCTCCGGCCCTCCACCACCTACGAGCTGCGCCTGCAGTTCTTCGATCCGAACGCTGGGACGTGGACGACCAACGGGCCGTGGACCGTGATCACCACCGAGGCCATGGCGCCGCCCACGTCCATCGCCGCGCTGGGCGACTCGATCACCCGGGGGTTCAACGCCAGCGGCTTCTACGTCGACTGGCCGTCGCGGTCGTGGAGCACCGGCACCGAGTCAGGCGTGAACAGCATCTACCAGCGTCTGCTGGCGTCCGAGCCGGCCATCGCCGGCAACAACTTCAACCTGTCGCAGAGCGGCGCCAAGATGGTCCACCTGAACGGCCAGGCGGCGGACGCCGTGGCCTCCGACGCGGAACTCGTCACCATCCTCATGGGCGCCAACGACGTGTGCACCTCCTCGGAGGCCACGATGACGCCGGCGTCCACCTACCGGGCCCAGTTCGCCACCGCCATGAACACGCTCAGCACCGGCCTGCCCGACACCCGGGTGTTCGTGGCCAGCATCCCCGACGTGCACCGTCTGTGGGAAGTCGGCCACACCAGCTTCGCAGCGCGTACCGCCTGGGGCACCTACCGCATCTGTCAGTCGTTGCTGGCGTCGCCGACGTCGACGGCCACCGCCGATGTCGAGCGTCGTGAGCGGGTGCGCCAGCGGGTGGTGGAGTACAACGCGGCGCTGCGCGACGTGTGCGCCGAGCACGTGCTGTGCACCTACGACGACGATGCCGCCTTCGAGGTGCCGTTCGTCCTGTCGGACCTGAGCGGCTGGGACTACTTCCACCCCAACCGTGCCGGGCAGACGAAGGCGGCGGCGGCGCTGTGGCCGGCCGTTGCGGCCATCACCACCGAGCCTCCGACTGCTCCGGCCGCAGCGTTGGTGGCGGAACCCGCCGGCTGAGCAGCGGGACACCTCGACGTCGCAGCGGCTGCGGCGGGCGAGGGTGTGGCTGACCCGGTTTCACCTGCGAGCTCAGGCCTGCGGTGCTGCCGTCGTGCGGTCGATGAACCTGACGATGGCCTCGAGTGCGGCGCGGGCGTCGTCCAACTCGAGGTCGAACTGGTACTCGTGCGACAGCGCCGGGGTGTGGTCGGGCGGGTACAGCAGGCACTCGACCGGCACCCCGAGCTCCTCGAACCGTTCGACGAGGCGCTGGGACTGCGCGAGCAGCGGATCGACGTTGCCCACGGTCACGAACGCCGGCGGGAACGAGTCGCTCAGGTGATCGGGCACCGACATGGCGGACAGGAACGTTTCGTCGTCGCGATAGTGCCGCACCCCTGAGTAGGCCCACATGGCGGCGTCGACGAACAACTCCACCGTGTTCGACGCGGCCACGAGGGTCCGCACGTCGTAGACGCCACAGCACAGGACCACACCGGCCAGCCGCACGCCCGCCACGGGGTCGAGGCCGAGCCGCGTGGCGGCGGCGGGGTCGGTGCAGACCATGGCGGTCTGCGCAGCGATGTGCGATCCGGCGGAGTCCCCGGCGAGGACGATCCGCTGGGGGTCGACCCCCAGGTCGCCGGCGTGGCGCTCGAGGTACCCCAACGCGGCGAGCGTCTGGCGGACCGGCGTGGGGAACGTTGCCTCCGGCGCCAGGGTGTACCGAACGGCCACGACGGTGAAGCCGTGCGAGGCGAGGAGCCGGAAGTAGTCGGCCAGTTCGTCCTTGGTGCCGCCCACGAACCCGCCGCCGTGCACCCACACCACCGTCGGTCCGGGCACAGCCGATCCGGCGGGGGTGAACACGTCGAAGCACTCGTCGGGACGGGAGCCGTAGCGTTCGTCGAGGCGGGCGTCGACGTCGGCGGGCCGGTGGGCGGCCAGCATCTCGGCTTGGGCGGCGCCCGTCTTGGCGAACAGCGCCCTGGTCAGGCGAGCGGCCGGGACCGGACTCACCAGTTGCACGGCACGTAGGCCGAGCACCGCAGCTCGGATGGCCAGCGCCTGCACGCCTGCACCAGTGGGAGTGTCGGGAACCATGGAAGTGTCCGTTCGTTCAGACGTTGAGGGTGACGATCACGACGGCGACGGCGGTGGCGTAGAGCGCCAGCGCGGCGACGGTCACCGACGTCTGGGGATGTCGGGTGCCGTGGTCGGTGTCGTGGGCGAGCGGCGGCAGGACCCGCAGCAGGATGGGCAGGATCGACAGGGCGAGCCCCACGGTGACGGCCGCCGCCGAGGTGGTGTCGCCGCCGTGGAGGATGGCGGCCAGCGAACCGAAGAGCGTCGCCCCCAGCACGACCGCCACCGCCAGGCGCAGCCAGGCGTTGGTGGTGTCACCGCCGACCAGCCTCGGTTGGTCCCGGTCGAAGAACCGGATCTGGAAGAGCAACGTGCCGGTGACTGCCAACTCGATGGCGATGACCGACTGGAAGAACTGGACCGGGACCTCCTCCACGGCCACCCTCACACCGGCCCGTGGTGGTGGCACGCCACCGACGTCACGCCCATCGTTCCGGTGGCCGCCACTGGAGTGTTCATCGGCCGAAGTGTCGCTCAGCCAGGTCGACCTGCGCCACCAGCACCGGGGTGGCGGCGTCGGTGCCGATGGCCACCTCGTAGGCGCCGCCGGCGATGTGCCACTGCGCAGCGGCGCCGTCGAAGGCGGCGAGCAGGCGCGGATCGGCCACGATCGTCACGCGGCGGGTCTCGCCCGGGTCGAGCTCCACACGCTCGAAGCCCAGCAGCCGCGATCGCCGGGTGCCGGCAGCGTCGGTCAGGTAGAGCTGCACGACATCGGCGCCGCTGCGGTCGCCGGTGTTGGTGACCGACACGGTGGCGGTGACCGTGTCGCCGCCGGAGACCTCGAGGTCGGCGTGGGCGAAGGTCGTGTAGCCCAGCCCGTAGCCGAACGGGTACCGAGGGGTGGCGTCGGTCGCTGCGAACCAGCGGTAGCCGACCTCGGCGCCCTCGCGGTGCTCGATGGTGAGCGGGGTGCCGAACGGTTCACCGAAGCCGGCCAGCTCCGGGCGGGGCAGCTGCGACGTGCTCTCGGGGAAGGTGACGGGCAGTCGTCCGGACGGGTTGACCGCACCGGTGAGCACCTCGGCGATGGCCCGCCCGCCGGCCTGGCCCGGGTACCAGGCCTGCAGGATCGCCCGCACCCGGTCACGCCACGGCATGTCGGTGGGGTTGCCGGTCTCCAGCACGACCACGGTGTCGGGGTTGGCCTCGGCCACCGCCTCGATCAACGCGTCCTGGCCGAACGGCAACGAGAGGTCGGGGCTGTCGTAGCCCTCGCTCTCCAGCTTGCTGACGATGACCACGGCCACGTCGGAACGGCGGGCCAGCTCGGCGGCGTCGGCGGGGTACATGCCGGGGTCGAAGGAGATGGTGGCGTCGGGGAGCAGCGAGCGCAGCTCGGTGAGCGGCGACGAGGGGAACCACGCCTCGGTGCGCACGGCGCTGAGCATCCCTTCGCCGCCCATGGGGACCTTCACGGCGATGCCACCCGGGGGGATCCCCTGGCTGGAGCCGCCACCGGCGAGAACCCCACGATCGGCGTGTCGGCCGATGACGGCGATCGAGCCGACGTCGGCGGCGAGAGGCAGCACGCCGTCGTTCTCGAGCAGCACCATCCCTTGGCGGGCCACCTCCAGCGCGGCGGCGTCGTGGGCGACCAGGTCCACCTCGGGTGGCTCGCCCCAACGGTCGATGCCCACCGCCCGCATCGAGCGCAGGATGCGCCGCACCATGTCCGACAGCCGCTCGCGTGACAGCTCACCGTCGGCCAGTGCCTGGCGGAGCGGGCCGTCGAACCACTCCTGTTGGTCGAGTTGCGCCCCCGAGTGCTGGTCGAGCCCGTACAGGGCGTAGGTCCAGTCGTGCACCGCCATCCAGTCCGACATCACCCAGCCCCGGAAGCCGAACGCTCCCTTGAGGACGTCGTTCAGCAGCGGTGCGTTGCCACAGCAGTACTCGCCGTTCACCTTGTTGTAGGCGCCCATGACGGCGCCGGGTTCGGCCCGTTCGACGGCGATCTGGAAGGCCAGGAGATCTGACTCGCGGTGGGCGACCGGGTCGATGACGGCGTCCAGCCAGAACTTGTTGGTCTCGTGAGAGTTGAGGGCGAAGTGCTTCACCATCGACACCACGCCCTCGGACTGGGTGCCGATGACCATCTCCGCGGCCAGCACGCCGCTCAGCAGCGGATCCTCTGACAGGTACTCGAAGTTGCGGCCGTGGCGTGGGTCGCGGGGCAGGTTCATGCCGCCGCCGCACAACACGTTGAAGCCCTTCGACCGGGCCTCGCGGCCGATCAGCGCGCCGCCCTGGCGGGCCAGCGACGGGTTGAAGGTGGCGCCGAGGGCCAAGCCAGCGGGCAGGGCGGTGGCCGTGTCGCCCGGTCGGCCACCACCGGGGTTGGTGACACCCAGCCCGGCGTCGGTGATGAGCAACGCCGGCACACCGAGGCGCGCCACGCCGGGTACGTAGCCGGCGATCTGCGGTACGTCCGGCGGGACACGCGGTTCGCGTTCCCCGCCGAACACGATGACCATCAGGCTCGAGATCAGCGAGAACCGCTCGTCGTCGGTGAGTTGGGCCTCGACCTCGCTCGCCCAGGTGTCGGCGTCGGAGTCGGAACAGTGCTCGGGTGGGGTGGACATGGTCAGCTCCCGTCGCAGGTGGAGGACGCCGGGAGGCCGGCGAACCGGTCGCGGGTCCAGTCGAGGAGTTCGGCGATGGCGGGGGAGTCCGGCTCGACCAGTGGTACGTGATCGCGTCCCTCGTAGGTCCGGTAGTCGACGTCGTGGCCGTCGGCGCAGCGGGCGGCGACGTAGGCGTCCTGCACCGCCGGCAGCACCAGTTGGTCGGCCTCGCCCTGGCCGAGCAGCAGCGGGGCCTCGATGGGCCCGTCGGGGACGTTCTCCTCGAACCGTTCGAGAAGACTCCCTGACGCCAGGTCGGTGGAGAACACCGACATGTTCGTGCCGAGCGACTCGACCACCGACACCAAGGCGGCGGGCTCGGCCAGGCACCGTTGCGCGGTGGCGTCGAACGTCGAGCGCCCGGCCGGTGCGACGTAGTCGTCGAGTGACACGTCGGGGTAGACCTCCGCGTAGGCACTCACCACGTAGGTGGCGAAGATGCTGCCCACCGGCACGTTGCCGAGGTTGCCGACGAGCCCGACCAGGTCGCTGGCCGGCGCCAGGGCCGCCACGCCGGCGAGGGGGATGTCGGGGGCGTAGTCGGGGGCGACGATGCCGGTCCACAGGGCGGCGCCGCCTCCTTGGGAGTGGCCCCACACCACCGTGTCGTCGGTCAGGTCCAGCTCGTCGAGCTGGCGGGCGGCGCGCACCGAGTCGAGCACCGAGCGGGCCTCGCCCTGGCCGATGAGGTAGGGATGGGGCCCCTCGGTGCCGAGCCCGACGTAGTCGGTGGCCACCAGCGTCCATCCCTCCTCGAGCACCCGGTCGAGCGAGAAGAACGCGCCGGCGCCGAACGGGTCGTCGAGCACCGAGGGGGCGCAGCCGCGGGCCACGCCGGTCGTGCCGTGGGCCCAGGCGATCACCGGGGTGGCCTGGCCATCGGTCGACGTCGGCGTGACCACGATGGCGCTCGCCACTGCGGGCACGCCCTCGTCGCGGGTCGTCGTGTAGAGGATGCGCCAGGCGGTGGCGCCGTCGGGGATGGTCCGGGTGAACGGCTCGGCTCGCAGGAGCACCCCGGGTTCGTCGGGGAGGTCGGCGGGGGCGGTGTAGAAGTCGTCCACCGCCGGTTCGCCGGCGTTCAGCACGGCGCTCACACCGGCCAGCGCCAGGGCCACCACCAGTGCCACCACGGCGCCGCCGACGTTGACGAAGCGGCGGAACCTCCCCGTCGACGGGGTGGCGTCCGCCGGGTCGAGCTCCCGGGGGGGCGGACCGCCGCCCACACGAGGCGTAGACCGATGAGGGTCAGACGGGCACCGAAGACCACGGCGACGACGAGGACGGTGACGTCAGGCCACGACAGCGCCAACACGCCGAAGATGACGCTGGCCACTCCCACGATCACTGCGGCGACGCGACGATCCAGCGTGGTGCGCCCACCGGAGCCGGCGACGTCGATCACACCGCCGACGATCATGGCCACACCGACCACGACGGCCACGGCTCGGGTCGTGATGTCGGGCCAGGCCACGAGCACGACAGCCGCCGCCACCCAACCGATGCCGGCGAGTCGTGCCAACCAGGGTCGCAGCATGGTGCCTGCCGCCGCTACCGCAGCCAGGCCGGTGGCGACCATGCCGGCCGCCACCACAGCGACCAGCACAGCCAGCGACACGAACGGTCGGAACACGAGCAACACGCCGACGCCAGCACACAGCGCACCGATGACGGCCACGCTCCACCCGGGCAGACGAGCCATCGGGGCGGCGGGTCGCTCGTCGCTGTCGGTCGTCGTCCCGGTCACGGTTCCGGCCCCATGTCGCTCCGATCGCAGGGGGTGCTGAACGGCGGTCAGTGCAGGAACTTAGCGGCGGAACCGGGGCCCGTTCTCGTCGGAGGATCAGTTGCTCGACGCGTCGGGGCGCCTGCTGGTGTGGGTTCGGTGCCTCGTGCTCACGACGAGGCGGTGGGCTTACCCGGCGATCACCCAGGCCAGCGCCCCTCCGAGAGCGACGTAGCCGAGCGCCACCGGCAGCGTGCGTCGTAGCACGAGGCCTTCCCGACCGGACAGCCCCACCGTGGCGGCGGCCGCCACCACATTGTGGGGGCAGATGATGTTACCGGCGGCGGCGCCGAACCCCTGGGCGCCGAGTAGCGGCAGCGGGTCGAGGTCGAGCGCCTCGGCTGTCGACTGCTGGAAGTCGGTGAACAGGATGTTGGACGCCGTGGCCGAGCCGGTCACGAAGGTGCCGAGCGCGCCGACGAACGGCGCCACCAGCGGCCACGCTGCCCCGACACCGGCTGCCGCCATGGCGAGCTCGTCGGTCATCCCCGCTTGTGACATGGCGCGGGCGATGGTGACCATGGCCACGAGGGCGACGACGACCGGCACGAGTCGCCGGTTGGTGGTCCCCACCGCCTCTGCCACTTCGACGGCAGAGGCGCGCTGGGCCACCGCGCCGACGGCGAAGGCGAGGGCCAGGAGGACACCGGGGTGGTAGAGCGGGCGGACACTGCCCCCGAAGGTGTCGAAGATGCTCCACTCGAGTTCCACCCCGCCAAGGGCATCTCGCACGGGCGGAACCAGCCGGGTCACCAGGACCATGGTCACGAGCGCCAGGTAGGGCGCAGCGGCCCGTAGCACTTCGCCCGGCGGCGCGACCCCGTCGTCGTCCTCCACTTCGGTGGCCCACGCGTCGACGGCGGACGATTCACCGGGATGCCGCTGACCGAACCGGGCAGCCAGGCGGACCACGGCGAGGAAGACTGCCGCGCCGACCAGCGCCCCACCGAGCGTGGGTAGCTCCGGGCCGACGTGGCGGCCGATGAGCCAGTAGGGGATGAAGAAAGCGGCAGCTGCCACCGCCCCCCACCGCCAGGGGGCTGGGCCCGGCACCGACCGGCCGATCGTGACGACCACCGCCGCCGTCAGCAACCATCCGAGGGCGGCGTGGTAGGGGACGGTGGCTGCCGACAGGTCGCGCCCCGAGAACCCGGTGGCGGCCACCTGGGCGATGACAGGCGTGCCGAGGGCCCCGAACGACACGCCGGCGGCGTGGCCGACGAGGGCGGCGCTCACGGCGGCGACGGGACGGAAGCCCGCAGCCACCAGGAAAGGGGCGGCGAGGGCCACCGGCGTGCCGAAGCCCGCTGCGCCCTCGATGAAGAGGCTGAAGAACCAGGCGATGAGCAGGGCAGCGACCCGGGGGTCGGGGGAGAGGCGGCCGAGGGCGCTGCGAAGGATGGAGGTCGCCCCCGTCTCCTGCTGCAGGTGGTGCACCGCCAGCGCTGGCCCGATGATGGCGATCACCGTCAGGGCCACGAACGCCGCCTCGGCAGTGATCCCGGCGACGCTGGCGGCGCGCCCCGCCGGCTGGCCCGGGCCGCCGAGGTCGAATGCACCGATGGCCAGCACGATCGTGCCGACCGCCGTTACCACACCGGCCCTCACGGCCGACCAGCCGGCGCCCACCATCAGCACGAGCACCGAGATGATGGGCAGCGCTGCGACGAGGGTCAGCATCGGTTGGTTCCCCGACGCTCAGGTGCGCGAGGACGGGTCGACCCGGTGCAGGTGGTCCTCGTTCCGCTCGAAGGCGGAGAGGTTGCGGATGGTGGTGTCGGCGATGTCCGTCAGCGCCTCGGTCGTGAAAAATCCCTGGTGGCCGGTGATGAGCACGTTGTGGAAGGTGAGCAGGCGGGCGAAGACGTCATCGCGCACCACCTGGTCGGAGAGGTCTTCGAAGAACAGGTCGGCCTCCTCCTCGTACACGTCGAGGCCGAGGTAGCCGATGGCGCCCCTCTTGAGGCCCTCGATGACCGCTGCCGTGTCGATCAGCGCGCCGCGACTGGTGTTGATGAGCATCACCCCTGGCCGCATCCGGGCCAGGGCGGCGCGGTCGATCAGGTGGTATGTCTCGGGCGTGAGCGGGCAGTGCAGGCTGATGATGTCGGCTTGGGGCAACAGGTCGTCGAGTTCGAGGTACTCGACCCCCAGCCGTTGGCATCCGTCGTCGGGGTAGGGGTCGGTCGCCACCACACGGCAGCCGAAGCCGATCATGATCCGGGCGAACACAGCGCCGATCCGGCCGGTACCCACCACCCCCACGGTCCGACCGTGCAGGTCGAAGCCCAACAGGCCGGTCAGGGCAAAGTTGTTCTCCCGAACCCGCGTGTAGGCCCGGTGGATCTTGCGATTGAGCGCCAGGATCAGGCCTGCCGCGTGCTCGGCCACGGCGTGGGGCGAGTAGCCCGGCACACGAGCCACGGTGATCCCGAGCCGCGCCGCCGTCCCCAGGTCGACGTGGTTGAAGCCGGCCGAGCGCAAGGCGACCAGCTGCACGCCGGCGGCGTGGAGCCCGTCGAGCACGGGTGCGCTCAGATCGTCGTTGACGAAAGCGCAGACGGCGTCGCAACCGGCGGCGAGCGGCACCGTCTCCTTCGTGAGCCGGGCCTCGAGGAAGACGAGGTCATGTGCATGACCGGCTCGCTCGTCGGCCGCCGAGAGTGACTCGATGTCGTAGGGCTTGGTGCTGAACACCGCAACTCGCATGCTCTGAACGCTACTCAGCTCTCGACGGGGGCGCGCCTGCACGGGTGAGTGACGCACTCTCCGTTCAGTGCGTCACCGAGTGACCTCTGCATCCGGCTCGGAGGCGCGCCGATCCCCGTTAGCCTGCGCGAGCGGCAGGCAGACGATCCCTCGACGGCCGCTCGGTGCCCATGGACCTGCTGTTGTTGTCGAACTCCACCAACTACGGCCAGACGATGTACTCCCACGCCGCGGCGGCCTTCGCCGAGGTGGTGGCCGGCGACCAGGTCACCTTCGTTCCCTACGCCTTGGCCGACTGGGACCACTACGCCGATCGGGTGATCGCTGCCCTGGGCCTCATCGACATCGACGTCATCTCCGCCCACCGCGCCGTTGCGCCGGAGCGGGCCATCCTCGAGGCCGACGTCGTGTTGATCGGCGGCGGCAACACGTTCCGCCTGCTCGACTCGCTCTACGGCCTCGACGTGCTCGACGGGCTGCGCCAGCGGGTGCGCGACGGCGCCACCCGCTACATCGGTGCCTCGGCCGGCACGAACATCACCTGCCCCACCATCCGCACCACCAACGACATGCCCATCTCCCGGCCGCCCAGCTTCGCAGCGCTCGGTCTGCTGCCGTTCCAGGTCAACCTGCACTTCGTCGACCCCGACCCGGCGTCCACCTACATGGGCGAAAACCGCGTCGAGCGCATCGAGGAGTTCCTCGAGGAGAACGACTGCCCGGTGCTCGCCCTCTACGAAGGGTCGTGGCTACGGGTGAGCGGCGACCGGGCCAATGTCACCGGGCCGGCGCGGATCTTCAGTCGGCAGGGCCACGAGACGCTTCCCGACGGGGCCGACCTGACGTCGCTGTGGTCCTCCACTCCCACCTTCGGCGACGGAAGACGCCCAGCCCCCGGGCGCTGAGACGAGGTCGCGAGCGGCGGAGGCGGTACCGTGGGCCTTTCACCACTTAGTGGGGACTTCTCTTTTCGCTCGTCCTGCACCTGCGAGTTCGATCTCGTCGCCTCCTCTGAGCTCACCTCGAGGAGCGACATGTCCACTGCCCCATTCGCCACGCCGTCCGACGCGCCCACAGCCGTCGTGTACTGCGAAGCCAACTTCGGCGCCATTGACGGCAAGACGGCCAACGGCTTGGTGCGCAGTTCCGGGACCTACCGGATCGTGTCGGTGATCGACAGCGAACAGGCCGGACTCGACGCCGGCGTGGCCCTCGACGACAAGCCCAACGCCATACCGATCTGTCGCGACCTGGCCGACGCCATCGCCACCAACGGTGGCGTGCCCGACGCCTTCATCTTCGGCATGGCCCCCTCGAGCGGCATGCTCTCGCCGCCCGAGCGCGCCCTGGTGCTCGAAGCCATCGGTCTGGGGATGGACGTCGTGAACGGGCTCCACGAGTTCTTCAACGACGACCCCGAGCTGGCCGCCGCCGCTGCGGCCCACGGCGTGACCATGTTCGACGTCCGCCGACCGAAGGCCAAGAAAGACCTGCGCATGTTCAGCGGTCGCATCCGCGACGTCACCTGCCCACGCATTGCGGTGTTGGGCACCGACGGCGCCATCGGTAAGCGGACCACCGCCACCGTCCTCACCCGGGCGCTGCGCGCTCGTGGCCTCGACGCCGTGATGGTCGGCACCGGCCAGACGAGCCTCATCCAGGGCGCTCGCTACGGCATCGCGCTCGACGCCATCCCGTCGCAGTTCTGCTCGGGGGAGATGGAATCCGCCGTCGTCGACGCCTTCGAGAACGAAGACCCCGACGTCATCATCGTGGAGGGCCAGGGTGCGCTCAGCCACCCGGCGTATCTCACGTCGACGTTCATCCTGCGTGGCAGCCAGCCCCAGGCCGTCGTGCTCCAGCACGCCCCGGCCCGTAGCCGTCTGGGTGACTTCGGCGAGATGGCGATGCCCACGCCGGCCAGCGAGATCAACCTCATCGAGACCTTTGCCGACACCAAGGTCATCGGGCTGACCATCAACCACGAGCACATGACGGACGCCGAGGTGAGCGCGGCCATCACGTTGTACGAGGCCGAGCTCGGCATCCCCGCCACCGACGCCCTGACCCGTTCACCCGACCGTCTGGTCGACATGGTGATCGCTGCGTTCCCACAGCTCGAGGAGAAGCTCAGTACCCCTGCGTCGTGACGACGCCCCGGCTGGAGATCGACCTCGGGAAGGTCCGCCACAACGCCACCATGCTCGTGGAGCGGCTGGCCGGTCGGGGGATCGCCGTCACCGGTGTGACCAAGGCAACGCTCGGCGCCCCCGAACTCGCCCGCGAGCTGCTGGCCGCCGGTGTGAGCCGACTGGGTGACTCCCACATCGAGGGAATCGAGGGGCTGCGTCGCGCCGGCGTCTCGGCGCCGATGACCCTGCTGCGCACCCCCATGATCAGCCAGGTGAAGCGAGTCGTGGCCCACGCCGACGTGAGCCTCAACACCGAGCGCGCCACGCTCGAGGCGCTGTCGGTCGCCGCCGGCGAGCAGGGCACCAGCCACGGGGTGGTGCTCATGGTCGAGCTGGGCGACCTGCGCGAAGGCATCATGGCCACCGACCTGGTCGATGCCGCCCGCATGGTCGTCGGCCTGCCGTCGCTCGAACTCGTCGGCATCGGCACGAACCTGGCCTGCCAGAGCGGCGTCGTCCCCGACGTGGCCAACATGGCTGAACTATCCGTGCTGGCCGAGACGGCGGAGGCTGCCCTCGGTGTCCGCCTGGCGGTGGTGTCGGGTGGCAACTCGGCCAACCTCGGGTGGGCCCTCGGCGGCGGCGACCCGGGTCGGGTGAACGACCTTCGCCTCGGCGAGGCCATCCTGTTGGGCTGCGAGCCCCTGCACCGCCAACCTGTCGAAGGGCTCCGCACCGACGCGTTCGTGCTCGTGGCCGAGGTCATCGAGTCGAAGATCAAGCCGTCACAGCCGTGGGGTCAACTCGGCCAGACGGCGTTCGGTGACAAGCCGCGCAGCGCCGATCGCGGGCTCATCTGCCAGGTCATCCTCGCCGTCGGCCGCCAGGACACCGACACGGCTGGCCTCGTGGCTCCGGCCGGCATCACCATCCTCGGTGCGAGCAGCGACCACCTCGTCGTCGAGTCGGCCGATGGCCTGCGCGACGTCGGCAGCGAGCTGGCCTTCGGGCTCGACTACAGCTCGCTGGCCCGCGCCATGTCGTCGCCCTACGTCGCCCGAGTGTGGCTGGCCCCGGACCGGGAGGGCTCGACGACGGTTCGGTGATGGCCGTCGCGCCGCCGAACTGGCGTGCCGTGCGTCGTGTCCCGGGCCATGATCTCCGGATGCAGGTGGCAGAGCTCTCGGAGGCGGCACGAGTGGGCGACCTCGGCGCGGTGCGCCGCCTGCTCGAAGAGGGAGCTGATCCCGCCCTGGACGACGACGAGAACACGGCGCTGCACGACGCCCTCGACCAGGGACACCTGGCCGTGGCCCGAGAGCTGCTCGCAGCAGGCGCCGATCCGATGCGTGAGCACCCGTTCTTCGCCGCCTCGGCGCTCGACGCCGCATGGCGAGGTGCAGGGGCGCAGGGCGTCGAACTGCTGGCGGCCCACGGGGTCGATCCCAGCCCGCTGCTCCTGGTCGTTGCCAGGAACGACCGACCGCAGGATCTCGACGACCTGCTCGTGATCGGCGCCGACGTCTCGGTGGCCGACGATCGTGGCTGGACTCCTCTCCATTTCACTGCGGCACACGGCTACAGCGCGTCAGTAGCCGTCCTCCTGCGAGTGGGAGCGGACGCAGCAGCGCTGACCTCTGACGGGCTCACCCCGGCTGTCCTGGCGGAACGGAACGGGCACGTCGACATCGCGCTCGCACTCCGAGCTTGAGGGGGGCCTGCACGGGACGTCCACCTGCAGGATGGCCCGTCGAGCTTCGCCGGCCGCCGTCGAGGAGTGTCTCGGTCAGGCGGCCGTGCAGGTGCCCGGATCTCCCGGCGTCACCGCTTCGTTGAGAACGGCAGGCTCGTAGCTGAAGCCCGGCTCCACACCGAAGTCGATCTCGATTCGGGCGGTGCCGACGGCGTCGTCGTGGTCGGCGAGGTACGACGAGAGCGCTTCGCAGACGCCCATGAGGGCATCGGCGTGCGCCTCGGGATCATCGCCGTCGCCGTCGATGTTCACGTACAGGTCGCTCTCGGCGTCGATGGCCACATCGTCGTCGTCGAGCGCCAGGAGCGAGTTCCCGAACCCGAAGCCCAGACCTTCCGGGAACTCGGGGCAGGCGATCCCGTCGAAGCCCTCGAGGATCGTCTCGAGCTCGCCGGCCACGTCCTCCACGGGCACGTTGCCCATCACCAGTGCTCCCGAGTCGAACTCTTCCGGTCCGTCCGGACCGATGATCGGGCTCGCCTCGTAGCAGGGTGGCCCAGCGGCGCCGGTCGACCGATTCGTTGCGTCCTCGTCGCTGTCGTCAGGTCCGGCCCCGTCGTCAGGGGGCGGCGTCTGCTCCTCGGTGGCGTCCGCTCCCACATCGTTCGGGGCGGCAGGGGTGGCGTCGTCGGCGTCGTCACCTCCGCAACCGCTGAACGCGACGAGGGCAACTCCGAGGACCAGGATCTTTCGCACCATGTGGGCGACCCTACGCCCTCACCGCCCGGCGAGCCGCACCGGTGGAGGTGTGGCAGTCCCCGATGGGGACTGACCTTCCGGCGAGGCGCGGTGCGTCGCCATCAGATCGCCGACGGCTCACCACCGTTCAGTCGCGCGGCAGGCGGGCTCCAGCAGCGCCTCCGACCACAGCAGCGCTTCCGACCACAGCCGCACTTCCCACCGCAGCAGCGGAGGTGTCGAGCAGGATGTGCTCTCTCATCGACGCGGCGTCAGCAGGTGATGTCGAAGGCAAGGGATTCGGTGAGCGCTTCCTGCTCGTCGGACTCGGCGTCGATGGGCCACACCCCGATGCCATCGCTGCGGATGTGGTCGTCGGAGGCGTCGATGGCCTGGCGAGCCGCCTCCGCCACCTCGGACTCGGCGCCGCCGACGACGTTGAACCGCCACACCTCTGCGTTCTGGTTCAGGCTGATCTCGACGGAGTACCTGGGTTGTTCGCTGCCGTTGCGGATCCGGATGCTGGCGTTGTCGTCCTGTGTGTCGAAGGCCATCCACTGGCGGCGGTCCTCGAACGGATCACACATCACCTCGTCGAGGTCGTAGGTGACGCCCTGGAAGGTCATGGTGGCGCTGCCGTTGCCGCCGCCAGCGTCGTCCCCATCCCCATCCCCATCGCCGTCGTCGTCGGTGTCGTTCGCATCGGCGGCGGGGGTGTCACCGTCGCCGGTGGTGGTGGCGTCGTCGTCGTCGGCGCAGGCGCCGGCCACGAGGACAACACAGAACAGGGACAGGACGAGCTTCGATCGCATGGGAACACTCCGGTTTGTCGACGCACGAGTGAGGTCCACGCCGACGTCCGATCAGGCGACGTCCCAGGTGTGGCGCACTCTCGCTCCAGTTGTCGCCATCGTAGGGGCAGTCGACCAGCCAGGCACGTTCAGGGTTCGGCGCGGAACTCGTGGGCCCGGGTACCGTCGAGGATGTGAGGGCGGCATGGAGGCGCTGGCCTCGCATCGGGTCGGACTCCGGTGGAACGACCGCGTCCGGTGGCCGGCAACGGGTGTCATTGCGAGTGGGGCGGACAGGGTGGAGAGGGCTCCGGCACGCTAGGATCAGGGTCTCGGTCACCCATCTGCGGTTGACCGCCACAACACCTCTGCCGCCCCAGTCCCTGGCGACGACGTAGTCCCGCCGACTGGAGCGCGCAATGGTTGCCGACGAAGTCACCGAATCCAGACCTCCTGACATAGCGGTGTGAATGTGGTCGTTGAGCAGGGGGTATCCGCCGGTTCGCGTCCTAGCTATGAGATAATCCTTTCGGATGAATGCGCGGCTTGAGGGGGACAGTTGATGGCGCTGGCAGCGAGCAGAC